>JBGAWM010000050.1:0-22871 GCA_044227615.1 Ignavibacteriaceae bacterium
TAGTTTGATGTCGAGTAGAACACTGCTTGCCTGATTTCCGCCCATAACAGAAATCTTAGCATTTGGATAAGCAAAAATAAATCGTGGATCATAGGCTTTGCCGCACATTGCATAATTGCCTGCACCAAAACTGTTTCCAGTGATAATTGTAATTTTAGGAACGACGGAATTAGCAACTGCATTTACCATTTTTGCACCATCTTTTATTATTCCACCATGCTCAGCTTTACTGCCAACCATAAATCCGGTCACATCCTGTAAAAACAAAAGCGGAATCTTTTTTTGATTGCAATTCATAATGAATCGTGTAGCTTTATCTGCAGAATCAGAATAGATAACTCCACCGACCTGCATTTCACCTTGTTCTGTTTTTACAACACTTCTTTGGTTGGCAACAATTCCAACAGCCCAGCCATCGATTCGTGCATAAGCGGTAATAATAGTTTTCCCAAATCCGGATTTGTATTCATCTATTTCAGAATTATCAACTATACGAGAAATCAATTCATAGGTATCGTAAGGCTTTAAAGTATCTTCTGGAAGAATACCAAGAATTTCTTTTGTCGGATATTTGGGAAGTTTACTTTCAATTCTATCAAATCCTGTTGTTTGATTCTTTCCAAACTTCTGAACTAAACTTCTTATTTGTACTATACATTCTTCATCATTTTTCATGATGTAGTCTGTAACACCGGAAATATTTGATTGAACTTTTGCACCACCGAGTGATTCATTATCAATTACTTCTCCAATTGCAGCACGAACCAAATGAGCACCTGCAAGAAACACTGAGCCTTCTCCTTCAACAATTAAAGCTTCATCACTCATGATCGGAAGATAAGCCCCACCCGCAACACAAGGTCCCATTATAGCAGCAATTTGTGGAATACCCATTGAAGACATCTTCGCGTTGTTACGAAAGATTCTTCCAAAGTGTTCTTTGTCAGGAAAAATATCTTCTTGAAGCGGAAGGAAAACGCCAGCGCTATCAACTAAATAAATTATTGGGAGATGATTTTCCATTGCAATTTCTTGAGCACGTAAGTTTTTCTTTGCAGTGATAGGGAACCACGCCCCGGCTTTTACAGTCGCATCATTGGCAACTATAACACAATCTCGTCCGTGGATTTTTCCAACACCATAAATAGTTCCCGATGAAGGAGCGCCGCCGTATTCTTCATACATTCCATAAGCAGCAAAAGTACTTAACTCAAAAAACTTTTTGGGATCATCTACAAGAAGATTTACTCTCTCACGTGCGGTAAGTTTTCCTTTAGCTTTATGCTTCTCAATAGATTTCTTACCGCCGCCTTCTTTTACGATGTCTTTTACAGCCTCGAGTTTTCGAAGCAATTCCTTTTGAAAATCTTCTCGTTTAAGAAAAGATTCGTTCTCATTTATTTTTGTTCCGATTGTTTTCATTGACTTAATCCGTCATTCCTGCGAAAGCAGGAATCTGCTCCTAATCTTTGTATGGATGAATTCACACTTTCGGGTGAATGACCATTAATTATATTTAATCTTTCAGTAGGTCTCTCGCAATAACTATCCGCTGAATTTCTGATGTCCCTTCTCCTATAGTAAGAAGTTTAACATCGCGATAAAATTTTTCAACAGGATATTCTTTTATAAATCCATATCCGCCAAAAATTTGAACTGCTTCACTTGATGCCTTCTCAGCTATTTCACTTGCAAAAAGTTTTGCCTCTGCTGCTTCTTTGGTATTAGGTATTCCTGCATCTTTCATTACAGCGGCACGATAAGTCAACATTCTTGCGGCTTCAATGTTTGTTGCCATTTCTGCAAGTTTAAATTGAGTCGCTTGAAAATCCGAAAGTGCTTTTCCAAACTGTTTTCGTTCTTTAGAATATTTTAATGAAGCATCGAGACATCCTTGAGCTAATCCAACACTACAGGCTGCAATTGAGATTCTACCGCCTTCAAGAATTTGCATTGAATTGATAAAGCCCATTCCTTCTTCGCCACAAAGATTTTCAAGAGGCACTTTACAATTTTCAAAAGCTAATTGTGTTGTATCACTTGCACGCATCCCGAGTTTATTTTCTTTCTTTCCGATTATTAATCCTTCCATTCCTTTTTCAAGAATGAAAGCAGAAATACCTTTTTTTCCCGCATCCTTATTTGTGATCGCCATAACGACGTAGGTTTCACCTACAGTTCCGTGAGTAGTGAATTGCTTACTACCATTTAAGATCCAAAAGTTTCCTTCTTTAACTGCAAAACTTTTTAATCCTGCTGCATCACTACCAGAAAATGATTCGGTCAATCCCCAAGCCCCAATTTTTTTCCCGCTTGCAAGATCAGGTAAATACTTTTTCTTTTGTGCTTCATTTCCAAAGCGATTGATGTGATTTGTGCAAAGACCATTATGTGCTGCAACTGAAAGTCCGATTGAAGGATCAACACGTGAAAGTTCTTCGATTATAATTGCATAGTCAATATAACCTAAACCCGCTCCACCATATTCTTCAGGAACGAGAATTCCAAGAAACCCAAGTTCGCCGAGCTGTTTCATTATTTCCATCGGGAACTTTTGCGGTTCGTCGTATTCCATAATTACGGGACGGATATTTTTTTCCGCAAAATCTCTTATAGTGTTTCGGATTATAATTTGGTTTTCTGTTAGTTCAGGTAGAAAAGGTTTTTGATCCATTTAAACTCCTTCAAATCCTATTTTTAAATTCTTTAATAATTTCTTCGGCAATGTGATAAGGAGAAAGATTTCCAAGTACAACTTTTTCTAAAGATGAATTTAAAGAATTTTGACCAGTCTCACTCCATAATTCATCTTTTAATTTGTGCTCAACAATTTCTTTAATTCTTACGTTTGCTTGTCTTTCCCTTTTGAGATAAAACAGTTTTTTTTCTTTCATAAAAATGTGATGCCTTTGAATCTCATTTGCAATTGCATCAATGCCTTTATTTTCAGAGGCAACCGCTTTAATAATATTTGGTAGCCAGGAATTTTCATCGTGATCTTTTATCATTAAAATAGTTTGCAAAGCAGTATAAGCTTGCTGGGAACCTGGTCTATCACTTTTATTAAGAATAAAAAAATCAGCAATTTCCATTAAGCCGGCTTTCATTGCTTGCACTGAATCACCACTTTCCGGAACAAGAACCACAATGGTAGTATCTGCAGCCTGCGCTATATCTAATTCAGATTGACCAACCCCTACCGTTTCTAAAATAATAATATCAAATCCCGCTGCATCAAGTACATCTGCTGCGTCTATAGCTTTTTTAGATAATCCGCCAAGACTGCCGCGAGTTGCCATACTGCGAATAAAAACTCCGTTGTCCATTCCGATATCAGTCATTCGCACTCTATCCCCGAGTAATGCACCGCCGGTAAATGGGGAGGTTGGATCGACTGCAATTATTCCTACCTTTTTATTCTGCTTTCTAAAATGCTTTGTAAGCTGATTTGTAATTGTACTTTTACCTGCGCCGGGTGGTCCTGTAATACCAATTCGAAAAGCATTACCTACTTTTTTATAAATTTCTTTTAAATATTCTGAGGTAAAAAAATTATTTGATTCGATAATTGATATGGCTCTAGCAATAGAACGCCTGTCTTCTTTATAAATCTTTTCTATCAGATTAAGATCAACCATATTATGATAAATTTTTCCTAAAGTAATCTACAGTTGTTTTTAATCCATCTTCCAATTTTGTAGATGGTCTCCAGCCAAACTTCTTAAATAGTTTCTCTGAAGTTATAACACTACGCAATTGTTCGCCCGCAGCGGCAGGGCCATGCATTTCTTCTTTATTAGCTTTCGTTATATCATTGATATAATGAAAAAGTTGATTGACATCAGTTTCGAGTCCTGTTCCAACATTATAAATATCTGTTGCATCGTCATTAAGTGCGAGAAGATTTGCTTTTACAACATCGCCAACAAAAACGTAATCACGTGTTTGCTTGCCGAGTCCATTAATTATTGGCTGTTCGCCTTTAAGCAGTCTTGTTGAAAATATAGCCACAACTCCTGCTTCGCCAAAAGGATTTTGTCTTGGACCGTAAATATTAGCATAACGAAGAATGGAATAATTAAGTTTGTATTCTGAGTTATAAAAGTAAAGATATTTTTCTACAGCAAGTTTGGAAATTCCATAAGGTGATTTTGGCTGCTGCGGATGTTTTTCATCAGCAGGGAAGTAATCTTGCTCACCATAAACCGCACCACCGGTTGATGCGAACATAAATTTCTTTACTCCATACTTAACACAATTTTGTAATAAATTTATCGTACCAAGAATATTTGTTGTCGCATCAAACTCAGGATCCTTAACGGATCTCCTTACATCCATTTGGGCTGCGTGGTGATTAACAACATCAAATTTTTCGGCTTCAAATAGTTTGTCTAAACTTTTATCACAAATATTTGCTTTGAGGAATTTGGCTTTTGGGTTTATGTTTTTTTCAAATCCTGTTGATAGATCATCTAAAATTACAACCTGATGTCCATTTTCAATAAAAGCGTCGGCAATTTGGGAAGCTATAAAACCAGCACCGCCAGTTACAAGAATTTTCAATTAATTTTCCTTATATAAATTATTTTTGTTAATGTATTCTAAAACTTTTTCTGGCACCAGGTAATAAATTGGTAATCCTGCATGCACACGATTGCGAATATCTGTTGCACTTATTTCAATACCGCGTGTTTCTACAAAATTAGCTGCTTCAACATACTTATCTACATAATCGATAGGATGTGATGATTTTCTTTTAAGTACAACAACATTAGCTAACTTAAAAATTTCATCAGGATCTTTCCATGTATGAAATTGAAAAATATTATCGTAACCAATAATCAAATCAATTTCGTCGTAGCTCTTTTTGAATTCCCTTAATGTATCTATCGTGTAAGAAATTGTGTGCTGCTTGATTTCAAAATCTGAAAATTCAAAAAATGGAATATTATCCACTGCTATTTTTAGCATATTTAAACGATGCTCAGCGTTTGATGCTTTTGCATGCTGCTTGTGTGGTGAAATGTAAGCGGGGATAAAAATTATCTTTTCAAGATTTCTAATTTCTTTTACCGATTGAGCAGTAATTAAATGACCGTTATGTATTGGGTCAAACGTACCGCCGAATATTCCAACTTTACTCATTTAAGTAAATCCTTGTATTCAACAAACAGATGTGTAAATCTTTCGTGCATTTTTTGAGAACAATATTCCATACTTTTCTTCTGGGATAATTCTGCGTAAAGTTGTTTAAAGTTAGTAATACTTCTAACAAGTAACACATCGTTTACAATATGTATAAAGTGCTCAGAGGATTTAATTCGACTTAAAAAATCATTGTAATCAAATCCGCTTAATACTAAACTGCTAATAATTTCATCAGAATAATTATTAAATCCCAAAACCGCAATATTATTTTCTTTTTCTTTTGCTATCATAAGAGATTCATCATCTATATTTAGCAGGTTAAAATATTGATCATAATCAGAAGATCTTATATCAATAACATCTGAAAAAACTATAAGATTATTTTTGTATAATGAAAATTGCTTAGATGATAGCTTTTCAAAAATTTGTTTTTTATCGGAAACATTAGTGAAAATCATTTTACAATTAAAATTAACAAACTCCTCAGGAAGATTATCTTTATCGATTTCATTCCAGATGCAATAAATATCCACCTTATCTTCTTTTCCAGCTAAATTTTCCAGAACATTTAAATAAAGCGTTGTAAAAAGTAACGAAATATCTTCTTTACTAAATCCATCCAAGCTCTTATAGATTTCATTTGAGTAGAAAAAATAATATGGGAAAATATAGACAGCTTTTGAGTTCATCTATTAAGCAGTTTGTAATAATTTTTTGATAAAATCTCTGTAATTATCAACATCTAATTCATAGTATGTTCTGCTTGCCCCGTTAGAGTTCCTTAACTGAACTTTTCTAAAAGCCAAAGTTGTTGCAGCATTAATATAAGCTTTGCGGGTGCGTTCATCATGCCAGCCTTTTCTTTCTCTCTGGGGTGAACTCAAAATAATTAAATGTGATTCAGGAATAATTCCAAGCTCGGTTTCTTCTTTAAGTTCGTTAAAAATTAATTTTCTTTCACTGCGTAGAGAAACTACGAATGTTGAAATGAAAATAATTATCGAGACTAACATAAACAGAAAACCAATTGGTGCAATGTGTTCATAACTAAGGCTGAAATTCCATATTGAGTGAATCATCATTGCGATAAATAATCCTGCAAACCCGTAAAAGATTTTTTTTGGTGATGTTTTGAATTTTGCCAATCCAAGAAACGCTCCAAGTGTTGCAGTTGAAACACAGTGCATTACGGCAGAAAAGAGACTCCTGATGATAACCAGCATAAACAAATTCGCGATTGATTCTCCATAAGTAACGAAGTAAAGAAAATTCTCAGTCATTCCAAATCCTAACCCAATCGCACCGCCATAAACAATCCCATCAGTAATATTATCAAATTTCCTGTTTGTGATAGTGATCAGCAAAAAAAGACCTTTAGTAATTTCTTCCACTAAAGGAGCAACAACAATCGCTCCAAACCTGCTTAATTGTAAACTGTCTCTGATAAATAATGAAGCAAGTGTGGTTAGAAACAAACTGCCAATTAAAGCCAAAACTATAGCTCCTAATGCACCCCAAAGATAATTTGTTAAAACAAGTTTAAATGGTTCTCGATCATATCGGTCAAATTTCCATATCAATATAAGGTAGATTGACATCGGAATAATTGCGGCTAAAGCAGAAAAAATTATTAACATTTAATTTTGGGCAACTATAAGTATTATTAAATATCTTGTTCAAATTATTCATTTAGAACTGAAAAAACCAAAATTATTTTAGCTTAAAATCGTAAATTTTATGGGTAAATTTGTTTAACTGAAATTCGTAGGATAATATCCCGGTATTAATTTACATTCAATGATTATATAGTTGAATATTTAGCTCACACGAAGTCAATAATCCTTATAATGCTCAAAATGTTTGAAAAAAGACAAATATTGAGTTATGGGATCGTTTGATAATATAGTCGTTCAGCTATATATTTAGCCTCGTTTTTTGCGTGATTTTGCAAGATGATTATAAAAATATCAAATTTAAGCGAGGGGGAACATAATTTTGTTTTTGATGACAAAGTTGATGTACTGGATTTAGATAATCCTTTTTATGGAAAATATAAATCAACCATCATTCTTAATAAACTACATGATCAGTTGATAATTTCGGTTAATTCAATATTTAAAGTTAAATTTGAATGCGACCGTTGTGCGACTGAATATAAAACAAGTTTAAAGAGTGATTATAAAATGATTTATTTGATGAATGAGGCACCAGAAGAAACGGATTCTCTAAACGTAACGTATATCAGTCGAGATGCTGATAAAATTGATATTAAATCAGATGTTCGTGAATTTGCATTACTCTCAATTCCGATGAAAAAACTTTGTAAAGAAGATTGTAAGGGATTATGCTACAAGTGTGGTAAAAATTTGAATATCGAACAATGCAGCTGTAGCACAGAAGAAATTGACTCGAGGTGGAAGCCTCTTATGAACTTGAAAGATAAATTAAATCTCAACTAAATATAATGGAATGATATTATGCCAAATCCAAAACGTAAGATGTCCAAAAGCCGTAGAGATAAACGTAGAACTCACTATAAAGCAGTAGCTCCTTCATTAAGTACTTGCGCAAATTGCGGTGAAATGAAACTTGCTCATCGTGCTTGCCCTTCCTGCGGTTACTACAATGAACGATCAGTGTTTATTCCTAAAAGCTAAAATTAAATAGCTTACTTATCCTATGGATGAATCAGAAGCTGAAAATGCTAAATGTAGAATTATTGTTGATGCAATGGGGGGCGACTTTGCCCCTCAAAATGCTGTTGTTGGTGCCATTGACGCTTATCATGAAAAAAAGGATTTTGAACTTTTTCTTGTAGGTAAAAAGGATGAGATACTTTCCGTAATAAAATCAAATCAACTTTCTTTCGATGAAAAATATATCATCCATACCAGTGAAGTTATTGAAATGGGTGATTCACCTACTTCTGCACTAAAATCCAAACCAGATTCCTCAATTGTAAAAGGTGCGCAGTTAGTTAAAGAAGGTAAAGCGGATGCATTTGTAAGCGCAGGCAACACCGGTGCCATGATGAGCGCATCGACACTGATTATGGGTAGAATTCCAGGTGTCGGTCGTCCAACAATTGGGGCAGAGATGCCTAATGTTAACGGCATTTGTTATCTTTATGATGTTGGTGCTGGAAAGGATGCGAAACCCTCACATCTTTTTGAATACGCTGTAATGGGAACAATCTACGCAAAAGAAATGGGCGGAATTAAGAATCCTTCAGTTGGTGTTTTGTGTATGGGCGAAGAAGAAGGTAAGGGAAATGAAGTTGCAAATGAGGCATCTGATCTGCTTAAAAATTCCAAATTAAATTTTATTGGAAATGTTGAAGGCAGGGATATTATGACTAAGAAAGTTGACGTTGTTGTTTGCGATGGATTTGTTGGCAATATTATTCTAAAATTTGGTGAATCAGTTCCAAAACTGTTAAAACATCTTTTGACAAAAACAGCTGAAGCTAGTTTTTTTGATAAGCTAAAAGTTGGAATATCAAAAGGCGCTTTGAAAAAATCTGTAAAATCATTGGACTATCAGGAACACGGCGGTGTACCGTTGTTAGGTGTAAATGGTATTAGTATTATTGGGCACGGTTCAAGTTCTCCTAAAGCAATCAAGAATATGGTTTTAAAAGCACGTGAGATGTATAATAAAGATCTAATTAAAAAGATAGAAAATTCTATCAAGCAATATTCACAAAAAAGATAGTGGAAAACTGATGTCAGAAAAAAGATATAACGCAATGATTACTGGAGTTGGAATGTACACTCCTGATAAAGTTTTAGACAACAAATATTTTGAGTCTATAGTTGAAACTAATGATGAATGGATAAGAACCAGAACTGGAATTAGCGAAAGAAGAATTTTAGAGAATGGTGCTACAAGTGATTTAGCTGCTCGTGCTGCTCAGGATTTATTTGAAAAACACAATATAAATCCTGTGGATATTGATGCAATTATCGTTGCAACAGTTACTCCCGATATGTTTTTTCCTGCAACAGCTTGTCTGGTTCAAACAAAAATTGGTGCACCAAACGCCTGGGGATTTGATGTATCTGCAGCGTGTTCAGGCTTTTTGTTTGCCTTACAAACAGGCGCCTCACTTGTTGAATCCGGCAGGTACAAAAAAGTATTAGTTATTGGTGCTGATAAAATGAGCTCAATTACGGATTACACGGATAGAAATATTTGTATTCTTTTTGGTGATGCTGGTTCAGCAGTTTTATTAGAACCAACTGAAGATAAATCTTTAGGTCTGCAGGATTCTATTCTTCGAGTAGATGGAACAGGTAAAGATGCATTGTATATGCTTGGCGGCGGTAGTTTAAATCCTGCTTCGCACGAAACTGTTGATAAAAAATGGCACTACATTTATCAGGATGGTAAAGCAGTTTTTAAAGTTGCAGTAAAAGGCATGGCTGATGTATCAGCAGAATTAATGGAAAAGAGTAATCTTAAATCTGAAGATATTGCCTATCTTGTTCCTCATCAGGCAAATTTAAGAATAATTGATGCGACTGCTCAGAGAATGGGTATCAGCAGAGAAAAAGTAATGATTAACATTGATAAATATGGTAATACAACTGCAGCAACAATTCCATTATGTTTAACTGAATACTACCGTGATGGAAAAGTAAAGAAAGGTGATAACCTAATTTTATCAGCGTTTGGTGCGGGTTATACCTGGGGCGCAATTCATGTTGTGTGGGCTATTTAATTTTTAATAATTAATACTATTTCGATGTCAAAAAAAGCTTTTTTATTTCCGGGTCAAGGATCACAATATATTGGTATGGCTAAGGATTTATTTGAGAAATCTGTAGAAGCCAAAGAGATGATTAAAACCGCAGATGACGCTCTTGGTGTAAATCTATCTTACATAATGTTTAATGGACCCGAAGATCAACTTAAACAAACTGAATATACGCAACCAGCAATTTTTCTGCACAGTGTTATTTTAGCAAGTTTAATTAGAACACTTCAGCCGGAAGCAGCGGCGGGTCATTCACTCGGAGAATATTCAGCGTTGGTTTCTGCAAATGCAATTCAATTTTATGATGCAATAAAATTAGTTAGAGCAAGAGGTAAAGCAATGCAGCAAGCGGGAATTGATAATCCCGGAACTTTAGCTGCAGTTGTTGGCTTACAGCCTCATAAAGTTGAAGATCTTTGCAAAGAAGCATCTGCTGCGGGTATCGTTCAGTGCGCAAATTTTAATTCACCTGGACAGATTGTTATTTCGGGTTCGATTGATGGCGTTAGAAAAGCAATGGAATTATGTAAGGCTAACGGTGCTAAATTAGTAAAAGAACTTGTTGTAAGCGGAGCATTTCATTCACCATTAATGCAATCAGCAAAGGATCTCTTGCTTGAATCATTGGTTTTTACGCCCATATATGATGCACGATTTCCTGTGTATGCAAACGTAACGGCAAGACCAGTTACAAAGAAGGATGAAATTAAAAATCTATTGCATCAGCAAGTAACTTCTCCTGTGAGATGGGAAGAAACAATTACAAATATGATTGCTGATGGTTTTGATGAATTTTATGAAATTGGTCCCGGTAAAGTTTTACAAGGATTAGTCAAAAGGATAAATCCTGATGTGAAATTATTTGGGATTGATAAATTTGAAGATTTGGAGCAGTACTTATAATGGAAACAAACACGAATACTAAATTCACTAAAGAGATTAATGGTGTTTATATTGATCCGCAGATATTTACATTTAAGTTTTCCTGCCGATGTGGGGGTGAATGCTGTAACTATGGAGTTTATACAGATCTTAAAGAACATCAGCACATACTTAGTATAAAGGATAAGATTATACCATTATTGGATGAAACACAATCTAAAGATGTTGATGAATGGTTTGAAGAGCCTGAAGAAGATGAGGATTTTGAGTCGGGTGTTGCCGTTGGAACAGAAATAATAAATGGTAAATGTACGTTCTTGGATAAGAATGGATTGTGCACACTTCAAAAACTTGCAATGATAGAAGGTGAACATAAATGGAATCATAAACCTATATATTGTGTTTTATTTCCGTTAACAGTGTTTGAAGGGGCATTAACGATAGATGATGAACATATTGATAGACTTAAAACCTGCAGCAAGGAATCATTTAAAGAAACTACGATTTATGAAGCCTGCAGGGAAGAACTAATTCATTTCTTTGGAGAGGATAAATTTCAAGAACTTGAAGATTATAGAAATGAATATTTAATAGAACATTATACCGGAGTTGAAAAAAATGGCAAGTAAAATAGTCGAATTACATAATAAAAGAGCTATTGTAACAGGCGGTACAAGAGGAATAGGTAGAGCCATCGTTAAAGAACTTGCTTCAAGAAGCTGCTGCGGAGTATTGTTTTCAGATGTTGCTTTTGTATATAATAGCTGCGATGAATGTGCTGAAGAATTATTGGCAGAGATTGATTATCCGGGAATAAAAATACATGGTTTTAAAGCTGATGCAACATCTATGGAACAGTCACAAGCCACTGTTGATGCTGCTATAGAAAAACTTGGCGGAGTAGATATATTGGTTAATAATGCTGGAATAACACGCGATAATTTATTATTGAGAATGACAGAAAAAGAATTTGATGATGTTATCAACGCAAATCTTAAAAGTGTTTTTAACTATACAAAAGCAGTCTTAAAGCCAATGATCGCACAACGCTACGGAAGAATTGTTAACATTTCTTCTGTCGTAGGTTTAATTGGAAATGCCGGACAATCTAATTACTCAGCTTCTAAAGCAGGTGTTATTGGATTTACAAAATCAATGGCACGTGAATTAGCATCACGCAACATTACTGTAAATGCTATTGCCCCCGGATTTATCCAAACTGATATGACTAATAAGCTTACTGAAGATCAGGTAAAAAAATTAGTTCAAAATGTTCCTATGGCAAGATTGGGTAAACCAGAGGATATTGCTAAAGTAGTTGCATTTTTATGCAGCAAAGATGCTGATTATATAACCGGTCAGGTTATTGCCGTTGACGGCGGAATGACAATGTAAATAATAAATCTATTTGTTTCTTAGATTTTAATTTTGTTAAATTTAGACTAATAAATAATAACTCAAATAAATACTTAACTAATAATAGGAGAATACTATGGATGTTGAAGCAAAAGTGAGAGAGATTATCATCGATAAATTAGGTGTTGAAGAATCTCAAATCACCCCTGAAGCATCATTTACTAACGATCTTGGCGCTGATTCACTTGATATCGTTGAATTAGTAATGGGATTTGAAAGTGCTTTTCAAATTTCCATTCCTGATGAAGATGCCGAGAAAATTGGAACAGTAGGAGACGCTGTTAAATATCTTTCAGAAAAATTAGCTTAGTTTAAATGGGCTGTCTCATTAATTCACTTTTTGAGATAGCCTTCTCTTTCCTTAATATGGCTTTACATACCAAAACAATTTTATGTTGATGAATTATTATGACTAGAAAAAGAGTTGTAATAACCGGTCTTGGTGCAGTTACACCGATTGGATTAAATGTTCCCGAATATTGGGAAGGTTTAATTGCAGGTAAGAATGGTGTAGCGCCAATAACCTATTTTGATGCCTCAAAGTTTGATACGCAATTTGCTGCAGAAGTTAAAAATTTTAATCCGGATAATTATTTTGATAAAAAATCAGTAAAAAGGTTGGATAGATTTTCGCAATTTGCTTTGGCGGCATCTGTGGAAGCTATTCAAGATTCTGAAATTAATTTAGATAAGATTAATAAAGATAGAGTCGGTGTAATTTATGGCAGCGGAATCGGCGGATTGGAAACTATGCAGAATGAACATTGGAAGTATTTTCAGGATAAAAATCCTGGTGCTATCAGTCCATTTTTCGTTCCAATGATGATCGCAGATTTGGCGGCAGGTCAAATATCAATTCGTTTTGGATTGAAAGGTCCTAATTACGCAACTACTTCAGCTTGTTCTACAGCATCCCATGCAATTTCTGATGCATTTATGATAATTGAGAGAGGTGCAGCAGATGTTATGGTATGCGGTGGAAGCGAAGCTTCAATTACAGAGATTGGTATTGGCGGCTTTAATGCGATGAGAGCACTTTCTACCTGGAATGACAGGTACTTAGAAGCATCCAGACCTTTTGATAAAGACAGAAATGGTTTTGTAATGGGTGAAGGCGGCGGGACAATAATTCTCGAAGAGTTGAATCATGCACTTAGCAGAGGTGCTAAAATATATGCTGAACTTGCTGGTATTGGACTGACTGCTGATGCACATCATATAACGGCTCCGGCCCCAGGTGGTGAGGGTGCAATAAGATCAATGAAAATTGCCGCAGAAGATGCAGGAGTTTTACTGACTGATATTGATTACATCAATGCACACGGTACATCAACCCCGCACAACGATATAAATGAGACCAGAGCTATTAAATCATTATTTGGTGAACATGCTTATAAGTTAGTAGTTACCTCAACAAAATCTATGACAGGTCATTTATTAGGAGCTGCTGGAGGTATTGAAGCAATTGCTACTCTTCTTTCTATGAAAAACAGTTTAATTCCACCAACAATAAATCTTGATAATCCTGATACTGAATGTGACTTAAATTATAGTGCTAAAAAAACTACTGCAAAAGAGATCAATGCTGCAATAAGCAATACATTTGGATTTGGCGGGCACAATGCATCAATATTGTTTAAAAAGTTTGAGGAATAGTTTTGAGTTTCCTTTTTTCTCGTTTGCTTAAAATATTTGGCGTACGGGAAGAAACCAGCAACTCCCATCACGTAAAACAAATACTTACACCACACAAATTTGCTGCTCTCGAAAAAATAATTGGCTTTCCAATAAAAGATAAATCCCACTATATCCAGGCATTAATGCACCGTTCCTTTCTTGAAGAACTTGAGGATAAGGATACTTCCAATGAAAGATTAGAATTTCTGGGAGACGCTGTTTTAAGTCTAATTGTTGCAGAATATTTGTTTGAGAAATTTCCCGATGAGAACGAAGGATTTTTAACAAAAATTAGATCTAAACTTGTAAACAGGTTTGCTTTATCCGATGCGGCTGAAGAAATCGGATTGGCTAATTTTATTTTGATAAATCAAAATTTAACAAATACTTTTAGCCGTGCATCCAAAACGGTTTTATCTGATGCGTTCGAGGCTATAATCGGAGCGATATATTTAGATAATGGTTTGGAGGTAACTAAGAAATTTATTCATCGGGTTTTAATTGGACCATTGACTAAAGATGGTGAGTATTTAGTTGATGAAAATTATAAAAGTCAGCTTTTAGAATATGCTCAAGCTAATAAAATTGAAGTTCCAAATTATATTGTGATAAATGAAGAAGGTCCTCAGCACGATAGATTATTTACAGTAAAAGTAAATGTTGGAGAAAATTATTTTGGGGTAGGAAAAGGAAAAAATAAAAAATCTGCTGAGCAAAGGGCTGCAAAAGCTACACTCGAAAAAATCTCCCGCGAATCATCTAACAAAACTTAGTTTATAAAAATTTGCACTAAAATAACCATTTCTCTTAATCAGAATTACAAAGATTTTCCTTAATTTTATATCAATAAATTAAAACATTTTTCAACCTCTAATTATAATTCAAGAGAATAATGATGAAACCTTTTCAACATGCAGATGTATTCGAATCCCGCCATATAGGTCCTAATAATGATGAAATCACTGAGATGCTTAAACAATGTAAAGTCGATAACATTGACCATCTAATTGATGAAACCGTGCCCGCGAGTATTCGTCTTAAGAATAAGTTAAATTTAGATGAACCGTTAAGTGAGATTGAATTTATTAAACACCTGAATAGTATTGCTTCAAAAAATAAAATTTATAAAAGTTACATTGGCATGGGATATTACCCATCAATTCTTCCATCCGTAATACAAAGAAACATTTTAGAAAATCCGGGCTGGTACACACAGTACACGCCATATCAGGCGGAAATAGCTCAGGGCAGATTAGAAGCGTTACTTAATTTTCAAACAGTCGTTTCAGATCTCACATCACTACCAATTGCAAATGCATCATTGCTTGATGAGGCAACATCTGCTGCTGAAGCGATGATTATGTTTTTTAATAATCGTAAAAAAAATAAAATTAATGCTCATAAGTTTTTTGTTTCCAAAGAAGTTTTTCCACAAACAGTTGATGTTTTGAAAGCAAGATCTAAACCATTAGGTATCGAATTAGTAATTGATGATCATAAGTCGATAAAATTGGATAATGATTATTTTGGATTGTTAGTACAGTATCCCGCTTTTAATGGTGAGATTTTCGATTATAAGGAGCTGTTTGCAAATGCTCAATCATTAGAAATATTTAAAGCTGTTGCTGCTGATATTTTAAGTTTAACGCTGCTTACCCCTCCCGGAGAATTTGGTGCTGATTGTGCTGTTGGAAGTACTCAAAGATTTGGAATTCCAATGGGCTTTGGTGGGCCGCATGCAGCCTATTTTGCTGCAAAAGAAGATTTTAAGAGAGTTATTCCAGGTAGAATAATTGGTGTCTCTGTGGACTCTCAGGGAAATAGAGCTTTAAGGATGGCACTACAAACCAGAGAACAGCATATTAAACGTGAAAGAGCCACAAGCAACATTTGTACTGCTCAGGTTTTACTTGCTGTGCTTGCCGGGATGTATGTTGTCTATCACGGTCCTAAAAATCTTAAATTAATTGCTGAACGAATAAATAATCTAACTAAAATTTTGAGTGATAGTCTCAGCGAATTAGGTTTAATTCAAATAAATAAAAATTTCTTCGATACTATTACTTTTAAAGTTGATAAAACACTTTTAGAAAAAATTAAAACAGAATCTTTAAAGCACGAGATTAACTTAAATTATTTTATTAAAGATCATATAAGCATTTCATTAAGTGAAGTTACTTCTTTAGATGATGTTAATGAGTTGATTCAGGTTTTTGCTCAAGTACTCGGAAAAACTTCTAATGTTTCAACACGTCCTTATACACAAAATACACTAGAGTTATCATTTGATAAAAAATTTGAAAGGTCCTCAAAATATTTAGAACATCCCGTATTTAATTCCTATAAATCTGAAACCGATATTTTAAGGTATATGAAGTATCTTGAAAACAAAGATCTTTCTCTAGTCCATTCTATGACTGCGCTTGGCTCTTGTACAATGAAGTTGAACGGAACAACCGAGATGCTTGGCATAACCTATCCGCAGTTTAGTAATATTCATCCATTTGTTCCAAAAGATCAGGTTTCTGGTTACATGGAATTAATTAATAAATTAGAAAAAGATCTTACAGAGATAACAGGATTTTCTGCTGTTTCATTGCAGCCAAATTCAGGAGCACAAGGTGAATATACAGGTTTATCTGTTATCAAAGCATATTTAGAAGATAAAGGAGAAACACAGAGAAACATTACATTAATTCCATCATCAGCTCATGGTACAAATCCTGCAAGTGCGGTAATGGCTGGAATGAAGGTAGTTGTCGTAAACTGTGATGAAAACGGAAATATTGATGTTGATGATTTAAGAGCAAAAGCGGAAGCAAATAAAAATAATCTTGCAGCGCTTATGGTTACATATCCTTCAACTCATGGTGTGTTTGAAGAATCTATAAAAGAGATTTGTGATATTATACATGAGAAAGGCGGACAAGTTTATATGGATGGCGCAAACATGAATGCACAGGTTGGATTAACAAGTCCGGCAGAAATTGGTGCAGATGTTTGTCATCTAAATCTTCATAAAACATTTTGTATCCCTCACGGCGGCGGTGGACCGGGAGTTGGACCTATTGCTGTTGCAAAACATCTTGTTCAATTTTTACCGGGGCATTCAGTTGTAAATATTTCTAAAGACAAATCAATCCACGCAGTTGCCGCAGCACCGTTTGGCAGTGCAAATGTTGTCTTAATTTCCTATGCCTACATTAAATTAATGGGCGAAGCCGGATTGACCAGCGCAACAAAAGCGGCTATTCTAAATGCGAATTATATCAAAGCAAAATTGGAACGTTACTTTAAGGTTTTATATACAGGTTCTAAAGGAAGAGTGGCACACGAGTTAATCTTTGATATGCGTGAGTTTAAAAATTCCGCACACATTGAGGTTGAAGATATTGCAAAGAGATTGATGGATTATGGTTATCATGCACCAACAGTTTCTTTTCCGGTTCACGGAACATTAATGATTGAACCAACAGAAAGTGAATCTAAAGCTGAGATTGATAGATTTTGTAATGCTTTGATTAATATTCTCGATGAAATAAAAGAAATTGAAAGTGGTATTGCAGATCAGAAAAATAATGTGATAAAAAACGCACCTCATACGGCACAAATGGTTACAAGTGATAATTGGAATTATCCTTACAGCAGAGAAAAAGCTGCTTATCCGGTACATTGGACAAGATTAAATAAATTTTGGCCAAGTGTGGGTAAAGTTGATAATGCTTATGGAGACAGAAATCTCGTTTGCAGTTGTTTACCGGTGTCAGAATATGTTGAAGAAGCAGTTAACTAAAAGTGCGTTCTGATTATTTAAATTAACTTTTTAAATCAAAGTATTGAATTAGAAAACAATAACGCTTAGTGTTAAAAAATAAAATAAAAGTATTAGTAATTTATTGGCACATTATTGTTTTTTCTTCACTAAACTTTTCACAAACAACTGATTCACTTTTTAACTCTGAATTATATCCATTTATTGTAGATTCAATAAACTTAAGTGGAAATAAGATAACTGAAGATTTTATAATCTTTCGAGAATTAAATTTTTCTATCGGCGATACTCTTACTCAAGAGAATGCCATCTACAACCGAGAACGGGTATACAGTTTAGGAATATTTAACCACGTCTATTTTATCCCAGCTATAGTTGATGCTAAAAGAATCTTAACTATTGAAGTAGAAGAAGGCTGGTATATCTACCCATTACCTGTAATACAAGCCACAGAAAATGATCTTAATAAGTTATCTTACGGAATGTATCTAAAGCTTAAAAATTTTCGAGGCAGAAATGAAGATATTACAGCATATTTTCTTCTTGGATACGATCCAACTTTTGGACTAAATTATTATAACCCTAATATCATTGGTAAAGAAAATATTTTTATTAATTCTAGTATTAGTTATTCAAATGTGTCCAATAAAAGCCCGACTGCAGAAAATCTTTACGGAAGTAATTTTAAACAGGAAGTAATTAGTGCACGTTTTATAACTGGTAAAAGATTTGGTCTGTTTAACCGATTGTACGTGAGCAGCGGATACACTTATATTGAATCACCATTTTATATTGCAGGCATAAATGCATCTGACAATAGAATTGATAATTTAGTTGAGATTGGAATTGGTTTTGAGCACGATACGAGAGACCTTGCACAATTTCCCAAAAATGGATTCTATTCTAGTCTCATTTATACCACTAAAGGTTTAGGAATTGATGATATAAGTTATGGTGTTGCCTCACTCGATTTTAGAAAATACCAAAAAATATTTGATGGACTAGTTAGTAAATTGCGTTTTGCTTCAAGATTTACGTTTGGTGACAATGTGCCATATTATGATTATTCAATTATCGGGAATAGTGAAAAAATTCGTGGGCATTACTTTGAAAAATTTGAAGGCGATGATTATTATTTAACATCTGTAGAGTTTTACTACCCAATAATTGAAGAACTAAATATTGATTTGAGTTTTATTCCGGTAATACCAGATAAACTATTATCCTACAGAATAGGATTTTATACTCAAATATTTGCAGAGACTGGAACAGCAAAATATAAGGAGGATCCTTTAGCAATTAATAAATTTAATTCAGGATACGGACTTGGTTTAACTTTTCTTATTTTGCCTTATCAGGTTTTTAGAGTAGAAATAGCATTTGACGAACAATTTAATTCACAAATAATTTTAGACCTTGGAATATCTTTCTAATATAGAGCTATATTTTTGTTCATCAATAACAAAAGATGGAAAATTATTTCATCTTGTTGATGAGGAATATCATCACGCAATAAAGGTAATGCGGAATAAAGTAGGTGATAAGCTTTTTGCGACGGATGGTAAGGGAAAAATTTATGAAGGTTTTATCAGTGCTATTGAAAAGCGAAGACTTTGTGTTGATGTTTCAAAATTTTATACATGCAAAAATAAATTAAATCATTTTACTTTTTGTATACCTAACTTAAAAAATCCAGATCGACTAAAATTTGCTTTAGAAAAGTGTACTGAGTTAGGAATAACTAATTTTATTCTTTTTAATTCAGAACGTTGTGTAAGTAAAGGATTTAATGCTGAGAGAATAAATAAAATTTTATTATCCGCAATGAAACAGTCACTGCAATCATATTTACCGAAAGTTGAATTTTTTAATTCGGTGATGCAGTTTAGTGATTTAAAAGTTGAGAAAGTTTTATTTGATCAAAACTCCACCAATAAATTTGCTGATCAGAAATTTGAGAATGAAAAGAGATATTATTTAATCTTTGGTCCAGAGGGTGGTTTTTCGGAAAATGAAATTAACGACATCAAACCCGCCATAACATTAAAGCTTGCAGAAAACCGATTAAGATCTGAAACTGCAATCATAAAGGCTGCTTCATTATTATAACAGTGCAAATTGGATGAACACAATAAAAAAATATTATTTGTTTTTCCTGTTATCATTTTTACTTTTTTATGGCTGTAGTTCAACAACAAGATACTCTAGAAGTACGGATAACTCTAATAGAGAAGAGAATACTAGAGACTTTAATGTGCTGGAGATAAAAACGGGAACAGCATCCTTTTATGCTGATCAATTTGATGGCAAGAAAACGGCAAGTGGAGAAGTTTATGATATGAATGATTATACTGCCGCTCATCCATCATATCCTTTTAATACAATTATTAAAGTAACTAATCTTTCAAATGGAAAAAGTGTTGATGTTAGAATAAATGACAGAATGCCTAACTTTAAAGGACGAATTATTGATTTATCATTGGCGGCTGCAGAGAAAATTGAGATGATTAAGTCAGGTATCCAGGAAGTAAAACTCGAAGTAATTAAATGGGGAAAATAGAAAGGTTAAAAAAACCCGGCTGTTACACCGGGTAAAATATTTTAGTTAATTATTATATTTTCTTCCAAAAATCATTTTTGATGATATCGTATTTCATCTTTTGTTTGCTGTCTAATAAACTCTCAACCTTAGTCTGAGCTGTTTTAACATACTCAGATTTGTTTTCAGGTTTGGATGAGATATTGTTTTGCATCTCGGTCATTATGTTAAGAATTTTTGTTTCCTGATCATTGCTCAGCAAAACTTTCTGTTTTAATGTAGAAGTAAATTCTTTTATGGTTTTATCATCCTGAAGAACAGTTTTTGAAGCGATATTATTGACTCCGACGGACATTATTAATAATATCATAAAAAAATATTTACTTAATCTTTGAGTATTCATTATTTTCTCCTTTTAAATCACGTTACTATGAAAACTAATTTTATTACTTATTAAATACAAACTAGATAGATAAAGTAATGCAAGATCTGTTCCAGCAAAAGGCGTTAAAACAAATTGAGTTTTTATCTCAAAAACTGACAAAACTTGGTTTTAATGTTTCATCACCGGACAAAAAACTGTACAATTATGAAATAATAGTGAACAGCAATAAAGAGCAGGCAAAATTATTAGTTTTTTTTGGAAAGAAGGGTATTAAAAATGTTATTCAAGCAAATTCCGAATCAAAAATTTCTAATGAACTAAATAAGATTGTATTTGGGGAAACTTTTTTTGAAGCTGAACAAAAGAACGAAATTAAGTTTAATGAATACATCGGCACAGATGAATCTGGTAAAGGAGATTACTTTGGACCATTGGTAATTGCAGCCGTTTATACAGATGAGAAGACAACTTTGAAGTTAGTGGATGCAGGAGTTAAAGACAGTAAGCTTATTACTGATAGTAATATTAAGGTTATCGAATTTAAAATTAAAAATATCATCGGGGATAATTTTGAAATTATTCAAATCAATCCCGAAAAGTACAATAAACTTTATGAATCCTTTAAAAATCTAAATAAGATAATGGGATGGGCACATTCAAAGGCAATCGAAAATCTGGTAAAAAGAATTAATTGCAAAAATGTAATCAGCGATAAATTCGGTAATGAAAAACTTATTAAAGATGAGTTGAGCAAAAAAAATATTGTGCTTAATCTTTATCAGACTCCAAAGGCAGAGCGATATACTGCAGTTGCAGCAGCATCTATTTTAGCAAGAGCAAAAGTTGTTGATTGGTTTAATATCAAGAGCAGGGAAGTGGGCTTCCAAATACCAAAAGGCGGCGGGTCTTTAGTAGATATTGCAGCAAAGCGTGTTTTGGATCAATTTGATGATAATTATTTGATGAAAATGATTAAATTTCACTTTAAGAATTCAAAAAGTATTTTTAAGAAATAAAAGGATCTATAATCTAAAATGGCTAAGAAGAATGGTATAAGACGAATTGGAATTTTAACCGGTGGAGGCGACTGCCCTGGTTTGAATGCTGTAATTCGAGGTGTTACTAAACCTGCTGAAGATTACGGTATGTCAGTCTATGGAATTATTGATGGCTTTGAAGGATTAGTTGAAGGAAAAGCAAAAGAACTAAGTAATGCCGATGTTTCAGGGATTCTTTCAAGAGGAGGAACAATTTTGGGTTCATCTAATAAAGGCGATCCTTTTCATTGGCCTGTGGAAGTTAATGGCAAGATAGAAATTTTAGATAAATCAGAAGCTGCACTAAAAAATTATAAGAGCTGGGGATTGGATGCTCTTATTGCAATTGGTGGCGATGGTACTATGCATATCTGCAATAAACTTTCCAAGATGGGAATGAACATCGTTGGTGTACCCAAAACAATTGATAACGACCTTGAAGCTACGGATCAAACTTTTGGTCACGATTCTGCGGTTTATGTAGTTTCTATGGCATTAGACAGACTTCATACAACAGCCTCCTCGCATCATAGAGTGATTGTGGTAGAGGTTATGGGAAGATACGCAGGATGGATTGCACTAAACGGCGGGCTTAGTGGAGGTGCAGATATTATCCTGATTCCGGAAATTCCATTTTCCTGGGATAAAGTCGCAGGGAAAATTCACGAACGTGAGTTGATGGGAAAAAGATTTTCTTTGGTTTGTGTTGCAGAAGGCGCGAAGCCTTTAGGTGGTGAATTAGTTACTCGTGGAAGCGATATTAAACGAACAGATCCAATTCAGCTTGGCGGTATTGGAAAAGTTGTAGCTGATAAAATTGAAGAGTTAACGGGAAAAGAAACTCGTGTAACAATACTTGGACACCTTCAAAGAGGAGGAAGCCCTACTCCTTATGATAGAATCCTGGCAACCAAATTTGGAGCATTTGCAATTGATTTAGTTGCAAATCGTAAATTTGGAAGAATGGTTTCATTAAGAGGGAATGAAATAAAAAATGTAAAGATTGAAGATGCGATTTCTAAACAAAAATTAGTGAAATCGGATGATCAGGCCGTCTTTGTGGCTAAGTCTTTAGGCATATCATTTGGCGATGAATAAATTTTGATTTTTTAACGTCAGAGTTTATATTTGGCTTTCAAATTTCAAAGGGGTCGTAGTTCAGTTGGTTAGAACGCCTGCCTGTCACGCAGGAGGTCGCGAGTTCGAGTCTCGTCGGCCCCGCAAAAAAGCCTTAAAACGAATAGTTTTAGGGCTTT
>JBGAWM010000051.1:0-22411 GCA_044227615.1 Ignavibacteriaceae bacterium
ATGGTGTTCTTGTTGTTAACAAAGATGGACTTGCAGTTTTGCACAATCCTGCCGCGCATAAATTTCTTGAACTCACAGGAATAGGAGTTGAGGAATATATACTTGATAAACTTCGTCCGGAGGTACAAGTCCTTTTTGATAAACTGGTTAATGATAAATCCACTGAACACAAATCATATACAATTCAATTAGAGCTAAAACCTAACAGAGAATTTTTTATCGAAGTTACTGCATCAGCGGTTCGTCATCCTGGTGAAAATATTGCCGGCGTTGTGTTTGTATTTAAAGACATAACCGAGCTTAAAAAAATTGAGTTTGTCAAATCACAATTCGTTTCGATGGTATCGCACGAACTAAAAGCGCCAATTGCCGCTGTTTATGGATTTCTAAAACTTTTTAATGATGATTCGATAATGCTAAGTCCAGAGCAAAGAAAAGAATATGAGCTCCGTTCGATGACTAGATTGGACGGCTTATTGAAAATGGTTAACGATCTTCTTGATATATCAAGAATGGAATTAAAAAGTGTTCAGCGCGAAATCAAAAGAGTTTGTCTTCACGAAATCATTTCTTCTGTACTTGAACTATTCCAAATTGATATCAGCAAAAAAAACATTCAGGTTATTTTTGATAAAGATGATTCAGCACATTGCATAAACGCAGATGCGGATGAAATTACAAGATTGTTCACTAATCTTATAAGTAATGCTATTAAATATAACCGCGAACAAGGCTTAATAAACATTAATCTTTACCAGGCTGAGAACTATCTTGTTACAGAAATTAAAGACAGCGGAATTGGATTGAAGCCGGAAGAAAGGCATAAACTCTTTACAGAATTCTTCCGTGCTAAAAATGAAAAGACAAAAAATATAAGCGGAACAGGTTTAGGACTTTCCATAGTTAAAAGAATTGTTGATTCATACTCCGGCAAAATAGAAGTTGAATCCGACTATGGCGAAGGAACAACATTTAAAGTATTTATACCGGTGGTTCTAAATTAGTTAACAAATATTTTCACCCATTTAACTTTTCTGAAATAGCTTTCCATTTCTAATTATCATCATTTTACAATTAGCAAAAGCTAACAAACAGCATATCTTATTTGAGAAGTAAAACTTCTTAGGATTAAGAAAAATCAAACAAAAAAATATTTAACCCTCGCACCAATTGAATTAAAATAATTATTTGGTGTAAAGTAATATGGCACTTAACATGTTAATTGATAGTTATTGGAGAACTTATAATTAACTACATATTCCTTCAATTTATCTGTAGGATAAACAATGGCTAAAATAGCAATCATAGACGACGATCCTGATATTGTAGATGCAAGCAGTTTAGTATTACAATCAAAAGGATACGACGTTATCACAGCTTCCAATCCAGCAGACGGTTACAAAATCGTTATGGATCAAAATCCTGATTTAATTATTCTTGATGTAATGATGATTGAACCGGATGATGGTTTTTTCCTGGCTCAAAAATTCCGCAAAATGAATGTTGACACACCAATTATTATGTACACATCAGTTTCAAAATCTTTGGGGATGGAATTCGGAGTCAGCGATATGGTGCCCGTTGATGAGTTTGTTGAAAAACCAATCTCACCGGAAACACTTGTTGATAAAGTAGAAAAACTTTTAGCAATTCATTTTAAGGAGTGAGCAAATGCTTGTTGTAGAAAAAAATGCTCTCTCTGAAGAGATTGAGAGCTACGTAATAAAATACGGTAAAGACAGATCATCTCTTTTGCCGGTGCTTCAGGCAATACAAAGGAAGCACAGTTATATAAGTGATTTTGCTCAGCAGGAAGTTGCACGTTTACTTGATATTCATCCTGTTGAAGTGTTTAGCGTTATATCTTTTTATTCTTTCCTTCATTCAAAACCTACAGGAAGAAATATTGTAAGATTATGCCAGACCATCTCCTGCGATATGGCGAATAAAAGTAAAGTTGTTCAGGCTATTGAAAGAGAACTTGGAATTAAGTTTGGTGAAACAACAAAAGATAACCGTATTACACTTGAATACACAAACTGTGTTGGTATGTGTGATCAGGGACCCGCAATGATAATTAACGATCGTGTTTACACAAAGCTCGATCCCGAAAAAGCTGTTAATATTCTTAACGAAATAAAGTAGGGAGGAGACATGAACACAAAATCAGAAATGAATATAGTTAAAACCGAAAGAACAGGTCCGGTTCTATTCTCGCCTTATAAAAGAGGTGAAGGAATTAAAAAAGCATTAAAACAAAAAAGAGAAGATATTCTTTTTGAGCTTAAAGATTCCGGATTAAAAGGAAGAGGCGGCGCAGGTTTTCCAACATCTACAAAATGGATGTTAACTGCTGCTGCAAAAGCCGAGAAAAAATTTATTGTTTGCAACGCTGATGAAGGCGAACCAGGTACATTTAAAGATAGAGTACTTCTAATGGAATATCCTGCACTCGTTTTTGAAGGAATGGTTATTGGCGGATATACTGTTGGAGCAAAAGTTGGCATAGTTTATCTGCGTGCTGAATATGAGTATATGCTTGAACAGTTAGAAAATTATCTTGCTAATATGAGAGAAGATAATCTGCTCGGGTCAGGAATTCTTGGAACAGATTTTTCATTTGATATTTCTATTCGTCTCGGTTCAGGTGCTTATGTGTGTGGTGAAGAAACTGCACTAATTGAATCACTTGAAGGCAACAGAGGTGAGCCGCGTAATCGTCCACCATTTCCTGTAAACACAGGATATATGGGTTATCCAACATCTGTAAACAATGTTGAAACACTTGCTGCCGTTCCTCATATAATTACTAAAGGAGGAAGCTGGTTTAAAAATCATGGAACTGATAAATCAACAGGTTCTAAATTATTCTCAGTATCAGGTGATTGTGAAAACCCAGGTGTTTATGAATTACCATGGGGAATTACAATTAATGAATTACTTGAATTGGTTGGTGCAACAAATACTAAAGCTGTTCAGGTTGGAGGTGCATCCGGTACTTGTATTCCCAAATCTAAGTTCGATCGTAAATTTGGTTATGAAGATATACCAACCGGAGGCTCAGTAATTATTTTTAATGAATCAAGAAATATGCTTCACGTTCTAAAAAACTTTATGGAATTTTTTGTTGAAGAATCCTGCGGGCAATGTACACCCTGCAGAATTGGAAATGTAAAACTTCTTGAAGGAATTAATATGATTGAACGTGGAGATTTTACTTTCAAATATATAAACACCTTAAAGGAACTCGGAAAAACTATGCAGGTAGCTTCTAAATGCGGATTGGGTCAATCAAGCCCTAATGCATTCATTTCTATTCTTGAAAATTTCAAAGATGAAATCTTTCACACATCAGGAAATGATGGATTTAACGGAAAGGCAGGTAAGTGATGAAAGAAAAATCAAGAACACCAATGTCTCAGCAGCCGCTTACGATTGAAAAACCAACTTTAGAAGATGGAATAGGAAGTAAGGTTACTGTTGAAATAAACGAAAAGAAAGTTCAGGTATTTTTTGGACAGACAATTCTTGAAGCGTGTAAAGAAAATCAAATTCACGTTCCCACTCTTTGCCATCATCCCGATCTCTGCATTGCCGGTACGTGCCGTATTTGCGTTGTGGAAATTGAAGGAATGAGAACTCTTCAAACAGCCTGCTCATTTCCTATAACTGCTCCGATAAAAATTAAAACATCAAGCAGTATGGTTCGTAAAGCAAGAAGACACATTATAGATTTACTGCTCAGCGAACACTACGGGGAATGTTATTCCTGTGTAAGAAATAATAACTGTGAACTTCAATCACTTGCAAAAGAATACGGTGTTGATTCTTATACATTTGGTCATGTTACAGAACCATTATTTGAACAGGATTTATCATCTTACTCCGTAGTTCGTGATATGAATAAATGTGTTAACTGCAGAAGATGTGTGAGGACATGTATTGATCTTCAGGAAGTTGGAGTATTGGAAGCAATTGATCGCGGAGATAAAACACACATCGGAACATTTTTAGAAAAACCTTTAGCTGATGTTGTTTGCATTAACTGCGGACAATGTATCAATCGCTGCCCAACCGGTGCATTAAAAGCTAATGATCCGTCGGATGTAATATGGAATGCTATTGATGATCCAACAAAACATGTTGTAATTCAAACCGCTCCATCTCCTCGTGCAGCAATTGGTGAAGTTTTTGGTTTAGAAGCAGGAAAATCTTTTACGGGTGAATTAAATACAGCTTTGCGCAGAATAGGATTTGATGTTGTATTTGATACAAACTTTACTGCAGATCTTACAATTATGGAAGAAGGTACAGAATTAATTCTAAGACTTTACAAAGCATTGGTAAAGAAAGAACAGGTTGCAATACCGCAATTTACTTCATGCTCGCCAGGGTGGGTAAAATATCTTGAGCATTTCTATCCTGAATACATTGATAACTTAAGTTCTGCAAAATCACCGCAGCAAATGTTTGGCGCACTTATCAAAACATTTTATGCGCAGAAAAAAGGTATTGATCCAAAAGATATTGTATCTGTTGCACTAATGCCTTGTGCTGCTAAAAAGTTTGAGTGCAATCGTCCAGAAATGAATGACTCAGGTTTCAAAGATGTTGATTTCGGATTAACAACACGTGAACTTGGGCAGATGATTAAGGAAGCAGGAATATATTTACCTGAAATGCCTAAATCACATTTTGATGATCCATTTGGTGATGCTTCCGGTGCAGGATTAATTTTTGGAGCAACCGGCGGAGTTATGGAAGCTGCTCTTAGAACAGTAATTGAAATAGTTACAGGAAAAAAAGTTGAAGATGTTTTTGCTAACGCTGATATAATTCCATTACGCGGTTTTGAAGGAATAAAATATGCTGAGCTTTCCATAACAGAAGTTGGTCCTGTTCCTAAAATTCTTCAGCATCTCGTACCTGATTGGAACTGGTTAAAAGGTGCTACACTAAAAGTTGCAGTCGCACATGGAACCGCAAATGCTAAAAAAATTATGGATGATATTAAGGCTGGCGGAAAATTCAGCGAATGTCATTTCATTGAGTTTATGGCTTGTCCTGGTGGTTGTATAGGCGGCGGCGGTCAACCAATTCCAACAAATAATGAAATTAGAAAGATGCGCGCAAAAGCTATTTATGATGAAGATAATTCTTTACCATTAAGAAAATCTCATGAGAATAGACATGTTACGGACATCTATACTGAGTTTTTAACGGATGGACCTTGCGGACATATTTCGCACAAACTTCTTCATACACATTATGTGAAGAGAGGTAAGTATATTGCTTAGATTTCTCTTTCTTGCAGGCAGATGTTCGTAATTGGCATCTGCCTTTTTTATTTTTACAGTGATTAAAAAGAGATTGAAATGTTTAATCTTGTTCCCGCTTGGGCAATTCACTACGAAGAATTCTGGATAACGATACGAAGAAGAAATCTCTGGTTTATCAAACTTCGTTATGCTGCTGTAGCGATGCTTCTGTTCTTTATTATTTTTCCCGAATATTTTTTAGGTATTAAATTATCTGACACACAACAAACGGCTCTTTTCATAACTACATTCTCTATCCTTGCTTATAATCTCTTTTTCCATTTTATTCGTCAATATCTTAAACATGATGCTGATAGTTTTAATCCATTGCATTTATCAATCCTTCAGATGATCTCAGATCTAATTGCTCTTATGCTTGTTGTGTATTTTACCGGAAGTGTTGAATCACCTCTGCTCTTGTTCTTCGTGATTCATATGATTGTTGGTAGTTTAATCTTACCGGGTTTTGTGATTTACACTTTTGCAATTGTAATAGTACTAGCGTTTTGGGGTATCACAGTTGGCGAGTATTACTCTATCATTCAGCACAATCACATAATTGGTTTTCTTCCAATTTCACTCCATCAGCAATTTAATTATGTACTTGCATTAAACGTTAGTTTTGCATTTCTTGTTTTTATGGTTGTATTGATTGCTAACAGAATAGCAAATCAACTTTATATTAGAGAACAGCAATTATTGGAATCGATAGATAAAATAAATGCAGCCGAAAAAGAAAAGCAAAAATATATTTCAGGTATTGTGCATGAGATTAAGACACCTCTCGCTGCAGTTCATTCATATCTCGATTTAGTTCTGCAAAAATTTCTTGGTCCGATAGATGAGGTAGTTGAAGAAAAACTTACCCGCGCAAGAAGAAGATCCGAGGAAGCAATCGAATTGATAAACAATGTATTAAAGATTTCCAAGCTAAGAATCGAAGATTCGTTTATCAAAGAAGAAGTTGATATTGCTTCTATTCTTGCAAGAGCAATTAAAAGTGCAAAAGTAAATGCTGAAGCAAGAGGTGTAAAGCTTTCACTTATTAATCACAGAAAAGAAAAACACACAATTGAAGGCGATCCGCTTTTAATTCAGATTGCATTATCAAATATTATCAGCAATGCAATAAAATATAATTTTATGGATGGAGTTGTTGAGATTACAGTTGATGAGGATAAAGATAATTTAATCATAAGTGTAAGCGATAGTGGAATTGGAATTCCTAAAGAAGAAACTGATAAAATATTTAATGACTTTTACAGAGCAAGTAATATTAAACACGGCAGCGTTGAAGGTTCCGGTTTAGGTTTATCTGTAGTTAAACAAATTGTAGAAAGACACAACGGAACCATAAATGTTCAAAGCCCTTCACATCTTTCTACAAATAAATATCCGGGAACTTGTGTTAAAATTACTTTTCCTTTTTCTAAAAAAATAGTATAGAAACCCTCCAAATATTTATCACCCTAAAATTGAGAAGCTACACAAAAACTCGCATCTAATATTCGACCAAATTGTTGAACCGTTCGACGAAATGGATTTTTATAAATTGTTTAATACCACATAAAGTCATTCTATTCTCTTAAATAAAACATTTTTCCAAGATAAATTCTGGCTTGAATATTTCTAATAGCTAAAAATTGAAACTACTTTTGGGATTAAACTTTGAAAAAAATTGCGGTAATTTTTGGTACAAGACCAGATACAATTAAAATGGCTCCTATTATTAAAGAGCTTGAACAGCAAACTGAACATTTCCAACTAATTACTATCGCTACTGCTCAACATCGCCAAATGCTCGACCAGGTGTTGGTTGTATTTAAGATAAAACCTGATTATGATTTAAACATAATGAAGCCTTCGCAAACGCTTGCAACAATTACAAAAAATACAGTTGAAGAACTTGATATAATTTTTGAAAAGGAAAAACCTGACTTGGTGTTAGTGCAAGGGGATACAACAACGACGTTTGTTGGTAGTTTGGCGGCGTTTTATAGACAAATACCGGTTGGTCATGTTGAAGCAGGCTTGCGAACAAACGATAAGAACAATCCTTTTCCGGAAGAAATTAATAGAAGGCTAACAAGCACAATTACTGATCTGCACTTTGCACCTACTCAAACTGCTAAAGAAGCACTACTCGCAGAAAATGTAAATCCTGAAAATATTTTTGTTACGGGAAATACTGTTATAGATGCATTAAGTTATTCAGTTAATAGTGATTATATCTTCTCATCAGATATATTGAATCATATTATTGATCAAGATAAAAAAATAATTCTCGTTACTATGCACCGCAGGGAAAATTTGGGTGAGCCAATGAAAAGCGCATGTAATGCAATAAAAAATCTTGCATTAATTTATAAAGATTATAATATAATTTTTCCTGTCCATCTTAATCCCAAAGTTCAAGATGTGGCACAATCAATTTTAGGAAATATTCCAAATATCTTTTTAATAAAACCATTGGATTATCTGGATTTTGTAAACCTGATGTCCAAATCTTATTTAATTTTAACTGACTCCGGAGGTGTTCAGGAAGAAGGTCCGCATTTTGGAATTCCAATACTCGTTTTACGGGAAGTTACAGAAAGACCGGAAGCCGTAGAGTACGGTACAGTTAAACTTGTTGGATTAGATGAGCATACTATTTTTACTACTGCTGATAACCTTCTTAATAATGAGGACGAATATATAAAAATGGCCACTGCTGTAAATCCTTATGGAGATGGTTTATCAGCTAAACGAACTATACAGATAATTAAAAATTATTTTAAGATTTCTAGCACTCCAATTGTTGAGTTTGATCCATTGGCAAAAAAGGAAATATCAAATCATGTCGTACTAACTGAGAATTTGGAATATGAAAATAATTTCTAAAAAATATTTTCTGCTATTATTTCTAACAATTTTATCACTCCAGATTTTTGGAGAAAGCAATTATAAGCAAAAAAAAATATTGGTTATTGTACAAGGAAATTCTCAGTTAACCAACTTAGCGATGGGTGATGGAAGACAATTGGCTCAACTGCTCGGGCATTTTAACACAATAACAGATGTAATTGGAGTTGACGATTACAAAGCATCATCAATTAATAACTACGATTATATTTTTTATATAGGATTCTATCAGAAGAATTCAGTACCAACTTCTTTTATTAATGATATAGTAAAAACAATTAAACCTTTAACCTGGATCAATACCGGGTTTATCGAATTCTCCGCTAAAATTAACACATCAGATTTGTATGGATTTAAAGTAACGAAACTTGACACTGCAAGTATTTTTGACTTTGTTAAATCAAACAACAAATCCTTTACTAAAGGTGAGGGAAATATTAATTTGATTGAAATATCTGATCACAACAAAATTGAAATTATTGCAACTGCTATATCTTCAAAAAAGAAAAGAGAAGCTCCTTACATCATTAAGTCTAAAAATTTAGTTTACATTGCAGACTCACCATTCGCTTACGCAAATTCCACAGACCGTTATTTATTATTTGCAGATTATCTACACGAAATATTAAATGAACATCACGAGGAATCTCATACCGCAATTATAAGAATAGAAGATGTAACACCATTAGATGATCCTGATAAAATCCGGGATATCACTGATTATTTATCTGAAAGAGGCATTCCTTTTTTGATTGGAGTTGTTCCATTTTATGTTGATCCAATTGGCGGAATTAGAATTAGTCTTTCAGAAAAGCCTGATATGGCTGATGCGTTACGATATGCCGAAATAAATGGTGGAACAATTGTAATGCATGGTATAACACATCAATATAAAGATGTAACAGCGATGGATTTTGAGTTTTGGGATGCAAATCTTAATCTTCCCATTCAAGATGAAAATGCAAGTCTGATTCATCGAAAAATTGAAATGGGGCTTAGTGAATTTTCTAAAAATGGTCTCCATCCATTATTATGGGAAACACCGCACTACACAGCATCAAGTATTTTATACAAAACAATCTCTAAATATTTTAGTTCTGCAATCGAACAGAGGCTATCAATTGAGAATCCCGATTACAGTCAATTTTTTCCATACGTTATTTATAAAGATTTGTACAGCCAAAAAATTTATCCGGAGAATTTGGGATATATCCCCCTGGATACTGACCCTATCTCTACAAAAAACGCAGTTGATGAAATTCTAAAAGGAGCAAAGGCAAATTTATATGTTCGTGATGGTTTTGCTTCATTTTTCTTTCACTCTTTTCTTGATATTAAAATACTTCAAGAATTGGTTGATGGAATTGAAAAAATGGGATATACATTTTTAAATCTAAAAGATGAAGTCAACTCCGTTAAATCCAAAAAACAAATACTCCTTTCCGGCACTCAGCATTTCTCTTTAATGATTGACGATCAATATTTAACTGAAACTTATTATGATCAAGATGGAAAAATAAAACAGAAAAAGATTTCTGATAAAAGAATAGTTGGAACGATCTCTAAAAAAATAAATTTGAAATCAGGTGAGTATTACAAAGTAGAGTTGACAGAGTTTTTAAAAAGCGAACCGGGTTTTTTAGAAAATATATTTCAAATCGTTAGTAATAAATATGATGAGATATTTGACATCGAAGAAAACTGGAGTGAGCCACGTGCAGTAATATTATGGAACCATTATGCAAGAGGTGCAGCTTACAATGATCAGGCATCATTAGCTTCCGTATTTCAAAGTATTAACATAGCGGTTGATACTATATATGTTAATCAAAAGTTAGATCTTCAAAAATACAATCTCTTGATTGTTCCATATAGCTCAGTAGAATCACTTAAGCCAACGGATTATAATATTATAACGAGCTTTGTGAAAAGTGGCGGTAATATAATTACAGATACTAAAAATTATTTATCTGAAGAACTGGGTATCAAATTCACATCCACACAAATTAAGGTTGAAGGAATTCGTGATAATAATTTTCATGAAGAAAAAATTGTTTGGAACGATCCTGAACTTGTAAATAAGTTTGAAACAAATAATGTTGATGAAATATTTTGTTTTGATCAGGCTACTGAATTCCCGATGGTTATAGGTAAAAAATACGGCGATGGAAAAGTTATTTACATAAGCTCTAAATTCGATCCACATTCGCAGCTTGGTTACAGTCACTATCCATACTTGTTAGAATACGTAAGAAAATATTTCCAGCTAAAGCCCATAATCAAAAAAAATAGTTTAGAAGTTTATTTTGATCCTGGTTTCAGATCAAAGATCAGTATCGAAAAATTAGTTAAGCAATGGGTAAAACAGGGAATAAGAATTATACACGCTGCAGGCTGGCATCAATATCCGAAATACACTTACGATTATAAAACTTTAATTGAGCTTGCGCATGCAAATGGAATTTTGGTTTATGCATGGTTAGAGCCGCCGCAATTAAGCCAAAAATTCTGGGCAGATAATCCTGAGTGGAGAGAAAAAAATTATTTGGGTGATGATGTTAGACCTTCGTGGCGGTACCCTGTAGCTCTAACGGATGCACAATGTGTAAATACTATGAAGAATGAATTTGTAAAGTTTCTTGAAAGCTATGATTGGGACGGAGTTAATTTAGCAGAGTTATATTTTGAAGCAGGCTCAGGATTTGAAAGTCCTACTCTATTTACTCCAATGCATTCTTCGGCTCAAAAAGAGGTGAAAGAAAAATATAACATTGATCTTTCTAAAATATTTGAACCAACATCAAAATATTATTGGGCAAATAATCCACAGGTAAGAAAAATCGTTGTTAATTATAGAGTTAATAAACTTAATGAAGTTTACGAAACACTTTTAACCGCATTTCTAAACATCGCAGATAGAAAAAAAGGATTTCAAATCATTGTAACAGCAATGGATAGTTACGGCTCACCTGAGCTTCGTGAATATATTGCTGATGACATGGATAATATTTTGAAGCTGCAAAAAAAATATAATTTTATACTGCAAGTTGAAGATCCACAGCATCTATGGTCAACAAATCCAACCCGATATCATGAGATTGGAAAACAATATCTTGAAAAGATTGGTGATAAAAGTAATCTAATGCTAGATCTTAACATTCTGAAATTTAGAAATGAGAATAATGTCATACCATTCCCAACATTAACACAAACCGGTACTGAAAGTTTTCACATGGTTCGTTCTGCTTCCCTGGGAGCTCCAAGACTAACCATTTATTCGGAGTCAAGTATTAATCCTCAGGATCTTTATTACATGCCTTATGCTTTAGCGAGTGAAGTTAAATATAAAGCTACTAAGAATGGATTTGAATATTATTCACCTACTTCTTTCACTTTAGAATTACCCAAAAGTGTTATAAGTATTAGTCTAAACAATAATACGATTTCGCCCGGAAGAAATAATTCATTTATAATACCTGCCGGAATTCATCTTATTAATTTCAACAAAAGTGATGAGCAATTTAATCCTACAGAATTACAGACAAAGATACTTTCATTCAGTGGGAATCTTCTTTCAATCAATTATGGCTATCAAGATTTATCTTTTACATATGAGTCTGATACAAGAACCATTATTTCTCTAAATCGAGTACCAACGTTAGTTAAAGTTGATGGAAAAAATTATAGTTTTAAAATTATGGAAGGTGATGATTGCTTCAGCATTTTCTTACCTGTTGGCAGCCATAATGTTGATTTAGTTGTTGGGGATACTTTTTCAAAAGGAGTAAACCTAACAAGCTTCTGGTCATCAACAGGCATAGCATTTTTTGGAATACTTTCTATTGCTCTGCTTGTAATAATGTATTTATCAGTAAAATATTTAAATCATAAGTATAGACTTCAAGAGATTAAACAATGACAAATTTAGAATTAGATCTTAGTGTTTTATTTCTGATAACAGTAATTCTTATCTGGTTTATGATTGCATATCAATTTGTGCTGACTGTATTTGGATATATTAATTATTTAAAATCGTTTAAGGAAAAAAGATTTGTCGACGAAAATCATTTTGATTTTCCTACTTGTTCAATATTAATTCCTGCTCACAATGAAGAGAAAGTGATCGGACGAACAATAGAATCAATGCTACAGCTGGATTATCCAAAAGACAAACTAAAAATAATTGTTATTAATGATGGTTCCATAGATTCAACAAAGCAAATAATTAATCAATTTGTCCAAAATGATAAGAGGGTTGTTTTGTTTGATGTTCCTAAAGGTTTGGGAGGAAAAGGTAAATCACGCGCACTTAATCTTGCATTGGAAATTGTCGAATCAGAAACAGTAGCAATTTATGATGCTGATAATACTCCTGACAAAAACGCGCTTAAATATTTGGCGGCACAGCTTATCGCAAATAAAGAACTGGGCGCTGTCCTGGGAAAATTTAGAACGATTAATAAAAATCAAAATTTACTTACAAAATTTATAAACATTGAAACTCTAAGCTTTCAATCTATGCTTCAGGCAGGCAGATGGCAAATCCATAAAATCGCAACTTTACCTGGAACCAATTTTATTATGTGGACTGAATTAATCAGAAAACTAAATGGCTGGGATGAAGAAGCGCTTACCGAAGACTCTGAATTAAGTATAAGAATTTATCAGCAAGGATATAAAATTAAATATATACCATACTCTGTAACATATGAACAAGAACCGCAGGAATGGAAAGTATGGATAAAACAGCGATTAAGATGGGTTAGAGGAAATCATTATGTAATTTCAAAGTTCTTTAAACAGATTCCACATTTTAAAAATAAACGTCTTGCTTTTGATTTACTTTATAATCTTGCACTATACTATATCTTTTTCTTTGCAATACTAATCTCAGATTTTCTTTTCATAATAAGTGCAATGGATTTGGTAAGCATGTCATTGCCTGGTCCTTATACAATTGTATGGGTAATGGCATTTATACTTTTCATATTTGAGATAATAGTATCAATTTCTTACGATGAAGAAGATTCTTTTGGTAAGATTTGGCTTATAGTCTTAATGTATTTCAGTTATTGCCAGTTATGGATTTACCTTGTTATTAAATCTTTTTACATAGAATACATTAAAAAAGAAAAGCACGTTTGGGATAAAACAGTAAGATTTGATTTAGCACCTGAAAAGAAAATCGAATGAATGTAAAAACATTAATATTGAAACTAATAATTTTATTTACTGTAACTAGTCATGCACAGCTATCTATTTATAGTTCGGCTAGTTACGGATACTATCAAAATCCCCTCTATAATTATCAGGAACTTGATGACCAACTAAAGCAAACATATACTGAATTAAGCTACTCGAAAGAATTTGATCGCTCAAGATTAAACTTAAGTTATATAAGTGGCTTGGTTTTGTTTAACCGATTTGAAGATAGAAACTATTATGAGCATAATTTAACATCAACATACATGCTCAATTTCAAGGAAGTTAAGGCTGATACTGACTATCCTGAAATCGTTTCAAATGATTCAATTAGTCCATTATTAATACTTTCCCTTAAAGTTGGGGGGCGACATGATAAAGAAATTTTTCAGGACTTCAATAATTTGGGAACAAGCGCATTGGCTGGTTATAAATTTATGATTTCAGATGACTATTATATTGAACTAACTAATACGTTTGGCTATAGAGATTACACAAACATCACAGTATTATCAAATATAACAGATATTCTGAATCTTCAGATCGGGAATAAATTTAGCAGCACATTTTACTATGGTCTTAATATCTCAGGTGGTTTTAAATATTATACGGAATCAATTTACGATACAAGTAGATTTGAAGTTGAAAGAAGTTTTACAACAAAGTACACTGGTAAAGGAAAAACCGGTGCAAAAATAACAGTCCCATCAGATAAGGGAATTCTAATTTCCCCGATGGAAAATGGTACGGCTCAATTTGTAGCTGATGTATTTATGCGGACTCGTTGGGGAAAAACTGCTCTTCAAACAAACATTTTATATAGATATAATCCTAACACTTTAGTAAGATACCTGGCACAATACTCCAACACAACCTTTTTGACAGAAGATATTTATAATGATTATTTCAGTTATGAAGGATTTGAAATAAGATCCGAATTTAGTCAAAAGTTATTTTACGATATTGAAATAAAACTTGATTTATTGCTTCAACAGAAACTATTTGGTGCCCCAGCACTGGATTTAGTTGGAACTAAAACTGCAGATCAACGAGTTGATTTGCGAACATTTACCGAGTTGTACATTTCCAGATACTTTAACTTATCTGATAACCTTGGAATGGGCATTGCATTAAGCTCCGGCTTTGTGCGAAACCAATCAAATGATACATACAATGATTTTTCCTCTTACTACATTTCGTTATCAATAGGCTTTGGCTTTTATACGGAGTTTTAAATGTTTCATAAAATTATACTTTTTATTTTCTCAGTTTGTTCACTTACGATTGCAGGCGATTGGAATTGGCAATATCCAAGACCACAGGGAAATAATTTGTGGGCAATCGAATTTTATAATGAACACTATGGATATGCAGTTGGTGAATGGGGAACCATTTTATTTTCCTCAGATCACGGATTAACCTGGGAAATACAATATGAAGGAGTTACAGACAACTTACGAGATATTGCTTTAGCAGATTCTATTACAGCCTGGATTGTTGGTGATAATGGCATGATTTTAAAAACTACTAACAACGGATTTAATTGGATTGAACAAAACGCGGGGATACAAAACGGATTAAATGCTGTTTGTTTTTGGGATAAAAATAATGGGTGGGCCGTTGGTGACGATAAAAAAATTATCAGAACTTCTAATGGTGGAACTAATTGGATAATACAATCAGCACCCGATGTTCCTAATAATATAAGTTTTAACGGTGTTGACTTTATTAGTTTAAATGAAGGATGGATTGTTGGCTCTTTAGGATATATTCTTCATACAACTAATGGCGGCACCAATTGGATTGTCCAAAAGAATAGTGGGGCAACCTGCTTACAAGTAAAATTTAATAGCCTTACAACAGGATTTGTTATTGGCTCAAATGGATCAATTTTAAAGACCACAAATTCCGGAACAAACTGGAATTCTCTTATCTCAAACACAACACTTGGATTAAATGATATTCTATATTCTACAACTACCGAGTATTGGATTGTCGGTGATAATGGAATTATTCTTAAGTCATCAAATTCTGGATCAACATGGTATTCTGAAAATCTTGATACTTATGCTTCAATACATCACATATCAGAATTTTCAGGAATAAAATTTATTGCTGGTGAATATGGATTATTAGCAAAAAAGAATAATTCAGATCTCTGGGATTATTTTAATAAAGGAATGAACATAAGCGTTAATTGGATAACGTTTTCAGATGGTGTAAATGGATTTGGCGTTGGACAGTACGGAAGAATAATAAAAACCTCTGATGGCGGAAAAATCTGGAATGATGTTTACAACGGAATTACTGGTGATTCATTTTACGGTGCTGATATGTCCGATCAAAATAAATTGTGGCTTGTGGGCGATCTGGGAGTTCTTTTACATACTTCAAATGGTGGTGCTAACTGGATACAACAAACAACAAATACAACTAACACATTATTAAGCATTAGCTTTGTTGATGGAAGTAATGGTTGGGCTGTTGGTGATATGGGTGAATTAATTCACACAACTAATGGAGGAGTAACTTGGGTGAAACAAAATTCCGGAACAAATAAATTACTTTTTGGTGTTACCTTCAAAGATTTAAATAATGGCTGGATTACAGGGGAAGATGGTATTGTACTAAGAACTTCAAATGGTGGTACTTCCTGGATTCAACAAAGCAGTTCAACTACAAATGCTCTTTTTTATCCATACTTTATTAATCTTGATATTGGTTATTGTGCTGGTTCTTTGGGTACAATAATTAAAACCACAAATGGCGGATCAACATGGTTTACACAAACCAGCAATACAACAAATAATATTTATATAGTTAAAGGTTTTTCAGATAATTCAATCTGGGCTATCGGTGATACAGGACTAGTTCTTCATAGCACTAATGGTGGCTTAATCTGGCAAAATGAATTTTCAAAAACTGGTTATGATTTATTTGGATTAGAAGTATTTAGTGATACAACAGCATGGATTTGTGGTGATAATGGAACTGTTCTTGTAACAGGTTATTCAGAATATATTTCTGATATACAGGAACAAAATAATATTAATACGGAAATAAGTACAAACTTTATCTTATATCAGAATTATCCCAATCCCTTTAATCCTTCAACAAGAATTAAATTTTCAATTACAATCAGCGATCACGTTTCGATGAAGATATTTGATATTTTAGGTAATGAAATTGAAACTTTATTAGAAGAAGAAATATCTCCGGGAATCTATGAGATAAATTGGGATGCATCAACGTTACCAACTGGTGTTTATTTTTACAGATTGATGGTTGGTTCGTTTGTTCAAACAAAAAAAACACTTGTTTTAAAGTAAACCAATTGATGTTGTAACTTTAATTAAATAAAAATCTTCGACCTTTTAGTCGTATCAAACCCTTATTGTCGAGTTGATGCATTTTAATGTTTGATTTTCATTTTGCTATAACAATATTTCAAGTGGCATTTATATTGCTCTAGTTTAACAGAGGTTTATATGAAAACAATTATAATCGTAATGATATTTTCAGCCGGACTTATGTTTGCTCAAACTGTTGATTCACTGCAAATCAAAAAGCAAAATAAGGAGCAAACTCAAGTTAAAGCACTGGAACAACAAAACGACAAATTGCAAAATCAAATCGGACCAAAAGGTAATCCGCAAACAGATGTGAAAGAAAATCGTAAAAAGAAAGATGTTTTTATTGATAAGGATGGCGATGGTATTTGCGATTCCAGACAGAGCGGAATGAGTTTTAATAAAATGAGAAAAAGGCAAGGTTCGGGACAAAAAGGTCCTGGTGGTCCCGGTGGATCAGGTGGAAATGGTAATGGTGGTAATGGAAATACAAATGGCAGTGGTACCGGCGGGGCTCATTGATTTTTCTAAAACCACTTATGCTTAAACGATTCAGTACAATATTAATTTTATCAATTCTTTTTTTTACTTCCGCAAAAGCTCAGTTTAACTTCTATACATATTATCAGGGTATTTACGATGATAACATTTTTAATACCAGTGATAAAGTATCTGATTTTATAAACAGTTTGTCATTTGGTACGGCATACAATTTTGAATCTGAGTTTAATAACGTTCAGATTTACTATGAGGGAAGTTTAAATTACTTTAAGACCACAACTGCAAAATCTTTTGATACCCATCGTATAGGATTAGTTGAAACTCATTTATTTTCAATTGATGATAATCCGTTGAATGCAGGTATAAATTATTCGTTTAGAAATAATGAAGATGAATATGAAGTTTATGATTTTGATCAGATATCAGCTTACATTAATTATCGTCAATCAATAAGCGAAACAGATTTTATTTTGTCTGGTTATATTTTTAATCAAAACAGCTACAATAACTTCACCTTATATTCACATAATGAACACCGCTTATTTCTTACCTGGATTTCAAATTTTGAAACTCAAACCTCGCTTACACTTAATGCCGAATATTTATATAAAAATTATTTGGAAAAGTATGATTATGAAGACTATCTCAACGAATCTTCGTTGTTAAAATTCAGAATTAATGTTGGGCAGTCATTGAGCGATCTGACGGGATTGAGCGCTTATGCAAGCTATCAAAAAAATCTTTCTGATGGCAGCAGATATTTAATTAGTGATTCGTTGATTTATTATGAAGAAGAAATATTTAATGATATTTATTCTTACGATGGAATTGAGGCTGGCTTAGGTTTTAAACATTACTTTAATGAAAACATTGAACTGTATTTGGAAGCAAAATATTTGATAAGAAATTATTCATCATTGCCTGCTGCCGATAAAAACGGAACTGAACTAGATTACTTGCGTGAAGATAAACAATTTGGGTTTGGAGTTGGATTGGGTTTCGATTTAAGTAATTTTGTTAATGGTTTGTCGTTATCCGCAAACTGGAATTATTTTAAGAATAATTCAAATGATTACTATTATAAATACTCAAATCAGATGATTTCTGTTTCGCTGGGTTATGATTTTTAATTCATATTTCTCTCAATGTTTTATTTCATATTTCTGTAGTTTATAACGTAGATTCCTTTCTGTAATACCTAATAATTTTCCTGCCTTAGTTTGGTTGCCATTACTTTCTTTTAATGCATCATAGATTAATCTTTTTTCAAGCGATTCCACCTGTTCAGTTAAAGTTCCTTTTCCTAGTTCAGAAAGCTGATCTTCAAACTTCATCCCTTTTACTGTTAATGGTAAATCACTTGTTGTGAGAATACTTGTACGTGCAAGAACCACAGCTCTTTCAATAATATTTTCAAGTTCACGAACATTACCCGGATAATTATATTTCATAAGCACATCAATAACCTCTTTAGAAATTTCAATGTTGCTTCTGTTGTTTTCCTGTGAATATTTATGCATAAAGAAATCTATCAGAGGAAGAATATCTTCTTTTCTCTCCCTTAATGGCGGTATATGAATGCTAACAATATTTAATCTGTAAAACAGATCTTCTCTAAACGATCCATCTTTTATTTTATTTGCCAGATTGTGATTTGTTGCAGCGATAATTCTTACATCAATATTTATGCTTTCTGTTCCGCCTACTCTTTCAAATTGATGCTCTTGCAATACTCTAAGCAATTTAACCTGGATTGATAACGGGATATCACCAATCTCATCTAAAAAAATTGTTCCTTTATCAGCAAGTTCAAATCGCCCTTTTTTCATTTTTTCAGCACCGGTAAAGGCACCTTTTTCATGACCAAATAATTCACTCTCTAATAAGGTTTCAGAAAGAGCTGGAATGTTAACAGCAACAAAGGGACCATCTTTTCGTGGGCTGATAAAGTGAATTGATTTAGCGAGTACTTCTTTACCAGTGCCATTTTCTCCGGTAATTAAAATCGTAGCTTTGCTTTCAGCAACTCGCACAGCAACGCTAATTACTTCTTCCATCTTTGAAGATTGAGAAATAAATGCAGATAATTTATATTTCTCATAAAGTTGTTTTTTTAACAACTCATTTTCTGATTTTAAATTTTTGTGTTCAATTATCCTTGCTATTAATAAATCCAGCTCATCCAGATTAACTGGTTTTGATATGTAATCATATGCTCCTAAATGCATAGCATTAACAGCATTCTCAACTGTCCCATAAGCAGTAATGATGACGAAACTTATTTCCGGGTTAATTTGAGAAACTCTTGCAAGAATTTCCAAGCCGGTCATTTCGGGCATTTTGAAATCTGAAAAAACAATATCAACAAGATTTTCATTAATTATTTTAATACCCTGGCTGCCAGATTCTGCAGTAAAAACCTTGTACCCTTTTTTATTAAGATATCCATAGAGAATATCTCTTTGTGATTTTTCATCATCAATTATTAGAATGTTATAATTTTTCATTGTATGGTATCTTTATATTAAATGTTGTTCCCTGATTAGTGGATGTAAAATCTATAAATCCGTTGTGCTGAGAAATTATTTTTTGGGCAATACTCAAACCGATTCCTGACCCTTCTTTTCTTGTAGAATAGTAGAGATCAAAAATTTTGCTCTGATCTTTCTCAGGAATCCCTTTCCCATCATCTTTAATAGTAATTATTAAACTTCCATCCCTTATAAAATACTCTACTAAAATCTTGCCATTATTTTCTACTGCTTCAAATGCATTTTGAATAAAATTAACTATGGCCTGTTTGAATAATTCGGGATCAACATTAGCGTAGATGTTTTTATTTCCTTTGATAGTAAATGCAATATTTTTTTGTTCTGCCAGTTCAATAAAAAGGTGATAGAAGTCCATCATTAATTTACTTATATCAGCATTTACTAGTTGCAGATCCAATGGTTTGGCATATTGCAAAAACTGTGTGATAATTTTATTTACTCTATTAACCTCGTTTACAAGCAAATCAGTCAATGATTTATACTCTTGAATATCGGTATTAGGAACAAATTCTCTGTTTAACCTTTGGCCAATCATTCCAATTGAATTAATTGGATTCCGAATTTCATGTGCCACGCCCGATGCTAGTTCACCCATTGCCAGCAATTTTTCATTTCGCTTAGTATGCTCCTCAATATTTTTTAACTCTGTAATGTCATTAATAATAACAGTATAGCTGTCCAGTACTTTATCAAGATTATAGTTAGGAATAATATTTACTGAAATAAATTTAGAAGTATTATCTTTTTCAATGGATAGTTCCAAATTTTTATAAGCAATATTGCTTTTTATATTTTCTGCTATGACATCGAGTGTTTTAATTCCAGTTTCACTAATTTCTTTACCAATTATATTATAGGCAGGCGATGAAAAAAGATTTTCTGCTGAAAGATTAAATAATGTAACTTTCATATCCTTTGATACAGTTAAAACTGCTTCATTCATATTCTGTAAGAAAGAATTCGTAAAAGATTTGAAGTTAGAGTACTCTTGTGTAATTAAATTTAAATTCTGATTTGAGAACAAAACACTTAGCAGAATAATACTGATGGCTGCTAAAATTATTGAGATTATAATTATCCTTCTTACAATTCTTGCTTCAATACTTCTAACTTCATCTAAGCTAATTCCAATTCTAAATACGCCTATAAAGTCGCCCTCATAATAAAGCCCCTTAATTGCCTCAAAAACTTCTCTATCATCAAAGGTAGTTATTCGTGTAAAAGTTGAATCATTCAACTTAGCACCTAAAAGAAATACATCATCTGAAAAACTACTAAGTTCTTTAACAGTACTACTTGCAGCCATAATACCTATTGAGTCCTGGAGTGCCACATATTCTATCTCAGAATCATCTCCTATATCCTGAATAATTTTTCCAATACCTATTCTTTTTCTGAATGATAAAAAATCCTCAGCATTCATATTAACAACAATGGCACCTCTACCACCCGAACGAGCAACGGCGACAGCAAATCTTTGCTCGTCAACATGCATTGCTTGTTTTAAACCTATTATTAATTCAAGCTTTTTGCCGGTTAAAATTGGTTCAACTTCTTTATATCGATTAACATTTTCTTCACCATGCACATGATCATCAGATTCAATTACTCTATTTGTTAGAACTCTATCCCCATTTTTATCAAAAATATTTATCCTGTATATGTTATTAGCCTTACCAATTTTTATAAGTTTTTCATGGCTTAATAAATTCAGGCTGTCTAGTATCCTAATCATTCTGGCATTATCTAATAATCTTTCAGTAATCAGAAATTCCAATTCATTACTTGAGTTAAGAGCATTTATACTGCTGGTGGTTATAGTTTCTGAAAGAGAGTGTGCTGTTTCAGTTAACAGGTGAAAAACTTCTTCTTTGTTCTGACGAAGTTCAAAGTAAGCAGAAGATATCATTACAACAGTGACAACCAGGGCAATAAAAATTAGAATTTTAGGTCTTACTTTAAAAGATATTTTCATATTCAAAGTTAATTATTTGCTTGAAGATCTGGAAGAGTTATACAATTTAATTGAAGAAAAAAGCTGGTGAGTTAAATGAATGAATTCCTTTACTATCATAAATTTTACTTAAAATTTCATAAAGTGTTACTGTGCTATATCTAAAAGTGGATGTTTGTATTAATACTATAAATTAACTATCTAAAATTAAATTTTGGGAGTCATCATTGGTTGATGACTCCCAAAGCTAATTGAACTAAAAAAAATTAATGACCGCCGCCTCCACCGCCTCCAGTGGTTGCCTGAACATCAACATAAGTTAAATTATTTGTGATATCCACCATTGCCTGGTTGTTTTCTGAAACCTTCGGAGTTATAGGCGCTATAATATCAGCGATAAACGCATTACTTAAATTAACTGAACTGCCGCTTGCCATATAAAAAGTTATCCTATAATTTCCCTGTTCAGTTGGTGTCCACCCTCCCTGAGAAGCACCATAAATATATTTACCACCCACATGTAGTTCTGGAGCAACTCCAAACCCGGTTATAGGATCACTAACACCTTCACCTATCCACTTTGTTCCATCCCAGGTTAAAGTTTCTTGGTTTGTAAATTTTTGAACAACA
>JBGAWM010000052.1:0-22289 GCA_044227615.1 Ignavibacteriaceae bacterium
TCCGTCTTAGTTCCATTTGTCTCCTCAGTATTTTTGTTAAATTTAATATCCTGAGGGGTCATTTGACACTATTTTAAAAGAATCATTTTCTTAGTTTCAACAAAATCTCCAACCTGTAATCGATAAAAATAAACTCCGTTTGCCAATTGAAGACTGCCGGCTGTGGACTTGAATTCTATTCCATAATTTCCAGCTTCTCTAAATTCATTAACTAAACTTGCAACTTCATTACCAAGAATATCATAAACCTTAAGTTGCACTCGAGACCCTTCGTCCCTCGACTCCGCTCGGGATGACGAGCTCAGGGTGACATTTGGGATTGTAAAACTAATGATTGTAGTCGGATTAAAGGGATTGGGATAATTTTGTTCTAATTTAAATTTAATTGGAGAAAGATCTGCAACTTGTTCAGCATCTGTAGTGATATCCATATAATCCAAAACACCTCGCAAAATTGCATTTGCAGTAGAATCGTACTTACCTGTGTTTGAGCAGGAAGGACGGTATTTATCTTCATAAGTAAGTGCCATAATGTTTTCACCGTGATTTAACCAGCACCAGCTTTCGGGATACTGCAATGCTGTACCCGAAGTCCAGCTTACGAAATAATTATAAGGCTCAATTGCATTTGGAAAATACGATCTGACTCCATTAATAAACTGCTGTTGTAACAAAGCAAAATTTGCAGATGTTCCGTTTTCATGATGATAAACAAAATATCTTGTGCATAAAGACGATGAGTGCATATTCAACATTACCTCAATCGGATTTGGTGAAGCCATTAACTGAGTGAACCTTGCTTTTAACGCTGCAACTTCTGGTTGATGAGGAAAAGTATTCCAGTTAGCTTCAAGATCAACATTATTAGCATTTCTTCTTGGCAAGTTTAATTCTACCCCATCTGGGTTAAACATTGGGATTACATAGAATACACAATTTGCCCTGGCTGTTTGTGCAAATTCAGTTTCAGATAAAAGAATTTCAATCATCTCCTCTGTAACATAAAATCCTTCTGTTTCCTGCGGATGTGTTCTTGCGTGGATATGAACAGTTCGCTTACCTGCAACATTATTCGGATCGTTTGAAATTGTTAACTGCCAAAGTGGCCTCCCTTGCACACTTAATCCGATGGAATCTATTTTTACATATTCACTCAGCCGCCAGAGTTCAAGATCAACTAATAAACTATCATAACTGTAATCCATATATTCGGGAGAAATAAATTGACCAAGGTCAGAATCATCCATCGAGAAACCGCATTTATCAAATTCAACTCTGGCACCGTTTACAATATTTATCTCTTCCTGAGCATAAGAAACGAATGATAATAAAAGTGAAAATATCAGAATAGACTTTATTGAAGTGCACATTTTAAACCAATGTTTTTGTTGACTGAAAAATAAAGAAAGGATAGATGAATTGCAGAATGGATAGATAAAAGAGTAGGGATCGGACATCTGTCCGACCCGCATATAAATAGCAAACTAAAAAGGTAGATTCATATTTGTTAATACCAAAAATGTAATTGTAGTACAAAAGAATCATTATCAACAGAAGGATCTTCCATAACCAATCTGTACTGAGGACGTACTTCTATAAAACTGTATGGATGAAATTCAAATCCAAAAACAAATCTTGAGGTTTCGTCTGCGTCAACATCAGCGTTGTAATCAATTCTATCGTAGCGAACAATAGCTTCAAGTCCTGTTAAAATCACATAAGCGGCTTCTACCATAAGCATATTAGATTTTACATCTGATGAAGAAAGATCATTTGCGATGTCGTATTCCGCAAGCAATGAAAAATCAACATAACCAAATCCGAAAAATCCGCCGTACATATTAGTGTTTAAAGTTTCCTGAGTGTTTTCAAGTTTTGCTGAAGCATAAGAACCTCCAAATAATAATCCAACCTCTCCAAAACGAGGCGTTACTTCCACTCGCGCTGTGTATGTTGGATCTTTCGTGTAGTTACTTACAACATCCGTAATATTAGAACCGGCACTGGCGCTTGCGTAGAGCCAATCATCTGCAAAAAATCCAACTTCAACTCCGGCTTCTCTATAGAACTGATCAAAAATTAATCCTTGTCTTGTATAAGCAGTATGGTCATCTAATCTGATTCCATAATTTGGAGTGTACACACCTGCTTTAATATATCCATTGCCGGGGAGAATTTTTGCAACACCGTAGCCCTCCCATAGATTATTTACAAAATCATATTTGCCAACAAGATTTATTTGCTTTGATAATGCAAAATTTGTGTGAAGTGCTGCAGTCATATTCTGAAAATAAGTTCTGCCGCTTGATTGTGAATAGATGTACTGTGTTCTATAATCAAGTCCGATCGAAATATTATCAGAAATTTTGGGAGACATTAAAAAATCTTTATCCCGTGCTGATATCATACTTAAAGTATTTTTGCCCCAGTTCCATCCGTCTGAATTTCTAACTAATCCACCGCTTGGATTATAGTGGCAATCAGAACATTTATCGCCAAGTTTAACTGCAAATCTTGGCAGTGCAAATAAATTAAATGAGATTGAACATAACACAAAAAACAAAAATGTTGGAATTAGGGTTTTCATATTGCTCCTTGAATTGTTAGTTATTCTATTGTGAATATTACAAATAGTGTTATAACATACAAGCGTTATTTTTAAACTCTGCAAGTTATTTATAAAGTGCGTTTGGATTGGAAATAGTGACAAGATAGTTAGAAGTCTACAGTCTTCAGTTAGCAGTCTGCAATATGCTCAAAACTTTTAATGGCTTAATGACAATGAATAACATCCACTACTCAAGAATCAGGAATCCAGCATCGAGTATCCAGTATCAAGAATCAAAGCCTTCTTGCAACAACAACAGTGGATTTAATGGTTTCAACAATTCCGGAGTTATCGTTTAATGCTTCAAGAAAGATTATATATATTCCCATCCTTAACGCATTGTTCTCGTCATCAAGTCCATCAAACACAACAGAGCCGCTTGAGCCGCTGGCTTGATTGTTTAATAACGATCGAACGAGTCTTCCTTTACTATCAAATATTTTAATTCTTACCTGAGCAATTGCTTGAGATAAATTGTAATTGATAACGGTAAAATCTTCAAAGCCATCATTATCCGGCGAGAATGGATTTGGATTAAGAGAAATGTTTGCTGATTGATTTAAATTTTCCGTGAAGATACTGTTTTGATTTCCAGGAGTTCCGCCATTTGAACTTACTGAAGTACTCCAGTTTAAAGGATCATTACCATTTAGATTTGGATTTATTCTTTCTAATGATTTTCCTTTTGTTGTGGCAATGTTTCTGTTGTTCCAATCATCGCTATAAACTACTGAATCAATAACATTCCCTCGTACATCTTTTAGTAAGATAAGTTCGCCCGTGCTCACAAGTCCAAGACTAGATGCCCCAACTGAATTTAAATATGGGTAGTCAGTTAAATTAAAATATTCAATAGCAGTTGAATCGGAAAATAAAATAAAATATTCTTTTGGAGGAATTACGAAACTTGTTTCAAATAATTTATTTGAATTTCCATTTTCATCCTCAAACTTCCATCCGCCAATGTTTACGGGATTGGAACTCAAATTATAAAACTCAACATACTCACCAATACCTGTTAAAGGATCATACATAATTTCATTTATTACTAATTCATTTCTCGCGTAAGAAGGAACATTTCCAATTGAATTTTGTTTTCCTGGTGTGCTTCCTGAAATATCAAGAGATGTTACCCAACTCGAGCTGTCATTAGTTTGTTCATTCAAGGAAATTCTTTCTAACGAGTAACCTTTCATTCCGCCCCAGCTTGAACGATAAAATAAACTATCGATTATTCCATTTCTAAAATCATAAATCACTACACCATCGGATGTATTGCCTAATGCTCCGAAGTTTGAAAAGAATATTTTAGAATTTACTTCGGGATAAGCTGAGTTAAATGAAGAATCTTTAGCAACTACAAATATTTCGTTAGGCTGGATAAAAATATCTACATCCGTAATAAAACCTTTTGTTGGAGTTGTAAGCACATCACTTATAAACCAGTTCTTAAGGCTGATTGAATCCGAACTTAAATTTATAAACTCTACCCATTCGGGCTTTCCATCAACAGGATTATACATAACCTCATTTATCTTAATTATGTTTGCTGCAAAACCTGGTTCAATAGATTTTTCAAAATAATTATTCAGAGTATCTTCATCAAAATTATAAATAACTCTAGCCGCGGTTAAGATTTTCATTTGCAAATTTTGTATTTGTAACGTTGATGTTATTGATATTGAATCACCAAAAATTAAGTTTGAAGAGTTAATGGAGCTTAATAACAAATCAACAACATTATTTGAATCAGTATCAATATAAAACTCTACCGTAAAATTCAGCGCTGTTAGATTGCCGTTGTTCTTAATTTTGGCGGAGATCGAAACATTGTCACCAATTGTTGGAAATCTTGGGTTAAATGAAATTTCAGCAACGGATAGATCAAACTCTTTTGGCGTTACACTATTTATTCTTCCCGGTGTACTTTGTTCAACATCAATACTGCTTAGCCAGTTAAATTGATTATTTGATGAATTGGTTGATGAGATTCTTTCAAGAGAATACCCATTTGTTCCGCCCCATTGATTGGAGTAAAAAACAGAATCGATAGTAATCGCTCGTTTATCTCTTAATACGATACCATCTCTGTCATTATTAAAAGAAGGAAGATTTATTTCATATATCTGAGAAGAAACAATTCTGTGGTAATCTAAAATTGTTGAATCACGAGTTAGAACAACATAACCACGGGCGGGGATAATAAGATCTCGATTAATAGCTGCCTTAAAAGGCGTTGTAATTACATCCCAAACACTCCAATCCTTTAAATTAATTTCAGCATCTGAGTTATTAAATAATTCAATCCACTCGGGTTCACCACCAACGGGGGCAAACATTATTTCGTTTACAACGATTGTTTGATTTGGAAAACCAGGCTCGATGGTTTTATAGATTGAATTGTTAGTTGTATCCTGATCTGATGTGAATAAAACTTTTACATAAAATGCTTTTTTGTTCTGAATATTCTGAAGTGAAAAATTAAATTGATAAGCAGATGAATCCTGCGAAGCAAGATTTAAATTGGATAGAGATTCAATAAACAAATCCGGTATTGAATCAAGATTTGTATCTTCATAAAGATTGATTGAAAAAACCGCAGAATTCTTTCCGATATTTTTTATGTTCGCAGCAATGCTAACTGCATCACCAAAAAATGGAAACTTTGGTATGAAAAGAATATCATCTGCGATGCAATCAAAATCTTTTTGAGTTACTGAATTATAAGTTCCGGGAGTTGCTTTAAAAATACTTATTGAAGTCTTCCAATTATTTGTATCATTACTCAACTCATCAACTGAAACCCGCTCTAATGATTTCCCATTACTCCCGCCCCACGCTGGCAAGTATGAAACGGAATCTATAATGGTGCTATTAAAATCCTTTAATATAACATTGTCCCCCGTATTATTTAGCGAAGGAATGGTTGCTGTGATTATTTGTGAAGACACATTATAAAAATTTAGAATTGATGAATCGCGGGAAATAACAAGAAAAGAATTTGCTTCAACAAATTTATCCTGAGTTGTAATGGTTATTGTAGTTGATGCATCGGATAATTTCCAGTTCTTAAGATTTATAGGATCAGCAGTTCTATTGTAAATCTCAATCCACTCCGGTTCTCCGGAAGTTGGTGCGTACATAATTTCGTTGATCACAATATCGTTATAATTGTTGCCAGGTGGTGAAACGTTAAAACTTTTTATCAAAACATTGTTTGTGGAATTTTGATCTTCCGTAAAGTTAACACGAGCGATTATTTGGTAGAAATCAGCAGGAAGCGAATTAAGAATTGTTAATGCAACTACAGAATCATTTGGAGAAAGATTTGAATAAGATTGATTAAAAATTCTTTCACTCAAATCTATTATTGAATCTTTATTAACATCATTAAAAATTTCTATTGAGTAAGTTTGAGCATTAAGAATTCCAAGATTTTTAACTTTTGCATTAATTGTCACATCATTCCCGGCAATTGGGATTGATGGAGAAAAAATAAGTGAACTTAACTGAAGATCGTAATTAGTTGGAGTAACTGAATTTGTAAATCCTGGTGTTCCGTTAATTACAAGAGAGTTTGCCCAGTTAGTTTGTAGTGAATCACGATTTAATATTTTCTTCTCATCAGATATTGCGGTTGTATTGTTAGCGGAATAGAAATAATAATCTATAGTATCATTAACAGAATTCAATAACCACAGCGGTCTGCTAGTAGTGTTTGCCATACCAGATGTACCAAATGAATTATCAGTAATTTTTAATATTAAAGCATTTGCAGGGACAAGACCGTTATAAATTCCAGCAGCAATGTCATAATCATTTTCAAAAATAATTGCAAAAGAATTTGGCTGAAGAATGGTGCCGAAGCCCGCATCAATAATCGGATCATTATTTGCTGTGTAGTACTTTATTTTGCAGCCGTTAAGATCAACAGCCTGTGTGCTGCTTAGATTATAAATTTCTATAAACTCATTATTACCGGAAGTTGGTGAAAACATTATTTCAGAAAAAATCAGAAGAGTATCTGATTGAGAGTATGATACACTGAAGTAAAAAAATGTTAGAAAAAATATTTTTCGAATCATCTTAAAGTCAAAAGATATTTGTGTAAAAAAATTATTCGCTATTTTTTTAAAGGTGGTTCTTTAGAAGCAAATGCTTCAAACCATTTTGTGGGTATCATTCTTAAAATTTTTGCTCCAATTGTTGTTTGCCAGGGGAACTCAATAATTCTTTTATCTTTTTTCAACCCATCTATAATCATTTTACTACCTTCATCTAGACTAATAAGAAAAGGCATTTCAAATTCGTTTTTATCAGTCATTGCTGTTTTTACAAATCCCGGTTTTACAGTTACAACTTTAACATTAAACTTTTTAAGTTCTATTCTTAAACTTTCCAGTAAAATTGTTAAAGCGGCTTTACTTGCAGAATAAAATCCGCTTTTAGGAAAACCTTTTCCATCACCTAGACTTGATATTCCGACAATCACACCACGTTTTTCGGAAATAAAGTCAGGTAAAAGCTGCTCAATACAATATACTGCCCCAAGAACATTTGTATTAAAAGTTTTTTCTGCTTCTTCAGATTTGTATTGTAGCACACTTGATCTAAATGCCACACCGGAATTTAGAATTGCTATATCAATCTTACCAAAATCTTTTTTTACCTTAGAAATCGTTTCAGCAACTTCAACCTTGTTAGTAACATCGCATTTATAAATATGTACAAGAGTATGATCTTTTAATTCATCAGCTAATTTATGCAGAAGTTCCAATCGCCTTGAAAGCAAAGCAACTTTTGCTCCTTGTTTTGCAAGATCTTTTGCAAGCTGATAACCGATTCCTGATGAAGCTCCGGTAATCAAAACAACAGAATTATTAAAGTTCATGAAAATCCGATAATAGTTAGGCTCAAATAATCGATTTGAGGGATTAAAATCAACTAAAAGGTAAATAAATTTTACAGATTTTGTAAGAAGTGCTGAATAAAGATAAAAATCAAGTTGCGATAAAAAGAATTTTTACCGTATATTTTGGCACAATAATAGCAAAAATTATTCCAATGCCAACTGATAAGATATTTGCAATAAATGAGGTTTTAGTCCGGGACGAGATCGTAGAAATTCCCTTTTCATGCGATTTGAAGAAATGCAAGGGTGCGTGCTGCACATTGGAAAGTGAACTTGGCGCTCCTGTTACAAAAGCTGAAATAGAAGAGATTGAAAAAATATTACCAATAGTTAAGAATTATCTTACACTAACTAATATTGATGAAATTGAAGACCGAGGCTTCTACGAGGCAAAAGACGGCGAAATGATGATCACGAGTGTGAACAACCGTGATTGCGTTTTTTCTTTTTGGGATAACGGAATTGCGAAGTGTGCAATCGAACGTGCATACTTTGATGGTAAAGTTGAATTTAGAAAACCGATTTCGTGTCATCTTTTTCCTATCAGAGTTTCAGACTTTGGCGGTGATGTTTTGCGATATGAAAAATTTAGCGAATGTGCACCCGCATTGGAAAAAGGAAAAGAAGAAAATATTACGATTGTAGAATTTTGTAAAGATTCTCTAATAAGATTATATGGGGAAGAATGGTATAATAAACTCATGAATTATTCAGGTAGATAAAATGCTTTCACTCAGTCAAAGGCTTACTCAAAGTCAAAAACTTTCGCCGCAGCAGATTCAGTATCAAAAACTTCTGCAGTTAAATACTCTTGCGCTCGAACAGAGAATAAAAACCGAGTTGGAAATGAATCCTGTTCTTGAAGAAGAAATGGAAATAAGTTTAGAGCAAGACGATAAAGAAAAAGATTCCGATTCTGAAACGGAAAAGGATGAAGAGTTCTCAGATAAGGATAATGAAGAATTTGATCTTGAAGATTATTCGAATGATGATGATTTTGATCATGAAAAAATTAACCGCAGTGCAGATGAAGAAATCTACCAGCCGCTTGCACCGCAAAGAGAATCTTTATCTGAGCATTTAACTGAACAATTAAGACTTCTAAATCTTGAAGAAAATCTTTTCATTCTTGGTGAAGAAATTATCGGGAATCTTGATGAAGATGGATATTTAAAACGTGATCTTGCCGAGATATTAAATGAACTTGATATGTTTGAACACATTAAGATTGATGCTCAAGCCGGTGAAGAACTTTTAAAGCGAATACAAAAGTTTGAACCTATAGGCATTGCCTGCAGAAGTTTACAGGAGTGTTTGATAGTGCAGCTTCGAGAAAGCAAATCTGATCCTTACACCAAGTTTCTTGCAATAAAACTTCTTGAAGAACATTACGATGAATTTACAAAACGCAGATTTGATCTGATAAAACATCGTATGAATTTTACAGATGAAAGTTTACGCGATACTATTGCGTTGATTCAAAGTATGAATCCTAAACCCGGTGAAGGAAATATTTCTTCAATGGAAAGCAACCAGGTAACTCCAGATTTTCTTGTAGAGAAAGTTGATGAAAACTGGATTATAACTTTGAATGATAGAAGTATGCCTTCGGTTACTATAAGCAAACATTATTTAGAGATGATTGATTCTAATAAACGCGGAAAGAAAAATCCGCGAGAAAAAGAAACATATAAATTCTTAAGAGAAAAATTTGAATCTGCAAAATGGTTTATAGCATGCATTCAACAGCGTCGAGAAACATTAATGAAAATTATGCGTGCTATTCTGGAAAGACAGTACGAGTTTTTTGAAAAAGGTCCAAAGCTTTTAAAACCTATGATCTACAAAGACATTGCTGAAGAAATTCAAATGGATATTTCAACAATAAGTCGTGTTGTAAATGGTAAGTATGTTCAAAGTCCGATGGGCATACACGAATTGAAATATTTTTTTAGTGAGGGCTTATCCACAGATTCAGGTGAGGAAGTTTCTAACAAGCACATTCGTGAAAGATTAAGAGAGATTATAGAAGCTGAAGATAAAAAAGCCCCGCACAGTGACGATAAACTTGCTGAACTTCTAAACGCAGAAGGAATTCATATTGCAAGAAGAACTGTTGCAAAATATCGCGAGCAGCTTAAACTTCCTGTAGCCCGTTTGCGAAAAGAAATGATGTAAATGAATTATGTTGTTGAAGTATTTATACTAATAATCCTTTTTGCCATATATGGATTTATCCATTCAGTTCTTGCTTCAGAAAAAGTTAAGATTTTTTTCAGGAAAACATTCGGTAAGCTGATAGCTTTTTATCGTTTACTATTTAATCTTTTTGCATTTGTAGGATTATATCTCATCTGGGATTTAGCTCCGCATCCAACTTTACAGATTTATAAACTCCCACCTCCTTATGATTATCTTGTTTTGATTCCACAATTAATTTCCCTTGCTGGAATTATGTGGTCTTTCAAATATGTCTGCTTCAAAGAGTTTATAGGATTAAATCAGATTGATCGATATTTCAAAAATGAATACTACGATAATGAGTTAGATGAAAATTATACTCTGCGAATTGAAGGACCATATAAATACAGCAGACATCCCATATACTTTTTCTCAATAATTTTTTTAATGTTTAGAGCAGAAATGAATTTGTTTTACCTCACAATGTTCATATCGTTTACGTTATATTTTTACATCGGTTCGTACTATGAGGAAAAGAAAATGGTTAGATTGTTTGGTGATGATTACAGAGATTATCAGAAGAAAGTACCAGGAATTTTTCCAATTAAATTTTAATTATAATTTGAAACCGTCATTCCTGCGAACTTGACTGACGGCAGGCAGGAGTAGGAATCAATATTTTTTTATAGACTCATTAAAAGATGGTTTTTAAACGAAAGTAATAACTATGAAACGAAAAATAAGATCAACTACAATATTGGGATTAGTGCATAATGGAGTTGCAGCACTTGGCGGCGATGGACAGGTATCACTCGGCAATACAGTTATGAAGCACAATGCAATGAAGATTAGAAAAATTGCAAATGGAAAAGTGCTGTGCGGTTTTGCCGGTGCCACATCAGATGCATTTACACTTATGGAACGATTTGAAGAAAAACTTGAACAATATCGCGGCAATGTTAATCGTGCTGCCGTTGAACTTGCAAAAGAGTGGCGCACAGATAAATATTTAAGAAAATTAGAAGCAATGCTTGCAGTCATCTCAAAAGATACAGCGCTTGTAATTTCCGGTACAGGGGATGTGATAGAACCCGATGATAAAATAGTTGCAATTGGTTCGGGAGGAATGTACGCCCTTGCGGCTGCACAAATGTTAAAGAAACATAGCAATTTATCAGCAAAAGAAATAGTACAGGAAGCCTTAAAAACAGCAGCCGATATTTGTATATACACAAACGATAAAATTAATGTAGAGGTTATAGAATAAATTATGGAAAAGAAACCATTTGATATGAAATTATTTACTCCTTCTCAGATCGTTAAAGAACTTGATAAATATATAATCGGACAAACAGAAGCTAAGCGTGCCGTTGCAATTGCAATTCGTAATCGTTGGAGAAGACAACAGGTTAAAGATATTCTTCGTGAAGAAATTATGCCGAACAATATTATTCTTATTGGTCCAACCGGAGTAGGTAAAACAGAAATTGCACGAAGACTTGCAAAACTATCTCAAGCTCCATTCGTAAAAGTTGAGGCTTCAAAATTTACTGAAGTTGGATATGTTGGAAGAGATGTTGAATCAATGGTGCGCGATCTTATTGAAGTCGGCGTTAATCTGGTTAAAGCAGAAAAAGCTGTTGAGGTACAAGCAAAAGCAGAAAAAATGGCTGATGAAAGAGTGCTTGATTTATTAATTCCACCAGTAAAAAAAACACAAACTGCTCCTTCTGCACAAACAACCGAAGCGCAGCCGGGAAATGGAGAAGAGAGTGAAGCATATCAAAATCAGAAAACCCGTGAATGGATGAAAGAAAAACTTAAGAACGGCGAGATGGATGATAAAATGATTGAGTTTGATTCGCAGGCGCAATCATCAATTGGTATGCAGGTACTTGGACCATTTGGTATGGATGATATGGGAATAAACATTCAGGAAATTATGGGCAACATAATGCCAAAGAAGCGAAAGAAAAGAAAAACTACCGTTAAAGAAGCCAGACAAATTCTTGCGCAGGAGGAAATGCAAAAACTGATTGATATGGATGTTGTTCAGAAAGAAGCGATTGAGCGAGTTGAAAATTCCGGAATGATCTTTATTGATGAGATAGATAAAGTTGCCGGCGGCGGCAAAGGACAGGGTCCGGATGTTAGTCGTGAAGGTGTGCAGCGTGATCTTCTTCCGATAGTTGAAGGATCAAATGTAAATACTAAATACGGCGTTGTAAGAACCGATCACATTTTATTTATTGCGTCAGGAGCTTTTCACGTTTCAAAACCGTCAGATTTAATTCCTGAGTTACAGGGAAGATTTCCAATCCGTGTTGAACTAAATAGTTTAAACGAAGACGACTTCGTTCAGATATTAACAACTCCGCAAAATGCATTATTAAAACAATATGGTGCTTTGTTGGAAACTGAAGGAGTTAAATTAAGTTTTAGCAAAGACGGAATAAGAGAAATTGCCCGCATTGCAACAGAAGTAAACGAGCAGGTTGAAAACATTGGCGCAAGAAGACTGCATACAATACTTACAACTTTGCTTGATGAAATACTTTTTGATGTTCCGGATAAAATTCCATCAGATACAGTTAAGATTGATGCAAAATTTGTAAAAGATAAACTTGAGAAAATTGTAAAAGACAGAGATCTGAGTAAGTTTATTTTGTAAATACGTTAACAAGAACATAATTAATAATATAAATATCTGTGTCATTCCCGCGTAGGCGGGTATCCAAAAACTCTAAAACCTAATGGATTCCCACGTTCGCCCGAAGGGATGCCTGTGGCAGTGGGAATGACTATCTAATAAACCTACCTTTCGCATAAATCAATTTTGTGAACAAACAACAAATAATAATTTCTTTACATTCCAATAATAATTTCTTAAGTTTGATTTAGCATTTATTCATAAGGATGCTTTATGAAAAACATACTACTTATTTCCTTTTACCTCCTTTATTTCCTTTCATCAACTACAAATGCCCAATGGGAAATGAGATACCCAGACATTCCTGCCGATTTTATTAATGATCTCGTTTTTACCAATCCAGATAACGGCTATTTTGTAAATGAGGGGGGTGATGTAATTCAAACTACAGATGGTGGAATTACCTGGAGCGTAAAAAAATTCCTAGCCGATCACAACCTAAATGAGATAAAATTTATTGATCAACAAACAGGTTTTGCTTACACTTCGAAAAATGTTGTTTATCCCGGAGATACTCCGCTAATTTATACAACGGATGCAGGAAATAATTGGAATGAATCCCAAACAGCTCTTTGGGGTGCATTAACATTCCTTCCATTATCATCATCAAGGATGATTCAAGCCGATGGCAGCAGCATTAAGACTTTAGGCAATTTTTATGGTAATTGGCAAACTACTTATAACTTGCCAACATTTTTAGTGGGTGATACTCTTTCCTATCAATGGGAAGAAACATATGGAAACATTTTTGAATTCAACTTATTAAACAATGGAAATATTCTTGGTATTGGAAACAGTTGGATAGCCAAATTATACAATCAAATAACAGATTCTGTATCATTCATTTTGAAAAGCATTGATAGTGGAGATAGCTGGGATACTCTTTGGTGTGACTTACCATATGAACTTAAAACAATATCTTTTATAAATGATCAGATTGGCTGGATAGCAGGTGAACAAAATAGAATTTATAAAACTACTGATGGTGGAGATAGCTGGTTTTTGCAGTTTGCAGATTCTATTAATATTAACACTTATACGATCGAACAAATTTTTGCGCTAGATGAATCTAATATTTACGCAAGCACGCTATCAGGTTTTTTGCACTCATCTGACGGGGGAAACACATGGCAGTCAAGTGCGTTCTCAGGTTACAACTCCTTAAAAGTATTTTTTAAAAATCCGTTGGAAGGATTTGCTTACGGATCAGATTTATTAAGAACAACTGATGGTGGTATTAGCTGGAGCAGGGTTAGTCAATCTATAAAAGATCAAATCATAAAAATTGATTTTGTAAATACATTAAAGGGCTGGGCTCTAAGCTATGATAAGCTTTATATAACTACAGATGGTGGTTTTAATTGGCAGCCGCAGTTTTCGTTTAATGGCGGTATTTATGATGCTTGGGGGTTAGAATTTGTTGATTCGTTAAAAGGGTATGTGATAGATTCTGAACAGGCGTACACTACTACAAATGGAGGGTTAAGTTGGGATTCAATATCTCTTGGCGGAGGGGTAAAGTTTTTTGGCGGTGATGTGGATTATTATAATTCAGAGTTGGGGACGATATGCAATGTATTACAGGAATCTGTCCCTGGCTCCCACGTATTTGATATACCAAGTGTACTCATTACAACTGATGGAGGAGCTAATTGGATAAAAAACACATATTCAATTAATGTAGAATACGGATCATTTAAAAAAATAAAGTTTGTTGATCCTGAGCATTTATATGGAATTAATTTTAGAGGATTATGGTTATCCACGGATACTGCAAAAACCTGGCAGCTTATATCTTCCGAAAATTATTTTATAGGATCTGCAAGTTTTGATTTTATCAATCCATCAGATGGATGTTATAGTCAGGTTGGTTCTTCTTTGAAGTTTACGACTAATTCAGGAATAGATTGGCAAGAATATCAGTTAAGGAAATATATTTTTGTTAATGATTATCAGATGGTTGGCAAAGATTATTTCGGTAATTACAGGATATTTGGAGTAGGCAATGATGGAAGAATTATAAAGTATACTATGGAAGGATTTAATCCGGACTCTTACCCAAATACATTTACTTCTTCTAATCTTAGGTCTATTTCATTGTATATGGAAGACAGAACTCCCTACTTATGGGCAGGAGGTGAGGGCTTTACAATTCTTCACAGCATAACTGAACTAGTAAGTGAAGTGAAGAATGAGCAAAATTCAATTGTAACTAATTATGTTCTTTCACAAAATTACCCCAATCCATTCAATCCAGTTACAATTATAAGTTATCAGTTACCGGCTGCAGGTAATGTAAAATTAAAAGTTTATGATGTGTTAGGAAACGAAGTTGCAACTCTTGTTGATGAATACAAACCAGCAGGTGGTTACGAAGTAGAATTTAACATTGGACGGGACTCCAGTCCTGCCCTTGCGAGCGGTATATATTTTTATCGTTTGCAAGTCGTAAATCCCGAAACAAATTCGGGACAAGGTTTTTTTGAAACCAAGAAGATGCTGCTGCTGAAATAATTTTCAGTAAAATATATTTCTGAGACTTCTGAAAAATTCAATGCGTTATTCCTGTGTAAACAGGAATCCATTGATTATTGAGCAGATTTCCGCTTTCGCAAGAATGACAGGAAGTTAGAAATCTATTTTTCATAAGTCTCTTTCTTTAAATAATTTAACAAATACATAATCACATTTATTTTATATTTGTTAACACTTCACAAGCCGCAATCGAAAGTTCTTGCATCTTAAATTTTTCTGCATTACGTTTCAATCAGAAAAGCAGAACTAATCAGATCATGGTGAGAAGATTTGTTTCCGGACTTTTCAAACTTACAGAATACAGCACCAAACCTTTTCCCAAAATATTTTTAAGATAAACTAATTCTTTGCACAGACTGATCCGCCGCGGCGGACTGTGCTGCGGAATTTATTTATAACACATATCTAATTAACTATTTCAAAATTTTTAGGAGGGCAGGGAGTATGGCAGAAGTTATTTTATCATCAAAATACAAGGAACAAGGATATGTTGATTTAATTTCTTTCCAAATATTATCCGGTGAAACAATAGTATTTACTACAAATGAAGAAAAAGAAAAATTCAATGTTACTTTTTTAACACCATTGCAGATTGGTGATTCTATTGAAGAGAAAAAAACTTCTGATGATGTTTGGAAAGGTCATGAAGCTAAATTTAAATTTATTGCAGAGACTTTACCAGCCGTTTGTTATTTTGAAGTTAGAAGAACTGATATTGATCAAACTACCGGAAAAGGTCAGGCAAAAATGACAGTGAAAGCAATCATCACAAGAAATGGATGAAAACCTAATTCTCAAATGATATGAAAAAACTGGGTTTTACATTAATACTTTTCTTTAATGTTATTGGTTATTCCCAACCCAACTACCAATTCCAGCGCATTAATTCTGAGTTGGGACTTTCTACCAATACAGTATTATGTATTTCTCAAGATAGTAAAGGATTCTTATGGGTTGGCACAATTGAAGGTCTTAACAGATACGATGGTTACAATTTTAAAATATTTAAACACAATCCCGATGATTCGACTAGCCTGGGTGCCAATTCAATTTATTCTATCTACGAGGACAAATCCGGAACACTATGGATTGGTACTTATGACGGTGGACTGAATAAATTCGATCGCGACAAAGAAATTTTTATCCGATATGTTAAAGATGAAAAAAATGTTAGTTCCATCAGCAGCAATAAGGTTTATTCAATTTGTGAAGATAAAAATGGATTTCTTTGGGTCGGCACTGCAAACGGATTAAATAAGTTTGATAAAAAAAGCGGAAAGTTTACTCGTTACTTCCATAACCCTTCAGATCAAAATTCGTTAAGCTCAAGTATTATCTCTTCATTAATTTATGATGAAAAATCTAACCTTCTATGGATTGGAACAAAGAGCGGCGGACTTAATAAATTTAATATTAATCAAAATAAATTTACTCGATTTCAAAACGATCCAGACAATCCGAACAGCCTTAGCGATAATTTTATCAATACACTTTATAAAGATACAGCCGGTATTTTATGGTTAGGTACTTTTGAAGGCGGCTTAAATAAGTTTGATGAGAATGAAAATAAATTTATTGTCTATAAAAACAGCAGTACAAATAAGCTTAATTCAAATTTTATACTTTCAATCGATGAAGATAATTCGGGTAACCTGTTATTAGGAACATATGAAGACGGCTTAATAGTATTTGATCGCAAATCGGGAAAATCTTATTCATACCAGCATAATCCATCTGATCCGGAGAGTATCGGGGATGATATGGTTTGTGATATTTATAAAGATAAAAGGGGTTTGATTTGGATTGGTACCTGGACGAATGGCGTGAATAAATTAATTATCAATAAAAAATTTATTCACTTTAAACATAATCCATCAAAAAAAAATAGCTTAAGCGGCAATGGTGTTACTGCTATCTGTGAGGATCGCGATGGTATTGTATGGATAGGAACTGAATTAAATGGTTTAAATAGATTTGATATGAAAACCGGTAATTTCACTAACTACATTAACCATCCAAATAATAAATACAGTATAGCTTCAGATGGTGTTTCTGATATTAAAGAAGATAAAGATGGCAATTTATGGATCGTTACAGATGGAGTTGGTTTTTGCAAGTTTGATAAAAAAAGTAATCAATTCACTCGTTATCAAAATGATCCTAACGACAGCAGTAGTTTACCAATTGATCAGGTATCAGTTTTGCTTGTGGATAAGTATGGGGATTTATTAGTAGGAACTTTTGGCGCCGGCTTGATTAAGTTCGATAAGAGAAAAAATTCCTTCACAAAAATTAATTATAATCCCGATGAACCTGATGATATAACTGCGGCAGGTATTTATTTTCTTGCTGAAGATCCAAAAGGAACACTTTGGATTGGTACATATAGCAATGGTTTATTTATTTATGATAGAAAGTCAGGGAAGTCAAAATCCTACTTAAACATTCCGGGTGATACTGAAAGCCTAAGTGATAATATTGTATCTTCAATTATAATCAGTAAAGATCGTTCTGTTTGGATTGGAACAGCAAACGGACTGAATAAATTTGATCCTATTACGGAAAAATTTAAAAGAATAACAGAATCTGATGGATTACCAAACAACACTATTTATGGAATTTTAGAAGACGATAATGGAAATTTGTGGATAAGCACAAATAAAGGATTATCCAAATTTAATCCCGCAAAAAATACTTTTAGAAATTACAACAAAGCAGATGGTTTGCAGGATGATGAGTTCAATCAATGGGCATGCTTTAAAGGTAAAAGCGGCAACTTATATTTTGGCGGTATAAATGGATTCAATGTTTTCAATCCAACTAAGATTAAAGAATCTGATTTTAAACCTCCTATTGTATTAACTGATTTTTTATTATTTAATAAAAATGTTTCAGTTGGGTTTGACAGCCATTTGAATCGCACAGTAGTACATAAATCATTAAATGAAATTGAAGAGCTTGAGTTGACCCATGAAGATTATGTTTTTACTTTAGAGTTTGCAGCGCTGGATTTTTCGATTCCGCAGAATATTACTTATGCATATAAACTGGACGGCTTTGATAAAGATTGGACTTATGTAAATTCTGACAGACGATTTGCTACTTACACAAATCTTAGTCCGGGTGTTTATACTTTTAATATTAAAAGCACTAATTCAGATGGTCTATGGAATGAACCAGGAAGACGTCTTCCAATTATAATTTATCCACCTTGGTGGAAAACGGGTTGGGCATTAAGCGCATATGGATTGATTTTAATTTTTATACTTTATTTTATCCGAACTTATGATTTAAAGCGCCAGCGTTTAAGACATCAATTGGATCTTGAACACGAACATGCGCAAAAACTTGAAGAAGTTGATAATATTAAATCAAGATTTTTTGCAAACATATCACACGAATTTCGTACACCGCTTACTCTAATTCTTGGTCCCGCTGAACAGATTTTAGATAATCATGCAGATGAGGTGGCTAAAAAAAATGCGGGACTTATAAAAAAGAATGCAAATAATTTACTTAATCTGATAAATCAACTTTTGGATCTTTCAAAGTTAGATTCCGGCAGCCTTAGACTTAAAACATCAAAGCAAAACATCATACCGTGGATTAAAGGAATTGTAATTTCCTTTGAATCACTTGCAACAATCAACTCTATTAAACTTAATCTTAATCTGCCTGATAAGGAATTGATGGTTTATTTCGATATAGATAAACTGAAGACAATATTAAATAATTTATTATCAAACGCTTTTAAGTTTACTTCCCCCAATGGTGAAATTGAAATATCTCTTAAAGAAACTTTAGATAATAATGTTGAAATAAAACTTAGAGATACAGGCATAGGCATATCTGAAACTGAATTACCCAAAATATTTGATAGATTCTATCAAGTTAATAGTGCTCATAATCGGGAACACGGAGGCTCTGGAATAGGATTATCACTTGTTAAAGAACTTGTAGAACTTCATCACGGTTCAATTTCTGTAGAGAGTAAACCCGGTGTGGGAACTGAGTTTAAAATAATTCTTCCTCTTGGTAAAGAGCATCTTTATCCAAATGAGATTGTTGAAGCTGAGAATATGATCGAAATTGAGAAGCTCGTTATAGATAAAAGTGATTTTGTACATTCATCAGTTAATAACCATTTTGTAGCAATCAATCATTTTAACAAAAATATAATTCTTGTAGTTGATGATAATGATGATGTAAGAGAGTTTATTAAAGATTCTCTCGGGGATGAATATCATTATGAAGAAGCTGCAAACGGAATTGAAGGAATTAAAAAAGCGGAAGAGGTCATTCCAGATTTAATAGTAAGTGATGTGATGATGCCGAAGATGGATGGAAATGAAATGACACGAAAATTAAAAATGGATCAAAAGACAAGTCACATTCCAATTATTTTATTAACTGCAAGATCCGGACAGGAAAATAGAATTGAAGGACTGGAAACGGGTGCAGATGATTACCTTACAAAACCTTTCGATGCAAAAGAACTTCATATCAGAATAAACAATCTTATTAATCTGCGCAAAAAATTACAAGAAATTTATAATGCTGATAAATTAGCGGCTCTTCCACGAGGAAAAAATAAATTAAAAGGAATCGATGCTCAATTTATGGATCGTATTCTTAAAGTTATTGAAGAACACATTTCTGAAGAAGAATTTACGATCGAGAACTTTGGTAATGAAGTTGGAATGAGCCGCTCTCAAATGTTTAGAAAAATAAAAGCTTTAACGGGTAAATCCTGCAGTGTTTATTTAAGATCAGTAAGGTTAGCAAAAGCAAAACTTATGCTTCAAAATCACGAGGCAAATATTTCAGAAATTGCATACTCGGTAGGCTTTAGTAGCCCATCATATTTTGCACATTGTTTTAAAGAAGAATTTGGTTACACACCGAGCGATTTGGTTAGTTAGTTTAAATTTAATTTGATTCTGTTTTAGTTATAATGAAATGTTTAAAACTAAATAGAATGTCTTGCCTCAAAATAAAAGACTGTTTTGATCTGGTTATTGTAACGACTGGATTATGGTTTTTAATTCAATTACAGTTAATAGCCCAAGACAGAGACCTCATATTTGAACATTACTCTATCGATAATGGAGCTTCGGCATCAATAGCTAAAACAATTTTTCAGGATAAAATTGGATATTTATGGTTTGGAACTAATAGCGGGCTTGATAAATATGATGGGAATAATTTTAAGTCTTACAAAAACATTCCTGGAGATACTTTAAGCATAACAAATGGATTTGTGCAATGTATTCTGGAGGATAACGAAGAGAATCTCTGGATTGGTACCACTAATGGATTGGATAAATTCATTCGTTCACCTGAAATATTTCTACACTTCAATTTCAATTCAATTTCTGATGATGAAAATATTAATAATGTTACCTCAATTCAGGAAGATAATGATGGATCCTTTTGGTTAGGTACCGAGGGAGGACTAATTAAATTCGACCGTTTAAAAGGAATAATAAAACATTACCGTCACGATGATCTGAATTATAAAAGCCTAATTCACAATCAGATTTTTGTAATTCATCTGGATAGGAATAATGAATTATGGATTGGAACTAATTGCGGGCTTGATAAATTTGATAGAGAAACAGAATCATTTCTTCACTATTGGGAGGATCCAATTTATAAACCTGGTTTTTATAAATCGGGTATGAATGAAAAGTATTGTGTTACTACTATTTATGAAGATAATGATGGAATATTATGGATTGGTACCAACGGAGGACTGCTGGAGTTTAATCCTCAAAATAAAAAATTTATTCATTATGAATGTGATATTCAAAGTGAAAATGATTTGAGCTTAAATCAAGTAACATCCATTTGTGAAGAGAATGAAAATATGTTCTGGGTGGGAACATGGGTTGGCTTAAATCTTTTTGATAAACGAACTAAAAAGTTTGAAAAATTTTTTCATAATGATAAAAAAATAACTTCTTTAAGTCACAGTAATATTTCAGCCATTCTCCGCGAGAGATCAGGAACATTGTGGATTACCACTTTTGGTGGCGGAATAAATAAAGTTAATAGAACAAATTATCCGTTCAAACAATATTTTATACATACTTGGAGAGAAACAAAAAGATTTTCATCGGCAGCACTGATGCATATATTCGAAAGATCTGATGGTACTCTTTGGATTAGTACACCCAGTGGTTTAATAAATTATGATCCTCGGCTAGAAAAATTTAAGGACTATATTACTAATCGTAATATAAGACTTGCGAGAGAGGATCGTTTTGGTAATCTATGGTTAGCAATGAATATTTCTTCCGGTCGAGGTTTAGAAAAAATAGATAAATCAGGACGAACAAGTGTTATTACTGATTCATCAGGTAAAAGAATGGATTTTTTAGTTAATAAGCTTGTAGAGGGCGAAGATAATAAAGTTTGGATTTGTACTGAAGATGGAGCCGGATTAATAGAAATAAATTCAACATCAAACAAATTTTCAATCGTATATAGTTTCCCCACAATAATATATAGCTTGCATAAAGATGAATATGGTTTAATCTGGTTTGGTACAAGGGAAAAAGGACTTTATTGTTTCGACCCTAAGCAAAATAGGATTATTGAACATTATCAATCAGATCCTAAAAATGTTAAAAGTATTAGCGGCAATTCTGTATTTGCTATTCACGAAGATAGTGATGGAAATTTATGGCTCGGTACCAATATTGGATTGAATAAATTTGATAGAAAAAGAAAAGAATTTTATCATTTTACAGAATCAAATGGTTTAGCACATAATTGGGTACATCTGATTTTCGAAGATTCTCACAATAATTTGTGGGTAAGCACACTTAAAGGAATTTCAAAGTTTGATATTAAAGAACAAAAATTTAAAAACTATGATGTATTGTATGGACTCATTTCTGCTGATAGAGCAGGTGTTGGTTGTCAGACAAGAAATGGAGAGATTTATCTCGATAGTCCCGGTGGATTGACACGTTTTCATCCTGATAGTATAAAGGATAATCAATACATACCACAAATCGTTATAACTAATATTACTTCTAATAATGAACAGATACATTTAACCGATTACATTGAACTACCATTTAGTGCAGATCATCTTACATTTGAATTTTCCGCATTAAGTTATGTAAGACCAGAAAGGAATTTATATGCTTATAAGCTGGAAGGACTGGATAATGGCTGGATACAGGCAGGTACACGACGAAGAGTTTCCTATACAAACCTGGATGATGGTGAATATATTTTCAGGGTTAAAGGGTCAAACAATGATGGAATTTGGAATGAAGCAGGCACATCAATCAAAATAATTATCTTACCTCCCTGGTGGAAAACATGGT
>JBGAWM010000053.1:0-22259 GCA_044227615.1 Ignavibacteriaceae bacterium
AGGAATAAGGCTCATTAACATCGTGTAGATGATAAGAATTGATCCGGTAAACCAATATTGAAATTTTGTATTAGTTGAAAGAAAAAGTATGGAAGAAATCATATAAACAATTGCAATTCTTTGAAGAACTCCGGGTATGCGAATTGTACTCCATGAAAACTCGTGTCCGAATAAAAGTCCAAAAGGAAATCCCGCTAAAATCATTCCTAATGCAAAAAGAATAATTGTTCTTCTAAAAATATTTAAATAAAGTGCCTTCATACTGCCGCCCTGAACCTTTCTTTTGCTAAGCGAGTATGAAATTGCAACACCAACAATAAAGAGAAAGAACGGGAAAATTAAATCTGTAAAAGTGCAGCCATGCCATTTAGCATGTTCCAGTTGTGGATAAATTGCACTCCAGGTGCCGGGGTTATTTACAAGTATCATCCCCATAATTGTAATGCCCCTGAAGACATCAAGTGAAAGCAAACGTTCGGAAGGTTTCATAATATTTCCATAGTAGTTGAAAATTATTATTTCAAAAATAAGTAAAGTTTGATGAAATATGTTTAAAGTATTTTAAGTTTGAGCGTCAAATATTTAATGTCATTTCCGCGAAGGCGGAAATCCAGGCTACTTGGAATAAAGTAGATTCCCATCTTCTGGGATTGACAAACATTATATACTATTCTAATTAAATTATTTAGATTTTTTTTGAAGATGCAAAAGCAATATTATTTATATATTCTGGCAAGTAAACGTAATGGGACTTTATATATTGGTATTACCAATGATCTTATCAGAAGAATTGGTGAACACAAATCAAAATTGATTGAAGGTTTTAGTAAAAAATATAATGTTGATCGATTAGTGTTTTTTGAAATATATAATGATGTTAGCGAAGCAATTACAAGAGAAAAAAGATTAAAGAAATGGAACCGGCATTGGAAAATAAAATTAATTGAAGAAATGAACCCAGAATGGAATGATTTATATGACGATTTGTTTTAATTTTGTTAAGTTTTTGTTATATAGTTTTGCTGGATTCCCGCCTTCGCGGGAATGACAATTAAAATAAATACTAGAGTTAATATGAAAACAATATTCTTCATAAGTATGCTAACAACAATTATTTTTGCTCAAACAAGCTTTAATGATATAAATGATTTAGTTCAATCAGGTAAGTTTAAGAAAGCAACTGAAATGATTGATAAGAAATTAGAATCCAAAAATCTTTCTAGTGATGAAATATTTGAACTTAAATTCGAGAAAGAGAGATTAGACCGCATAAGAAAAGATTTTAATAAAACTGCTGATGATGTTTTGAAGATTGTGACTAAGTATTATCCCGGTGCAAAAGAAAAAGATTTAGAGAAATGGGGAAAAGATGGTTCACTTGAGTTCAAAGTAATTGATGGTAAAAAATGGTATTTCTCCCGTGCTGCTTCAAATCTTTTCAGAATTAATAAAGAAGCTAAAAAGCAAAAAGAACTTGTTGATGGATTTCAAAAAGATCCACTTGACAAATTTTTAGAAGAATACATTCCCAAAGTTTTGGATGAATCAGCAAATGCGCAGGAAAGTTTAGTTAAACCTGTAACATTTAAATTAAATTACACTGTTACCGTTGATGCAAATGCAGTCCCTGATGGCGAAATAATAAAATGCTGGCTTCCCTTCCCTCGTGAAGGACACCAAAGACAGACTGAAATAAAATTATTAGCAGTTAATAATGATGAATATTTTATTGCAAGTAATGAAAATCCGCAGCGAACATTATTTATGCAAAGGCCAGCAATGAAAGATCAACCAACAATTTTTAATATGGTTCTGGAAGTAACTAATTATAATGAAGTAAATTTAATTCTACCTGATCTTATTAAACCTTATAACATAGAATCGGGTTTATATAAAACATTTACATCGGAAAGAGCACCCCATATAGTATTTACGGATAAGATTAAAAATTTATCAAATGAAATCGTTGGAGATGAAAAGAATCCTTACTTGGTAGCAAAAAAAATCTTTACATGGATTTCAACTAATATTCCGTGGGCAGGTGCAAGAGAATATTCTACAATAGAAAATATATCTGATTATTGCTTAACGCGTAGGCACGGTGACTGCGGAATAAAAACACTTTTATTTATGACACTCTGCAGATATAATGGTATTCCTGCAAAATGGCAAAGCGGCTGGATGCTTCATCCCGGTGAAGTAAACTTACACGATTGGAGTGAAATTTATCTTGAGGGATATGGCTGGGTTCCTGTTGATCAATCATTTGGACTGGTTGAATCTGACCAAGACGATGTAAAATATTTTTTCCTGGGTAGTATAGATCCTTATCATTTAATTGTAAATGATGATTACTCAAAAGACCTATTCCCTGCTAAAATATTTCCAAGAAGTGAAACAGTTGATTTTCAACGCGGTGAATTAGAATGGCGCGGTGGAAATATTTATTTTGATAAATGGGATTATCATATGGAAGTAGAATACAAATAATTTAGGGAAAACATTATGAGGATTTTTTTATTGCTATTTGCTCTGGGAACTTTTATTACAAACATTAACGCACAAAGTGAAATGGAAAAAGTAAATTCAATCATAAAAGAAGTAAGAGAAAAATTTGCACCGGATAAACGTGTTGCTATCTTTAATATTGAAACAATAGAATCCGAGAGTAAAATTATGCTTAAAGGTGAAACAAATCTTTCGCAGGCTAAATCGGAACTAGAAAAGAAACTGAAAGAAGCTGGATTAAATTTTACCGATGAGGTTGAAGTATTACCATCAAAAAAATTAGGCGATAAAATTTATGGAGTAATAAATCTTTCAGTTGCTAACTTCCGTTCAAAACCAGATCATCCGGCTGAGCTTGTTACGCAGGCAATTTTAGGCACACCGGTTAAAGTTTACAAAAAAGGCGAAGACGGATATTACTTAGTTCAAACACCTGATGGTTATATTTCCTGGCTTGATGATGATGGTGTTCAATTTATGAATCAGAGTGAGTTTGATAAATGGTTATCATCAGAAAAAATTATTTACTTAAAAGAATATGGTTTTGCTTATTCAGAAGCAGATGCAAATTCTCAACCTGTTTCTGATCTTGTTGCCGGAAATATTTTAAAGCTTATTTCTGAAGAGAATGATTACTTAAAAGTTGAGTATCCCGATAAGAGAATTGGTTACATCAAAAAAGATGAAGCAAAACTTTTTAATGAATGGTATGATGCACTTAATCCTAATGGAGAAACAATTTTAAAAACTGCTTATAAATTTATGGGAATTCCATATTTATGGGGCGGTACTTCCACAAAAGGAATGGACTGCAGCGGTTTTACAAAAACTGTTTACTTTCTAAATGGAATAATTCTCGCACGCGATGCGTCTCAACAGGTTAACACTGGGGAATTAGTTGATACAAAAGATGGTTGGCAAAACCTGCAGTCGGGTGATTTACTTTTCTTTGGGCGAAAAGCTAACGGGGATAAAAAAGAAAGAATAACTCACGTTGCTATATACATTGGCGATGGAGATTTTATTCATGCAGCAGGCAGAGTAATGATTAATAGTTTCAATCCTTCTAAGCCATATTACAGCGATTATAGAAAAAGCGGCTTCATTCGGGCTAAGAGAATTTTGTCTTCTGTTGGTAAAAATGGAATTGAAAGAATATTGGATAACGATTTTTATAATGTAAAATAAAGTTATTATCATATTTCGTGCTTCCGAAAGACTCTACGCTCATTACAAAAAATTATTTCACGCAGAGAAAAACGCAAAGTTCACTAAGGTTGAAACGACTAAGTCGCTTCTAAAATTTTGACATTAGCTAACTCAGTTTTTTTTAATATAAGTTGAGGTTGTCGCAATGATGATCTTTACTGTCACTTTGAACAGTAAAAGTACTAATTCATTCTATAACGTAGGGTCTAGACAAGCTTTATCAGGTAAATAGATACTTCTGAGATAAACTCATCATTTCTACTTTCTCCAATAAACCTCTCCCACTAATTCGATTGACAGTATAAAGGATTTCTATATTCCTTATAAAATTTTTTGTTTGCTAACAATTAAAAATATTCGCATTATTGAATGTGTTAATTCTTCGTGGTTAAATTAAAAAGCTGTAAAAATATATAAGCTTCTATATTATCTTTATTGCTTTAATGAGTGCTGAAATGAATCTTTTTTTCATTAATTATTTTTTGAAAATTTATAGTGAGTTTATCTTTCGTTTGATTAAAAAAATAAGATTTAATGAAGGTTGAAAATATGGTGATGGATTGAAAGACGTTTCTTGTAAAGTTTTAAGGATACTTTTTAGGTCTATGGAAAAGAATAAACTTTCCTCGAAAGTCGTTTTTAAAGATATACCTTATAGTTTGGATTATCTTAAAAATCCAAGTGAAAATATTGAGTGGGATGTATTTTGTAAAATCATGTTGAACTTGCGGGCTGTTTGGAATGATGATGATTACATCAATGTTGGGAAAGAGATTGTCCGAAACCCTGTCCTGAATACACTAAGTGCTGTAAGCCGATTATTATTGAGTGTTAAGGAAATCTATCGACTTGTCAATACACCTAAACGCGGTATTGGTCACCAATATTTTAGATGTATCACTCCAAGTTTTAATGAAATTGATGAAAACCATCTTACAGTTGGTCTGACCTTACCAGAAAACTATCAATATTGTCATGAATTCTTTCTCTTAACTAAAGGATTTTTTATATCTGTCCCGCGATTACTGAAGCATGAAGAATCTAAAGTACTTATGAAAAAAATAGATCGGGGTGCTATTTACGATATATTTTATTCTCAACATAAACCTGCATTTTCTTGGTTGGGTAAATTATTTACTCAACCATATTCAATGAGGGCTGGTGTAAAAGAATTAACTGAAGCTTACGAACTCCTTTATGAAAGATACAATCAACTCGAATTGAGTCAAGCACAGATTCAGAAACAATCTAAACAGATTGAAGCAGTATATAATATCAGTCGTCTTATCCGAACTAAAGTAGATTTGGATTTAACTTTAAATAACATCACTAAGGTACTCATTGAGGATTCAAGTTTTGCAGCAGTCAAAATAATTATTGATACCATTGTTGATGGTGAACTAGTAAAATGTTTTTCAGAATTGGGTAGTGAGCTAAATGGTGTTACCCCAGTGAGACGAACAATGGAAGTATTTGGAAATAAAATTGGTGAAATAATTATATATCCTATGCAAAATTTACATTTAGAAGAAGTTCAAGAACTGTTAGATCATATTGTCCCAATTATCTCAATGGAAATCTTGAACACTCTTACATTTAAACTCTTGGATGACTATAGAGTGAAACTGGAATTAAAAATTGACGAACGTACTGGACAGCTTAACAATGTTAATCAAGAACTTAAAACCACGATTGAACGGCTAAAAGAGTTACAAACAGCAAGGGATAGATTTTTCTCAGGGATCAGTCACGAGTTTCGTACGCCACTTACACTTATTTTAGGGCCGGTGGATAAGCTTTTAAATGAACCTGCTAATGAATTGGTTAAGAAGCATGCCAGTACAATACAACAAAATGCAATACGACTACTTGGATTAATCAATCAGTTGCTCGAACTTTCTAAACTTGAAGCCTGTAAGGTGAAGCTGGATGCGGAATTGAGTGATATAGTTCAATTTGCAAAAGCTATTTCGCTTTCATTTGAATCATTAGCCGAACAAAAAGGAATAAATATTATTGTGAATTCAGATCAAGAAAGCATACCACTATACTTTAATAAAGATAAGATGATGAAGATAATTTCTAACTTAATTAGTAATTCACTAAAATTTACGCCTGAGGGCGGAGAAATTAGAATCTCCATATTGCAAAAAGAAATTTTAGGTGAAAATAAAAATGTAGAAATTAAAATTAGAGATAACGGAATTGGAATTCCTGAAGCAGAATTACCAAAACTTTTTGAGCGATATTTCCAGATTGATCAATTAATTTCATCCAATCAGCAAGGTACAGGAATAGGGTTAGCATTGACAAAAGAATTAGTAGAACTTCACCACGGAACAATCAGCGTTGAGAGTAAAATTTGGAATTCAGAATTAGGTATCAGAGGATGGACGGAGTTTTCATTAACATTTTTAACCGGTAAAGATCATATTAACCAAAATGAAATTTTAGACAAGGTTGTTTCTACCAGTGAAATATCTGAAGATCTAACAAAAATGCACGAGCATCTAAAATTTTTCAAAGCAGATTTATCATATCATCAGGAAAATAGGACCGATTTAGAATTACTTTCTGATGGATTATCTGATTTATCAGATATGGATAAATTATTAGTTCTAATTGTAGAGGATAATCAAAACGTTCGTGAATTTATTAAGGATTGTTTAGGATCGGAATTTCAAATTGAATTGGCAGCCAACGGTAAAGAAGCCTTACTTAAGGCTGTAAGATTAATTCCTGATCTTATAATCAGTGATATTATGATGCCTATTATGAGTGGTTATGAATTAACTCGAATCCTTAAGCAAGATGAAAGGACAAGCCATATTCCAATAATTTTACTAACTGCAAAATCACAGCAGGAAAGTAAACTTGAAGGATTGGAAGCAGGCGCGGATGTTTACTTAACAAAACCATTTGATGCAAAAGAACTTCTAATAAGAATTCATAATCTTATCAATATTCAAAAAAAATTACAGGATAAATTCAAGAAAGATGATTTTATATTATTTAAAAGAAAACAAGAAAAGAAACTGAGTAACCTGGAAGAGCAATTTATGAACAAAGTTTTAGAAGTGATAGAAAATCATCTAGGTGAAGAAGATTTTACAATTGAACAGTTTGGTAGCGACGCCGGACTGAGTAGAGTCCAGTTGCACAGAAAGTTAAAAGCTTTAACAGGAAAATCAGCAAGCAATTACCTAAGATCTGTTAGATTATTAAAAGCAAAAAAAATGCTTGAAGAAAAAGAAGGAACTATATCTGAAATTGCCTATTCAACAGGGTTTTCAAGTCCTACATATTTTACCCGATGTTTTAAAGAAGAATATGGTTATTTGCCTAGTAATATAAAAAGTTGATTTTTACTTAAATAATAATATCTAACCGACTTTTATTAAATCAATATCCTTTTTCAACACACAATTATTGCCGAATGTAACATAAGTTCGAGCTTTTGTAACATAGCTACTATGTACTGCCCTCTTTAATTCTATTTATTTGTAACAAACCTTTATAAATATTTACATTCAATTAGCAGTAGTGGATTTGCAAACAAATTATGGTAATCCATTTATGTGATTTGAAAGATACTACTGTTTAAAGGTTGATAGGTTAGGTATAAGGTAAAAGTTTCAACAAAATAACTTAAGCCCACTTAATTGCAGAAAATATTACGAGGATAGAAATGAAAATAATAAACGTGAAGCTTTATATATTAGTTCTATTCTCAGCTTTATTATATCCTCAAAGCGACAATACTTTGGAAAATGTTTTTTCTAAAGACAAAGTTATCTATTCAATTAGATTTTATGATTCACAAAATGGTTCTGCTGTTTCTGAAGATGGAATAAACTTTTATACAACAGATGGTGGAATTAATTGGACTATTTTTGATAATAGATCTATTTCCTCATCCGGGCAAGGCAAGAATTCTATTTATTGGTCTGCTGATATCTGCCTGCACACTCTTCATACTACCAATGCTGGTCTAACCTGGTTGACATATTCTGGTGAACAACAGAAACATTTTATTCAAGCCTATCTGAGAGATGAAAACACTGAATACAAAATTGCTATCAACTTTTTACAATCGGTTTCTAATAATATTTTAACTGAAATTAATAATTCTGAAAAGACTACTGATTTTGGTCCTTCTAAAAATTTTACAGAGTATTACACTAATGAGAATGAAGGCTGGGTTTTGGGGTGGTACCTTAAGAATTTTATTTTGAAAAAGTAATTAAATGCAAAATAGTTAAAGATTTCAATTTAAATCTTGAAAGGATCTTTTATGAATCGTTCATTACTCTTTTTGTTCTTATTACCATTTAATTTTTTACAAGCACAATGGGAGCCTGATGTTAGACTAACAAATGACCCAAATATTTCTGAGTTATCATATAATAATGCACACAGTATAGCAACAAGTGGTGATACAATACACGTCGTTTGGAGAGATAACAGGAGCGGGAATTTCTATGATATATATTACAAACGTTCCACGGATGGAGGTGTAAGTTGGAGTGCAGATACAAGATTAAGTTTAGTTGCCTTTAATGAATGGTCGCCTTCTATAGCTGTGCAAGGTTCAACTATTCATATTGTTTATAGAGGCGGGAGCGGGAATGGCGAAATGTTCTACAAGCGTTCTACTGATGCTGGTACAAGTTGGGAAGCTGAAATTCAATTATCAAGTAATTCTGTTTATCCAAGTACTCCATGTATTTCTATTTCCGGCTCAGCGGTACATGTTGTATGGGGAGATTCTCGCGATGGTAATGATGAAATATACTACAAGAGGTCAACGGATGCTGGTTTAAGCTGGGAAGCAGATACACGACTAACTAACAATGCATTTGGATCATACTCTCCTTCTATAGCAGCATCTAACTCAGATGTCCATATAGTTTGGATGGATATTCCTGGTAGCGGTGATTATGAGATATACTATAAGCATTCTACAGATTCAGGTTTAAGCTGGGGAACAGATACGCGACTAACAAATAACCCCTCTTTATCTTCTGCTCCCTCAATTTCAGTTTCTGACTTATTTATAAATGTTGTATGGTTTGATCAGCGTGATGGCAACAATGAAATATATTATAAACGATCAATTGATGGTGGTTTAAATTGGGAAATAGATACACGACTAACGAATAATCCGGGTGATTCGTGGTATGCTTCTCTTTCAGTCTCTGGTTCGGCGGTTCATGTTGTTTGGATGGATCACCGTGATGGATACAGTGAAACTTATTATAAACTTTCAACTGATGCTGGTGTAAACTGGGGAGTAGACACACGATTAACAAATAGTAATAGTGATTTCTATGGTTTTCGCGGTCCATTTGTATCAACGTCGCTTTCTATGATACATGTAATTTGGAATGATTACCGTGATGGAAATTATGAGATATATTATAAGCGTAACCCAACCGGAAATCCTATACCAGTTGAACTCACATCATTTATAGCAAACGTTTCTAAAGATAAAGTTAATTTGAATTGGTCTACAGCAACAGAAACAAACAACAGCGGATTTCAAATTGAAAGAAGTAATGGCAGTGATTATAAGGTTATAGGATTTGTAGCTGGACACGGAACAACAACTGAAACACAAAGCTATACTTTCACAGATGATAACCTTGATAATGGAAAATACTCTTACAGACTAAAACAAATAGACTTTGATGGAACCTTCGAATACTCAAAAACATTAGAAGTTGAAGTCACAACACCATTAGAATTTTCTCTTGAGCAGAACTATCCCAATCCGTTTAACCCAAGTACAAGTATTAAGTATGCAATAGGCAATAAGCAATTTGTGCAATTAAAGATGTATGATATTCTAGGAAATGAAGTTGCGATTCTTGTGAATGAAGAAAAGCCTGCAGGAAATTATGAAATAAAATTTAATGCTTCACAATTATCGTCAGGAATTTACTTCTACAAACTTAAATCCGGTTCATTTGTACAGACAAGAAAAATGATTTTACTAAGATAAATAAAAATAACATTCTGTTCCGGAAAATATTTAATTAATTGAAATGATTAATAACTAATTGATAGGAGAAAGAAAATGATTTCAAAATTAAAAATAGCATTTAAGATATGGGTCTTGATTGCAACTCTAATTCTACCACAGATAAACCCCAAAGCACAAAACGTACTTAATAGTTCTAACAGAGGTTTTTTTATAGAGAATAAAGGACAGTGGAGCGCTGAAGTAATTTACCTTGCACAGATAGGTGGAATGAATGCTTGGATAACGAAAACTGGAGTGATATATGATTATTACAATATTGAACGAACCTACGACCAGATAAAGACATCACAAATAATTCCCGGAGAAAAACAACTGTATGGGTCAGAGAATACCATAAAAGGGCACGTGGTAAAAATGGAACTAATAGAGGTAAATATTAATTCAATAACTGAACGAAGTAACTCGGTTGAAGGCTATTTCAATTACTTTGTTGGGAATGACCGGAGCAAATGGGCAAGCAATGTAAGATTATATGAGAACATAGAACATAAAGGAATATACGAAGGCATAGATGTAAGATATTATTTTGATAATGGACTTCTTAGATATGATTACTTAGCCAAACCCGGGGCAGATATATGTCAGATAATAATTAAGGTTGAAGGACAGGATGGCTTGAAAGTAAATGAAAAAGGTGAGTTGATAATTAAGACCAGTCTTGGCGAAATAACGCACGGAAAGTTGTATGCATACCAGCAAGAAAAAGACGGTAAAAAAGAAGTCAGTTGTCGTTTTGAAAAAAGGATTGATGACGAGATAGGAATACGGGTTGATAACTATGACCCCAATATAGCCCTTATAATCGATCCGCTGGTTTACTCAACTTTTCTTGGTGGTAGCAGTGATGATTTACCTTGGTCAATCATAACAGATAATGATGGGAATGTATTTATCACTGGGAAAACTACTTCGGCTAATTTTCCCGCAACAGCCGGCGCTTACCAGACAACTCACGGAGGTCTTGATGATGCATTTGTTACTAAACTAAATTCAAATGGTTCTGCATTGATCTATTCAACATTTCTTGGGGGATATTCCTGGGATGAAGGGAGATCTCTCACTCTGGATGCTAATGGAAGTGTGTTTGTAACAGGATTTACATATTCAAATACTTTTCCGATTACACCGGGAGCGTTTCAGACAACATTCGGAGGTATACAGGATGGTTTTATTACAAAACTAAATGCTGGAGGCAACGCAATAACTTATTCAACATTTCTCGGCGGTCAGTGGGGGGATATAGGATATTATCTCACTACTGATAACGACAAAAACCTTTTCGTAACAGGTTACACCGAATCACTGAATTTCCCAATTACCCCGGGGGCCTTTCAAACTGTTAAGAGCTTAAACAAGGATGGATTTGTTGCAAAATTGGATTCAACTCTTTCTTCACTTCACTACTCAACTTTCCTTGGAGGTAACGGTGACGATTATGGATATTCACTTAGTATCAGATCAGATGGCAGTGCATATATTGGTGGACAGACTTCTTCTACAGATTTTCCTGTTTCTCCAGCAGCTTTTCAGGATACTTTAGGTCAAACTTGGATTGCTGATGCTTTCATAACAAACCTAGATCCTTTAGGTAGTTCAATAAATTATTCGACTTACCTCGGTGGCGATGGATGGGATTATGCCAATTCTTTAACATCAGATAATTATGGAAACGTTTATATTACCGGACAAACTGCATCGTCTAATTTTCCTGTAACTCCTGGGGCGTTTCAATTAACCCCAGGCGGTGATCCATATATTGCTGATGCATTTGTGACAAAATTGAATAATCTCGGCTCTGCATTAATTTATTCTACTTATCTTGGAGGACAGGGGGATGATCTTGGCCGCTCAATTGTTCTTGCTTCTGATGGAAGTATAATTCTAACTGGGTGGACTAACTCAGATAATTTTCCATCTACTCCCGATGCATACCAACCTAGTAACGGAGGCACACAGGATGTTTTTGTTACTAAAGTTAATCTGGATGGAAGTGCTCTTGATTATTCAACTTATCTTGGCGGAAGCAATCTTGATTATGGTTTTTATCTTGCTACGGATACAGATGGGAATGTCTCTGTTACTGGATGGACTCAATCAACTAATTTTCCCACCTCATCAGGAGCCTATCAAACAGCATATGGCGGTGGTGATTATGATGCATTTGTTACAAAATTCCTAGTTGATCTAATCCCAGTAGAGCTTACTTCATTTTATGCAAATGTTTCTGAAGATAAAGTTAATTTGAATTGGTCTACATCCACAGAAACAAACAACAGCGGATTTAACATTGAAAGGAGCAGCGGAAGTGAATTCCAGGTTATAGGATTTGCAGCAGGTCACGGAACTACAACTGAAATACAAAGCTATACTTTCACAGATGATAATGTTAGTAACGGAAAATATTCCTACAGACTTAAGCAAATTGATTTAGATGGAACATTTGAATATTCCAAAACGATTGAAGTTGAGGTTACAACACCATTAGAATTTTCTCTTGCTCAGAATTATCCAAATCCATTTAACCCAAGTACGACAATTAAATACAATATTCCAAGCGAAGGGACTGGGCTTGCCCTGTCCGCTGTAACATTAAAAGTTTATGATGTTCTTGGGAAAGAAGTTGCAACATTAGTTAATGAAGAAAAACCTGCTGGGAATTTTGAAATCGAATTTGATGCTACCCATCTTTCCAGCGGAGTTTATTATTACCAATTAAGGACTGGAGAGTTTGTGGAAACGAAGAAAATGATATTGCTTCGTTAATCTTATAAAAAAAAGAGATGACATCTTTAATAAAAAGATGTCATCTCTAAATTGTCTGATCCCAAATAAGATTAATTTTTAAATCCCAATTTCTCAATAAGAGCATCAGGCTTGGGTTCTCGTCCGCGGAACTTAATATACAAATTCATCGGATCATCGCTACCGCTTTTTTCTAATATGTTTCTTCTAAAACTTTCTGCAGTCTTTCTATCGAACAAACCATTTTCTAAAAATGCACCGAAAGCATCACTGTCCAAAACCCCGGACCACATATAACCATAGTAACCGGCAGAGTAACCATCCCCGCCAAATATATGATTGAAGTTTGTACTTTGATATCGTGAAGCAATTTCAGGAATTAATCCGATTTTGCTTAAACTTTCTTCTTCAAAACTCCGAACATCAACATTTGCAACATCTGTTAAAGTGTGCCAATCCATATCAAGAATTGAAGCCGCTAAATATTCAACTGTTTCAAATCCTTTATTAAAGTGACGCGAGTTAATAATCTTTTCTATTAATCCATCTGGAATTGGATCACCTGTTTGATAATGCTTTGCATACATTTTTAATACTTCCGGGTGCGATGCCCAGTTTTCCATAATCTGTGATGGTAGTTCTGTAAAATCAACAGGGGCTCTTCTGGATCCGGTATAAGTTGTATTGGTGAAAAGTCCATTCAGTCCATGTCCAAACTCGTGGAATAAAGTTTCAACTTCATCATAACTTAAAAGTGCCGGCTTGCCTTCGGTCGGTTTAGAAAAGTTTCCAACATTTACAATTAGCGGAGTAATAAATTCGCCATCCATATTAGACTGACTTCTAAAATTACTCATCCACGCTCCTGCTCTTTTGCCGCTTCTTGGATAGTAATCGGTGTAGAGAATACCAATGTGAGTTCCATCAGCTTCTTTAACTTCATACACTTCAACATCCGGCTGATAAACAGAAATATCATTTCGTTTTACAAATTGAATTCCATACAATTTACTTGCAACATCAAATGCACCTTGCCTTACATTTTCCATCTGGAAATATGGGCGAAGCATTTCTTCATCAAGAGCATATTTTTCTTTTTTTACTTTCTCAGCATAATACCACCAGTCCCAGCCGGCTAATTTAAAGTTGCCGCCTTCAGTATCAATTATTTTTTGCATATCTGCTGATTCTTTTTTTGCTTTCTCCAATGCGGGCATCCATAAATCAGCTAAAAATTTATAAACTGTATAAGGATTCTTAGCCATGTTCTTTTCGAGTTTAAAATCTGCATAAGTTTTATATCCAAGCAGATTTACTTTTTCATTGCGAAGTACAATAATCTTTTTAATAATTTCTTTGTTGTCAAATTCATTATTGTTGTTGCCGCGCATCAAATAAGCTTTATAAAGTTTTTCTCTTAATTCTCTTTTTTCAGAGTATTGTAAAAATGGAGTAAAACTGGGACGCTGAAGATTAAAGGCCCACTTTCCTTCTAATCCGTTTTGCTTTGCAAGTTCTGATGCTCCCTGAATGACTGCATCAGGCAAACCAATTAAATCATCTTTGTTTTCAATTACCAAACCGATTGCATTGGTTTCTTTACGAAGATTATCACCAAACTTTAAGCTTAACATGCTAAGTTCTTCATTAATCTTTTTTAGTCTGGTTTTCTTTTCTTCATCCAGCCCGATTCCATTACGAACGAAATCCGTATAATAATTATCAACGACTTTTAATTGTTCTGATGTAAGATTTAGTTTTTCCTTTTCATCATTGATTGATTTAATTCGCTGGAATAATTTTTCATTCAGATAAATATCATTACTAAGTTTTGAAAGCTCCGGTGTGATTGTTTCGGCAATCTTTTGAGTTTCATCATTCCCATTAGAGCCGCTGATATTAAAAAACACCCGTGATACTTTTGTTAAAAGTTTTCCGCTTTTTTCAATCGCTTCAATTGTATTTTCAAAAGTTGGTTTATCCGGATTGTTGATAATTGCATCAAGCTCTGCTCGTTTTATTTTTATTCCTTCTTCAAACGCCGGCAGATAATGCTCAAGTTTTATTTTATCAAATGGTGGAGTTTGGAATGGTGTTGTGTATTCCGAAAAAAATGGATTATCATTATTCATTGATTGTGCATTCATATTAATTGATGACAATCCAACAAATAATAGCAGCAGATAGATGAAGTATTTCATTTTGTTTTCTCCCTTGATTAGAATAATTATTGATCATAACTAAATTAAAATCTTATGCTTTTGCAGGTTCCTCTTTCTTTTTACCAAATTCAGGATCAATCTTTACTAATCCAGCAACGATAAATCCAGGAATTGTAGAAATTAAGACCCATTCAAAAAATCTTGGATAACCGATTGATTCTTGTAACGCACCAGAAAACATTCCCGGCAACATCATACCAAGCGCCATTATTCCGGTACAGATTGCATAGTGTGCAGTTTTATGTTCCCCTTGCGAAACCATAATCATAAACATCATGTAAGCAGTAAAACCAAATCCATAACCAAATTGTTCAAATGCAACTGCCGCATTTATCAAAAGAAAATTTGTTGGCTGCACGTGAGAAAGATAGACGAATGCGATATCAGGAGTGTGCATAATTAAAACCATGGGCCATAACCACCATTTTAAACCATTTCTTGAAATTACATATCCGCCAATCAATCCGCCCGCTGTTAGAGCTATGATACCAACCGTACCATAAACAATTCCAACTTCTGAAGTTGATAATCCTAATCCGCCAACTTCTCTAGGATCAAGTAAAAAAGGCTGAACAAGTTTTACAAGTTGAGCTTCTGCGAATCTAAAGAAAAGAAGAAATCCAAGAATATTCCAGATATCTTTCTTCTGCATAAAAATTACAAATGCTCTTAAAAATTCTATGAATGGAAGAAGAGTCTCGTTTTTATTTTGTGATTTTTCAAACTTCTCAACAAAAGTAGCAACATAGGTTCTGAATAGAACTACAAAAATGATTACCAAAAGAATTGTTGAAACAATTGTATCCCACGGCGACTGAATTTTAAAAAGCGAAAGAATAAAACCGAGAATTAAAAATGACAGATAAACAACTCCGGCAAATAAAATAAACCCACCTGCAAGCAAAAAGATCTGGGATCCGCTTAATTTTTTACCGAGCAAAGTTCCCTTGTCAACTTTTGGATATGGAAGAATAAACTTGTGATAAAGGAAAAGTAAAACAAAGAATCCTGCGGTAATCATAAACACAACAGACCAGGCATCTTTAAAACCTAAACTTGGAGCTAATTGTCCGGCGATTACTACAAGCACTCCTGAACCAACAATAGTTGCAACTCGATAAAAAGTTGAACGCACGCCAACAAAAGCTGCCTGTTTTGATTGATCAAGGCTTAACATATAAAATCCATCAGCTGCAATATCGTGTGTGGCAGATGCGAATGCCATCAAAGCAAAGACAATTAATGTTAACTGCCAGTAAATTGCAGTGTGCAGACTTAAAGCAATTCCAAACAAACCAATAGCAACAACGAATTGCATTGTAACAGTCCAGAATCTTTTTGTCTTGAACATATCAATAAAAGGTCCCCAAGCAAATTTTAGAAACCACGGGAAGTAAAGCAGGCTTGTAAAAAAAGCGATATCAGTATTTGATACCCCTAGGTTTTTGTACATCATTACTGACACTGACATTACCATAACATAAGGAATTCCTTGTGTAAAATATAATGTTGGTATCCATGACCAAGGATTTCTAGTTGTTTTTTGTTCAGACATTAATTCTCCATTTATACCTAAGTGATTCTTTGTGATCTAAGTGTCTTAGTGGTGAGAAAATCTTTTTACCACTTAGGCACTAAGAACACTTAGTTACACTAAGAGCAGGTTAATTGTTTAGCTAGTAAAGCAGCACCAAACTCAGGTGAATGTTCTGCTTCCATAATTTTTACATCATTAAATCTTCTTACAACTTTTTCGTTAAAGAGATAAGAAAAATAATTTGGTGTAGTGAGTATGCTGCCGATTAAAGATACTTTTAAAATTTCAACATTCAATTTTGTTTTCATAGCTGTGATATGCAGAAGTAACTCATCAGCTTCATCTTCCAGAATTCTTTGAGCAATTTTATCGCCGCTTTCTGCCGCTTCAAATACTAGTGGTGCAACCGAAGCGATGTTAAAATTATTCCTATAGACTTCCGTGATCAATTGCTCTGAAGTTGAGATTGAAAATTCCTGATCGAGCAAATCAGCAATTTTTGTTGATTTAGCACGACCATCCATAAATCTTGCAACTGCATTCAATCCCTTTCTACCGATTCTGTAACCGCTTCCCTCATCACCGATGTATCTTCCAAATCCACCTACACGATGAATCTCTCCCTTATCATCTTTTCCAAACATTATTGATCCGGTACCCGCTATTAAAATGCTTCCTGCTTTGCCAGAGAATGCACCCTCAAGAGCAATTCGTGCATCGCTATCAACGCGGAATTTATTAATTGGAATCGATTTTCGTTTTGCATCTTCAAAAATCTTTTTCTCCAAAAGCTCTGCATCATTTCTTCTGCCTCCGCCTGTAGTTCCAAGAACAATTGATTCAATATCATTTATTGAAATATTTTGGGATGATGCACATTCGTTTACAAGATTAAGAATAGTTTCTGAAACTGTTTCAGTTCCAATAACTAAAAAGTTTGAAGCGCCGCCGGTGGTTTCGTATATAGGATTTAAATTTATATCAGTAAGAACACATTTTGTTTTTGTTCCCCCGCCATCCATTCCGATTAAATATTTCACATTATCACCTGATAATTTTTATAAAATTCTTTTGCAAGATAAAGTTTTTAAATCCTTTAATAAACAAGTTTTAAAATTCGAAGCGAATCACTTGTCATTCCCACTGCCACAGGCGTCCCTAGGGGAGAAAGTGGGAATCTATTTTGTTTATTGATTTGAGATTCCCGTTTTCACAGGAATGACCTGTAAAACTTGTCTGAAGAGAATTTATCTCATTTATTTAATATCAGAGATTCCGGGGTCAAGCCCGGAATGACAAACAAAGGTTTAATGAATTATTATCCCAAGTATTAAATACATAATTGCTGTTATTGCTCCTGCAGTAAGTGCATAAGGTAGCTGTGTTTTTACGTGATCAATGTGATCACTTGCAGAAGCCATTGATGAAATAATCGTCGTATCAGAAATCGGAGAACAATGATCTCCAAAAACTCCGCCGCCTAATGCCGCAGCAACAGTTAAGTACAAATTTGCGTCAAGCGCCTGCGCCATTGGAATACCAATGGGAAGCATTATTGCAAAAGTTCCCCAGGATGTTCCCGTTGAAAAAGCAATGAAGCAGGCAACAAGAAAAATAATTACAGGAACAAAATCCGGAGCTAACCATTGTTTTGATAATTCCGCTGTATAAATTCCTGTCCCCAGTTCACGGCAAACTGTTCCGATTGCAAAAGCCAGCATCATCAAAAGTGCTAGTGGAATTAATCCGCTTATGCCTTTAAATATCAAATCAACAGTTTCTGAGAATGTAAAAATCTTTTGTGTCCCGTATAAAATTGCTCCAATAATTATTGCGGTTAAAACCGAGTACAGAACGGAGGTTGATCCTGATCCTTTACCAATTGCAAAAAATATTTGTTCGTACCATGGATAAGCTGAAATATTTTCTACCTGTCCCCAACCCGTAAACATCAGCATTAAAGGCATCATCCCAACCATAACCGCGATTGGAACTATCATATTGATTGCACGCTCTTTAACATTTTCTTTTTTCTCCAGTGAAACTACATCTGCAGAAATAAGAGGAACTGCTCCATCACGAATTACTTTTCCTTCATTTTGGGCACGAAGCTCCGCTTTCTTCATAGGACCAAAATCTTTGCCGGAAAGGATCACAAATAAAACCATCGCCATTGCTAGCATTGGATAAAAGTTAAATGGGAAAGCATATATTAAAATCGTTAGCGGATTGCTAAAACCTTGCGCAGCAATTAAACCCATTATATAAGCTCCCCACGCATTTAATGGAATAAGAATACAAGTTGGTGCAGAAATAGAATCACCAATGTATGCAAGTTTTTCACGCGGAATTTTTAATCTATCAAATATTGGTCTGAAGACAGTTCCAACAGTAAGAGTGTTAATACTCGACTCAACAAATATTGCAGTTCCTGTTGCCCAAGCAAGAAGCTGAACCATCTTACGGCTTTTGCCAATTTTTTTCTCTTCTAAATAAGTTAAAAACCTGTTAATTAAATTTACAAACCCAGCAACTCCGCCTGACCTTTGAATGAATGCAATCAATGCTCCGACAAGACAACTGAACATAATTGTTCTTGTGTTGCTTGCATCGGCAAACACATCTACAAGTGCTTGAATAGTGGCAAGTGTACCGGTTAAAAAATTTCCTCCGCTAAGAATTATCCATCCAAGCCAGATTCCAAAAAGCAGTGATACAAATACCTGACGTGTTTTAATTGCAAAGATTATTGCAAGTACGGGTGGAAGTAACGACCAGAATCCATAATGTTCCATAGATAACCGATTTTATTAGTTACAATTTAATTATCATTTACAATTGAAATATAGAACATTTCAAATTTCTACACACAAAATATTGATTTTATAGTGCAGATAAAACAAAAATTGATTGAAGTAAGAATTCTTATAATGTAAATTGCAATTGTAATTTTTATCTATCCACAAAATAAAATTAATATCTTATGATAAAATTTAATGAACTATCACTAGAAGCCGCTGAAAAAATTCTTAATTCTCAAACAAGTGACCAATTAAAAAGTTTTTTTAACTCAGCTTTACCAATTTCTGATAAAATTATTAAACATTACAATGAATATGGATTTGTGAAAATTGAGAATGTTGTTGAAAAAGATTTTTTACCTGAGGTGCGAAGGATAATTCAAGCCTCGGTTCTATTAAGAAAAGGTAAAGATGAAAGAGAATTAAAAGATAAATCACAATATGAGCAATCGTTACTGCAATGCGGATATTTATGCTGGGACTTCCCTGCTGTTAAAGAATTTGTTTTTGCAAAAAGATTTGCAGGAATTGTTAAAGATCTGATACAAGCAGATAATGTAAGGTTATGGCACGATCAGGCATTGTTCAAAGAACCGGGCGGAAGAATAACAGACGCACATCAAGATTGCAGCTACTGGCCTATCGCTGAACCTCAATTTTCCACAACAATGTGGCTTGCTCTTACAGATGTTCCAGTTGAAAAAGGCTGCTTATATTTTTATCCGCAAACTCACGATCCAAATCTTAAAGAGTATGTAGATATTTTTAAGAATCCACATCAGCCAGATCTTTTAAAAGATAAAGAAAAACTTTTTGTGCCGCTTAAAGCCGGAGATGCTACGTTTCATTCCGGTTTAACTTTTCATGGTGCAGGTAATAATCAAACGAATGAAATGCGAGAAGCAATGACTATAATTTACATAAAAGATGGTGTTACGTTTGATGCCTCCGATGAACGCAATAAAACACATACTTCTTGTGTGGGATTATACAATGGGGAAACCATTAATACAAAATTTACTCCTGTTCTAATTTAGAAAAGGAAACTTTTATGAAAACATTTTTTACTTCAATTTTTTTATTGTCAATTATTTTTCTTATCGGATGTTCTTCAAGCTCACAATTAATTAACATATCAGAATTAGAATATCCAAACGACCTCAAAGTAATTTCACGAGCTGATTGGGGATGGCAGCCGCTTGATAGAACAATTCCGCAGCACAATATTACAAAAATTACAATCCACCATGGCGGAGAGGAATTTGCAGAGAACAAAGATATGATTCAGTATCTCCGCAATCTTCAAAGCTGGAGCAAATCAGAAAAAAAATGGATTGATATTCCCTACCATTTTATGATTGATCTTAAAGGAAATATTTATGAAGCACGTCCGATTAATTATCCCGGAGATACAAACACTGAATACGATGTTACCGGTCATGCGCTTATTTGTGTTGTAGGAAATTATGAGATTCAAAAAATAAATGATTCTCAATTACACTCACTTGCAAAGCTAACAGCATTTCTCAAACAAAAATATCGCGTAGAATTAAAGGATATAAAAGGACATAAAGATTATTCAAATCAAACTGTCTGCCCGGGAAAAGATTTATATAAATATTTAGAAGATGGTTCATTTATAAAAATGGTTGATGCTGAATTATCACAACAAAAATCAGCTCCAAAAAAAATTGTAAAAACCGGGATTGAAGTATTGAGTGACAGAAATTTTGATATCCTAAAAGGAAAACGGATTGGCTTAGTCACAAATCCAACTGGAGTTGACAGAAATCTTAAATCAACAATCGATATTTTATTTGAAGCTAAGGAAGTTAACCTAACTGCATTATATGGACCTGAACATGGTGTGCGTGGAAATTATTCCGCAGGTGATTTGGTAGATTTTTATATTGATGATGCAACAAAGCTTCCTGTTTATTCTTTGTATGGAAAGACTCGCAAACCAAATGCAGAAATGCTAAAAGATGTTGATGTTATTGTATTTGATATTCAGGATATTGGAAGTCGATCTTATACGTACATCAGCACGATGGGGTTAGTGATGGAAGCTGCAGCAGAGTTCAATAAAGAAGTTATAATTCTTGATCGCCCTAACCCTCTCGGTGGAAACAGAATTGAAGGCAATGTTGTTGAAGATGGTTATTATTCATTCGTAAGTCAATTTGCCATTCCCTATGTGCATGGATTAACAGTTGGCGAGCTTGCAACCTTATTAAACGAAGAAGGACTTCTTGAAAACAAAGCTAAGTGTAATCTGCAAGTTATTCCAATGGATGGGTGGACGCGGGAAATGTATTTTGAACAGACCGGATTACCGTGGGTTTTAAGTTCACCGCACGTTCCGCATAAGTTCTCTCCTTTTTATTACACAATATCTGGAATAATTGGTGAGTTACGCGGAGTACTTTCAATCGGTGTTGGATATACTATTCCATTCCAGACTTTTGCAACTGAATGGATAAACGGCGAAGAACTTGCTAGTAAAATGAATTCTTATCAACTTGATGGTGTTATCTTCAGACCCATCACATATAAACCTTATTATGGATTTGGTAAAGATAAAATGCTTCACGGTGTTGAGATATACATTACTGATTATACCAATATTAATTTAATTCCAATTCAGTTTTATTTTGCCCAAGCTGTAAAGGAGTTGTATGGAAGAAATATCATTTCTGAAAATGAAGGACGCTTTGATATGTTTGATAAAGTTTTGGGAACAAGTAAAATCAGAGAATTGTTTATGCAAAACTTAAAGGTTGATGACATACTTCCTTATTTGAATAAAGATGTGGAGAATTTTAGAACGGTTTCTAAAAAGTATTATTTGTATAAATAATTTTTGAATTTATTTTAGTTTTTAATTCGATTGTGTCATTCCCGTAAAAACGGGAATCCAAGATTTTAGAATAAGTAGATTCCCACTTTCGTGGGAATGACAAAACAATAGGAAAGTTAATGCATTACTTCGAAAACGAACATATCAACTACAAAAACAATCAACTTTATGTTGAAGATGTTAATGTAAATGACTTAGCACAAGAGTTTAATACTCCGCTTTACATTTACAGCAAAAATCATTTTATTAACCAATACAAAGAAATTGAAAAGGCTTTCACTGGTATCAATGTAAAAATATTTTATGCAATGAAAGCTAATTTTAATTTAAGCGT
>JBGAWM010000054.1:0-22168 GCA_044227615.1 Ignavibacteriaceae bacterium
TATCCAGCTTACTATCAAAGCCGAAGAGCTGGACGTACCGGCATTAATCGGAATCTGACCTGTTACTGCACAATCAAATCCGTTTGAAAACGAAAACCCATTTTTCTGCAATACTTTAACTGAACTTTTAAAGTAATCTCTTCCCCGTTCATAAATTATCGGCTCATTTATATTAAAAGATTCTTCCACGTTGAGATCTGATAATTTTACTTTAATGAGCATATCATTTCGTCTTTTTCCCTCAACTGAAATTCTAAGTGAAATTGCACTAGCAACGATTGGAAGCATTAGGTAATCCTGGTGCTCGCCAAATAGGCACACCCTACCGGGAGTAGATATTTTTAAATGATTTATTACTTTATTCATAATCAGAAATGTATCTTAATTTGTATAAGTTCTAAACAGACCACCGATGAAGTATATTAACATTCCAACAACAGCGATATACGATGCTGCTGAACTTCCAGTACTTCCCATAAAAACTCCAGTAAGAAAAATAATTAAGCCCGAGAAAAATACAGCCATACTGAGTTTTCCTTTTGTAGTTTTCGGTATGATATTGTAAACATTATTGTTTGCAACTTCTTCCTCACTGGTTTTGCGTGCCCTCCAAATCGCCTCTATATTTTCATTGGATTCTTCTTTTGTTAAAAGACTGATTATCGGAGTAATCAGTAACGCTGTCCCTGCTGTGATAAACGTTGTAACATTAAAATTCAGATTATAAATAAATTGTCCAATTATACCTGAGATTGCACCCGCCGTATATCCGACAACCGCACCTTGCCAGTTTATTCTTTTCCAAAGCAACCCATATATAACTGCTATAACAAAAAGCGGCATATCCATGATCGCAATGATAGTCAGATATGCGTTCACCGCACCTCCAAGCACCGGAACCCAATAAGCAAACAGAATCATTCCAACACCGGTAACAAGAGTAATTATTCTGGCAATCTTCAGAACATCTTTATCTGTTGCTTTTCTATTTATTACATTTTCGTAAACATCACTTGCAAATATTGTTGCTACTCCGTTTAGATTTCCGGAGATGGTCGATAACTGCGATGACAGCAATCCCACTACAACTAATCCTAAGACTAAATTAGGTATCAAATTAGTAATTAAAAGTGGAACGGCTGAATCAGCATTTGCTAAATCCGGGAAAATAATTCGTGCAGCTAATCCTGGTACCACCCATAACAAAGCAAATGGTGTTGTAATTATTCCAGCAAGAACTAAACCTTTTGCGACACTTCTAGTATTTTCTGCTCCAAAGGCACGCTGAAGTAATCCCTGGTCAACACAGGCCCACTCAATTCCCAAAAGAAAAATTGCGATAATAAATTTCCAATCGTATGTACCGGTATTTTTAACAAGTGTAAGCGCACCTTCCGGCAGCTTTGCTGTTAAACCCGGCCACCATCCTACAGCACTCATCACTAGAGGAAGCAGAATTAGCGAGCCTCCAAGCATTAAAACAAATTGTATTACATCAGTGAATGCGACTGACCACATACCGCCTAGAATTGTATAAAGAATAACAACAACAGAAAATATTAATACCCACGCCGTGAAAGAATTAAACCCGGATATTGTCTGAGCAGCGATAACTGCAGTATAAAGCACTACACCCAGCCAGAATGTAAGTCGGACAATCCAAAGAAAAGCCACAAATGTCCGAACACCTTTACTGTAGCGTTTTTCAAGAAACTCTGGAATAGTACGTATGCGAAGTCTTCTAAAGATCGGGATAACAAAAAGTCCAGCTATAACCATTGCCATATTTCCGGTCCAGGTTTGCCAGATTATTGGAATGCCCTCTTTGTATGCTATTCCTGCCTGACCGACAAAACTATATAGGTTTACATTAGTTGCGGCGAGTACAGCGGCAAGTATAAATGGAGTAAGTTGTCTTCCGGCAAGATAAAAATCATCAGAACTTCCGACCCATTTATAAAAGACTGAACCGACATAAAACATTCCAGCAAGAAACACGAAGACAATTATATAGTCTATTGTTATCAAAATTTTTCTCCGGTATAGTATTATTAAGTTATAATGTTTTGGATTTTTCGTCCGCTCGTTTTTGCTGCACTAACTTTCTAAATTCTTTAAGTGGAATTAATATCCATATAACCATAATGATAAATCCGACAAGCCAGATTGACCAAGTTACCCAATCAAAATACATTTTTATTTTCTTTCAGATTATGATTAATAATTTTTTAATATGCCTAATTCTCTTTTTTCACTCCATTTTCCTCTTGTAAAGTCAGGAAACTTCAATGGTACATTACCAAGTTCAATTGATAATGCAGAGAGAGGTATAATAACGGACCACGAAGCGGCATCATAAACATCCTGATCTAAAAACCAGCCATTGTTAAGACTGTCGATCAATCTATAAATCATTACGAAATCCATTCCGCCATGACCACCATATTTTTCGATCCCTGCTTTAAGCTTATCCCATAAAGGATGCTTATATCTTTCTTTATAAACGTTATAATTATCTTCGCTGAGCCACTCATGCCCTTTCTCTTTATCATCAACCAGTGATAGTCTGCTTGGATAACCTTCATGATATCCTTTTGTACCGGCTAATGCATTAATTCTGTTGTATGGTCTGGGGGTTACAACATCATGCTGAACTAGTATCATTCTTCCTCTCGCTGTTCTGACTAATGAATTATTCATATCGCCGTGTTTATATCCGGTATGATTATAAAACTCGTTTGTGCTTTCAACTTGTTGTGAATATTCATCCAGTGATGCCTGAACTGAGCTCATAGATACGATTGATTCAAAAGAATCGCCTCTGTTAACATCCATATATTGAGCAACAGGACCCAAACCGTGTGTAGGATAAAGGTTTCCATCACGAGTATCGTGATGACGAATGCGCCACATATTATAATAATAGTCTTTACTAAATAGAAGCTCGCGTAGATTATGAATGTATGCACATTCTGCATATGTAAGCGTGCCTAATACTCCCTGCTGCGCCATATTTAATAACCAAAGTTCTTCATCTCCGTAACAAACATTCTCCATCATCATACAATTCCGTTGGGTTTCTTCTGCCGTATTTACAAGGTTCCACATATCATCTAATGTATAAGCCGCCGGCACCTCAACGGCGACATGTTTATTCTGCTGCATAGAGAACACACTCATCGGGACGTGATCTTCCCAGGGAGTTGAGATGATTACTAAATCAATGTCATCTCTTTTAACCATCTCTTTCCAGATATCAAGTGTGCCTGCATAAACTTTTGGATTCTGACCGTGACCTGATTTTTTAAGTTCTGCAACTGCAGCATCGACTTTTATCTGCTGAACATCGCATATTGCAGTAATTATCGCTTTATCAGGACAAAGTGCATCAACCAATTTTAAATGTTCAATTCCTCTGTTTCCCAGACCTATAAATGCAACTTTGACTTGTTTGATTGGAGGAACTGTTAGACCAATTACTGATTTGCCTTTTTGTTTTTGAGTGAGAGTAAGTTTTTCAATTTTATCCAGAATTCTATCTTTACTTAATGCCGGAGTTACACTTGTAAGGCCCAACGCAGCAGTGCTCAATGCTGATAACTTTATAAAATTTCTTCGGGAAAAATTAGTTTTCATTTTCTCTCCAGTATTTTTAATTAAACTTATCTTTTTAAAGATATAATTTATTTACGATTTCTTAATTACTTAAAACTGTCTTTCTCAATTTATTCTTCTATACCAGGGGAGTCTGTCGATCGGAACTTCCACTTTTATTTTACATGGACCTGACACAATACTCTCATCATCGCCCAACCATTTCCCCGGTGGAAAAACAACTTGCCTGTAGTAAGTATTTTTTTCAAGAACCGGTGCTACCATAATATCATTGCCCAGCATAAACTGATCTTTAATTTCCAAAAATCCTTGATGTGGAAAAACGTATTCCAAATTTCTGACAATAGGCTCACCGGAAACCGCACTCTCCTTAGCAAGCTTGAGAATTTCATCGCCCATTTTATTATGCAAATCAGACATAGCTCTGCATATTTCAATATTTTCTTTGTTCAAAATTCGCCAGGGTGCAACTGAAAACTGCATCATCGGCATTAATGCACTGCATTGCGCTGAGCGGACAATCAATTCTTCGTCTATTGTTTTAAGATCCAGGAATGATCCGTATTCACCGCCTCCTATCATATCAGGGCAAGTAAACTGATAACCCATCAGTCCCTGTGCAATGATTCCGGGAATTAGAAGTTTAAGATCCTCCCAATCATGTCTCTTATCCCTGAGGCGCTGTGCTAAAGGCTGGCCGCCCATTTTCCAGCATGCCCTATACTCGTTTAACGAAAATTCAAGACCAATTTCTGCAAAAAGTTCGGAATGTTCATTTGGAGTTATAGGCTCGTTTGATCTTATTTCCCCTGTATAAAAATTTGGATCGCCTGCATCAAATTTAAACCCATCAATCTCAAAATTATCCATTAGATAATTTAATTGATCAATAAACCATTTTTTAGCGAAAGGATTTGTAAAATCGAGAAGGGCACTTGCACCGTTCCACCACCTGATTATCGCAGGTTTTTTTTCCTCATTATCTTCCATCAAAAAAGCATTCTCTTTTTCCAGATATCTGTAATTTGGAGAATCAGCACTTACAAATGGACATACCCACAACATTACCTTAAATCCAAGTTCATGCAGTTTGTTAACCATTTTTTTTGGATCATTAAATTTTGCTGCTTTAAAATCCCATGTACCATAGTCCTCCTGCCAGTTATCATCAATCATAATAACTCCAGGCCGGAAACCATTATCAATAATGGCTTGTGCATAGTTCAAAATATCTTCTTCATTTTGATTGTAAGTCAGTTCAATCCAGGTATTGTATTGAGGCGATGTGAACAATAAAGCATCAGGTATTTTACCCTGAGGAGGGAAAAAATTTCGAGAAACATACAGGTAGGCGTCTCTTAAAGAACTGCCGGACTTGCCAGATTTTATATGACTTAGATTAGAGTATACTTTTAAGCTGTCAGTAGTAAATTCAAATCTAAACGTTTCTTCGCACCAAACATAATTCCCTGAGCTTGAAATTAAAACAGGAGAGCCTTGATTTTCTTTGACATTTCCGTAGAGATCATGTTCGTATTTAAAATTTCCAAAAGGCATTAAAGGTCCATCAACAACAACCCCGCCCCACCATCCTTCATCATCATTAAGAATACTTTTAAAATAATGTTCACCTTCAGCTACCTGAGCTATCAATGAGATATAAAAACACAGAAAAACAATTATCAAACGTAACATATAAAGTCACTTTTGTCTTTAAAAGTTTTCACCATCATTTTTTCTAAGTATTGGTTATTTCCAATTAATTAATAGTGCCATAACTAAGGTTATAAAATTGACAATATGAGAAGGTTTAGAAATTACTCAAATTCTATTCTTGCTAATCCATAAATATTTAGAATAGGGAATGAAATACTAATTAAATTATTATTTTCAGAATAATCATATTTCAGTTCTTTCATATCTCCAAGTTCACCACTGTAATAAATACTTTTAATCTTAAATCCCTCAGGTATTTTAATCTGTGCCTTAATATCTTTTGCAGAAGTTATATCACCATCTACAGTAACATTGTAATTGACTAGGTGTACAAGCATATGATTATTATTTAGCATCGTTGTTAATTCAACAAAAGGCAATCCGGATTTTACTGTTGTAACTTGATCTGACAAAGCTATTACTTCAGCGGCAAGATGGTTTAGGATTATTTTTAGATCAGGATGCATATTTGCTCTTGTATAAGCTTCAGGTACATCTGCAAAAATATCAGTCATTGTTGAACCGAAAGTTGTTGCATCTCCTCTTATCGCTGATTTAGTCAGAAATTTATGTTCAGGAATTTCGAACGGAATGAAAATAATTTTTCCATCGCCTATAGATTTTAATGTTTGCTCTTTCGGATATTCTGATAAACCTGATTCAATAAGAAATGGTATCTGCTCATTTTCAAGATTGTACTGATCCTTTATACCAGTTGCGCCAAGTACAATTAATTTGCCGCCACCTTTCACGAATTTAATCAGATTATTTTGATTGCCTTGGCTCATTAATGGTAAGTAAGGCAGTATGATTAAATCAAATTGATTAATATTAGGAGTAACAAGATCATCTTCAACTAAGAAAGTATGACTAATTCCATTATCAGTAAGAATTCGGGAGGTGCTAAAAGCAAAACTTTGTTCATCTGCCAGATACTGATTTAATGAGGCTAAAATACCTACATTACTATAAAGCTCTGCACCGATTAAATACTCCCGATTATCGGCTAAAAATTTGTAAAGATCGGTAGCGCCTTGGGGGGTTTCTCTTTTCTCACGGAAAATGCAATGATTTGCAACAGCCTCAGCAATATTGATTTGAGCCATGGCACTTAAACATTTTTCAGTAGGATTTGGGAAGATCGGCGGAGTGATTTCTGTAGCATAGATAATAACAGGTTTTCCATGTGCAACTGCTGTCAGATACTTTAATGCAGGGCTATTCGTTATTTTGATTCCATCTTTATTACGCGGTGCTAGATCAAGATACTCCTGAATTTCAGAATAAATAAAATCATCATAACCTTCTTTACCTAACATTTCCATATTGCCAGCGGAATGATATGCTATAGGTCCATAACCAAATCCCCCGTACACATTTCCGGAGATTAAAAAATTAGGATTATATTTTCTTGCTACAGTCCGTAAGTGTCTATGAAGTTCAGCTACCTGATAACCTCGATATGTAATCCACTCCATCCAAAACTTATCACCTCGTTTTTCAGGTAATTTCAAAGATGCATAATCAGTAATGCCATATTTTTTACCACTAATATCTATTGGTAATTTTTCTTGTAAGTATTCGATAAACCCTAGTCGAGAATATTCATCATAAGAAGTTCCTTCTGCGATATGTGTCCAATCAATATATGAGCCATCAATACCTGTTTCTGCCTGAGCTCTGATTTTACCTTCCATCAATCGAACATAATCCGGATTTACAGGAACACCCCAGGCTTCAAATCCTGAATGAGTTTCTTGTCCATAAGGCGCATATCTATAAAATGGAAAAGTTCCATCCGGTTTAATCATAATCCACGTTGTAGGATCTTCCGGCGGTTTTGGTCCGATATAATCTTCAAAATCCTGCCATCGCTCATTATAAAATTTTAAATAATTAATCTGCTCTTTTATTGGAATATCTTTATTTGAATTTGATTTACCATTCAGCGAAGTTGAAAGATATCTAAGTACAATGTAACCTTTATCGTGATATGATTGATTGAACTTCTTAGCTTCTTCCATCTTACTATCAAATTCTGCTCGTGTAACCTCATCAAAATTTGGTGCCCCGCTGCCAAAAGTTACAGTCATATTATTCTTTTCAAGAAATCCTAAATCCGATTTATGGCCAAGTATCCAATGACCCCAATCAGTATTTGGCTTCCATGTCTGCTGTGCAATAGCATAATTTGCCGACAGACAGATAACTATCATAAAGATTAAAATCCTACTTAACATATTTATTGAAAGTCTCATTTTTTACTCATCATTTTAATTTAATTGTTAAGTCTTTTTCTCCGTCAAAAGGATTGATATTAACAAAGTACTTGTTTTCATTATCATTAATAATCAACTCTTCGTCACCCAATAAAATCTTACTGATGCCATCCTTTGATTTAAATTCTAGTTGTCCTGAATTTGAACTTGAGTTTTTTAGTTTAAGTATAATAGTATTATCCTTCTCAGAAATAGCCGTAATTATTATTGAAGAACTTATAATTAATAATTTATTTGATGCTATTTTTTTGAGTTTAACTTTTCTGTCTGTATTTACATATCCGGTAATCTCATTTGGATTTATGGAATTATAATTGAATCCGTCTGCATTCAATAGCAAGTATCCGCTTGGTACACTGAAACTAAATTTTGCTTTACTTTTTGTTAAAACATTCAGAGATAATCCGTCTTCGATTTTTTCTAATTGAGTCATTCGTTTAGATATGTAAGTCAAGTGTGGTTCAATTTTGGTTTCATCAGCTAATATAATTTTTACATCTGCGGAACTACCTGCAATGTTGGGTAAGATTACAAGATTATCATTATAGGCAAAGTGTTCTTTATTATTAATAAATACTTTGCTGATCTTTTTTAATGTACTATTTAATCTAATGCCCATTCCACCTGTATAAAGATCTGCCGAATCCAGACCAAGACTAGAAATATCCAATTTAAAGTTCATCTCATTGCCATTAACTAACCAACTGTAATTCGATTGAGCCATTATACAAATCTTATATCTCAAATCTTCCGGCTCGGGACAATAAATTTTATTATTCTTAAACTTAGTTTTTATAGCATCGTACATTGCAATATTATTTGTATTTATTATACGATCTTTTCCATACTGAGGCTGCGAAGTAATTGAGTAATCATGCCACATTTGGTTAAATATCACCCCACGCTTAATATTATCATACAGGTGATCAAAGATACTCTCTTCATAAGCAGTTATTTGCTGAGTTGTATAACTCCAGGTAGGATCATAAAACCACTGATAATCCGGTGAAGGAGTATTTTCCAAAACAACAAAATTTTTCTGCTCCTCATTAAACCAGGTAAAATTTCCAAAACCGATCGGCATATCCTGTTCAAAACCGTGAGTCATATAAAATCCGAATCGTTTTGCCACCTGATTATAATCGCTCATATGAATTGTGTTTCCGGGATTGATAAAGCAATCGACTTTGCCGATATCATATCCATAATCTGCCATATTAAATTCAATTTCTTTAATTGCATCATCAAGTTCTTCTTTCCATCTCTGTTCATTCATTTCCTGGTCGATATTATGAAATTTACTATGAGTACCGATTTGTCCGCCTACACTTTCTAATTTCTTGCCCAGTGGCGCAATATCCTGCCACCCTGCACTTGCCGCAGTACTTGATACCCAGGCATAAACAGGAACTACTCCTGTTTCTTTAGCTATATCAATTAAATAATTAATTGTCTGAATTTGTGCATTAAGATTTCCACTTGCATCTGCATCAAAACGAATAATAGCTGTGACGTCGGCATTAGATACCTGAAGCGAAGGAATTGGTTCTTCGAAAGAATCATATAAAGACCAGTAAACTGATTCAATCAATAAATTATAAATCTGATTCTTGTAGAATACCTGTGGCTGAACATTGCGGAAAAATGACGGTACACCTGACCAGGTTGCAAAATCATTTATCAGGATGATTCGGTTTTTTGAACCATGATTGATTGACAGAAATGGATAAGATTCTTTTTCATTTGTTAACTCAAGTAATATTCTACCATTATTTTCAAACGTTTGAATATTTAATCCACCTGCTATATGCTGAGTAACAAATTCTCCCTGACTAAAATTTTTTGTTATGAATTGATCATTGTCTTTAACTTTTATTCTGAAATCAGGATCACCATAGAATCCGGCATACTTTATATTTAATAGTTGATTTAGTTTTGAATGATCTCGTTCTTTCGTTTCCTCATCGTAATAACCTATCAATCCATCAATTATTAAGTTTCCACCTTCTGAAAGATATTTTTCTAACATGTCTACTGTTTTTTCGTAAGCATCTTCAGTTAAATAAGTGCATTGACTAAAAATAATGCAATCATATTTTTCGTAATTAAAATCATCTGAAAAATCTTCAGCAAAATAGCAGTCGTAAGGAATTCCTGCCAGGTTTACAACTCCTCCCCAGCCATGAGCTGACATCTGAGTTACTCCCCAGTGATGATTGAAGCTTGTCTTACTAATAACAATTGCGATGCGAGGATTTTCAAAATTGATTTGGCAAATTGTTAATTTGCTAAATGCGAAGAGAACAATTAATAGGCTTAAAAACTTGCTCATTCAGTTATCCTTAAAATATCTGATCAAACGATGGGTTGAGATGATCAACTTAAAAATTATTTATAATAGTTCGGAAAACAGGTATATCAATTCCCCTGGGTTTACATTCAATAAAAGTTAATTATCTGCTACAGCTTTTATAAGTAAGTATTTATCAAATTTAACTTTTATTTTGGGATTATTGCCTTTCACATTTGAAATGAACTTATTATTTACATAATCGATTATTTTATAAGTTTTGTTTTCCAATCCTCTTAACTCTATCTCACCATCCCATTTATCTGCATAGAAAGCATAGTTCATAGTATCCCCTTTTCGAATCGCGTGCGTTTCAGGTTTATCATAACCAATATCATAAAGTTCACCTCTGTAATCGGCTTTTGATAAATAATTTTCTTTATAAATGTCCAGCCATTTTTTCCAAATAATTTCTTTTTCAGATGTGAGTAAATAATTTTTATGATTCAACTGGTCTGTTGGATAGGTAAATTTTGTACCAACAATTCCACCAATTCCAACAGTTGAGGCAAAATCAGAACCGTTGTCGCTTAATTCCACGTGATCACCAAAATATGGCGCGTTTGTTCCCATCAATGCTTTAATGGTTTTACCCTTTAATCTTATCTGCCACGAAGAAGTTGGATCCGAAGCGACTGTCTGATTCATATAGTGAAGATTGAAGAATGAGTAAGAAGTACCGCAGGGACATATCTGTATTACAGCATCAGGATTTATACTTAGTGCTGTTTCAATAATAGTTTTATAAAACTCCTGTAATTTTTCAGACGATTCTTCAGGATAAGCATGATGATGAGCCGGATTATAACAAGGAGGAGCTCCATTCAAATGCTGCCCGTCTATCTTTAGTCCTTCATAGCCCCATTCAGACATTATTTTTTTTACAAGGTCTTTGTGATATTCAATAACAGGTCCATATGCCGGGCATAAATAATAGCTGTCCCACCAGGTAATATCCTGTTTGGATCCATCTTTATTAAGTAATAAATATTCAGGATGATTTTTAATCAATTCTGTACCTGGATCAACTGCCAGTGGGCCCCACCACAACATAGCTTTTAAATTATGCTGATGTATATCATTTACAAATTTTTTCATATCAGCATCACCAGCTGGAAATCTTTTCGGATTCAGGAACCAGTCACCTTCAGCAGTCTGCCATCCATCATCAAGAGTTGCCCAATCATATCCCATTTCAGCAACTTTAGGCAAAGTTCCCACTACTTCAGCAATTGTAAAATTACGTTCATACCCCCAGGCACACCATTCGCTCTGATAGACAGCAGGAGTAAATTTTGTAAAGGTTAGTCCTTTCTTCTCCATTATTTTGCTGAAAGATTTAAGTGTATGAAAATAATCACCTTTGTGTACTGCAGTAAAAGTCTCAAATGTTTTTACTGTTTCACCAGGAGCTATTTTTTTTGGTTCAAGATATTTATAGGTAACACTTATACTCGCCGCAGTATCACTTATATTATAATCGACAGGAATGGAAACTAATTTTGGAGTTGTTTCAATATGACCGACAGCAATTCCAACATCCGGTCTCCATATATCACTTACAGGTGTTCCGCTGCCGTAATCACTTGCGTTCATACCCATATAATTCTCTTGAGAAAAGCTTTCTACAATAGACTGAACCCAATCTCGTCTATCATCGTATGAACCTCCCTGAAATGACCAGAACGCAGGAGTAGTATCCGTTGCAGGCAAAACATTGTAAGAATTATTTGTCCAGCCAATTACAGTTATAGTATCAGATCCTGTATTTGTATATGTAACCGTAGTAATCAAGAAATCAGGAAACTGTTTTTGTATCTCAGCTTTTATCATTTTCTTAATCTGAATTTTTCCGCCTGAATAATTTCCGGTAAGAATAAGCCCGGTTGAATTTTCATCTTCAAACTCTTCAGCATTTGCAAGTGCAAAATCCTTAATTGTTAAATCAGAAAGCATCAGCTGTTCGGATGGAGAAAAGTTATTCATTAATAACTTCGCATCTTTAAAATTACTGTTAACCCTGCTATGCATTTGATTATTATATTCAACAGTAAATATGTCGTTAGCAAGTTTTAGTTTATCGTTTGCATTGTGCGAGCATCCCAGAATTAAGGATAGAATAATTGCTAGGTATTTCATAGACATCTTAAAATAGTTTATGATTGAATAATTACAGAATTATAAAAAACTTTCCTGTTTTAGTGCCAATTTCTGAAGTGATACTATAGAAATATACTCCCGGTGCTGCAAGCTGATTGAACTTATTTTTAATATCCCATTTAGCAATACTTGGGGCTGAACCTGACGAGCTTGTGTGATCAATTGTTCTTATTAACTCACCTGAGGAATTAAATATTTTAATAGTTGCGACTGCCGGCAGATTTGTAAACTGAATTTGATGATCATCTAAACTGGTTTCCCATATTTCGGATACTCTGTATGGATTAGGAACTACTGTAACTTTATCGAGATTTTCAGTAGCAACCGGTGCTTGCGGAATAACCTGAACGGTATTATTCATTTCATCAGGATTATTGCTGTATCCATTCTCAAGCGGACCTATAATTCCATTTCCAGAATCGTAAGCAGCTACGTAATATCTATAACTGACGCCGTTGATAACGTCGTTATCAAAAAATATATTAATGGTGTCACCAACATCAAAATATTTAAATGTATCAACTTCAACCACTTGTCGAAGCTGGGTCCAGTTATCATCGCCAAGATCAAACCATGCATATTGCGGAATTGTTCTATAGTTTCCTTTTATTCCATCCTCAAGATCATATTGCGCTAATGGTATATAATGTATTCCGCCTTCAAAATCCTTAAAAGTTTTACTGCCCCACGTAAGCCCATTATCCTGTGACCGATAAATTTTGTATCCTTCAAATTCCGGATCCCTCTCACTGTCTGTGCCCCAAACAAGTTTTACTCTTCTATTGGATGGGAATACTTCAACAACTGGTGCCGGAGGCGCCTCAACAACTTCCCAATTATTTGCAAACAATGTAATTGCTCTCTGGGAATTAACTTTAATATCTTTCTCACTTGTTCCAAACACTGTGGCAAAAATTAATGTATCACTTTCACCCGGATTTAAAGTGATAGGTTCAGAACCCAAGGTCTGTAAGCCATCAGCACCTAAGCCCAAGTAATATCCCTGTCCTCCCTCTATTGCATCAGGAACTCCATTATGATCAAAATCATCGTCAATTCCATCTCCATTACTGTCTTCTGGATCATTAATATTTCTGATGTTATAATCAAAATACCAATCCGATCTTGCACCGTTGCCTGCTGGAGTTGTCGCTCCCATCCAAAAGTGGAAAGCGTCATAAGTCTTTACTTTCTTTGAAGGACCCGGCATTTGTAAGGCAACCACACCGGCCCAGGCAATTTTGTCAGTAGGTATTGTCCCGCCAAGAGGAGATTCTTCATATCCATTGTCATCAGTTCCATAGGCAAGCTGCAGGTCAGGATCGTAGTAATGCCGGTCATCATCAAAACCAATTCCCTGATAAAATTGAGGGATGAAACTAAAGTCTGCATGAATTGCGGCTCGAAGATCTGTTATCGGTGCTGTTCCAATGTTCCTTATGATATAGACCCAGACAATAAAATCTTCATATAGTGTTCCCTGCCAGGCCATCCCTCTTACGATCATCTGAGTCTTTAAAAAAGTAGGATAAGAATCTGACGCAGTAAGTATGTCAGTCCCGCCCCATGCTTCAACAACAGAAAAGGATTCCTGATCCGCCAACTGTTCACCATTCGGTCCAAATCCTGGCCAGCCAGTAACAGAATCAAATTTAATTGGATCATTTAATACCGGGTAATTTGTGGGCCATTGCACTGGCCAGGTACTTTGATCATGACTCATTAAAGCTTTGCTGCCATTAACAAATTGGGGATAAGGATAAAAATGTTCTTCATCCCAGAATGCTGCTGGTCCTTCATCCAATGTTGCGTCACAGAATGCAGAAAAATCATTTTGAGGATTTGGAAATCCGCCCACTGCCCCGGGGTCCTGAGTTATTGGGGCACCTACCATTACACCTACACCTGTTCCCCAGCTGAAACCGCTGCCTGCAGGGTATTCGAACGAAGGTTCTCTTGCCAGCGAACTAGATTGCTGGTTTCCATTACACAAAAGACCTGTGTTGCTGAACTCAGTTCTAACTTTATTAATATTGAAAATATTCCAGCGCTGATAGTTCATTGGGTTATTTTGAGCTGAGATAAATGATGAAATTAAAATTATAATCAATAGAATTTTTTTCATTATAAAACCTGATTTCTTAGCTATAGATTAAATATAAGCGAAAATTGATTCAGCGATCCAAAATCACCAAAGTCTAAAAAGACGTAGTCTAACTTTAGATTGTAATTTATAATGTTTTTAAAATCCAGACCTATACCAACCGTATATTTTATCTCATCATAATTGAACTTGTATCCGCCTCTTAAATAGACCATTTTATATAATCCTACCTCAGCTCCTACATTGTGACGCACTTCATAATCTCTGCTGTCAACTATATCATAGGCTGCCAGAATTGATAAATCTTCATTATCTACAAAGTAATTTGAAATTCCGAATCTTAATAAAAGCGGTATATCCCATTCAAGAGTTGTTAATTCAGCTGGTACCTGCTTTCCACCCGGGTTATCTGGAACAGTGTATGTAACAGATAAATCGTCGCCAATAAATTTCATCTTAGTTCCAAAATTTGATAATGATGCCGCAAGCCTTAATTTATTATTGAAGAATGAGGTTAAGAAAACCGTACCCAGATCAATTGCAAAAGCACTGCCTGTGGCATCTGCAATCGTTTCATTAATATATTTTATTTTAACGCCGAAGGAAAACCTGTCCGTCAGCTGCCTTGCATACCCTATTCCAATTACCATATCACTTGCTGACAAAAATCGCCCGGTTCCATCTTGGTCGTAAACTGTTGTTTCTTCAATTTTCCCATAATCAAGATATTGGAGATCTATTCCGAAAGTTCCGACACCATCCATTTTGTAAGCGGCAGCTACATACGACTGTCGTGACTCAACTAGCCAATCCATTGTTGACACAGCAAATGAAAAATCTTCATCTACTCTTGTTAAGGCTGCAACATTCCAATAAAGCGCTTCGGCAGTATTGATTGAGGCAATGGCTGCATCACCCATAGCCATAGGTCTTGCCCCAACACCTATTTTTAAAAAATTAGCAGCTGAGGTGCCTGAATAATCAACTTGCTGTGCACTAATTTCTTGTGTTTGTAATGTCAACGCGGAGAATATGATTATTAAAATTATTCTCTGAACATTTCTGCTAATTAAAAAATACTTCATAGCTTATTCCTGTTAAAGTATTACAAAAAATTTACCTGATGTTGATCCTATAGGTGAATCGATATAGTAGAAATAGACTCCCGGAGCAACCTGTTGATTAAATTCGTTTTTTAGATCCCACTGCTGTATGCTGCTTTCATTATCTTTATGTATAGTTTTAATCAAGTCAGCACTTGAATTAAATATTTTGATGGTAGCCTGTTGTGATAATCCTGTGAATTGAATCGTATGCTGGTCCCAGCTTGATTCCCATATAGTTGATATTATATAAGGATTAGGTACGACTTTGACTTCACTTAGATTTTCAACTGCGACAGGCAGTTCCGGGCGAACTGAAACAGTATTATTAAATTCTTCAGGTTTGGAAGAAGCAGAATTTTCCAACGGCCCGATAATTCCATTTCCCGTGTCATAAGCAGCAATGTAATATTTATATTCAACTCCGTTTAATACATCCCTATCAACAAAAATGTTTACTGTATCCCCGTTTTTATAATGTTCCAGTTTATAATTTCCAAGATCAAATCCATTGATAGAATCTCCCTCAACTACAAATCTTAAATTATTCCATTTATCATCTCCTAAATAATACCAGGCATATTCAGGCAAAGTCTGATAATATCCTTTTAGACCATTCTCTAAATCATATTGGGCAAGAGGTATATAATGTGTCCCCCCTTGAAAATCAGTAAAACTTTCTGAGCCCCAGGTCTGGCCATTATCCTGTGAGCGATAAATTTTATAACCTTCAAACTTAGGATCCTGCTCGCTCTCAGTTCCCCAGATCAGGACAACCTTTCTATCTTCGATATATGATTCAACAGATGGAGAAGGAGGTGCCTTTAATGGAATCCAATTATTACTATATAAAGAAAGTGCTCTCCTGGAATTAGTTTTCAAATCTTCTTCAGTGTTTCCAAAAACTGTAGCAAATATTAATGTATCCATTTCTCCGGGCTGAAGAGTGAATTTGTCTGATCCTATAATCTGGAGTCCATCTGCTCCAGTACCAACATAGTACCCGATTCCGCCTTCCTGTGCATCTGGAATTCCGTTTCTGTCAAAGTCATCATCAATTCCGTCTCCATTGCTATCGTGCGGATCATCTTGATTTAATAGATTCCACTTGTAATACATTTCAGGGTTGCCGCCACTTCCCCAATTTGAAGTTTGCCCTTCCCAAAAATGGGCTGCATCGTAAGTTTTTACTTTACCATCGCCGCCGGGCATTTTCATTGCTAATACACCGGCCCAAGCAATATTTTCGCCTGTTACTGTTCCGCCGCCAAGCGGATTTTCTTCGTATCCATTATCATCCCAGCCATACGCAAGCTGCAGATTAGGATCATAATAGTGTCTGTCATCATCCTGTCCTATACCTGGAATGAATGAAGGGAAAAAACTAAAATCGATGTGCACACCCATTGACATATCAACAATCGGCTTATCTGTCGGATTACGAACAATAAAGGTCCAGACTATAAAATTTTCATAAAGCGATCCTTCCCACGCCATGCCTCTCATCAAAAGTTGAGTGCGAAGCCATCTTGTCTGGCTGCTTCCAGAACCAATTTGATCTGTGCCGCCCCAGCCGAACATAACGCTGAAAGTTTCCTGATCAGCAATTTTTTTACCGTCAACACCAGCACCAGGCCAGCCAGATTCCGGATCGAACAAGATAGGCACAGTTGGAATGCTATTATTAGTGATTATATCTCCTGACATACCGTCCACAGGATAGTAATTTGGTAAAGACGTCATCCACGTTTGAGGCCAGGAATTAGGATCGGTACTAATGGAAGCACTAGTCGGATTAACAAATTCCGGATATGGTGCAAAATGCTCTTCATTCCAAAAATCAGCTGGTCCTTCATCCATTGTTCCATCTAAATATGGAAAATTTTCTGGATTAACTCCACCAACTACTGCGGGATCTTGAGGAAATGGAGCTCCAACCACAACAGCTATACAAGTTCCATATTCTTTTGAACTACCCTGAGGATATTCGAAAGAAGGCGACCTTGCAAGATTTGAGTTTTGATTATTTCCGTCACACAGCATCCCTGCGTTGTCAAACACAGTCGCTACCTTATTAATACTCATTTTGTTCCATCTTTTAAAGTCCATAGGATTATTCGTCTGTGAATTTGCAGATGAAACAAGAATTATTATGAAGATTATAATTGATTTAGCCATCTGAATTTTCTTTTTCAATTTCTTAATGTTTAATTCCACAGTCTGATACCAAGTCTAATAGTTCTCCCGGGACCATACATACTTGGGTTATCTGTATAATCATAGGAGGTAGCCTCACTTGCATCCGTACTTGGGACGCCAGAATCAGCATAAACCCACCAGACATTTCTATCATTAGTAACATTTAGCACTTGAATGAATATCTGCTGTTTAAACCCGAATAAATCCAGATTTTTAAAAAGGTTTAAATCCAATTGATGAACAGTCGGCGAGCGCTGACCATTAGGATCAAATGTAGATCTGGTATATGGGAAACCGGATGCTAAACTGCCATATAAAGAAATACCAAATCCGTTTTGCATTTCAAAATGTAGATTACCCTGAAATACATGCGGCTGGTCCCAGTTAGCAGGAAATGTTCTTGTTTCACTAGTCGGACGTTCGAAAAGAATGGATGTACTTACGAGCGTATTTGATAATGTATAATTAAAGAATGCTGAAAAGTTATCAGAGAAATGTTTCTTTAATGAAAACTCAATTCCTTTAACAGTAGCATAATCTATATTCCCCAGCTCCTGGAATCTTTTACCGTCATTGGTCTCATTCATTATGACTCCTACCAAATTACTCGTTTTTCTGTAGAAGGCTGTCACATCAAGTGATACCTTATCACTCAGCATAGTTTGTAAACCAAACTCATAGTTAACAGTTTTTTCAGGCTCAATTGACGGGGAGGCAATAGGTGTATCTTGTAACTGAGGATTAGGCTTGTACTCGCCTGTTGCCTGCACATAGTATGTACCTTGAAATACATTATAATAATTGGGAAATTGATAGTAGTGACCATATCCGAATCTGACGGCTGCTCTTTCTGCTATAGGGAAGCTTATTCCAAGTCTTGGTGTAATGTAGAATTCTGCCTTCGCGTCTTCCATAGGTGCATTAGGATCTGATACCTGTGTTATATCCACAAGAACCAATCTGTTCGTATTTATATAATCAAATCGAGCTCCGAGATTTATTATCATCCCCATATCTTCGAATTCCATTTTTTCATTTATGTAACCATCTATCTGATATGGCTGATATGAATACTGTTCTAAAGCCACTCCGCCATCAGGATTCCTTCTGGCCAAATCAGTTTTTAATTTTTGCAGTGTTGCGCCAATTGAAAGATTATGAATCTTATTTATCTGCCAGACATAATCCGCACTAAATTCTTTTCTATTGAAATAAGTATCGAAGAACACCCAGTCTTCGCCAACGATTGAAAACTCAGCGGAACCATTTTGAGGAACTATATCGTAATATGCAATTTCATCATATACATTAGATTTGAATCCTCTTTCATAATTAGCTGCCGAAAAATCGATGTAACTATTTTCACTTATTAAATAATTTAATTTTAAATATCCTAAATTATCATTCAGTCTTACTCTTGGAGTACCATATGGATTATATTTAAAGTAGTGATTATATAACCCTTTATTAGCTTTAGAAATGTAGCCTCCGACTATTACCCTGAAACTTTGTGTGGCCTGCCAGACCAGCTTGCCAAAACTAAATTCAGTGTCATTATACTGCATTGGCACAACTATAGGATCTCCGCTCTTATCTGTACCTTCGCTATTTACGTATTCAGGGTAAATATATCCATTGATATACCCATCCGTACTATAAGTTCTATGCGAGAATACAAATGCCAGATCATTATAAAACGGAAGTTTAGATGATAGAACAAATTCGTAGCTGTATGTGTTTTGAGAGGTTGCATCAAATCCAAGATTATCAGTAAAAGATTTGAATGAAAACTTCGGCTGATTTGAAATATCACTTAAACTTGATACTCGTACAATACCCGACATTGCTTCTCCATATTGAGGCGCATAAGTTCCGGTGAAAGTCTCCATCGAACCAATCAGCAGCTCTCCCATCTGGTCCATATTAAAATCACCCCATAAAGCATCCTCAACATTAATTCCGTCAAGTAAATAACTTGCTTCATTTTCTCTACCGCCTCTGAAGTGCAATCCATCAGTTGGAACGGTAGCGAATTGACCAAACACAGGCAAACTGGAAACCGGCTGTGTCATTATCTGCTTTGTGACGCCCGCCTGCTGAACTAAAATATCCGTAACAGTTGTAATGGGGATCTGAGAGATCTCCTCTGCAGTCCTGCCCTGTAATTTACTTGTCAAATCTTTTTGAACTGGTGGAATTTTATACGATGTTACCTGTACTTCCTGCATTTCGATAGCTTCAGAACTTAAACTAAAATCCAGAGTAACTGTTAGCCCTGATGATATTTTAACACCCTCAACAACTTGGGTATTATAACCAAGCATCTGTGCTTTAATATTGTAAGTGCCTGGAGAAATGTTAAGAATAAGGTAATTTCCATCCTTATCAGTGGCATCACCAAGCATTAAATTTTCGATAAAAATACTAGCGCCGATTAGCGGCTGTCCGTTGGATGCATCTGTTACAATACCTACAACTTTTCCGCCGGACTGTGCATTTATTTCAAACGCTAAAAACAATAGATAAGCAAATGCTTTTATAATGTATGTATTCATGAGATAACCAAAATTTTTAAATTGCATTAATAATTATTTTTTGTTACTGCAAGATATTTTAAATTTCCACCTACTTTGACATTCGTAATATTATGCATTGAACTTGTTTCAATAACCTGAACTGTTGAGTCAATTGGAGTTACAGCGTAAAGTAATTCTTCGGCAGCAGTTAATTTCAATTGATCAACTTGATATTCCCATTCAAGATGCCCTACTATTGTATTTGTGCCTATTTCTACTTTAAGAATTCCACCAATATTATTTCCGCCTGTTCCGCGATAATAGGCTACATAATAATGATTAGTTCCCATGACTCCATCGGTCAGATATTGATATCCATAGTCCAGAGTGGTTGATGTTTCACTCTCAACATCAAACAACGATATTTTGCTTGAGTTGGTGCCAAGGATATAAAGGAATCTTCCATCCGGAGAAATTTCAATGTCTGTCGGTTTAGTAGCCGAGCCTGATGGAACTATATGGGAATCATTAAAATCGTTTGCATTTACAACTTTTAAATCTGTATTTGTTGTATTATAAAAGTAGAGTTTGTTCTTTAAGGAACTGAAGGAAACATTATTTGGTCTAAAGCCATCAGGGAAAACAAAAGTAGTTTCTGTTGTTAATGAACTTAAATTAATCACAGAAAATGATTTACCGGATGAATTTGTTACATATCCTTTTTGATTACCGAATTCAATATTAGTTGGCCCTAGTCCAACAGGTATTTGATTTATCACTGAAAAGGTGTTTGGGTCGACAACTGTTATCTGCCCGTCCGTCGTCCTCAAATTCACTACAAAAAGATTATCTGAATTCGGTTCTATCTCAATAGCAGAAGTCTGAAAATCAACGGGGTCGGGTAAAATTAAATTATCAAGCGATACATTTAAATCTCCTGCTCTGAAAATTTTATTTCTATCAGTTCTATCCCTCATAAAAAAATATGGAAATCCATTATTGGAATAATTTCCGCTTGTAAAAAACCAGGCAGTAATCGGGATATCTTCTTCAATTGGTGAGACCATTGAGTTCCCATGCATATCTCTTACTCCGCCATTTAACGATACCATATAATATTCTGCTTGTTTATAGTTACTTAACGGTGTATAAATCACTATAGTATCCGACTCGCCATAAGAAAAAGCACCTTCAATTTTACCACTTATACTTTCAACAGTAACATTTGAGGGAAAACTATTTAAATCCATTGGTTCATTGAAGTACATTTTGATCTGATTGTTTAAAGCAACATTCAGATTAGTATCACCAAATTCAATTTGAGCGAAGACTGGACGTTCGATTTCTTCAGGTGCAGAAGGCATTCTCTCTGGAATGCATGCGTTAAAAAGTAATGAAGAAAAGGTAATCAATAAAAATCCAGTAATAATCCTATTCATTTTTTCACCAATAAATTTTCTTGGAATTAAAGCAGGCATAACCGGGTTATGCCTGCTAATGATTTTATTTCAATAACATCATTTTCTTACTAACACTAAATTTACCAGAGCTTATCCTGTAAATGTAAGTTCCGCTTACCATCTGAATTCCCTTATCATTTTTACCATTCCATACTAATCTTTTTTGACCAGCACTTAAATCCTGATTATCAATTAGTGTAGCAATTTTACTACCTAGAATATCATACACTTCTACTTTTACTAGACCTTGTTCCTGCAGTGTAAATTCTATAGTAGTTGAAGGATTAAATGGATTCGGGAAGTTGGAAACCAATCCAAATCCATCAACTTTTGTCTGATTATAATAATCTTCAACAGAAGTAACTGTGTTGTCACCCAGTCTATGAACCGAGCTGCCGGTTCTGAAGTTGTAGTTAATAGTATAAAATTCACCATCAGCACCACCCCAACCTTCTCTAACTGTGTTCGGTACATATTCCTCATTATCCCAAATTTCATCTCCGACAATATACAGCCAAGGTCTCACATCTGTACCGGCATTTATTCCGGCTCTTGGGATTGCAATTTCAACAACATTATCCTCAGAATTTTTTGCAAACATCGCAAAAACACCCGGGACCTCAGCAAATTCCTCGAATGCACCCGGCCAATCAGCAATGTATTGAT
>JBGAWM010000055.1:0-21158 GCA_044227615.1 Ignavibacteriaceae bacterium
GTACTTTGTTTTTAACGACACAACCTCTAAACCGTGTTGATACTTAATTTTATTTGTGAGTAATTCTATCGCTTCGGGTTTGTTGTTTTCAATTCCTATTACTCCGCGTGTTACACCAAGAGCTTTCATAATTAATTTTAATCCTGAGATTAAATCATCGGGTCGCTCAATCATAAATCTGTAATCACGTGTAAGATATGGTTCGCATTCGCAGCCATTAAGAATTACCACATCAATAATTTTATCCTTTGGGGGAGAAAGTTTAACCGATGTTGGAAATGCTGCGCCACCCTGTCCAACAATTCCTGCGAGCGCAACTCTTTCTCTAATCTCATCTGGGGTTATTGTTTCTGAATTTAAAGGATCAAGCAAAATATTTTCTGATTCTATTGTTCCGTTACGTTTAATAACTATTGAGTCTTTGGGGAAGCCACTTGAAGTTTGTTCTTTGCCAAGGCTCATTACTTTTCCCGCAACAGATGAATGAACCGGAGCAGAAACAAATCCCTCTGCCTGTGCAATCATCTGTCCAGCTTTTACATCTTCGCCTTTTTTAACAAGGGCTTTTGCTTCCTTGCCTAGATGCTGAGATAAAGGCAGAATAATTTGCTCTGGCAGTGGAAATAATTCAAAAGCAAGATGTTCAGTTAATTCTTTATACTCTTTTGGATGAACGCCGCCATGAAATGTTTTTGAACTCATAAAAGACCAATCCCACATAGTTTTACAATTAGCAACAGTGAACAAATAATAAAATCATACACTACATTTTTTCTAAAAGTATGCCACGGGAAGGAAATAAAATGTTGTGTTTAAGTTGATTAATCCAATTTATTAATTGACAAGTGCGAATGAAATTTTATCAAATAATGGAAAAAGAATTGTGTTTTCTAAGAAATGAAAATGAATGGCTGTCATAATTTTATAACAGCCAAAGTAGTTGCTAAAAACTAATCAAGGATAAAGCTTGATTTGACAGGTGATGTTCCAACATTATAAAAAAACTCTCTTCCAGTAATTGGATCATAAATTCCCCAGTATTCACTTGATGAGTATGCCGCAACATGAACAGTTTCGCCCGAATTAAATCCGCGCTGTATCAAATATTGTTTATCCCAAAATGAATATCTGAATGACGATGAGTCTGGATTGACATTAAAAGAAGTAACATACAAATATTTTTGTGGATCATTTGATACTTCTTCACTTTTTCCGAAAAATACCACAACAATTCTATAGTAATTTTGTGCGTCTGAAACATTTCCATTCATAATTAAATAAGGGAATGAATTTGGATCTGTGGCTATATTTAAAGAAGTTACATTAAAACTGGGTAATTTTGCTAATCCTATATCATAAATGTAAGCATTTCCACCTCCGACAAATTCCCGCGCAATAATTTTTTCTATTCCAAACCCTTCCTTTTCGAAAACAATATTAAAAATACCCGCTTCTACATTTTCTAGTACATATCTTCCATCATTATTTGTATAGGCAAAATTATTTCTGCCCTCAATATAAACCTTAACACCGGCTCTGTCTGTAATTTGTGTACCGTTTTCTTCGTAGAGATTGACGAATCCGGAAATGCTTCCAGTAAGTACAGGCGAAACAGTATCTGTGCAGCTGACACAAAAGAAGAAATACAAAATTGCTATTAGGGCACTACTTATTTTTTCCAATGTTTCCTCCTGCAGAATAGAAGATTTAAATTATTAATTATTTTAGCAACATAAATTTTTTAGTTTGAATAAAACTGCCAGCTTTTATTTGGTAGAAATATACTCCGCTTGCAAGTGATGCCGCGTTGAAGTTTACTTCATATATTCCCGCCGGCTTTTCTTCGTTAACTAATGTTGAAACTTCTCTTCCCAAAATATCAAAAATCTTAAGCGTAACAATTCCAGCAGCAGCAATGCTGTACTTAATCGTTGTACTTGGGTTAAATGGGTTGGGATAGTTTTGAGATAAATAATAATCTTCTGGCAAAGCTAAATTATTCTCTTTAATTTCAGTTATTCCATAGTTTGAGTTTTTTAATAGTAAGCCATTATTTCCAGTAATCCAGCCTATGTTATCATTTGAGAACTGAATTGAATTTAGTTCTTCACCCGAGAAAGATTGAATCTGCCAATTCGCACCATTATCTGAAGTAAAGAAATATCTATTTTTACTTATTGCGGTAATATTGTAGGTAGGGGTTATTTTAATATCCCAAATATAGTTGTAAGCAGGATAGTTTGGGTCAGAACAAATAAGATTCCAAAACGATCCGTTGTTATCTGTTCTATACATTTTCAACTCACTCCCAGAAGAGGTTAATTTTCCACCACCGGTAATAACAGTAAAATCTTTTATGGATAATCCGTATAATGCTAACGAATCAATTGATAGTATATGACCCCAGCTTACACCATTATCTGTTGTTCTTAAAAGTATTGATTTCAATTCAGAGTTGTTAAAACCAGCAATCCAAGCTTCATTTGAAGAAACTTTGATGACTTTGCTATAATAATCTGTACTCGAAATAGAAGCATTAATCCAATTTTCTCCACCGTTTGTTGTCTTTAAAATTCTTCCATTAATTCCAACTGTGTATCCGTTTAATGAATCTGAAAAGGTTATGGAGTTTAAAGAAGATACAATTCCAGAAGTTTGGTTAATCCAGTTAGAACCACCATCTGAAGTATGTATAATTGTACCACCGCCACCCACCGCCCATCCGATGTCAGGGTTTATGAAAAATATATCAACTAATGTATTAAGTGTAGGAGTGTTTTGTAACACCCAATTTTTCCCAGAATCTGTAGATTTAAATATTTTTCCATCATTGCATGCAAGCCAACCTGTTATAGAATCTATGAAAAATGATTTCTTAATATCAGAACCAAGAGTCCTCGAAATTTCTATCCAGTCATCACCGCCGTTTGTTGATTTAAGAATAATGCCTCCCTCACCAATTGCAAAACCGATATTATTGTCTAAAAATCTTATTCCATACAATTGTTTGGTCGTAGATGTTGTCTTTAACACCCAGTTTTGTCCACTATCAAGAGTTTTTAAAATAGTGCCGTTGCTGCCTGCTATCCAGCCCGTATTTAAATCAATCATAAATATTGAGGTTAAAATTGATGAAGTGTTTGAAATTTGATTGTTCCAAGTTGCACCACCATCGATTGTATTTAGTATCTGTCCATTTCCACCAACAAACCAACCTATATTCTCATTAATAAAAAATGCTGCTGTTAGATAAGAAATTATATCTGTTTTCTGCCAACTATTTCCAGCATCTGTGGTTTTAAAAATCTCGTTTTGACCAGATACCCATCCGGTCGTTTCATTTATAAAATAACCACATTCTAAAAAATTTGTTGATGGTACGGATTTAACTATCCAGAGATCACCGCCATTTGTTGTAACAAGGACTCTTTTTTCTTGTCCTGTAACGGCAAATCCTTTCTGGGAGTCGATAAACCGTATATCATAGATTTGGTCAGTCGTATTGGAATTCTGTTCAGTCCAGTTATCTCCACCATCCATGGTTTTAAATATAACACCATTGCCAGAAATCCATCCCAATGCCTCATCTATGAAATAAACAGCATACCACGGGCTATTGTTTAAACCGCCAATATCTTTTTTAGTGCTCCAACTATCTCCTAAATCAGAGGATTTCAAGAAATAGCTAAACCCCGCAAGAAACAGGGTACTTTGGCCACTATTGGAAATTGAAAGAAGATTTTTTCCCGAAGGATAGGGAAGTTCCTGAACCCATTGGGGAAAAGTTAGGGATGATAAAACAACAAATAAAAAAAGAATTCTTTTCATAACGGACCCCTTCTATAAAAAGCTTATTTAACCGTACTCCACAAATTTTTCTTCTTCAGACCGAAAGAAACAATCTTAGCATCCTTGGGCACTTCAAACCCGCATAGAAAAGATCTTGCTTTTGTTTTAGCAGGGAAGCTATCACTAAAACATAAGTTGTGAGCTTTTGAATCCTGCTGTTCGCTGCCCTCTTTTGTTAGATAGGTTGAAACAATTCCTTCCCCCTTTAAACCGGAACGATATTCATTCCCTTTTGAATCTTTAATTGTAATGCTCATCGTATAATCGGTTCCCATCGCAACAGTCTTGCCAGATATATTTTCTATAGTAATATCGGCAACTAAAAATTTCTTACCGCTTTTTGTATTTGAATCATTAAACTCAATAAATCTGTGGAGTTTAATTTTTACCTCATCGTTTTTTAACTCTGAGATAACAGTATTTTTGTTTTGAGAATATCCAATGGATACAGTAAATCCCGTAAGGAGAAATATTATTAATAATGTTTTCATATTAGTATTAGCCTCTGTTCAAAATTAGTTTTAATTGCTTGTGTATGTTTAAAAATTATTTTTCTGAAATTCAATTTAGTTTAATTTGCTTTCTAATCCTTTTACGCATTGTTTCTTTGTTTAACTTCAAACCGCATTATTGGTCTTGTTTCAGAACGTCTTGCAACTTCCTTAAACCCTGCTTTTTTAAATGCTGATAATGTTCCTGTATAAATAAAAACAGGCGCAGAGTATTTTGTTCTTGTATCGGTCGGATAGGCCTCAACTATCATTCCGCCTTTAGAAGCCGCAAAATCACACGCTTTCTTAATTAATTCTATTGATATGCCCATTTTTCTGTAATCCTTGTGGACAAAAAAACATACGATAGACCAGACAAGTTTGTCGTCTATTGGTTGAAGTATTTTTGAATTGGAAAGTCTAGGATATTTTTCCCTGGGTTGAATTGCAATCCAACCAGCAGGTGTGTTATCCAAATAAGCAATAATACCCGGCTCAACATTATCCGTAACAATTTTTTTCATTTCCTTTTTGGTTCGACCGTCACTTCGCTTTTCATCATATTCCTTTTTATTCATAAACCAATACATACACCAGCATCCGGCACAAGCCCCTTTTTCACCAAAAAGATTTTCAAAATCCTTCCATCGTTCTACTGTAAGCGGATGAAATGATAAGTTAAGTTTTGATTGCGGTTTCATAGTTAGATTTTTTTGCTTGGTTAATTTCCTAAAAGAAAATAATAAATACTATAAGCCAGAAACAATAGAAGCGCGTCGTAATGATTTAACGGATTACACAGATAAAATCGTTGTTACTAAAAATCATCATAACTAAATTGCGCGCAATATTTTTTGAAAGGATAGATTGTGGAACAAACAGGAACAATGCAAAAACTAAAATCTGGTTTTCAGCATTCATTCTGGGTTGCAAATGGAATGGAGTTGTTTGAAAGATTAGCTTATTACGGACAGGCAACAATCCTTAGCGTTTTCCTTCGCGATCATCTTAAGTTTGATGAAGTACAGGCGGGACAGCTCTCTTCAATTTTTGGCGGATTGATTTATTTCCTGCCAATATTTGCAGGAGCTCTTGCAGATAAATTTGGATTTAAAAAAGCTTTTTCGTTTGCATTCTTTATTCTCGCAATAGGTTATTTTTTAATCGGATCAACCGGAATGACAGCTTTCTCCGGCTGGTATTCTGATACAAATCTTTTTTTAGTCCTTTCAATAATATTAATCTTTACAGCAATCGGTGGTTCTTTTATTAAACCAAGCGTACTCGGAACTGTTGCGTTAACCACTACACCCGAAACAAAATCACTTGGCTATGCAATTTATTATTGGCTTGTAAACATTGGCGCAGCTATTGGTCCATTGTTGGCTTACTTTGTCAGGGACTCATTCGGAATTGAATTTGTTTACCTTGTTTCAGCCGCAAGCTGTACATTAATGTTTTTTACAACGCTATTTATCTTTAAAGAGCCCGCCGCAAAAGCTGCTGAAAAACGAGATAACATTGTTACTGTTGCAAAAAATTTAGTCACCGTAGTAAAGAATATTAAGTTTATGTTTTTCTTGATGTTGTTTGCCCTATACTGGATAGTGTTCTGGGAATTTTTTATTGTGATTCCATTTTATGTTTCCGATTATATTTCGCCGGATGCTCCTATTGAGTTGATATTATCTGTAGGTGCCTGGACAATAATTCTATTACAAATTCCTATTAACAGATTTACAAAAAATATTCCCACGCCCACGGCAATAATGATAGGATTCGTTTTTGCTGCTTTAAGCTGGTTTCTTTTGTACTTTTCACAGATAGCCGGAATTACCGTTGGTATCGGATTGATCATTGCAACAATATTTATTTTTTCTGTTGGTGAACAAACCCAAGCGCCGAGATTTTATGAATATCTTGCAGATCTTGCACCTAAAGGACAAGCGGCATTATTTCAGGGATTTGCATTTCTTCCAATTGCAATCGCATGGTTGGTTGGTGGCACTTTCGGCGGATGGCTTTATCAAACATTTGCAACAACAGCAAATCAGCCGGAAATAGTTTTTCTAGTAATTGGGTTAGTCGGTGTTGCCGGTGCGGTTTTAATGTGGGTTTATAATAAGTTTTTAGCTGTTAAAGAAGTTTAAATTTTTGATTAAATACATAAAAGAAATAGTGCACAGATTTTTATGATTTTTTAAGATCATAACTGATCAGTCTCATCTTAAAGATCAGTGTACTATACTTTTAGGTTTATAAGTATATTTCCCCAAATTCCTATAAAACTGAAAATTCAGATCACAATAAACTCTGAATCCTTTTCTTAAATTGCATATCATATTAATCACAAAAAAGAAGAATTATGTCAGCAGAACAAATCATTTTATACGTTTTAATTGCTCTTGTTATCTATTACGTTGGTAAAAAAATATACTTGATAAAATCAATTAAACAATACTCCCCGGCTGATGCGTATGCTAAAGTTAAAAAAGAGCGGAATGTTGTTTTTCTTGATGTGCGAACCGAAAAGGAAAGAAAACAAAGCGTTATTAAAGGATCATATCATATTCCTGTTACAGATATTAAAGACAGAGAGCAGGAATTAAAGAAGTTTAAGGATGCAGAAATAATTTGTTATTGCCATACCGGAAACCGAAGTTTAACGGCAGCATCTAAACTAAAGAAAATGGGATTTAATGCAAGTAACCTAAGCGGAGGAATGATACGTTGGAACGCATCAGGTTTGAAATAATTTGGAGATGGACAAAACGCATTTTTCCTGTTGTGGCAGGTGCTCTTGGTGGATATTTATACTATTACTATGTTGGATGTAACCGAGGATGTGCAATTACTGGTAATCCATTTATCAGCACAGCTTATGGGGCATTTGCTGGATTTCTTTTTGTTGATTGGAAATCCATCTTTAACAAAAATAAAAAAGAAGAAACAGAGGATAATAAATAATGAAGTATGGGTTTTCAAAAACAACGGGTTACAGTTTTGAACAAGCAATTGAAAAAGTAACGGAAGAGCTTAAGAAAGAAGGGTTTGGAGTCCTTACTACTATTGATGTTAAAGATACTCTAAAGAAAAAGATAGATGTAGATTTTAAAAAGTACACAATTCTTGGTGCCTGCAATGCAAAAATTGCATACAGTGCTTTGCAGGTTGAAGAAGAATTAGGGTTGCTTTTACCTTGCAACGTTATTGTTTATGAAAAAAATGATAAAACCATTGTTTCAATTTTTGATCCCAGGGTCATGACTTTAGTAATCGAAAATCCTGAAATGAAATCGGTGGCTGAAGAGGTAAAAAATAAATTACAACGAGTGTTAGAAGCAGTTTAATAACAGGGTCATTCCGTCCGCCTCGGCGGATTGTTTCGGAATCTCAGATCCTGAAATAAACCTGTCTGCCGACAGGCAAGACTAAGGATGACGGAAATAAGAAATAAAAAATAACTAGAAAGGCAAACAAATGACAGAAGCATTAACCAAAGAAACTTTTTTAACAAAAGTTTTTGATTACGAAAAAAATCAAGATTGGAAGTTTAACGGCGAACTTCCGGCAATTATAGATTTCTGGGCTCCATGGTGTGGACCTTGCAGAATGGTTGGACCGGTTCTGGAAGAATTATCAGAAGAGTACAAGGGAAAGGTTAATATTTACAAAGTGAACACAGATGAAGAACAGGAACTTGGCAGTGTCTTTGGAATTCGAAGCATTCCCTCAATTCTTTTTGTTCCGATGACTGGACAGCCGAAGATGGCTGTTGGTGCTCTTCCGAAAGAATCTATAAAGCAGGCTATAGATAAAGAACTATTGGTTCCCGTCTCCTAAAATTTTTCATAAGCCCCCTGAATTAACGCATTCCAATTATGGAGTGCGTTTTTTCTTTTAAATATCTCCACATCTAAAATTTTTATCAGATAAGTAAGTTTTTCTATCAGAATAACCGAAATAAAATTAAACTAACTAAAATTGATGCATTTATTTAAACTTTTAATGACTATTGAAAAAATTAAAGTCGGTATAATATTTGAAATTTTTAAATAAATCTAAACACTCTGCTGAAAATCACTTAAGTGCTTGAATACATTTGAAAGAAGCGTTTATGAAAAAACTAATACTATTATCAACACTTGTTTTTGTAATAATCATTGGATGCTCGCCTGCTCCGGAAACCATATCAGATAATAAGAATGCTGAATTTCTGACTAACGGAATTTGGCTGGGTATTCTGCCTTGTGCAGATTGCGAGGGAATTGATTATCAACTTAACTTAAAGAACGATTATACCTTTAAACAAAAATCAGTTTACAAGGGAAAGTCAGAAGAAATTTTTATTGATGAAGGCAGATGGGGCTTTGTTTCGGATTCCGTAATTACAGTATCGGGCAATGATGATTACAAAATGTTTCTTATTCGTGAAAATAATTTAGTTATGCTGGATCAGGATGGAAACAGAATAGAATCATCATTCGAAGAAAAATATCAATTACATAAAGATCCAACAACCGTTAAAGAGACACAAAGTTTAGAATCAACAAAAGAAATTACACCCGTTGTGCCGGTTGTTGAAATGAATTTAAATTATTATCAGGAAAAGTTTTTAAACGGTGTTGATTTTTTTGCCAGAGGAAACGAACCGAACTGGACTCTTGAAATCGATTTTGAAAAATCAATGAGCTTTGCAACGTTTGAGGATATAAAATTAATAACCCCCGCTGTTGAGGGTATAAAAGCGCAGGACTCTGACGTAACTTTGTATCGTGCAAAAACAGATAGCGGCGAATTAGTAATTACCGTTATCAAGGATAATTGTCAGGATAATATGTCTGGAGAGAATTTTTCTTACAAGGTTAGAGTAGAAGCCAAAAGGTCGGGTGATGCAAACTATCATACTTTTGAAGGCTGCGGTAGATTTTTATATGATATTCGTTTGCATGATATTTATGTTATGGAAGAGATGACAGGATTTAATCTTAAAAAAGAAAAATTGATGAAAGGTGTGCCGCAATTTGAATTTAATTTAACTGAAATGAGATTTATCGGACATGCCGGCTGTAACAATCTTACTGGACCGATAGATGTTGTCAGCAACAAAATTACTTTTGGAAATTTAATGGCTACACTTATGGCGTGTCCTAATATGAAAGTTGAAAAGGCAGTTATAAGTGCACTTAATCAAAAAACAGTTACTTACAGCATTGATAAAATGAAACTTACCCTTGTTAGTGGAAAAACTAAAATGGTTTTGAAGAAGGTGGATTGAATAATTAAAATATTTAAAGATTAAAAAATTATTTACTAAAAATAATTTAAGGATACGATAACCCGTATCCTTTTTTATACTATAAAAATTACAAAACCATCTTTACAAACTCATTGTCCTTAAGCTTTGCAAAAATTATATCTCGAATAACTTCCGTATTGACATGTACTTTTAAATTTAAACTAAAATAATTTCCTTTAGAGCTAACATTGGAAGAAGAAATTTTATAGTCCATTCCATCTACAGCAAGCTCGATTGCTTTTATAATTTCAGCTGCATCTGTCCCGATTACTTTGTAATGCCAATCGCAGGGATAATCTATTTTTGGTTTCTTGCTGTTGGAATCTAAAATCATTTTATATCAAACCTCCACACCCTTTTTTCAATTCCTCTAACATTGTCGCTTAATTTAATTCTCTCCAGGTATTTAATTAATTGATACAATTCTATATCATTTTTTGCGCCCACAAATGGTTCCACTCTTATGTGGTTTCCATAGTTTCTTTTTAATTTTTCAGGACTATCATCAATTATGAGGATTTTTTCGAGTGAATAATTCTTATGCTTTAGCTTGGAAAGATTCTTCGCATATATATATTCATTCGATTCATGTAAAAAAGTGATAGTGCATTTTGATCGGCCATAAATGAATTGCAAGGGGTAATTTTGAGGAAAAATATTTTTAACAACTTCTTGTGCATAGTCCTCTGTAGATGAAGTCCAGATCGCAACCGAAAAATTTTGTGAAATGAATTCTAAAAATTTATCTAAGCCTGGTCTTTTGTAAACACAATATTCACCTAGCATAAAATCTTCCGGGTAAGATAATCGAGATTTTGTGGAATAAATTAATGTTTCATCTAAATCAAGAACAAGTAATATTTTTTCTTGTGAGGGTTCCAATTTATAAAAGCCCCTTTAATCTTTATTAACTAAGTAAACACCTGCAGTTATTATTAATCCGCTTAGGATCATAAACAAAGTAATATCTTCATTAAGAAAAATCCAGGCGGCGATAACAGTCACAAAAGGTTCAAAGTAAAGATACGCCCCAACTTTTGCAGATTCCATTTCACGCAAAGCATATGCCCAAATTACATAAGAAACTCCGCTGCACAACAAACCCAAAAATAAAATTGCAATCCACCCAACACTTGAAAGATTGATTACAGAATTAATTGCTGTTTCAGTAACTGTAAATGGAATTATAATTATTGCCATCATTATAAAAAGATAAAGGATCGTCATAACCGGAGAATAGTTAAGTGAAATCTTTTTATTAACCATGGAATAAATTCCCCAGGTAAATGCGCTGGAGAGAACCAGTAAGTCACCTTTATTTTTAATAAGATCAATATTTGTTGGATTTCCATTTCCTACAAGTAGCAGCAAACCAAATGTTGCGATAATTATTCCTGTTACTTTTAGTGCGTTTAATTTTTCTTTAAAGAAAAACAATCCCAGTAATGCCATAAAAATAGGGGCGGTTCCAATTATCCAACCCGTATTTGATGCGGTTGTAAATTTTAATCCGGTAACTTGTATCCATAAGTGGAATACTGCAATAATTGCAAGAAGCAGAATATAGGTGTGACTTTTAAGATTAATACTAAAATCTCTTTTTTGAAATAATGCAATCATCAGGAGAAATAAAATTGCAAGAATCAATCGCATCGAAATTATAGTTTCCGGGGTAAGTTCATTCAGCAAATATTTTGTTGCAATAAAAGATGCTCCCCAGAAAAGAACAGCAAGCAATGGAAGCAGATATGTGTATTTTTTTGTTTTGATAGGTAATTATTTTATAAATATTTATTGGTAATCGTTAATCTATCTCGTCACTTCAAGGAAATCTATGACGAATAACCTTATTACATATTCTTAAAATGTTCTCTCTTCGATCGAAATGATTTTTCAAAAAATATTTGGGTTAATTGGATTTTTCTGTTTTTTTTGCTGATGAGTAATTCATTAAATCATATTGAATTTCTTTGCTTGGCATATCCATCTTTACAACTTCTACTCCCGCCTGAGAATAAAATTGTGTTGCAAGTGTATCATGAAAATCAGAAAAAACAACTACGCGTTTTATTCCTGCAGCAATTAAAGCTTTTGCACATGTCGTGCAAGACATATTTGTGATGTATGCGGTTGCACCAACAATATTAACACCATGTTTTGTTGCCTGTACAAGCGCATTAATCTCAGCATGATTTGTACGCACACAATGATTATCCACAATCAAACATCCCTCATCTTCACAATGCGGCTGACCAGGAAGCGAACCATTATAACCTGTTGCAAGGACAAATCTATCTTTAACAAGAACACATCCGCAATGCATGCGCGGACAAGTTGCACGCTCTGAAGCTAACATTGCAAGTTTTAGAAAATATTCATCCCAGCTGGGTCTTTTGATTTCTGCCATTTAGTTTATCCCAAAATATATTTAGAAATTAATATGAAAATTTATTGTTGTGCGAGACAAATATAGAGAGGCAAAGTAAGAAAATAAAAAAAACGTAAAACTATTTTACTTTATAAGACCATCTTTCTTTACTGCGCATTTTTTTAGCAGCTCGTTGATGACGATGACTTTTGTATATTTTACCACTTCCGCAAACACTACAGGCAGAAGGCGTCGTCGTAACGTCTACTTCCCACTCGGTTTTACAATCTTTGCAAAGGTATAAAATCTTTTGCGGCATTTGATATCTCCAGTTTTTTAAGTTCGGTTTTTATTCTATCCGTAAGACTTCTTTTTTCAGAAAGATAATTGATCATTTTACCACGATTAAAAATAACAGAGTATAAATTTGCCCCAAGTAATTTTGCTTCCTCCATTTTTGAATTGTAAGTTAAAACATTGAAAAGATCACTTGTGAAGAAATCATTTTTTGCAGCACAATCACCAACCGCATAAATGTTTTTATCTGATGTTCTAAAATATTCGTCAACCAATATTCCTCTATCACGATCGAAAATAATTCCGAGCTTTTCAGCCATTTCCACATTTGGTCTTGAGCCGCAGCATATCAGCAGAAAATCACAATCCAGCACTTCATTAGTACTTAGTTTTATACCAGTTACGGTATCGATTCCCAAAACACTTTTTATTTTTGCATCCAGAATAACTCTTCCCCCGGAATTCTCAATCACCTCCTTAACCTTATTACTTATTTCTGCGTCAAATGATGAAGGCATTAATCGTTTTGATTTTTCTATTATGGTTACCTTTTTTCCGGCTCTTAAAAGCTCATCACATAGTTCAACACCAATATAGCCGCCTCCATAAATTACAATACTCTCGGCATCAAGTGCTCCGTTTTTTATTTTACGAATCTGTTCCGGATCCTTGTTAATAAGCATTACGCCATCTTTTTGTATCCCATCAATAGGCGGTTCAATTGCCCGCGAACCCGTTGCAAGAACAAGTTTTTCGTATTCAATTTTTCCACCACCGTTTAGATGAAGTACATTATGATCCCTGCTTCTGATGTCATCATAAAAAACATTCAATCTTGTAGTAAAACGTCCCGAAATTGAGGAAAGTATTTCTTCAATTATTGAATTCTGCATATCGGTTTTTATAATTGCTATGCTTTTGTCAGTGTAGGTATTTCTTGCTGATAATGTGCAGACCAGAGCAGGTTCTCCATTTCCGGCAATTACAATTTGATATTTCTCCATCATCGACTCCTATTAAATAATTATATACATCTATACTTATTGTTTTTTAAACCGGAGTGACGGATTGGTTTGTTAACTCAAAATGAGTGGAAAGAGAAATATGAATTCAAAATTAATTTAAGCTAAAACCGTTTTCCGGTTTCAATCAACTTTACTTTTGCCCTAAAAATAATTATCGAAAGAAAAAAAATATGCGCTGATGATAATATAATCTTTTGGCGATAATTAGCAAGTGGTTAAGAAGCGGCTATGACAAGAGCTTACCGAAAAGAACAATTTACCTAAAACCACTTTTTCTTCTTAAAATAAATTATCATAACTATTACAACGACCAGAGTAATACTCCAAAAACCCCAGGGATACATCCATTCTTTTCCCAGCTCGGGAAAGCTATGAAAGTTCATTCCGTAAACACCAGCAAGAAAGGTAAGTGGAATAAAAAGAGTTGAGATAATGGTTAATACTTTCATAACTTCGTTTAGTTTATTGCTTGTGCTGGAAAGATATGTATCCAGCATTCCAACAATCATATCGCGGTAAGATTCAATAGTATCAATAACCTGAATTGTATGATCATAAACATCACGAAGATAAATTCTGGTTTTTTCCTCAATAAAATCAATTTCATTTCTTTGTAAAGATGAAATTACTTCTCGCAACGGCCAGATTGCTCGACGTAACAAAATCATTTCTCTTCTTAACAAATGTATTATTTGAATATCATTTTTATTGGGTTCAACAATCACAGCATCTTCAAGACCTTCAATTTCTTCCCCAATTTTTTCTAAAATATGAAAATAGCTATCAACGATAGAGTCGATAAGCGCGTATGCAAGATAATCTGTACCGTACTCTCGCATTTTTGTTCCGGCTTTTTTAATACGCTCTCTTACTGGATCAAAAACATCGCCAGCATCTTCTAAAAAAGTTATAACAAAATTTTTATTTAGTATTAAACTAACTTGTTCATGCTTTAATGATTTATCTTTTTCATCAAGAAAAAACATTCTTAAAACGATATAAAGATAATTTGGATACTCGTCTAATTTTGGTCTTTGATTTGTGTTAAGAATATCTTCGAGTGTTAGCGGATGAATATCAAAATTTTTTCCGATCTTTTCAAGAAGTTCTACTTCGTGTACGCCATCAATATTAATCCAGCTTGTTGTTTCTGATTGTTTATAAGTAAGTAAGTCTTCAATGCTGTCAATATTCTTTTGAACAAAATGCTCTGCTTTATAATCAAATAATGTAATTGATATTGGCTGCTTTTCTTTGTCGCCAACGTAAACAAGTGAGCCGGGATCGAGCCCAATTTTCTTTGGTTTATTTTTTATTAGCCTTGCAACTTTTCTTAATTGTTTTTTTGTTTGATGCTTTATTTTCTTGCTGGCTTTGTCAAGCATATCTTCCTCACATATTTTTCAATACTATTTTCTTTAAAGTATCAATCCACATCGGATGATCATTTAAACTTTCTACAAGCTGAACTTTTTCTCCGCCATTATCTTTAAATATTTTTTGATATTCAATTCCGATTTCAACTGTTGTTTCAAGGCAATCAGCAACAAAGGCCGGGCTAAACACTAAAAGTTTTTTTGCCCCCTTTTTTGCCCACTCTTCTACTATCTTATCAGAAAAAGGCTCAAGCCAGTCTTTATCCAAACGGGATTGAAAACACACCGTGTATTTATCTTTCGAAAGATTTAATTTTTCAGCAAGCAGGCGTGTAGTTGCGTAACAGGTTGCTTTATAACAGTATCTGTAGTCTTCGTTAATTTCATCTTCGCATTTATGATCTTTGCATGGTTTGCCATCTGAATAAACTTTATCAACCTGTCTTTCCGGCAATCCGTGATAGCTAAATAAAATATGATCGTAGTCATTCAAATCATATTTTTTTGATTGCTCAATTACACAGTTTAAATAATCTTCATCATTGTAAAACTGCGAGATTATTTTTATTTCCGGAATCACCCACCATTTACTAATCAATTTCATTGCTTTATCTATTGCAGAGCCTGTGCTTGCAGAAGCATACTGAGGAAATAATGGAATGATGATAATTTTTTCATAGCCCCTTTTTTCCATTCTTGCACAAACTTCATCAAGGCTTGGATTCTGATATCTCATTGCAAGTTCTACATCAAAATCATTTCCAAGATCTTGTTGCAATTTTTCTTTAACAGATTTACCGTAAATTAAAATTGGTGAACCGTCTTTTGTCCAGAGCTCTTTATAAATCTTTGCCGATTTTGGTGCACGAAAAGGGACAATAATAAAGTTTACAAGAAAAAATCTTCCTATCGGATTTATATCTATCACGCGTGGATCATTAAGAAACTCAAATAAATATTTTCTTACATCTTTTATGGATGGACTATCCGGAGTTCCGAGATTTATAAGTAGCACACAGGTTTTTGTCATTTATTATCGCTAATTAGTTTATGGATTTATCACAAAAATAAGTTTAAGTTTAGTTATAAATTACATTATTGTTGGTAAACCTTAAATAGAAATTTCAACTCTATGAAGACTTTATTAATTCTTCTTTTATTAATAATTGGTCTTGTTTCCTGCTCAACTGTTGAAGAAGATTGCATGTGTACAGAAGAATACCGCTTTTATTTAGTAACAGTTGTAGATACTCTTGGTGTTCCGATTGATTCATTAACCGTTACAATTAAAGATAAAGATGGTGATGAATTAGATGTAGCCCAAGATCTACATCCATTTGGAACAGGTAAATATACTGTGCTTAATGATTCTTTTACACAAATGTTTTGCTCTTGTACCATTCCTGAAAAAATTTACTTTTCAGCAACTGACGGAAATAGCGTTGCTGCCGGAGAGTTTTTATTCAACACCGATGAATGTAAATGCCATATTAATAAAGTTGAAGGACCAGATACTTTGGTGTTGAGATAATATTTTAAAATTAAAGTATTGAAATGTTCTGCTTAATAATCTAATTTATACTAAAACGTTTTTACAATATGCCAGAAATAAGTAGGTTTTTCGGAATAATAATATCGATGTATTATGAAGATCATAATCCACCTCATTTTCATGCTATGTATGGGGAATTTAAGGCAACTATAAAAATAAATGATTTTGCTTTATTAGAAGGTTATCTTCCACCGAAGGCGTTTGGGTTAGTAATTGAATGGGCAAGCATGCATAAAAATGAACTTTTAAATAATTGGAGTCTTGCAAAGGAAAATAAAAGGATTAGCAAGATAGAACCATTAGAATAGGAAACGAATATGTATTATGATTTAGTAAAAGCTAAATATGTTAAAGATTTTAAAATAAGTGTTGAATTCGCAGATGGATCAAAGGGGATAGCTGATTTAAAAAGTATTATTAACAAAGGCGGTGTTTTTTCCGAATTACAAAATTCAGAAAAGTTTAAAAAGTTTTTTATACACAAAGAGCTTAATGTTTTAACTTGGGCTAATGAAATAGACATCGCGCCTGAAACCCTTTACTCACTAGCAAGCCAAGAAAAGGTTTCTGCTTAACAAAAACCTAGTTCCTGCCAAAAAGTTCTGTAAGATTTAAAGTCGGTGTTCGGGTTTTGCTCGCAAGGCTAACATAAGACAAGGCAAGTTCTTCTTTCCCGGCACCAAGAACTGTGCTTATCAATCCCAGCGCCTCACCAAGGTTTTCTGATGCAATCTGTTTTGTCACCCTATTCCAAAGCTCTTCTTCGAGGGCATTAAATGCTGTGTGAACTTCGTGCAAGTCAAATCCGGAATCAAACCTTTCTTTTGCGATTTGAGCAGCGTACTCTTTCATTGGAAGAAGTTTTTTCTCGGCAACACATTGCTGCGTTAGTGTTAAAAGATTTAGTAATCTTTTTTTGTTTTCATCCTGAGATGACTTTGAGTATGATTTAAGATGTGCGCAGTTTAATGATTGAAGTGCGTTTTCTAAAATTTCTACGCTTTGAGTTTTGAGTAATTCTTTCAAATCCATTTTATAATCCGATGTTTAATTTGTACTTCAAAATTAAGAAAGGTTTAGATAAAAACTTATTCCATTAATTTTATCCAGCTTACTCTTCTGTCTATTACAAAACCTAATTGCTCAATAAGATTTGTTGCTTTTAAATTTTTTTCTTCAATTTGCGCAAAGGAAATTTTACCAAGTTTTCTGTTTTGATGAATAAGTGAAATCAGAATTTCTTTTCCATAACCTTTTTTTCTGTATTCATCCAGCACGTGTAGTGAACCAAGTGCTCCATCATCGTGTGTTAATCCCCATGCAACAAGTTTATCTTTCTTAAATATTGCCGCACTTATAGATTTTGAGATTCTTTCTTCAACATAAGCGGGAGTTAAAAATTGTTTGTAGTTGGATTGCGAAATAATAAAACCGATATGATCTGTTGTTAATGGAATAACTTCCATTTTGTTTTCGGGAGTTTCAACATCTTCAGGCAGATAATAACGCATTGTGGAAAGTATCCATTCTGCTTTTCTTTTTTCTGTGATAATTGGAATCATCCAATCTTCTACAGAAGCAAAGTAAGTGTTGCTGCCGGATTTTTCTAACAAAGCTTTAAGTTTTATTTCGTTATTACAGACAAGATAAACCCACTCAACATCACTAGTGCCTTTTATAAGGCAAGAGTTATTTATCTGGATTAATTCTGTAATCGGGTTATTTTCAATAAATCCAATTGTGCTGATGTTTGTTAGAAAATTTTTTTTAAAGTTTTCTAGATTTGAATTTAACAAGTTCTTTTCTATCAAGTAAATCTTCTTCTCCTTCAGGCGGCCAAAAATGAATTCTAATTCTTATTTTGCAACTAACATTTTCCTTGTTTCTTTTTGCCGGAGCGAATTTAGTCTCTTTAAGAGCATCAAAAACTACTTCCTCTATTCCACCACCAAGGCTTTTCATTATTTTTATTTCCGAAGTGTTTCCAAATTTATCTACACAGAAGTCTGCAACTAAATCTCCCTCAATCCGTGCACGCTTTGCTAATTCTGGGAAAGGGATACATTGCTCAATCGCATGCGTTCCACCAATTGGTTTTGCCTCAATAGTCATATTTTCTTTGTCGATAGTCTCAAGACTTTTAATATCAACATTATATGATCGGATAATTATTCCAGAACCACATATAAAGTTAAATCCCTTTGGTTTATATTCTGGAATTATTAAAGAATCTATCTTTACCAGTTCAACTTTTTCAAGTTTTGGCAAGTCTATGCTAGGTCCGCAAGATGTTGAAAGAATCAACATCATTAAAAGAGCAATTAAAAACTTTATTGAATGCATAAAAACCCCTGCAAATAAAATTAAATTTTAATTCGTAACTAAATTAGGTTTCTCCTTAATAAAAAACATTAATGCAGCCGTTATCAAACCAAAAACCAAAGCACCGCTCCACAAAATTACAGAACCATAATTTTGATAAATAACTGTTCCAAGCCAGGGACCGGCTGAGAATGCAAAACTGAATGTCATTTGATAGTATCCCATATACTCGCCGCGTCTGTCTGCTGGTGCAATTTCAGAAGTATACGATGCTGTAACGGGAAAGAAAATCATTTCGCCAATAGTAAAAACTATAATAGCAATAACAAGTGGAATTGTTGTTGTTGCAATTGCAAATCCGCCAAAACCAATTCCTGCAAATAATGCTCCGAGCATTAATGTTTTCTTGTAAGAGACATCATTCATCCAGTTGTTTAGAGGAACTTCGGCAATGATTATCAATACCGTGTTTATTGATCCAAATAATCCGAATGCTGCAGTTGTGTATCCTAAATCGTTAACAATGTATAACGGAAGTGCACCTAGATGTTGAAAGAAAACTAAGTTTGCAGGAATAACAGCAAAAAGAAAAAATAAAAAAGCTTTATCAGAAAGAATAGCAAATCTAATTTTTGAAACCTCTTTTCTGTTTTTTTCTTTATCACTACCAGCCAAGGACGACCATTTAATCGAATTGAAATAAATTCCAGCAGTAATTGATGCAACTGCATTTGCATAAAACAAATAATGAAAATCAATCAAAGTTAAAAAGCCGCCAATAACAGGACCAATACTCATTCCTGCATTTATTGCAAGTCGATTTAATGCAAAAGCCATTCGGCGCTGAGGCGGAGTAACAATTTCTGTAATCATCGAAAGATTTGCAGGACGGAATGATTCATTTACTGCGGCTAGAATAAATGATGCAGCGAGTATCCAATAATAATTTGTAATGAAAGAGTAAAGAAAGAAAATTATTCCGGATCCAAACAATGCAAACTTCATTATTTTAAGAGAACCAAGTTTATCTGAAAGTTTTCCAGTTAATGGTGCAGCAATAAATGCTGCAGCACCATAAACAAGCAATGCAGTTCCAGCCTCAGCAGGGCTAACACCGATTTTCTTTGTAAGATAAAGTGCAAGAAAAGGAATAACCATTGTTCCTGATCGATTGATAAGCGATGTAAAAAACAGCGCCCACATATCGTGCGGAAGACCTTTTAATCCTTTCCAGGGATTCATGAACCTTACCAGCCCATTTTCTTTTTTAGTTCTGTAATGTGTGCAAGGTGATGCTTGCTATGCCACGCATACAGCGCAAGCGTTGTACCTAAAGTAATTTTATTCCACTCTGGATGTTGAAAAGTTTTTTCAAATTGTTCATCCGTTAGTGAGTGAAGAAGTATTACCCATCTAGCGTGAAGAAATTCTAAAAGATTTAGTGAAATTTCAATAGGAGTTTTAAATGTATCCTGCAATTCTGCCCAAAGCTGTTCTTCATAAGTTTTTATTGCGGGATTGTCTTCAGTTAATGCAAGTTTAAATCTTACGTAAGAATTTATATGACTATCAGGCAAATGATGAATAACTTGTCTTATCGTCCAGCCGCCATCGCGGTAAGGAGTATCTAGTTGCTGCTGTGATAGATTTTCAACTTCCATTCTTAATTGTGATGGAAGAGCTTCTATTGTGTTAATGAGTTCACTTCTCATCTCTTTTGTAACGATTATGTTCCTATCAAATTTACCAATCGGGTAGCGTGGATCTGATTGCATAAACATCCTTTGTTATTTTTGTGATGGAAAGTTAAGAAAAGTTGATTATTGATTTAAACTAAAAAAGGCACGATTGCTCGTGCCTTTTTAATATTATTTAAGTCAAACGCACGAAAGGATTCGTGCGCCACAGAATTATTTCATCAACAACATCTTCTTTGTTGAAGTAAAGTTATCTGTCTTAATCGAGTACAAATATACGCCATTGCTTAAGCTGCTAGCATCAAATCTAATATCATACTTTCCAGCAGACTGAGTTTGATTAACAAGAGTTGCAACTTCATTACCAATAATATCATAAACTTTTAATGTAACAAAAGAACTCTGCGGAATACTGTAGCTTATAATTGTAGATGGATTAAATGGATTTGGATAATTCTGTTCAAGAGTAAAAACTGTTGGAGCAGTAACTTCAACCTCGATAGTACCTGAATAATTAAATGCTCCATTAAAATCAATTTGCCTTAACCGATATAAATGTTTTCCTGTGCCTGCAGAGTTATCCCTGTATGAATATGCTTTGGGATCTGTGGTTGTTCCGTGACCAGAAACAAATCCAATTTTTGTAAAATTATATCCATCGGCACTTCTTTGTATTTCAAATCCGGAATTATTTAATTCGGTTGCTGTAGCCCAGCTAAGTTCAACATTCCCATTTACACATGATCCAACAAAAGAAGTTAGTTCAACAGGAATAATAGCCAGATCATAAGGGGTAATAAATCTACCAGATACACCGGCAATAATTTGTCTTACCGTATCACCGGTTGTTCCATTTATTTCAAAAAGCCCCGCAGCATTTGT
>JBGAWM010000056.1:0-20630 GCA_044227615.1 Ignavibacteriaceae bacterium
CCAATTCTTTTGCGGCTTTATAAAATTCATCTCCGCTAAATGAAGCAAGCACAGATTCTATTCCATCCAAAACAATCGCATTAGAATTATATATTCCGAACATGTGAGGCTTCTCTATATTTCTGACAAATTCCGTGCGGGCTTTTGTAGCTTCTAATTGTACTGTCTCCTCTGGAAGAACAAAACTTAAAGCTGTCAATTTTGCAGAAAGAGATTTAGTAAGAGCATCCGGATCAATATCTTTTGTTAGAATTATTGAAACTTCGAGATAATTATTAATAGGAGAAAGTCTTGTACCAAGTTTAATTGATTTGATATTTTCTGAGAATTCCGATTTTAATACTGATTGAAGAGTATCTTTGTTATTATCTAATACAATCCCCATTAACTGAAAATATTCCTGCGAACCATTTTGCGGTATTTGATAAAACAATTGAATTGCTTTTTCTTTTCCATCATAAAAACGATAATGAATTTTATTTTTATCATTAGAAATGATTTGAGGAATTTGGAATCCAGTTGCCCATCCCGGGTTCATATCATAATTAACCTGACCGGGGTTTGCTTTACCATAAATTTCTTTAATCATCGAGAGCATAGACTTTGTATCGAAATTTCCTATAACGGTAAGGACCATGTTATTCGGCACATAATAATTTTTGTAGAACAAATTAACATCATCACGCTTCATTGATTGAATTGTTGAATACGTTCCAAGTGTGGAAAGCGAAAGAGCGTGACCGCTGTACAAAATCGAAATTGTATTTCGTTCAAACTGTTCATTCGGGTCTGCCAGGCTTTTCGAAATCTCTTCGAGTACAATTCCTTTTTCTTTTTCAAATTTTTCATTCGGCAGAATTGAATTAAAAAGCATATCCGCCTGAATTTCCATTCCCTTCTTTATATTTTCTGTAGGAGTTACCATCATAAAATCAGTGTAGTAATTATCCGTATGGGCGTTATTGTATCCGCCTATCATATCAACATCGTCGTACAATTTTTTTTGATCGCGTGATGTAGTTCCATTAAACAACAGATGCTCAAGCATATGGCTCATTCCGCTTGTTGAAAAATTTTCATAAGCAGAACCGACTTTAATTGCAACATTAACACCAACCATGGGTAAAGCTGGGTTTTCAATCAAGAGAACATTCATTCCATTGTCTAATTGATAAATAGAGACACCTTTTGGAAGCGGCTTTACTTGTGAATTTTGTTCTACATTTGACTTTATGGATAAAGCATCAAGGTTTGGCATTATAAATATTACTACGAGCAATACTTTGATATAAAACAAAATAGAATTAAATTTTTTCATTAACGATTCTCCATATTTTCTATATTTGTATTCAGATGACATCATTCTTTCTAAAATGGATTTATTAAAGAATAACTTTCTCATCAAATAATAAATTGTTTACTTCCCTTTGAAAAGATGTCATCTCTCTATTTTTTACACAAGATGACATTGTAAATAGATACTCTGCTATAACCTTAGCTCTAATGAAATTTGTGAAACCTTTCCAAGATCATTGAAATCAACAAGCGCATAATCAAATCCAACTTGATTTCCACCAATGTTAAATTTCAAGCCAACCCCAAATGTCCACTCTTCCACATCATAATTTATTTTGTAACCAAGCCTGGCAAAAATGTTTTCATTCCAGGCATATTCACCACCAACATTTACTTTTTCAGAATTATCATTAAAATGAACTCCATCAATCGCCAAAGTAAATCGACTGCTTTCTGAATCAAAAATGGGATCGTTACCACCTACTAAATCCATTGCAATACCCACACGAAAGATCAACGGCAGCGGGTATTTCTCTGTCTGCAGCTCTGCATCCGGATTATAATTACCTGATACCTGATTATTCAGATCTGTTATGGTGATTAAGTCTCGTCCCTCAAGCTGCATACCGCCACCGAAATTTGACATGTTCATTGCAATCACAAGATCGTGGAAACCGGTGCGTAAATATGTGCCGATATCAACAGCAACAGTGTTTGCAGATTCGTTATATAGATTTTGCTGTATGTATTTAACAGTCATACCAACTGTAAACCTGTCTGTTAAAGCTCGTGCATAACTGAAGCCAATTGCAAGATCACTTACATCATAAAATATTCCGGTGCCTTCAGGCTGAGTTACAGTAGTTACTTCCTGCTCGCCTGTGTTCAAAGCCACTACATTCAAAGCGATTACGTCACTTGAACTCAAAGGGTAAACAACCCCTGCAAAGTCGTGAGAGATATTTGCAAACCATTCAGTATGAGTTACCGCAAATGAAAACCCTTGAAGATTTGTTATGCCTGCCGGGTTCCAATATAATGTGCTAACATCGTTTGCTAATGCTGTAAAGGATCCACCTAATCCCATTGCCCTTGCGCCAACACCAATTTTAAGAAACTGTGCGGATGCTGTTCCAACTTTAGAGAAATCACCCGCAAAGCCTGCTGTCTGCAAAGCGATAACAATTAATAGTATTATAAATTTTTTCATTTACTAAATCTCCAAATAATCCGGCAATTATTTTATAACAAGAAATTTTCCAACTTTCTTCTGACCATCAGGCAGTGAAACTACATATACATATAAACCGTATGCAATGTATTGATCATTGTAAGTACGCATATTCCAGAACATATAACCTTGATTATCTTCGTGATTAAGATCTATAATATGATCTCCTGCCACAGTAAAGATTGAGATCTTACATTGGCTCGGTAAGTGATTAAACATTAATTTTTTACCGAACTGGTCGGTCTCCCATTCGTTGGATACAATGTACGGGTCGGGAACAACCCGAATCTTATTTAGATCAATTTCATCTGTATTTGAATAGCTTGACTTATTCGTACTGAACTCATAATAAATTTCTTTTCTAAAGGGTTTATAAGTTCTGATGGTAAACTCATCCCCTTGCGAAGGAGCAACAGCATTAATATGCATAGTATCGCCATAAGCGTTTATATATGTATCCGGCATATTATTAGTCTGCAGCAGAAGACCAGAATACGTTGTGTCTCCCGATGCAGCATCGATATCAATTTTTTCAAAATTCAATAGGTCTAAATATCTTTCATAAAAACCGGGACTACCTTTTGTAAAGCCGACTCCCCCAGGTACAAGGTCCCATCCAAGCTGGCTGTAATAAAATTCACGATAATCGATCCAGGGTGCTATTACATTAAATTCCATCAACCATGTATTATTACTTACATCAATCGGATTATTAGGATCTGTAACAACCTCAACTTTCAAAGGAAGATGATAGGTACTGTCATAAGGGGCACCTCTAAAGAAATCATATCCTCTCGCGTTGAGACCGCCTTCCGCAGTAGTATCAATAGTTATACGATAATCATCCACAGTATAAACCTCTTCCTGCACTACTGAAGCATCACCAATGTATTTATCAACCGGTTTTGTATTCCAGTAAAAAGTAGATGTGTCATTATTTACCTTTGTCCATCCAACAAACTCAACACCTGAAGCAGTGTTCAATACAGTCAACCTAAATCCATCAGTAATAGGAAGGTCATCTTCAGATTCATTCGAGAATAAATGATGATCGAGAATTAAAGTAGTATCACCGTTTTCTGCTGAGATTCGATAGAGATTAAAACCTAAAACAAAATTTGTATCCTGGTTTACGATCTCTAGTGTTGAATCGACGAAAGTTATAAGATAGTCATCACCGGTTATCATTTCCGGGTTTATGATATCAAGTTTTACCAGGCCCTGGCATACTCCTCCACTAGCCGGAATAGAGCCATCGGGGTTTAGCATCGGATCATAAGTTGCATCTTCGTAATTTTGCGGAAGTACACCGGGAACAACCGAAACAGTGTGACTTTCCATTGTTGAATGTCCCAGCGCTGATTGATAAGACTGTTCCAGGCTGTCTGGATTCTGGTTCCCTTTATCATATGCAGTAACACAGTACCAATATTCAATTCCATTGATAACATTATCGTCAACATAACTATGCTTTAATCCTGAATCATCACCAAGCGATTGATTAAATGCTGGGTCTAGCCCTTTTATTCCATCAATAAGATCGAAAATTTTTAACGGTTTATATCCAATTACATTACCGTATTGATCGGTAATAGGAGTTCCCCAAGTTTTTCCCAGATCTTCACTGCGATAAATTTTATATCCCTCAAAATCCTGCTTGCCAGTCAAATTATCTTTTGAATTTTCTGCATCAGAATCCCAAACTATCCTTACTTGTTTATCTTTTGCATGAGCCTGTACTATCGGAGTTTTGGGTGGACCTGACCCTTGATATTTTCGCTGAAACATTTGCTGAGTTATTCTCATATTTTTCATGAGATCTGTCGTATCGGGTTGGAAAGGTATTTTACCCGAGCTTCCCATCACAACAGCAACCGAGGAAACTACCTTTTCATCCGGCGCTAATGTCAGGGGTCCTGTCATTATAAAATAATTTATAGGCGCACCCTCAGGCAAATATTGACTTAAGCTGTCGGGAAAAGTATTGTCGATTCTTCGGTTATCACCATGAAAATAGTATTTCTTATCAATCAGATTAGGGTCGTTAGGATTACTGCTGATGATCGGCCACATCTGCTCATCGATTGAAGGAGCCACATCTCTGCTAAAATAATGAAAGTCTGTAACGCCCAGGTTCTTAGGAGTTTCAAGAATATTCAGTCCGACAATACCCATATCTGTTGGATCGGTTGCCCACGCACCGTCTTTGGTATTGTTAATATCCCAGATGTAAACAAAGTCACCATTGGTATGTTCATCATAAGGATTGCTGTCGATAATATTTATGTAATCCTTGTTATCAAAATCTGGTCTAAAGATAGCATAATAACCGACATAGACACTGTCCAATTGTCTTCCGCTTTTATTATGAATTGTAAATTCCCAGATAAGCATATCTTCAGCATAAGGACGTCCATAAGTATAAGCCATTTCTTCAACTTCAACTCCAAGTGGTCCAGCCGGATTAGAGTTAATTTTATCATCAAATACAGAATAAATATCACGGTCAGAAACGAACTCACCTTCCACTTCTTCACCAAAATTTGGTGAAGTTTCATCAATATTGATTCTGAATTTTCCTGGCCAATGTCTTTTTCCCGGTGTACTTACCCAGGCTCCAGCATCATTAAAGTAACCTTCGGGCCAGGTTTCAGGATTATCACTCATTGCAAGAAAAGGAGTTTCGTCCGGCGGAGGAGCTGTGACATCACCAGAAAAAACTTGTCCCCGCGATCCGTCTTTAGGCACCCAGTCATATTTATCAGTGCCTGCACCTATTACTGATGTTATAACATTTCCTTTAGAGGCGACAATTAAACCCAAACCAAAAGAATACTGAGTTTCTTGCCCGGCTGCGGCAGGCCAGCGAATAGATTCATTGAAATATTCATGAAAATTTGAAAGGACTCCATAATTTCCAAGATAGTTAGCTATCTGCCCTTTATCCATAATCCCAATACCTCTTTCTTCACTGGATACAGGTTTATGAAGAGGTACAAGGTTTTTTATACTATTATCTTTATGACAACTTTCGCAACCTGTCACCTGTGCATAGATAGAACCGGAGATAAAAATAAAAAAAACAAAAAGGATGAGATATCTAATTAAAAATTTAAGCATATAATTTTCCTTCGGTTACAGTATAAATTGGACACCCAGTTTTATAATTCTGGGAGGACCTAAATATGCAGGATTATGATCTGCATCTGGCGATGATCCTACAAGTCCTGATAAACCAGTATCAAATGGCTTCCCTGTGCGTGGATAAACATAAACTACATTCTCTGTATTCAGAATATTTGTTATTTCTAAAAATATTGCGGCAGAAACACCTCCGAACGGAATTGTTTTTATTGCACGTAAGTCAACTGTGGATGTCCACGGTTTTCTTCCTGAGTTCACATCGATACGGACAGTGGGATCTACGTAAGGTGTATAAGGAAGTCCGCTATTGGCTTTAAATATTAGATTCAAATTAAAGTTTGATAACAAATCCATTCCAAGAATATCTATACCGGAGTTGTTCGGCACACTGAAATTTAAGTTAATGGCAATTTTATGGCGCTGGTCAAAATCAAGAAAATATTCCTGATGAGGAATTTCCTCACCGGCAAATGCATCAAAATATCCGCCTAATGGCTGCGAATTATTTCCTTTTGCTACCATGTAAGTATAATCTAAAGAACCTGAAAAATATTGACTGTAACGTTTTGCTATTGTAAGATCAATACCTTGCACACTTGCATAATCAGAATTATAAAATACAACGTAATCCTGAGATAGATAACTAACCTGGAGTGTTGATAAAAGATCTGTTATATCTTTGTACCATGCAGTAAAGTCCAGAGCCCACGTTTCAGTTAGTTTGTATTTAATACCAGCCTCATACGAAATAGTTTTTTGCGCCTTTACATCGGGATTGCCGATAAGAGGTAAAGATGTACTTAAATCTTTTTGTGAATTAAAATAGAGAGAATTGTAATCTGGATTCTGGAAAAAATGCCCGTAAGAAAAATGAAGGACGGCATCCTCAGTAATGGGATGTGCCAAACCTATACGGGGACTGAGCTGCGTTTTGGGATTGACCGGAACTTCTTCAGCAAGAATCCAATTATTGTTTTCATCAAAGTATCCAAACTTGTTAATATCCGGCCACATTGTTGCCTTAGGATCAACATAATCAAATCTTAATCCTACATTTATGATCAAATAATTATATTCAATTTTATCCTGAATATATGCTGCAATCTCAAAAGGATTTTTAGCATACTCATCCTTAAATTGTGCCCCGGATGGCCAGGGTTCTGATTCTTCATAAACGCTAAGATCATGACTAACAAATTCAAAACCGCTTTTAAACTGATGATTAATATTTGCCTGAAAAGTTGCATCAACTTTAGCTCTGTAAGTAACTGTTGTATTATCAGCGTATTCAGAATCATCTCCTGAAACATAAAAATAAACTGTTTCGTCAGTCATTCCCATCACATAATCTTTTGGTAATTTATCCCCAACTTGAACTATCCTGTTATTTTCATAGCGGGATAAATTTGCCACATAAAAAAAACTATTGCTGAGAGTATGGGTAAAAACCATTCCCAAACGAGTTGATTTAGTTTCAGTATGGATTTGATGGTCACTAAGATATTTCCATCGATGATTATATCCCTGATATTCATTCCCTTTCAGTTCCCCTGATAACGAAAATTTAATAGTAGGACTAAAAAAATAAGTCAATTTTGCTAATCCGTCTCCTTCAACATTATAACCATGCGGAAAATAACTATCCTCATTCCTGTAAATACCAGATAACATGAAAGTCAGTTTGGGAATAATGGGCCCATTCAACGAAAAAGTGAACATGCCCGGAACAGGAATAACTTGCTGATCATACATACTAATATTTTGGTAATCACCTTCATCAGTAACACCAGCAAAAGGGTTTGCTTTTCTATATGGGGAACTATTAATCATCGGAGAAGTGTACTCAATTTTACCACGCAATGTAGAACCTCCGTCTTTTGTAACAAGATTGACGATACTAGACATTGCGTCACCATATTCTGCATTGAATGTGCCACTTATTACTTCCATTTCGTTGATGGCATCTTTATTAAGGGAATTGCTGAAACTTCCATTCAACGGATCATCTACTTTAACACCATCAATCATATAACTAATCTCACCAGTTCTTCCACCTCTAACGTGCAGTTGTCCTTCGGAATCAGTTGTAAAACCAGCTTTCGTTGTAAGAATATCCTGTACGCTGTTAACCGGCATATTCAGTATTTCATCTGAACTTATAATTGACTGTTTTGATGTAACATCTTTTTGAATCAGTGGTCGTTTGGCAGTAACTACTACCTCTTCATCGATACTTAGCACCTGAACTTCCATAATAAATTCTAATGATGTAGTCAGGTCGATCAGTACTCGCACATTATCTATCCTATAGGATTTATATCCCATCATCGTAGCGCGTACTGTGTAAATACCGGGAGAAATATTTAAAATGAAAAATTCACCATTAATATTACTGGCGGCTCCGAGAGTTGTTCCTTCAATAATTATATTACATCCGGGAAGAGGTTCCCCTGTTTCAGCATCTTTAACAATACCGAAAATTTTTCCTGTAGTACCCGCGTAAATAGAGGTAGATGCAGAAGCAATAACTATTAGAAGGCAGGGAACAATAATTTTTCTTAAAAAATTTTTCAAGGAATGCTCTCCTAAATTCAATTATTTAATCTCAGAGACTGAAATCTCCAATAAATTATAAACCTCTTGAAAATCTTATCTTAAAAATCGATTTTAATTTTTGAAAATATTTCTGTCCACTAAATGAAATATTAATTCAAAACCAATCTTCAAGAGGCATTAAACAAAATTATATAATCAATCCCGAATTACTTTAATAATACCATTTTTTTACTTTCAACAAAATTACCAGTCTTTAACGAATACAAATAAACACCTGAAGGAACACTATTACCTAGTTCATCCTTCCCATTCCAATTAACGGTATAATTGCCGTTTGGTTGAACTCCGGAGACGAGTGTTTTAATTTGACGACCTAATAGATCATAAACTGTTAAAGAGACGAATCCGGTTGTAGATATTTGATAAGAAATATTTGTAGTCGGGTTAAATGGATTCGGGTAATTCTGATTAAGATATAAGTTTTGCGGAACACCAGGATTAATATAGTCTTCAACCGAAGTTAGAGGTTGAAGTTGCTCTACAACAATATTATCAAAATATCCTGGAATTCCATCAGCATCCATTTGAAATGTGTATAATCCAAAACTTCCTGATGTATTGCGCGTTGATGTTGTATCTTTTATGGGGCATCCCGCTAATAGTGTACCATCGAAATAACACCAGAAACTTGTTTCATTATCTCCTGTTGCACGAACTTCTACTTTCATTTTATGCCAGCCATCCGTGGTTGGAAATAGTCCCGGATTATCTGCTCCACTAAAATTCTTACTAAACAATGGTAGAAATGTTACCGTGTCTGATCTTAATCCAGAAAAATTAATTCGATTACTTGCATCAAAATCTGCTCGTAGTTTATAAAAATCATGTTTAGAACTATCCGCATAAACTACTAATCCTGTATAAGCTGAGCCTCCCGGATGATTTACATAACAATAAACATCTGCTTCAATTGAATAGTTAGCCAAGCTGGTAGATCCATTAACTGCTACGGCAGAACCGGTGTATGATGCATCTACGTCCTGAAGCCAGCCGGTAAAACTGCCGCCATTGCCAAGAACTTGAGGGGCTTGAGACATTGGAACAGCAAGTAAACCATCTTCTGAAGCATAGTAAGTTTCCCAACCGGCATTTGCTGTACCCGATTCGAAATCTTCAGTGAATATCTCTGTTGGAAGCTGTTCTACAACAATGTTATCAAAATATCCTGGAATTCCGTCAGCATCCATTTGAAATGTATATAATCCAAAACTTCCTGATGTGTTGCGCGTTGATGTTGTGTCCTTTATGGGGCATCCCGCTAATAGTGTACCATCGAAATAACACCAGAAACTTGTTTCATTAACTCCTGTTGCACGAACTTCTACTTTCATTTTATGCCAGCCATCCGTGGTTGGAAATAGTCCCGGATTATCTGCTCCACTAAAATTCTTACTAAACAATGGCAGAAATGTTACCGTGTCTGATCTTAATCCAGAAAAATTAATTCGATTACTTGCATCAAAATCTGCTCGTAGTTTATAAAAATCATGTTTAGAACTATCCGCATAAACCACTAATCCCGTATAAGCTGAGCCTCCCGGATGATTTACATAACAATAAACATCTGCTTCAATTGAATAGTTAGCCAGGCTGGTAGATCCATTAACTGCTACGGCAGAACCGGTGTATGATGCATCTACGTCCTGAAGCCAGCCGGTAAAATTTCCGCCATTGCCAAGAACTTGAGGGGCTTGTGACATTGGAACAGCAAGTAAACCATCTTCTGAAGCGTAGTAAGTTTCCCAACCGGCATTTGCTGTACCTGATTCGAAATCTTCAGTGAATATCTGTTGAGCAAAAGCAGTGGTTGATATCATAAATGATAATATCATCACTGCAGAGAACAAAACAGTAGTTGTTTTTTTCATATCATACCTCTATAAATTATTGAATGAATAGATCCTTCTATGCTGTAAAATACTAAAAAATAAGACTGATAACCTTTTTTAGATTAATCATACTTATAATTGATGACAAAATATAACTAGAGTATTAACTGATCATGGAATAATAAAAATTAGCAATCGATTTAATCAAGTTTATTATTCGATTAGTCTTTTCGAATCACACTAAAATATACTTATCATTTAAACACTTTTAAATAGTAATGAAATGATTTAGCCAAAATTTTTCTTTCTATTCATATTCAGTTACTTTATAATTACTAAAAGATAATTGTAGAAACCAATACTTATAACAGAAATGCGATTAGCGGTTATATATTGCGAAATATGGTTAGTATGCAAGCTTCTAATTAAACTTAGTGTTAAACAAATTTCTTTTTTATTTTGGCTGCATACCTTCTGCTGATAAGAAAAGGTTCTTCAAATCCATCGAGAAAAACTTTATTTGATTCTGATAAACTGCTGCTCATATTTGAAAGATAAGACAAATTTATAATTGTCTCTCTATGAATTCGGCAAAAGTGATCTTCGGGTAATCTATTTTCCCACTCTTTCATTGTTTTTCTGGTTACCGAACGAGTTTTATCATCAGTGTATATAAAGGTGTAATCAGCGTTGGATGTGATAGCAACAATAGAACTTATTTTCAAAAATCGATATTTAGTATTAAGCAAAAGGAAAATAACATCATCAAAATTCAAACTATGAAAATGATCGGTGTTGCCTGTTCTTATATAACTTAACTTATCGATCATTTGTCTAATTCTTTCGGGACTTACAGGTTTTAAGAGATAATCCAGAGCATTAACATCAAATGCTCTGAAAGCATATTTATCGTATGCAGTGACAAATACAAAATCTAATTCCGGTAATTTACCCTTTGGGCTAAATTCAATTTTATCAAATAAACTAAAACCAGATTCACCTCGCAATTGAACATCTAAAAAAACAAGGTTGGGGTGCAGCTTGTGAATCAATTGTTCAGCCGAGCTTAAATTGTTAGCCTCTCCAATAATTTCCATTTCTTCAAAAGAACTCAAAACATTCCGAAGATCTAATCTGGCAAGTTTTTCATCGTCAACAATAATCGCTTTAAATTTTGGTGTCATTTTAATTTCTATTTAATATCTTTTTTAAGAGATAGATTCACTTGAACAGAATTATCATTTTTTATTACCTGAAATTCATGCTCATTCGGAGAATAAATTTGCAGCCTCCTTTTAATATTTTCAAGTCCTCTCCTGGTAGAATCTTTTTCTTTTCTTTCAATCCACTTTCCGGTGTTGAAAACATTTACATTCAAACGGTTGTCAATCATTTTAGCAGAAATAACAATCTTTAACGGTATAGGACTTGTCTGCATTCCATGTTTGATTGCGTTTTCCACCAACGGATGAATTAAAAAAATTGGAACTGGATAATCTTCAGTATTAGGATCGATTTTAAAGTCCACGTGCAATTCATCTTCAAATCTCACTTTTTCTATATCCAAATAATTTTTTATTACTTCAATCTCTTTTGAGAGGGGCACTTCATTACTATTAATTTCAATTAATGTGTAACGCAAAAACTCTGAGATTTTTGTGATAATTTCTTTTGCCTTAACATTTTCTTTGGAAGTTAATGCACGTAAGGAGCTTAATGTATTAAATAGAAAATGAGGATTTAACTGATACTTTAACATTTCAAGCTGAGCATTGCGTGCTAATAACAAAGCTTTATCTGTTTCCTCTTTTTGTGAAACCCATTCCATCCAAAACTTAATTCCAAAATATAATCCACTCCATCCAATAAAAACCACGTTATCTCTAGCGATCCCCACAATAACGTCTGTTAATGTAGTATCTCCAAAATGTATATAATTATATTTCATTGATTCATAAAATATTGCGCCTCCGATATACCAAACCGTCGAACAAATCAGGGAAGAAATAAAAATTATAATTAGCAGTGAAAAAAATGAATATCTTAAGTAATCAATTTTTTTTAATCTATATCGTAAAAAAATTGAAATAATAAAACCAAATGCTAAGATCGTTGAACGGACAAATAAATTATGATAGGTGAATTCTTTGATTGGACTGAAAACAAAAATATGCTGAAAAGAGAAAAGCGTCCATCCTGAGATTTGAAAAAACCAGAAGGCTTTCTCTTTATTTTTAGTTAATTCTTGAAATGCTGACATTCATTTACAGAAAATAATTTACTTTACCTCAATCATACTTTAGTAAATATATAAAACTTTCGATTGGAATAAAATTTTACAAGATAAATTCTGAATTAGATTAGTAGCCGAATTATTAATCAGAAAATTCTCATTCATTCTCTATTAAAAAATATTTTCCCCCACCAACCTTTTCTATGTAATTTTAGTCTAACAATTTGTTAAAAGAATAAGTTAATGCCCTTAAGCGATAACGAACTAATAATAAATGCCAACAACGGCGATGTTTTAGCTCTTGAGGAGTTGATATATCGCTATGACAAAATGGTATTGCGTCTTGCAATGAAATACACCGGCGATTCTGATGATGCTAAAGATATTTATCAGGAAGTTTTTATTCGCGTATATAAAAGTCTTGCAAGTTTTCAGTTTAAAAGTGAGTTTTCAACATGGTTATTCAGAATTACCTCAAATGTTTGTATAAGCTTTAAGAGAAAATATAATAAGCAAAATCATCTTTCATTAAACGATGAAGAAAACTCAACATACATAACGGCGATTCCAGATGATGATGCAATATCGCCTGATGAATTGGTTGTTAATTCTGAACATGGCGCTAAAATTACAGAAGCATTAAATACTCTATCTCCTAATCAAAAAATGAGTTTTCTGTTAAAGCATTATGAAGGTTATAAAATAAGAGAGATAGCTGAGATGATGAACTGTAAGGAGGGTACAATTAAGAAGTATCTTTTTGAAGCTGTTAGAAAACTAAAATTGCAATTGCAAAACAGTTATTAATAATTTGTATGATGGAAAAAACTATGAATCATAGTGAATGTAAAGAGTTAATACCGTTCTATCTTTATGAAGAATTGGATGCTGAAAAGAAAAAACTATTTGAGGACCATATAAAAACCTGCTCAGATTGCGCGGGTGAATTAGAATCCTATAAAATTCTTTTTACTGATATTTCAGACGATTCCAAATCTCCGGTTGATTCAAAATTGTTAATGGAAGCACGATTAGAACTACGGGGTGCATTAAGATCTCAACAAAATAAAGTTTCGCTCACCGATAATATTAAGGATTATGTTTTATCGCTTTTATATAAACCGGTTGGAATGGTTGTTAGTGGTTTTTCATTAATGTTAGTAGGACTTTTTATAGGGTATTTAGTTTTTAATTCATCCGTAATTGAAAATATTAAAACTGAAACTTTAAAATCCGACCCAATTCGAATTGAGAATATAAATTTTATTGATTCTGATCCATCGGATGGCGAAGTAGAATTTACTTTTGAAGCTGTTCAACGGGGCAGATTAAAAGGAAACGTAACTGATTCTGAAGTACAGAAAATTTTAACGTATGCAGTTTTAAATGAACAGAATCCTGGTACACGACTAAATTCTATAAACATTATTAACGCAAATCAAATTCAGAAACCGGATGATGAAATTAAAAGCACTTTAATTGCCGTTGCAAAGTTTGATAGTAACCCGGGTGTAAGATTAGAAGCACTCAAATCATTAAATAAACTCTCTGTTGATGAGGATATTAAAAACACTTTGATCTATGTTTTATTGAACGACACAAGTGCAGGAATCCGAATAGAAGCAATTAATGGTTTAGCGGATGCATCTCAAAGAGGAATTAATTTAAATCAAAATGATTTGACATCTCTTCGAGATAAAATTCAAACTGATGATAATAATTATATAAGATATCAAGCAAAGAATATTATAAAGGAGTACTAAAATGAAAAATATTAAAATTATTCTTCCAGTTTTTCTGATGTTATTTGTTTTCTTTTCGATAAATCTTTTTGCTGAAGATTTTGAGGGAAGCAAAAAAGTATCTAGAGGTGATAAACTTGAAGTTTCGGTTACAAATGGTAACATTGTTGTTAGTACATGGGAGAAAGATGAGGTCTATTTAAAGGCAAAAAATATTGATGTTGATGATGTAAAAGATTTTAGCTTTAAACAAAATGGAAATATCGTTGCATTCGAATTTAAAGGACAAGATTCTGAAAATTTCTATATGGAAGTTTCAATTCCTGCTTATATGATTCTTGATTTTTCTACAGGCGGAGGCAATGTTTCAATTAAGAATAAAGTTAATGGTGCAGTTGATATTTCTACAGGTGGTGGTAATGTAACGCTGAATGATGTTGGAAATATTTTATCCATATCAACTGGCGGGGGCAATATTTCGGTTGGAAACGTTAGTGATAAAGTTGAAATATCAACAGGCGGTGGTGAGGTTAAAGTAGCTTCCGCACTTAAGAACTTAGAAGTATCAACTGGCGGAGGTAATATTACAATTGGATCCATTGGAGGTAAAGCGGAGATCAGCACAGGTGGCGGTAATATTTCAGTTGGCAGTGTTTCGAGTGGCATCGAAATATCAACTGGTGGTGGAAACATAAAACTTGATGGTGCTAACGGCAGTATTGAAGTATCGACTGGTGGCGGAAATATTTCATTGAAAAATGTTAAAGGCTCTGTTGAAGCAAGCACAGGTTCTGGAAATGTCGAATTGGAGCTCGATCCGATTGCTGGCAGCTTTAGTGAAATATCAACGGGAAACGGTAAAATAACACTTTACGTATCTGAAAAAGCAAATGTGGTAATTAATGCAAACTTTTTAGCTGGTAAGTACATCGAATCCGGAAAAAATCCGCAGGTTCATCTGAAATCTGATTTTGATGGAGTCTCGTACGATCTTAATGATAGTAAGGGAGAAATGAATGCAAAACTAAAGCTAAACAATGGCGGCTCAACTATTGAGCTAAATGTTACAAGTGGTGAGATTTTTATTAAAAAGAAATAAGAAAGATTATCATCTGCCTGATGATTAGTAAAAATCATCAGGCATTTCATATTTGTGCTGACCGTTTATCATCATCAATAACCATTTCTAAAATTCAGACGCTATAACCAGAATGAAAAATCTATTATTAGTGTGCAAAATTGATTTGCTTTTTAATTAAGAGCTATACAACCATTGACTGTCGAATAAAGTCTAATAACTAAATCAATAAAATATTTATGAGCTTATGAGATCAATTTATTTTTTAATCTTTCTTCTATTTGTTTTAACAGTTAATACTTTTGCATCAAAAAATGATTCAACTCAATCTGTAATATCCTATAAACTAAAAGAACAACTTGTTGTTGACGGTGTATTAAATGAATCAGTTTATCAAAATCCAGCCGTTACATCATTTACACAAAAAGATCCTCATGAAGGTCACCCAATTTCTGAAAAATCAGAAGTTTGGGTTTCGCATGATGATCAAAATATTTACATAAGCGGAAGATTTTCAGATTCTAATCCAGATTCCATAGATGTTACTTTAATGCGCAGAGATAATGTTGTAGAATCAGATTGGTTTTTTGTTTACCTGGATACTTATAATGATGATAGAACAGGATATTTCTTTGCAGTAAATGCCGGTGGATCAATCGCTGATGGAATTTTATTCAATGATAGCTGGGATGATGACTCATGGGATGGTATCTGGGAAAATAAAACTACTGTTGATGAAAATGGATGGAACGTTGAAATGAGAATTCCATTTACTCAACTTAGATTTAATGAATCAGAAAAAATGGTTTGGGGTATCAATCTTAATCGCGATATAAAACGAAAACATGAAATGTCATTTTATGTTTTGGTTCCCAAAAAAGAGAGCGGCTTTGTTTCTAAGTTTGCTGATCTGGAAGGTTTGGATGGAATAAAACCAAAACAACGATTTGAAATTCTTCCTTATGTTGTTCAAAAGGCACAGTATATTGTTCATGATGAAAACGATCCTTTCTATAAATCCAATCAGTATTCAACATCAATTGGAGCAGATTTAAAATTTAGTTTGGGCAGCAATTTAAATGTTGATGCAACTATCAATCCTGATTTTGGTCAGGTTGAAGTAGATCCTGCAATAGTAAACCTTTCAGAGTTTGAAACTTTTTATGAAGAGAAACGACCATTCTTTATTGAAGGCTCAAACATATTTACATTTGGTTATGGAGGCGCAAATAATAATTGGGGATTTAATTTTAGTGTTCCTGAATTATTCTACTCGCGCAGAATAGGAAGACCACCACAGGGGTATGTTACAACTGCCGGTTATGTAGATTTTCCACCTGAAACAAGAATTCTTGGTGCAGCAAAACTTACAGGCAAAGTGGATGAAACGTGGTCTATCGGTGCACTTAGTTCAGTAACAGAAAGAACATTTGCAACTATTCAGACAGAAAATGGTGACAGAATTCAGGAAGAGGTTGAACCGCTTACTCATTACGGAGTTTTTCGAACTCAGAAGGAATTTAATTCTGGTAAACAGGCAGTGGGATTAATTTTCACGTCAGTTAATAGAGATTTACAAACTGATAATTTAAAAAACTTATTAAGTAATCAGGCTTATACTTTTGGATTAGATGGATGGACATATTTGGATGAGGATGAAACTTATGTAGTAACGGGATCTATGATCGGTTCCTACACTTCGGGAACAGAAAATTATTTGATCAAATTACAAAAGCAGCCATATCGTTACATGCAAAGACCGGATAAAACTTATATGCCTCTTGATAGCAGTCTAACTTCAATTGGTGGTTACTTTTCTCGTGTGATGCTGAATAAGCAAAAAGGAAATTTTTATGTAAATGCCGCACTTGGGGTTGTATCACCTGGATTTGAATATAATGATTTAGGTTCACAATGGATGGCAGATAGAATTAATGCTCATCTTGTAACCGGATACAGATGGTATGAGCCGGATGATGTATTGAGAAATAAAAGTGTTTACCTTGCGTACAGCAGAACTTCGGATTTTGAAGACAACATTTCTAGAAATGGATTCTTTTTAAGTTCCAATGCACAGTTTCTTAACTATTGGGGAATTAATTTTAACACATCATATAATTTGGAATCAGTCTCTACAACATTAACTCGTGGTGGACAAAAGTTAAATATCCCATCTAATTTTTCTTTTAGTTTCTCGGCTTATACTGATAGCAGAGAGAAAATAACTTTTTCACCTTATGTTAATTATTGGGAGAATGCAATTGGAAGCAATGAAAAATATTTTGGATTGGATTTCGAATGGAAACCAAATTCTCAAATCAGTTTTTCAATTGGACCTGAATACGCTTTAAATTTTACATCCTATCAATGGGTCGGAAATTTTTCTGACCCGCAAGCAACAAGCACATACAACACCAGATATGTATTTGCACAATTAGATCAAACTACTGTATCCGCAAATATTAGATTGAACTGGATTTTTACTCCAACACTTAGTCTGCAATTATATTTACAGCCTCTAATTTCAGTTGGTGATTATGAAGACTACAGGGAGTTAAATAATCCCCCAACATTGGATTATAAACTGTATGGAACTGACGGTTCAACTATAAATTATGATTCAGAATCTCAAACATATTCTGTTGATCCTGATACAGATGGTCCCGCTGAACAATTTAGTTTTTACAATCCGGATTTTAATTTTAAATCTCTACGCGGAAATTTAGTTTTAAGATGGGAAGCGCTGCCCGGTTCCGTATTCTATTTTGCATGGACAAACAGCAGAACAAATTTTGAAGATCCGGGTGAGTTTAGTTTTAAAAATGATTTTAAAAATTTAGTTAATTCCGAATCTGATGATATTTTCTTAGTGAAATTTTCTTATTGGATCGACATTTGAAAATATTATAAATGATTATAAATATGGTTCCCTGTTTTCTTATCAAACAGATAAATCTTTTCCGGATCGATAAATAATTTAACTTTTCCACCAACCTTTAAATAGTGCAATGATTTAACTCTTGCAATAAATTGAGATTTCTCAATTTCGAAATAAATAAATGTTTCATTTCCCATTGGCTCTATTACATCTAATTTGATTTCAAGTTCAATTGAGTTGCCTGTACTGCTTTCTACCGATATATCTTCAGGTCTAATACCAAGAATAATTTCTTTATCAAAATAATTTTTTAGATTATTTTTTTGTTGTGATGAGAAATTGAATTTTAATTCAGAATTAGTACTCGTAAACATTAAATCATTTTCCCCCGATATGATTCCACCTATGAAATTCATTGCAGGACTGCCGATGAATCCCGCTACAAATTGATTTACAGGTTTATTATATAAGTTCAATGGTGTATCAACCTGATTTATAATTCCATCCTTCATTATCACTATCCTATCACCCATCGTCATCGCTTCTGTTTGATCGTGAGTAACGTATATCATTGTTGCACCAAGCTGTTTATGAAGTTTTGATATTTCCGTTCGCATTTGCACTCTTAATTTCGCATCAAGATTACTAAGGGGTTCATCAAACAAAAATACTTTTGGTTTGCGCACTATTGCTCTGCCTACTGCAACTCTCTGTCTTTGTCCACCAGATAAAGCTTTGGGCTTTCTATCAAGGTATGTTTCTAGTCCAAGAATTCTGGCAGCTTCTTTTACACGAACATCTATTTCTTTCTTATCAACTTTCTTTAGCTTTAGTCCGAAAGCCATATTTTCATAAACTGTCATATGTGGATAAAGTGCATAGTTCTGAAATACCATCGCAATGTCACGATCTTTGGGTGGTAGATTATTTACAAGCTTTCCATCGATAAAAATTTCACCGCTTGTTATTTCTTCAAGTCCTGCAATCATTCTTAGTGTTGTCGTCTTCCCACATCCCGAAGGACCAACAAGAACAACAAACTCTTTATCTTCAACTTTGAAGTTTGCATCCGTCACGACTCTATTGCCGCCGTCATAAATTTTACTTACATTTTTTAATAAAACTTCTGCCATTATAATCCTTTAAGGAATTTCTTTTATTTGCTTGTATTGTTCATGCCATTCATACATCGGAATTGTAATTGGGAACGCAGCTATCTTCCCTCCAAATCCAATAAATCGATATGTAAAAGTATTAATTTCTGATGTTTTAACTTTTTGCAGCAATTGTTCATCAATACTTGTTTTGTACTTCTTTGCAAGCGAAACGGTTTTTTCATTTATAAGATTATCCATTTTACCAAGAGCCAACTTAACTTTAATAAATTTCAAACTGTCTTTATCTAAAACAGTATTCTGAATACCGCTTTGATTTTTCTTATCAATCAACTTAAATATTGAGTAACCTTCGTTAACCTTAATTGGTCCGTATATTTGACCAATAACCATGCCCGCTGCAATTCTTCCAATCTCACCAGCCTTAGAAGGATTAAAAAATCCCCATTCACCGCCGCTTTGCTTTGTCCATTCTCTCTGATTATAAATATTTACCAATGAATCGAATTCTTTTCCATCATTCAGTTCATTAAGAACTTTCTCAGCATCATCAATATTTTCAGTTAGAATTTCTCGGATATTAACCTGTAAACTACCTGGTAAATCTTTTTCTTCAGAAATTAATCTTTCCATATCATCATCAGTTATCGAAATTGAATCAGCATTACTGTTCATTAGTACTTCAGACAAATAATAATCCTTCCAGATTTGTAAATCATTTTTTACTGATGGGAGTTTATCTAGACCATTCTTAAAACCTTCTCTTGAAATCAATTCATCTTCAATAAACTTTTTGACAATACGGTTTAAGGACTGTTTAAACTTAATAGAACTGAATGAATCAAAGAAAACTTTCTGATAGATCGTGTAGTAAAGAAAATCTTTTATGGTTGCAGGATCTGGATGGAAATTTATAAAAGCAGCATTCAAGTCAACTGGATTTAGTGATGACAATACTTTTTTAACATCAGCTTCAAGAAGTTGAACATCAATCAGTGAATCACTTTTGGTTTTTCCCGTTCTAACAATTAAAATATCTAAAAGTTTATCAGACATTAAATCAAATAACCTGCGATCGGCATTAATACTTTTTCCAATAAAAAGTTTATCCAGATAAGCCCTCCCAAGTTTTTGTGCTTTTCTATCTCTTAGTTTTTTAATTACTATATTTTTCGCGTTATCTTTTGAAGGATCAATTGACAAATCCTGTTCATCACTTACAAGCTGGAAAATAAACCAATTGTTTTTTGATTTAATCGGTTTAGATATTTCATTCAATTTAAGTGAGTATAGAATTTCTTCCATTGCTTCATCTTCAAATGAGCCATATTTAACCTCAAATGGTTTTTGAGGCATGCCCGTAACGATGATCATCGAATCAAAACTCATTCCGGTCTGAAATGCGTTATAGAGATTCCAGATTTTTGAAGAATCTGGAAAAGTAAGAATTAAAGTGCTTAAAACCCTG
>JBGAWM010000057.1:0-20260 GCA_044227615.1 Ignavibacteriaceae bacterium
GTGATATAGGAATGTTTGCCGGAATATTAATTTTATTCCTCACTTACAACACATTTTCTTTCGATGTAATCTTTCAAGCGATTGGTGCTGGTAAACTTCCGTTTAATTCTGATTTTTGGTTGTCTGTAACAGGCATCCTTTTATTTATGGGCGCGATTGGAAAATCAGCTCAGTTCCCTCTTCATGTTTGGTTACCCGATGCAATGGAAGGTCCAACTCCTGTCAGCGCGTTGATTCATGCTGCCACAATGGTTGCTGCAGGTGTATATCTTACCATAAGAATATTTGGATTGCTTACTGCTGATGCAATGATGTTCATTGCAGTAATTGGAATGTTATCCGCATTTATTCCAGCTACAATTGCACTTACACAAAACGATATTAAAAAAGTTTTAGCTTACTCAACAGTTTCTCAGTTGGGTTATATGGTTATGGCGCTTGGAGTCGGCGCTTACAAATTTGCTTTCTTCCATCTTGTAACACACGCATTCTTTAAAGCCTGTTTGTTTCTTGGTTCCGGCTCGGTTATTCATGCAATGCACCATGAACAAGACATTAGAAATATGGGCGGATTGCGAAAAAAACTTCCACTTACCTATGCAACATTCTTAATTTCATCGCTTGCTATTTCAGGAATTCCACTTACATCAGGATTTTTAAGTAAGGATGGAATTCTTGCAAGTGCATTTGCATTCGGCTCGTTAACAGGTTACTGGATTTTTGCTTTTGTTGGATTTTTAGTTGCCCTGCTCACAGCTTTCTACATGTTCAGATTAATTATAATAACATTTCACGGTGAGCCAAGAGATCACCACAAATTTGAACATGCACATGAATCACCATTTGTAATGGCAATGCCTTTAACTGTACTTGCAACGTTATCAATTTTTATTTTTTATACTCCAAATCCTTTTAGTGCAGATCAAGGATGGTTTTTTAGTAAGTGGATAAACGCTCCAGAGTTACATGCACCAAACTCAACTCGTTTTGATTTTATGCAGTCAGAAGTTATTCCAGAAACTGATCAAGTTGTTGAACATAATTCATCTCACGGAGAGATTACTTATTCTGAAAAATATACTGAGGCAATGCATGGAGCGCATTATCCTGCAATGTTTTTATCATTGTTTGTGGCAATCGCCGGAATTTTAACTGCATTTGTTTTCTATCAATGGAAGAAAGTAAATGTTGAAAAGTTGGCTTCATCCATCAGACCACTATATAATTTCTCGCTTAACAAATGGTACTTTGATGAACTGTATCATAAAACATTTGTTGCTGGATTGCTTGGATTAAGTAAAATCATAGCCTGGTTTGATGCTAAAATTGTTGATGGAATTGTAAATGGTTCTGCAGAAGCGACCCGCAGGTTTGCTTTCTTTACCGGCGGCTTTGATAAATATGTAGTTGATGGTCTCGTAAACTTAACGGCATACATAAGTGGTTTTATTGGTTTGATTTTCCGCAGAGTGCAGACGGGAAAAGTTCAAACATATCTTGTGCTCGTAATATTTTCGCTAATTATTTTGCTCTTTTTATTCTAAGTATAAAGTTTGAAAAACAGGTATCATAACAATGAATAATTTTCCTATACTTTCATTATTAACATTCCTTCCAATTGTGGGAATGGTAATAGTTCTAATGCTTCCAAAGAAGCAAGAACTCTATATAAAAGTTACCACACTCATCGTAACGGCAATACAGGTTGTTCTATCAATAGTTTTATTGATGAACTTTAATTATGCTGCCGGAGGAATAAACGATGCAAGTTCATTTCAATTCATAGAAAAATTCAGATGGATTGACATTCCTGGTTTTGCATGGATTGGACAAATTAAAATAGATTATTTCCTTGGTGTTGATGGATTAAGCACTCCGCTTGTTCTTCTAACTGCAATTGTTACTTTTATAGCAACAATATCTTCCTGGTCTATTGATAAATCAGTAAAAGGTTATTTTGCTATGTTCCTGCTATTAAACACGGGAATGATGGGAGTATTTGTTGCACTTGATTTCTTCCTGTTCTACATTTTCTGGGAATTGATGTTACTCCCAATGTACTTTTTAATCGGCATTTGGGGCGGACCAAGACGTGAATATGCAGCTATCAAGTTCTTCCTTTACACTCTGCTCGGAAGTATTTTTATTCTTTTAGTAATGATTGGCTTGTACTTCAGTTCTATGGAAACACTTGCAGACGGGACGAGAGTGTTTACATTTAATTTATTGGAACTAATGAATCATGCCAACTACACAGAAACAGGAATCTTGTCACCGCTGAATCCAAACAATTTAAGATTCATAGCATATCTCGGGTTGTTTATCGGATTTGCAATCAAAATACCTATGTTCCCTTTCCACACCTGGCTTCCAGATGCACACGTTGAAGCACCAACAGCAATAAGCGTTATTCTTGCCGGTGTTCTGTTGAAGATGGGAACGTATGGAATACTTAGAGTTTCTTATCCAATATTTCCCGAACTAACTTATCAACTAAGCTGGTACATCGCACTATTTGGAATGATAAACATTATTTACGGTGCTTTGGCAGCAATGGCTCAAAAAGATTTTAAAAAGCTTATTGCATATTCTTCGATATCTCATATGGGATATGTAATGCTTGGAATGTCTGCCTTAAATACGATGGGTATTTCAGGAGCAGTGCTTCAAATGTTTAACCACGGTACAATCACTGCAATGCTCTTCCTTATAGTCGGAGTTATTTACGATCGTGCACATACAAGAGATTTGGATTCTTTCGGAGGATTAGGAAAACAAATGCCGATTTATACCGGCTTTGTTTCAGTAGCGTTCTTTGCTGCAATTGGTTTACCCGGGTTAAGCGGATTTATTTCTGAAGCCTTAGTTTTCTTAGGCGGATTTGGAAATGGAACGACAAGAATATTAGCGATCATTTCAACACTCGGAATTTTATTAGGTGCCGCTTATATGCTCTGGACTCTGCAGAGAGTTTATCTTGGAACTCTTAACGAAAAATGGAAAGACTTAACTGATCTTACAACACGTGAATATTTAATGCTTGTTCCATTAACCGTTATCGTAATATTTCTTGGAGTTTATCCATCACCAATGCTTAATCTAATGAATGCTTCTGCTAATGCAATGGTTAAGTTTATTAGTGATGCACAAGTTATTTATAGTTCTATAAATTCATTTTAATTTTTATAAGTGATAACATTGATTTTACCAAACTTATCAACTGATCTTAATGCAATATTACCTGAGATCGCTCTAGCGTTAACGCTTGTGTCTATTGTTGTCTTTGATTTGATATTCAATAAAAGTAAAAAATTTCTTCCTTTAATTTCATTAATCGGATTGCTTATTACTTTTATTTTTATAGTTCTTCAGTTTGGTGATCCAAAGTCGGCATTTTCTGTTTCTGGAAAATTATCATTTCTATCTTTAGATAATTTTTCATCTTTCTTTAAGATATTAATTCTTATTACAACTGTATTCATAGTTTTATTTTCCATGTCATCTAACGAAGTTAATTCTTGTCCGGATAGACATGGTGAATATTATGCTTTAATATTCGGAATGGTAATAGGAATGTTCTTTATGGTTTCTGCCAACGATTTGATACTTATTTATCTATCGCTTGAGCTGCTTTCATTATCATCTTATGTGCTTGCGGGATTTGTAAAAAAATCGATCAGAAACAGTGAAGCTTCGCTAAAATATATTATTTATGGTTCGGCTTCATCAGGCATAATGTTGTTTGGTATTTCGATTCTTTACGGAATTACAGGCAGCACTAATCTGCATGAAATAAATTCATTACTGCAATTCCCTTCTGCAAATCAGCTTACATTTTTAATGGCTATCCTATTAATTTTTACGGGAATAGGTTTTAAGATTTCAATCGTACCATTTCATTTCTGGACCCCGGATGTTTATGAAGGCGCACCAATTTCAATTACAGCATTCTTGTCTGTTGCAAGTAAAGCTGCCGGATTCGCAGTCCTCATTAGATTTTTAAAAATTACATTTGCAGAAGGACTTGATAAATCAGGCTACTGGCAAATGATAAGCTATATTGACTGGCAAACTCTATTGATTCTATTTTCAATTATCACAATGACATTTGGAAACTTTGCTGCATTGTGGCAGGATAATATTAAACGAATGTTAGCTTATTCAAGTATTGCCCACGCTGGTTACTTGATGCTTGGCGTTGCAGTGCTTTCGGATCAAGGACTGATGGCTGTATTGGTTTACTTTGCTGTATATCTATTTATGAATCTCGGAGCTTTTTACGTTGTAATGTTAATTGCAAACAAAATTAATTCCGAAGAGATAGATGATTATAAAGGAATTGGTTATTCACTTCCACTGCTTGGAACAGCTCTTGGTATTTTCTTAGTTTCACTCACTGGGCTCCCGCCAACCGCAGGATTTATCGGCAAACTTTATCTCTTCATTGCGTTAGTCGATGCCAACATGATTACAGTTGCAATTATAGCATTACTAAATACTGTAGTTTCTCTTTACTATTACATTCGTGTTCTTAAGGCTATGTTCTTAGTCCGAACTGATAAACGAGTTGAGATTACTCTTTCTCCACTTAATTATGTTGTTTTACTCCTTCTCCTAGCCCCAATATTGATTCTGGGTGTTTACTTTGCCCCACTTGTAAATATTGCTAAGCAATCTATTCAGCTTTTGGGATTTTAATCACATTAAATTTGCAATTAAGTTCGTTTTCTCATAAGTTTATACCCGACTATATTAGTCTTATTTATGTTAAAACTATCAAAAAAATCTGAATACGCTCTTATGGCAGCAAGATATATGGCAATTAAAAACCATGGAAGTGCTGTAACCGCTAAAGAGATCGCGGAAAGTTATAAGATTTCATTCGAATTGGTTGCAAAAGTTTTACAGAATCTTGCAAAAAATAACATCGCTATATCATATCAGGGCGTTAAGGGTGGTTATTCTTTAAGGAAAAATCCATTGGAAATTTCCTTGATAGAATTAATTCTTGCAGTAGAACCTGATTATCAGATTACAGATTGCTTACGAACTGAATCACCAAAAAATGAATGCTCATATTCTGATTGCTGTAAAATTCGTGATCCATTAGCAGAAGTTCAGAAAAAGATAGATAAAGTATTTTATGAAACAAAGTTAGCCCATATTATCTGATGAATATAAAAACGCCAATATATCTGGATAATAATTCCACAACTCAAATTGATCCAAGAGTTTTAGAAACTATGCTTCCTTATTTGCAAGATAGATTTGGAAATGCATCCAGTAATCACAGCTTTGGCTGGATGGCAAAAAGTGCAGTTGAAAATGCCAGAGATATAATTGCTGATTTTCTTAAAATATCATCAAAAGAAATCTATTTTACAGGAGGAGCTACTGAATCAATAAATCTTGTTCATCTTGGATTAACAGAAAATGCTGACGCAAATTCTTTCCATATTGTTTCTTCAAACATTGAGCACAGCGCCTCCGCAGAATCTTTAAATCATCTATCTCAAAAAGGATTTAATGTTACTATTGTTAATGTTGATAAATCAGGAATTATTGATCCTTCCAAAATTTCTGATGCAATAACTCGGAACACAAAACTTATTTCAGTCATATTTGCAAATAATGAAATAGGAACAATTAACGATATTAAAACCATTGGGAAATTATGCAAAGAAAAAGATATTCTTCTTCATGTTGATGCTACTCAGTCGGTGGGAAAAATCAAGTTTGATTTGGTCGATATGAATATTGATTTTCTTTCATTTACGGCTCATAAATTATATGGTCCAAAAGGAATTGGCGCTTTATACATCAACAATAAAAATCCAAAAGCAAAGCTCGCAAAAAGATTATTCGGTGGAGCTCAGGAAGGATCCATTAAGCCGGGAACTTTAAATGTTCCTGCTATTGTTGGATTTGGAAGGGCTATAGAAATTTGTAACGAAGAGATCAAAAATGATTATGCTCATACAATAAATTTAAGAGATAAATTTTATAAGAACATCATCTCAAATCTTGACGGTGTTTTTGTAAACGGGTCCATCAAAGACAGATTACCAAATAACTTAAACTTTTACGTTCAAGGAGTAAGAGCTGATAAGCTTATGCTTGAATTAAGGGACCTGGCATTTTCAAATTCTTCCGCTTGTGCTTCGGGTTCAACAAAACCAAGCAGAATCCTTAAAGCTATTGGTTTAACGGATGAACAGGCACTGTGTTCTGTAAGATTTGGGTTTGGAAGATTTAATACGAAAGAAGAGATTGATTATGCTTCAAATAAATTTATAAGTGCAGTTAATAAAATTAGATCATTAAATAAAAATAATTCAAAAAATATTAAACAAACTGAAATAGCATCATGACAAATAAAAACATCAGCGAACTTTTTAATGACTTAAAAAATGAAAGTCAGATTTTTTTAAGTTACTTAAAAGCTAAGTTTCCGATTTTTCATAATTCCAATATTTTTTCAAAAGATTTTCAATACGGCGTAAAAAGCTTTCTGGAGAAAAAAGGAATTAAAATTTCGGATCGCAGTCTCGTCGATCTCGCAAAGCAATTTTCTGGTTATTATGAAACACAAGGAATCTTCATTAAGACAAGTACTCAAGGATGGAAGTTAAATTATCCGGATTTTGTAACAACAAAACCTGGAGATCCTTTTTCATTTTAATAAAAAAATAATGTAGCTCAGACTTTAGTCTGAGATTTTATTAAGCTATAAAAGGTAAACTTTTTGAATTTTTACTATATACGCAGAATAAATTCTGCGATACGTAATTTTTTAGTATAGCACAATCCACCGTGGTGGATCAGTCAGTGATTAGACAACTATAATTAAACAAATAACAATATTATTTGAGGTATGCAATGAGCAACACACAAATTGATTCTGAGATAACTATAACAGATAAAGCTGTTAAAGAAATTAAAAGGATAATGGATGAAAATAAAATAACACCGGAGTTTGGATTAAGAATCGGTGTTAAAGGCGGAGGATGTTCCGGTTTAACATACACATTAGGATTTGATCCTGAAAATCGTGAAGGCGATTCCATTTTTGAACAAGATGGTGTAAAACTTTTTGTAGATGGTAAAAGCTTATTTTATCTATCCGGAACTCAGTTAGATTTTTCGGATGGATTAAATGGAAAGGGTTTTATTTTCAATAATCCGAATGCAACTAAAAGCTGCGGCTGCGGTGAATCATTCGGTGTTTAAACTGAAAGGGTAATATTTATGCAAAGAAGAAAATTTTTATACACTTTAGGAGCAATACCTGCGGTGTCAGTTTTTGGAAAAGTTGAAAGTCAATTAAATACAATAAAAAATCATATAAGGAGTACAAGTACTATGGCAAAATTTGAATTGCCCCAATTACCATATGCATACGATGCATTGGAACCATACATCGACAAGATGACCATGGAAATTCACCACTCAAAACATCACAATGCTTATGTTACAAATCTTAACAAAGCAATTGAAGGAACTGAAAATGAAGGGAAAACTCTTGAACAGATGTTTGCTTCAATCTCAAAACTTCCGGTTGCAGTTAGAAATAACGGCGGAGGTCACTATAATCATTCTTTGTTCTGGACTTTGATGAAGCAAAATGGCGGAGGAAAACCAACCGGTAAAATAGCTGATGCAATCAATTCTGCTTTCGGTTCATTCGATGAATTTAAAACAAAATTCAGCACTGCCGCGGCAACAAGATTTGGGTCCGGCTGGGCTTGGCTTCTCGTTCAGGATGGCAAATTAGTTGTTTCATCAACCCCAAATCAGGATAATCCTTTAATGGATGTTGCTGAAATTAAAGGTACTCCAGTACTTGGTTTAGATGTTTGGGAACATGCTTATTATCTTAAGTATCAAAACAAAAGACCTGATTATATTGAAAACTGGTGGAATGTTGTTAATTGGGATAAAGTAAACGAGTTATTTTCTAAAGCTTAATTATTATTAATCAAGTCGGGAAGCGAATCGTTTCGCTTCCCTTTTTTTAACATGAGTTATATCATACCAATATTCCCCCTTAATTTAGTTGTATTCCCGGGTTCAAAATATCCATTGCATATTTTTGAGGAGAGATACAAAATTCTTTTGCAAAAATGTCTTAGTGAAAATTCAGGATTTGGAATTGTAGCTTCAATCGAAAAACGAATTTCTGATGTTGGTGTTTATGTAAAAGTAACTGAGATTCTAAAAACTTATTTGAACGGTGAACTTGATATTGTAGTACAGGGAATTGAAAGATTTTTAATAAATTCTACATCACTTCACCCAGATGGATATTATGTTGCTGATGTAGAAAAGTATATTGATGAAAATACTATTATTGATCAAAAACTTAACGAAGCATTGTTAAATGAGTTTGAAGAAATTGTTGAATTGGCAAATTATAGATTAGAAGATGCATTCTGGAAAAATCTAAAATCGGCAGAATTACAATCTTATAAGATTGCAGAAAAATCCGGATTATCTTACGAGCAGCAGCAGGAACTACTGATCCTAAAAAATGAGAATGAAAGATTAAACTATTTGATTAAATACTTCCTGTCGATCAAAGAAAAGGTTAGCTCTGCAGAGGCAATGAAAAAGATAATTATAAATGATGGATATCTGAATTAGTTTAAAAATAAAATGCGAGCTATAAACTCGCATCTTGTCTATCCGATAAATACCAAAATTTATCGATTATACTTTTCTTTAAGTTGCAATCTATTATTTGCTCTTGCTAAAGCTGCTTCAGCTCTGGCTAGATTGATTTCAGCATTCTTTTCAGCTAATCTTTCTTCCGCACGTTGTTTTGCTGCCAAAGCTCTCTCTTCATCAATTTCACTTACTAACTCAATTGAATCTGCAAGCACTAACACTTTATTATCAAGAACTTCAATTGTACCGCCTGCTGTTGAGTAATAATTTTCTTTTCCATCCGGCAAATCGACCTTAATCATTCCAATATCCAGTGTTGAAATAATTGGGGCATGGTTTTTTAAAACCTGGAATCTTCCCTTTGTGCCGGGGACAGTAATTGATTTTACCTCTCCTTTGAAAGCAGATTTTGATGGTGTTACTATTTCAAGATTAAGTTCACTCATTATTAAGCCATCTGCTTTGCGTTTGCAACTGCTTCTTCAATTCCGCCAACGTACATAAATGCTGATTCAGGAAGATCATCATATTTACCATCTATGATTCCTTTGAATCCGCGAATTGTATCTTCTAATTTTACATACTTACCGGCTTTACCTGTAAATGCTTCTGCAACGTGGAAAGGTTGACTAAAAAATCTCTGAATTCTTCTAGCTCTTCTTACAACAATCTTATCTTCATCAGATAATTCATCCATACCAAGAATGTTTATTATATCCTGAAGATCTTTATACTGCTGAAGAATTTCTTTACAATTTTTTGCTACATCATAATGTTCCTGTCCAAGTATTCCGGGTTCAAGAATCCTTGATGTAGAATCAAGAGGATCAACAGCGGGATAAATACCAAGTTCAGAAATTTGACGGCTTAATACTGTTGTTGCATCAAGGTGTGCAAAAGCTGCAGCTGGTGCAGGATCTGTTAAATCATCTGCAGGCACGTAAATAGCTTGCACAGAAGTAATTGAACCCTTATCTGTTGAGGTGATTCTTTCCTGCAGTGCACCCATTTCAGTGGCTAAGTTTGGCTGATAACCAACCGCAGAAGGCATTCTTCCTAAAAGAGCTGATACTTCAGAACCGGCTTGTGTAAAACGGAATATGTTATCAATAAATAAAAGTACATCTCTTCCCTCTTCATCTCTAAAATATTCTGCGATAGTTAACCCGGTTAGAGCAACTCGTAATCTTGCTCCCGGTGGTTCATTCATCTGACCAAATACTAATGCAGTTTTATCAATAACTCCAGACTCTTTCATTTCAAGCCAAAGATCATTTCCTTCACGGGTTCTTTCACCTACTCCAGCGAATACAGAATATCCGCCATGCTGCTTTGCAATGTTGTTAATTAATTCCTGAATGATAACTGTTTTACCAACTCCTGCGCCGCCAAACAAACCTGTTTTACCGCCTCGGCTATATGGTTCCATTAAATCGATAACCTTTACTCCTGTTTCAAACATCTGAGACTGAGTTGAAAGGTTTTTAAATAATGGTGCGGGGCGATGAATAGGATATCTTTTTTCAGATTTAATTTCACCAAGTCCGTCAATTCCATCACCGATAACATTTATTAATCTGCCAAGAGTAGCTGGACCAACAGGAACTGAGATTGGTTTTCCGGTATCAAAAACATCCATCCCTCTTACCAAACCATCAGTGGAATCCATACCAACCGCTCTAACTCTGTTTTCACCCAGATGCTGCTGCACCTCTACAATTAGATCCTCACTTTTGCCTTCAGTAGTTGTTCTTGGTATTCTGACAGCATTATAAATCTTTGGAAGATGCTCACCATCAAATTCTATATCTACCACAGGACCAATGATTTGAATAATTTTTCCTTTTAACTCACTCATTCTTTTACCTTCTTTATTAAATTTTTGAGGTGTAAAATTAGCCAAAGAGCCTTTTTTTTACAAATATTTAAGAAATTACTTTAAAAGTACCATCTTTTTTGAGATAGAAAAATCTTTAGTTTTTAACTGATAAACATACATTCCGCTTGCCAAATCATCAGCTTTAAATTCTATAGTAACAATTCCTACCGGGGCTATATCATTGTATAATTCCTTCACCTTACGTCCAAGAATATCATATACTATAATTTCAACTTTTTGAGAAAGCGGTACTTCAAATCGAATTGTTGTTACCGGATTAAATGGATTAGGATAGTTTTGCAGTAGTGAAAATTCTGTCGGTATTTTAATATCATTCTCATCTGCACTTGTAACAACATTTATAGAATCTGTGCCGCCTGCTTCATAATATCTTGCGGCAAATTCCTGAAGATAAAAATTTGCTACCTGGTCATTTTGAATTATTAAAGTATTTTCATCATTACTATTCTCTGCAGATGAAGACCAATTATGCGAACCGGTAATTACATAAGGTGTATATCCGAATGGTTCTGCATCCACAATAGCATATTTATGATGCAGCAAACCATCTGTAAAGCCTTTTAATCGTATATCAACTCCGTTTGATTGCAGGTATGAAAACTGAGTCCCAGAATCTGTGTCGTTACTTAATACCAATCGTGCTTTTCTGTTTCGATTTTTAACGGCGATAACTGTATCAGCTAAATCTCTTCTTGTAAAAGTCATTAAAGCACCATTAATTGATTTTTCAGCTTTGCTAAGTGTTTTAGCGATTCGTGAAGTAGTAGCATCACTTGGACTAAAGTAACTTTGTACTTTAACTCCACCGATAATAAAATTGTGCGGTGTGTTATTTAATTTTCTTGAACCAAATCTTGAATTTTGCGAATTTGGAACATCATTATTACTTCCCCACTCTTCCTGAAATTCAAGAGTATATGCACCTGCTAAAGCAACATCCTGAATTAAAACTAAATTTTGTCTGTCATCATTTGTACCCGGATCTGTTGGATTCCAAGAACCCATAATCACCCAAATACTATCTGCCGCACCGCCGCGATAATCAATTACAAAAAATTTATTATGATGTAAACCGCTTCCATCATTAATTCCATAATCATCATTTATATAAGGAATTCCGTTACTCATAAGTGTTTGCCAGGGCGCAGTAGTTCTAGTATCATATTCTCCGATTACTCTTACTTTAACACCGCAATTTTTTGCATTAACTAATGCGGTTGCAACGTTTGCACCAACAACTCCACTTAAACTATAGAGTGCAACATCAATTGAACGTTTTGCGTTATTTATTTTTTGGATTAATATACTTGTAAAATTTGCATTGCCGTTTGCATTAACTCCAGAAGATACACTTGTGTTAACAGTATTGTTAAAGTAAACCTGTATCTCACCTGTTGTTGGAAATGCTGAAGATGTACTTGATATTATATTACTTGAAAAACTTGTATCTGAATCAGCAACAGAAAAAGCCTGTAGATTATAAATAGTTGCAACATCCAGACCACTTACAGTTACCGTATGTATATTTCTTAAATCATTATCCGGTTCAATAACACCAAGCTCGTAATTATTTGTAATACCATATCGTACTCTTGATGTTCCAGGATTGATAGTACTCCACTCCAACGTAATTGAACTTGAAGTAAGGTCAATCTCTTCAGGGAAACTTTTAATTATTGGTCCATCTGATATTATATCAGATGAGAATCTCGGCATTAGTTGATAGTTACCTATAAATGGCAAAGCAGTTTTATATTGGCTTAATACCCCTACAACATCAAATCTTCCTGCAGGTGCTACCTGACCAATAATTTGAGTATCGTTATCTATCCTAATCTGAACTGTATCTGAAGAATTTGAACCTGTAAGCATATAATTTTTATAAGCCCAATTACTAAAAGTGCTTCCGTTTAATTCAGTAACTAACACACCATTTACGCGAACTAATCGTCCCTCATAATTTTCGATCCCGCCGACACCATCGCTGCTGAGCATAGACGGCGTAGCGAGTAATGGTTCAATTATATTCCCGCTGCTTATGATAGAATGCAGCAGCGGTAATTCAAGCTGGTTTAATCCATTAAATTGAGTTATAGTTCCTGAGACTAATACTTCATCACCGGGCTGCACAGCATTTGAAAATGCCGATCCAAAAATCGAAATGCCTCCGCTGTTGTCTTGAATATAACTTGGGCTGCCGAATTGATTACTTACTGTTACTATTCCTCTTATGGTAACTAAATCGCCTAAATTAATTCCAATTCCGTTTGCGTCATTTATTTTTGCCTCTGCAATAGGAATAGGTGCGCCATAAACTGTTAGGATAGGCGAAGGACTAACATCACCAAGAACTAAATCTATACCTGATTGAAATATAAATTTATATTTGCCGGTAAATATTGGTGTAGTTACATCAGTGATTGAAATAATTACAGAATCATTTAAAAAATTAACATCCGAAAAATGAATTGTATCGCTCTCAACCAAAGTTGTAGCCGTAAAATTTTCTATTGAAATTTGTGCTGAACTTTGCGACCAATTAAAACCTGCCGGAAAAATAATTTTTAATTTATTGATATTGTATTGCGGTTCTTTGATATAATTGAAAATCAGATTTATTGTTGAATCGCCTGAAACAACTTGTGGAGTCAGTGATACTATTCCAGAACCTTCAACACGTGCTCTTAAAGAAAGTATCCAGTTAATATTAACTGGTGTATTTCCGCTGCCCATTGATGGTGTGGTACTATTTTGAGTCCAGTTTGTTGTGGTTGTTAGTTGGGAAACATCGCTGCCATCAAAAAATGTTGATGTATTGCTCAATGATGAGCTGCTAAAATGCACTTTAGGGCTTGGTAAACTGCTTGAATTAGCCGCACCCCAGGAAACACCAAATAGATGAACATCGGATGCATTTCTGATTTGTACAGCTTCGGAACCTCCAGCAAACAAAAAAACATTACCAGAGAAATACAATGCGTTGCTTGATTTTACAATCAATAAATAATCACTCGGATCTAAATCTTCCGAAAAGGAATTCTCAGGTCTTGCTACAACAATTATAGTTCCTTTTCTTAAATTACTCCACAACGAGTTATTTGAGAAAACAAGAGGCTGCTGAGCAACACCGCTGCTGTTAAAATCTCTTAGGTCCCAGTTTCTAATATCCAGACTATCCTGCACAACTAATAATTCAAGCCACTCATCATTGCCGCTTGAGTTATAAACCTCATTGATTATTATTGATTGAGAATAAAGAGAAGCAGTTAAAAGAATTGAAAAGAAAATAATTTGAATTTTTTTCATTGTGCATCCGTTGATAAAATGAATCGTTGTATCCTGTTATTACCTCTATCAGCCACATAAAGTATTTTATCAAAATATGCCACTGCATATGGTTCTGAAAAAACTCTTGCTCCGCCAAAGCCTAATAATAGATCTCCGAAAGAATTAAATTTATAAACACTGTCGTTTGTAGATTCTGCCACAAATATATTTCCAGATGGATCAATTTCAGAACCTTGCGGCTGACTGAAAAATCCGGGACTCATTAAATCGCTTGCTGCAGGTGTCAAATTATTTTCATAACCAGTAAAATCCTGCGAGCTGACATATCTGAACCACTGTGTCTTAAAACTATTTTCTCCAACCAGATTTACTACAATATCAAAGTTCCTCTTATTGAATGATTTAATGCAGCTAACATTATTTACTGATAAAATTCCTGTACTGGTAGGTGAAAGTAAAGGAACTCTTCCAATAAGCGTATCAACCAATCCATCATTCTTAGTTTCAAAACGCAGCAGTGAATTATCCGGATCAATAAGATTAGAATTATTTGGTCCTGTGCGTGCTATAAGATATGAGTTATCGTAAAAAACGGCAGCGCCAGTATATTTTCTTTCAGGCTTATTAAGATCAGAAAGTTGTGGTAATATTCGTTTGATTGGTGCTGTTGCTAAATCATGATTTGAAGCCACTAAATCTATTTTATACACAGCACTAAAAGATTGCCCCAGCGTATCAAATTGTGCACACACAATAAGATTTAATTTATAATCCTGCGCGATTGCAACCGGATGTTTTAGTGAGCGGGAACTTAATCTTTGCCCATCGAGATTCAGCATAACTATCTGATCGTTATCAGTATCTGCAACATAAATCAAAGGTTCCCTTCCAATCATTACATCTTCAGGATGATTGAACCCTTCCCAATCAGGATTGAGCTTAATATAAATCGTATCTCCTGCTATGTTTCCCGGATTATCAGTATCAAATTGTGTAATATCAAATTTATCATTACAGGAAATAATACTGAGAATTATAGCTGTAAAAAAAATAATTTTTATGTGTTTAAATTTTATCATAAGCCAAGTGTAATTGAAAATCTATGTGCTGATCCTAATCTTGTAAAATTTGCGTAGGCATAATCCACACTTACATTTGCAATACTAACCGGAATATTTACTCCGGCACCAAATGAAAAATCCTGTTCGTCAACATTGATTTTATATCCGCCTCTTGCAAAAAACATTTTATTCCAAACATACTCAACTCCCAAAGAAACGTTTTCACTGTTATCGTTAGGGTGGTTAAGTTGTATTGATGTTGTCACTCGATGTTCATCGTTCTCATAAGGTTCAAGCGCAAATCCAATTCGGAACATTGTTGGTGGTGAGAATGACTGCCATTCAGAGTTTGTTCGATTACCAACCAGAACAACTTCTCCATCAGGCGCAAGATCATTACCAAAATTTGTTACAGTAACAGCAAATCTTGTACTTCCTAAACCTGTCCAGTAGTAAGTACCAAGATCAATCATAATACCGCGCATCTTTAGTTTGTCCAAAGATTCCTCAACGTATCTAACTGTTCCGCCAAAACTAAATTGATCGGTCATTTTTTTTGAATACGATAATGCAATTGCTAAATCACTAAAACCAAAATATTCCCCAGTGCCAAAAGGTGCATACTCTGTTGTCACTTTCATTTCATCCATAGAAAGTGATGTTAATGAAACACCAAATGTATTTTCATCATCTAGATGATAAACAGCACCAATAAAATCATGATTGATATCCACAACCCATTGATTGTGAGCAAACATAACCTGATTTTCAGAGAATTGAGTTAACCCTGCAGGATTCCAATACAAAGCAGAGACATCATTTGCTATTGCAATAAAAGCATCACCCATTGCGGTGGCTCTTCCGCCAACACCAATCTTTAAAAATTGTGCGGTGGAGATACCGGCGCGCTGTTCACCAAGTACAGGAAATAACTGCGGCTTAATTTCAATTGTCAATAGTGCCGTAACTATTATTATTTGCAAAAAATATTTCATCTTCATTATTTCGTCCTTAACAGGACTTTGATATTTTATTTAAATTCACTTTTACCAATCTCTTGTTCCTACGGAACATTTTTCATTTTAGAATAAATATAACAGAGTACTAAGTTCAATTTTTGATCTCTATAAATCCCGATAGGGATATAATTTTGGTAACCTTAACAAAATTTAAGAAAACAAATCCCTTTAGGGATGATATAAAACTACTCAGGCTCATTCAGCAAATATCTTTCATCATACTTAATCTCAAAGGCTTTTAAGAACCCTTTATACTCATCAGAAAAAGATGTTATCTGATGATATTTTTCTTGATTCTTTATATAAGCAATAACTTTGCTCAAATGTGATTGACTATATGAGAATGCACCATAACCTTCTTGCCAAGCAAATTTAATTTTTAAATACTTTTTTTCATTTATCCATTTAGATGAAGAACCTTTTAAATCCTGAACCAATTCAGCTAAAGATTGATGCGGTCTAAGCCCAATCAAAATATGTAAATGATCAGCAACACCATTGATAATGATTAATTTATGTTTTTGCTTTTGTATGATCCCTGCAATGTATTTATATAATTCATGTTTCCACTGTTCACCTATTAAGCCGAGTCTATATTTAACAACAAAAATTATATGAATATGAACTTTTGTATATGTATTTCCCATATTGTCTTAATATTAAAATCTTATACTTACGCCAAATTTTATATTTCTGCGAGTTAAATACCTTGCAGGATTAAATGGATATGCAGTAACTGGTGCCTGTACATCAGGGTAACGGGGATCATTCCAACTTCCAGGTACATCGTCACCATATTCATAAGCTCTTCCTGTTACAGGATTAATAATTGCCGAGTTTTGTCTATCCAAAAGATTATTAACTTCAACAAAGAGTGAAAATTTTAGGTTCATTAATTGAAAATACTTTTCAAAGTTTAAATCCACCCAAAACCAATCATCTCCAATTTCGCTGTATCGATTGTTAAAATCAGTCTCGTACTCAGCTCTTCCATCCTCATCAACAAAGCCTGTAAAAACTGCGGGTGTATATCTCTTACCTGACTGGAAAAAGAATCTTAGGTAAAGATTGTAATCGTCTAAAATACCCGGGGCAAAACCAAATAGTGGTTCATCTTTTTCAACATAAAAGCTGGTTGAAAGTGAGGCAGTTAATGGTCTATCCCATGGAACATATTCTTCTTTAATTGATTCATTAAGATCGCCTTGTAAAACTAAAACACCTTCATCAGCAGAAGAACTTTTTCCTGTAACGATTGCATAAGTAAACGAAGCAACACCATTAAACCATCTGCCGATTCGTTTACGATATTCTAATTCAACTCCACGTGAGCGGGCATAATCTGAATTTACATAAGTGATAAAACTTTCTGTAGCAAATCTGGGTGAAACAATTTTTGCTGTTCTGGTATTGATGTAATCAAAAATATCTTTATAGTAAGCTGTTATAGTCAAAACATCATCAGAAGTAAATTGAGTCTTTAACCCAAGTTCATATGCAACAGTTGTTTCAGGATTTAAGTTTGGATTGCCAAACCTTTGGAACGAAGACTGTGCATTTAATGGATCTAATTTAGCATAAACAAATTGAGGCTTTGGCCATTTACTAAAATGTCCGTATGAGAAAAATAATGTTTGATTATCCGATACAGGATGAGAAATTCCAAGTCGTGGACTTAACCTTGCTTTAAATCTTGCACCATTAAACCACTCATAAGTTTCATCCATATAATCTTGTCTTACTTCATCAGGGATAGTAACAACATCTGGATTATTAACTGCGTCATCAACATATTTTCCTGGAAACCAATAATCTAATCGCAATCCAAAATTTAAAATCATTCCGCTAAAGTTGATATTATCCTGAGCATACAAAGAACCGAGTGCGGGATAAACTTTATATATGTCATTATTCAATCCAAGTTCACCAATCCATGGTTTATAAATATCTATAACCTGCATTTCCTGAAACTGGAAATTAAATCCGGCTTTAAATTTATTTTTTTCATCAAAGAAGTTTGTAAGATCACCGCGAACTGAAAATTCTTTAACATAATGATCCCGCCAGGTAAATGGATTTCCAATATCCCAAAAACCATCACCGGGAATAACACCTATCGTGTCTCTGTCTAAATTGAAATATTCTATAGGAAAGTTAACAATATCTTTTGGTTCATTGTATAAATACCAATCATTACCATTCGCATCTGCACGCAGATTAGTGAAAAAACTATTTACTTTAAATTCATAAAATGTTTTTGAACTTAAAGTATGTGTGATTCCGAATGAATTATATGTGTTATTATGTGTAAAGGTATTGGCGTTATCTAGTATATTTTGAAAATTATACTGATAGCCGGGACTAGGTTCAACGTACTCAAGATTTGACTGTAAAGACTGCGAGTTCTGATTAATGTTTACAGATTGATTAAATGAATAATAAAATTTTAAAGTTGGTGAATACTTATAAGTTAATTTAGCAAGCCAAAACCAATTGTTTTCCGCTTTTGGCGCAAACTGGGTTCCATTAAATATTGATGAATTTAACTGGTTTGCTGTTGGTTTATAATATCCTTGGGTTATACCATCAGATAATCCGGTATAAAAACTTCCAAAAAATGTTAACTCACCTGGTATCTGTAATCCCAAAGCAGGTAAAATAAATGATGTGATTGGCTCTGGACCACTTAAGTTTCCTTCAATAATATCGATATTAAAAACGTGATATGAAGATTTATCACCTAAATAATCTCGTTTGTATGATATTGAACCTGAATATTTTTGACCGCCTTCTCTGGTTTTTACATTAACTATTCCAGAGGTAGCCTGTCCAAACTCAGCATTAAACCCGCCAGTGATAACTTCAACCTCTTCAATAGCGTTTGCAGATAACTGTAAACCAAAGCCAGTACCTGCAAGAGGATCCTGTACTGAAACTCCATCCAGCAAAAAAGCATTTTCATACGATCTGCCGCCGCGTATGTGAATTGCATTATCAGATTTTACAACACCAGATTGCTGTGTTACTATATCATTAATGTTTTCTAAAACTGCAATATCCAACTCTTCTTTCGAAATTGTTTTTTTGCTCTGAGTTTCTTCAACATCCATTAAAGGCTTTTCGCCAATTACAACAACATCCTGATCCAGTGTAAGAACTGTTTCTTCAAGCTTTACTTCTAACTCTTTGGTTTTATTGGCTTCAATTTGTATTCCTGTGTACTGAGTTGTTTTATAACCAATCAATGAAACATCAACATTATAACTTCCAACAGAAATATTAGGAATTTTAAACTTACCATTTATATCCGTAGCCGCACCGTAGTAAGTTCCTTTAATGATAACATTAACACCGGGTAGTGCATCACCTGTGCTGACATCTTTTACTGTGCCGGAGAGGTTTCCCGTTTCCTGAGAGTAGATTAAAAATGAATTTAATATTAAAAATAGAATGGTAAATCTTTTTATCATGGAGTCACTCCAAAATCTTCAAAAAAGATTTTTGTAAGTAACGCTGGAACATTTGCTGGTCCCCCATTACATTGATGCAGCGGTAATCCTATGAAAAATAAATTTTTTACCTTAGTCATAAAAGAAATATTACCTAATTGAGCACCATTAAGATCATACAAATCATGAAGACTGTCTGTTATAAGTTCGTTTGGTTGAAATGATCTGACAAATGTAATTGTAGCAGATGTTTTTAATAATGGATATTCGTCTCCAATCGAAGATCTAGCTTCAGCACCGCTGAATAAAATACCATTACTAAGTTTTTTACTAACTCCATCAATTGGTAGAAAACCTTGTAATGAAGAAAGATCAAATGAGAAGGTTGAGCTTGAATCCTGAAAAGTCATTGAGAAAGCTATTTTGCCGCCAGCTTGATTATACTTTTCAGTAACAATGTTTAACAAATCCAATCTTGGATTTGAAGCAGAATACCAAAAAACATATTTAAATAATTTTAAAGTTTCAAGCAGTGTAACTGATTCAAAAGCAATTGAGTTTTTTGCAAGATCAAATACATCAAACTTACCCGCAAGTAAGCCGCCATTCATTGCAGAGAATGTTTGATTATAAAACTGTGTGGTTTGCAAATCCGACGTTGATGTACCTTTAAAATCATCAAATATCAAAACTTCACCTTTAGGTTTTTTGACATACCAGGTTGATGAAGTATCAGGCAATTGAATTATTTCTGATGAAGCACCTGACAGATCTGAAGCTCTAATAAATATTTTATTGCTGCCATCCAAAACTAATCCTTGAAGATTTTCCGGATTAATATTTTGAGGTGAGGCATTGATCAAGATTTCAACTTCC
>JBGAWM010000058.1:0-19721 GCA_044227615.1 Ignavibacteriaceae bacterium
TTGCGCGGAAGAAAATCTGATAAAGAGTTAGCAATTATGCAGGAAGCCGTGGATGAAACACTTAAGATTTTTGATATGGTTACAGATTTTATTAAACCTGGATTAAGTGAAAAAGATATTGCTGATTTTGTATTAAAGGTTACCAAAGGAAAAGGATTTGGTTTAGCGTGGGATGAAGAAACTTGTCCTGCTGTTTTTACAGGTCCAAATCCATCTAATCCGCACTCCGGTCCTACTGATAGAAAAATTGAAAAGGGACATTTGATAAATATGGATTTTGGTATTTACTACAAAGGCTATTGTTCCGATTTACAGAGAACGTGGTATGTTTTAAAAGATGGTGAAACCAAAGCTCCCGCAGAAGTTCAAAAAGGTTTTGAAATTATTCGTGATTCTATTCAAATGGTTGCTGATGCTTTAAAGCCTTGCGTAACAGGAGTTGAGATGGATGACATCGCAAGAAATTATATTGTTAAAAATGGTTACCCGGAATATCCACATGGACTTGGTCATCAGGTTGGAAAAGAAGTACACGATGGCGGTGCTGGACTTTTTCCCCGATGGGAAAAATATGGCAACTCTCCATTTTTAAAACTTGAAGAACGACAAGTTTTTACGATTGAACCAAGATTGCCTGTTGAAGGTTACGGAGTTTCTACACTTGAAGAAGAAGTTTATTTAACAAAAGATGGATGCAAGTTTATGTCCAAGCCGCAGAAGGAACTTATACTAGTTTAACACCACTCATTTAATTAGCGGCTTAGTTTTATTGCTAAGCCGTAAATATTTGCCTGCAAAAAATTATTTACATTTCTACAGTTTCGGTCAATTTTACAATAAAATCAAAATAATCGAGAACAATTGGCTGTAAAAGTTTAATAATTCTAAAAAAAATGAATAGTGTTTCCAATCTTAATTAAGCTTTATTGGAACGAATATTGCGTGAGTAGGGAATTGTAAAAAGTCAGCAATGATAGAAATATTAATTTATCCCTATGAGTTAAATTGAAAAGTGATAAAACATTCTGGAATGATAACCTTTTAGCAAGTGTAGAAACTATAAGTTTATCAGATTATCTGGTTCTTGCTGATGACCTGCCCGTGTTATTGTGCAGGTTTAAAAAAGATGGCACTATCTTTTTTGCTAATAAATCTTATGCAAAATTTTTTAATACTTCAAAAGAAATTTTAATTGGAAGTAAATTTTTTATTCTGCCCTCTGAATTTGAGAATACAAATTCCAGTAAACCTTTTTTAAATCAATACAAAAAACAATTTTCATTAAAGCTAAGTGACAATTCAATTCATTGGATTGAATGGACAGTAAGCCGAATAGCAAATAAAAATTCAGATGGGTTTGAGTACCAGGCAATTGGTAATGATATTTCCGAACACAGACTGTTAGCTGAACAATTAAGTAAAATTTCTGTTGCGGTTGAACAAAGTAAATCTACTGTTGTTATTACTGATACCAATGGAAACATTGAATATGTTAATCCACGTTTTACAGATGTAACCGGATATACTGCAGAAGAAGCCATTGGAAAAAACACCCGCATACTTAAATCAAACAGAAGTGATGAGAATGTTTATATTGAGCTATGGAGTACAATTTCTAATGGACAAGAATGGCAGGGAGAATTACTTAATAAGAAAAAAAATGGCGAACTCTTTTGGGAATTGGTTTCAATATCGCCTGTTAAAAACAGCGATGGAATAATAACCAATTATCTTGCTGTTAAAGAAGATATTACTGAACACAAAAAATCAGAGAAATTAGAAAAAGCCCTTTATCAAATTTCTCATGCAGTAATGGAGTACGAAGATCTTGATGATATCTATTCATCAATTCACAAATCTCTTGGGGATGTACTCCCCGTAGAAAATCTTTTTATTGCTTTGTATGATCAGCAAAAAAACCTATTAAGCTTCCCCTACTTTGTTGATGAGTATGATGAGCCGTATGAAACGGAACCTCCCGGACGTGGATTAACCGAATATGTTTTAAGAACTGGCAAGCCGTTACATGTCAATCAGGAAATATTTAAATCACTTGTTGATGCAGGAGAAGTTGATCTTGTAGGAACGGATTCGCTTGATTGGATTGGAGTTCCACTTAAAATAGGTGAGAATACTATAGGCGTGATTGTGGTTCAATCATATAATGAAAATATACGATTAGTTGAAAGAGATTTAAATGTATTGATATACGTCTCCGACCAAATTGCTCTTGCAATTGAAAGAACCAGAACACACAACTTGCTAAAGAGCAGAGAACAAAGGTACAGGCTTCTTTTTGATAAAGCAGCCGATATTATAGCTATTGTTGATGCTTATGGAAAAGTGCTTGATATTAATAATCTTTTTGAAGAAGAAACCGGATACAATAAATCAGAGATAATAGGCGTAAATATTTTTAACTCCGGTTTTCTAACTACAAAGTCTGCAGTATCTGCTGCCTTTTATCTTTCTAAATTACTCCTGCGCCATGAAGTACCAATTTTCGAAATTGATGGCATAAAAAAAGATGGAAGCATAATTACATATGAATTAAGGGGAGTTCCGATTGAAGAAAGAGACGAATTGATAGGGGTGCAGGTAATTTTAAGAAATGTAACCGAACGAAAAAAAACTGAGGCTAAACTTCAGCAAAGTGAAAAACATTTGTCCAACCTTATGTCCAGTCTGCCTGGAATGGCGTATCGCTGCAGATATGATCATGATTGGACGATGGAATTTGTTAGTCAGGGTTGTTTAGAGTTAACAGGCTATTTACCTGAAGAATTAATTCTAAACAATAAAATTTCTTATGCTGAACTGATCCATCCCGAAGATAAAGAAAATGTTTTTGTTACAGTTAGAGATTCTGTAATTAAAAAAACACCTTATCAACTTATTTATCGAATAAGAACAAAGAACGATGGTGAAAAGTGGGTCTGGGAAAAAGGCAGTGCACAAGCTTCCAGAAAAGGTAAAGTTGAAACATTAGAAGGTTTTGTTGCTGATATTTCTATCCGTATGAATGCCGAGAAAGCTTTGAAAGAAAGCGAAGAGCTTTATAGAAAACTTATTGCAACCTTGCCGGATATTATTGCTATTACAGATATAAAAGGAAATATTATTTTCTTAAATGAAATTGGAGTTAGGTTTACCGGTTTTTCTAGCTTCGAAGAAGTAAAGCATCAAAATTTTATAAATTTTATTGCTGATGAAGATAAAGAGTTTGTTCTTGCAAACTTTAAAAAAATTTTTCTTAAAAATATTGGAGCTCAAGAATATCATTTTAGTAATAAGAACGGTGAAAGATTTCTCTTCGAAGTTCAGCGGGAAGTTTTAAGAACTTCTGATGGCTCGCCTTATGGTTTAATATTTTCTTGCCGTGATATAACTGCGCGCAAAAAAGCCGAAACAGAACTTGCTCAGTCCGAAGAAAAGTACAGAACCCTTATCGATAGTATTCAGGATGGCGTTTTTCTGATTGTGGATGGGTTGGTTTCTTTTGTTAATCGTTCATTTTCTAGTATGATAGGATATGAAATTAATGAAATAGAGGGAGAACCATTTACAAAATTTATTGCTCCGGAAGATATTGATCTTGTTTCTGGAAATTATAAATTAAGACAGGAAGGCAAACCGGCACCTTCATCTTATGAGTGGCGTATGCTTCATAAAAACAATGGAAGAGTTTTTGTGAATATGAGTGCGAGGGTAATTAATTTTAAGGGAAAAAAAGCTACAATAGGTACTATAAAAGATGTAACGCATCAAAAAAAATTAGAACAAATACTATTAAATCAAAAAAATCTTTTTAAAGGTGTTGCAGAAGCTGCAAACATATTATTAACAGAAAAGAATTATGATTTAGCAATTTCCAAAACTCTAAAATCCCTCGGGCAGTCTTCCGATATTGATCGGGTATACATTTTTGAAAATTCTGTTGATGGCGAAACGAATGAACCGGTGATGAATCAAAGATTTGAATGGACTAATGGAACAGTGTCCTCGGAAATAAATAATCCTGATCTTCAGAATCTGCATTACTTTCCTATGTTTGAAAGCTGGTATCCAATATTGCAAAACGGCGGCACAATTAATAACCTGGTTAAAGATTTAAAGCCTGCATTAAGAGATTTATTGGCTGAGCAGAAAATCAAATCAATTTTAATTGTACCTATAATGGTAAAGAATAAATTCTGGGGATTTATTGGATTTGATTATTGCAAATCGGACAGAATTTGGAGTGAAAGTGAGATATCAATTTTGCAAACTACAGCAGCAAACTTAGCGGGTATCATAGAAAGAGAAATAGCCAGGAAAGAACTGATCGAAGCAAAAGAAACAGCCGAAGAGATGAGTAAGCTTAAATCTAATTTTCTTGCTAATATGAGTCACGAACTTCGCACACCGCTTATTGCAATTCTTGGCTACACAGAAATATTAAAAACTGAAATTGAGCATCAGGAATGGAATGAAATGATTTCCACAATCATGCAAAGCGGTAAGAGATTGCTTGAGACACTGAATCTAATTTTAGATCTTTCGAAAGTTGAGGCAGATAAGGTTCAAATAAATTACAGCGAGATAAATATTTCTGAGGAAGTTCGGGATATTGTAAACATGTTAAATCCGGTTGCGCAGAAAAAAAATCTTTATTTAAAATCTGTAATAGAGAAAGAAAACATTCTCGCTAAACTTGATAAAAGAATTTTAAATTCAATCATTACAAATCTTGTTAATAATGGAATTAAGTACACACACAACGGCGGCGTTACAATTAATCTAAGTACGATTATTACCAATGGAAAAAACTATGCAGTAATTAATGTTATTGATACAGGTATTGGAATCGCGAAGGACGATCAGGATACTATATTTGAGGAATTTAGGCAGGTTAGCGAAGGTTATAATCGTCATTTTGAGGGCGCTGGATTAGGTCTTACAATTGCTAAAAAATTTACGGAAAAAATGGGAGGAAATATTTCAATGAAAAGCGAAGTCGGAAAAGGTTCGATATTTACAGTTCAATTTCCAGCAGAGGAACAGTTTATTGAATCAGAGCCAATCAAATCCGTGGCAAGAGAAAATATTCTGCCTTATGCGGTTGGCAGAAGTAAAAAAGTTTTAGTGGTTGATGATGATGCAGCCACAAGAAAAATAGTCGAGTTGTTTTTACGCGGCGAAATAGAATTAGACTCAGCTTCTAATGGCAAAGAGGCAACTGATATGATCAGTAAAAATTATTATTCTCTTGTTCTAATGGATATCAGCCTTGGTAAAGGGGTAAGCGGAGTTGAACTACTTCAGAATTTAAGGTCTCTGCCAGCCTATGAAAATGTACCATTTATCGCAGTAACTGCTCATGCAATGGTTGGCGACAAGGAAAAGTTTTTATCCTCGGGGTTTGATGATTATTTATCAAAGCCTTTTGCAAAAAAAGAGTTAATAAGCAAAGTTCGTGGTTGGGTTAATGCTGCTAAATCTGAATAAAAGATTGACAAGCTTTAATTAAAATTCACATATACGCTGATAAGCATCCACGAGTTTTGCTTTGTAATCATCCATGCTGATTTCAATTGCTCCAAACATTTTAAGATGTTCTGTCATATACTGAACATCAAGCAGAGAAAAATCTTTTTCTTTAAGATGATAAAGAAGATTAATTAGTGCAGCTTTAGATGCTTGAGAAATCTTTGAAAACATTGACTCGCCAAAAAACGCTCCACGAAAAGTAACTCCATACAAACCACCAACGAGATTTCCATCTTTCCATGTTTCAACAGAGTGAATATGACCACGTTTAATTAATCTATTGTATGCCTCGATAAGCCTTTCAGAAATCCAGGTATGATCCCGATCAGCACAGCCTTTAATCACAGAAAGAATTTCAGTATCAAACTTAATTTCAAAATTTAATTTATCGACTTGTTTTTTTGCTGATCTTGGGATATTAAAATTATCTATTGGAATAATGCATCTGGTTTCCGGCAGGTACCATTCAATCGCACCAGTATCTTCATTAGCCATCGGAAATGCACCGGTAGCATAAAGCCGAAGCATGTTATTGGGTTTTAAAAACTCATCAAATATTTCGTTTTCTTTAGCACTCATTTTTATCACTTAAACGCAAATTTTCGAAGCATTTTTTTTTTGAAAATTACCTTAGTTAAGTTAACACTTAAATTTTTTTAATACTTTGTAAACAATGTAATTTGTAAAAGATTTTAATGAAAAAAATTGCAGTAGTTGCTCTAGGAGGAAACGCGCTTCTACGGGGAAATGAAATCGGCACTATCCAGCAACAGGAAAAAAATACATACGATACTTGTATCAATCTATTAAACCTTCTTAAAGAAGATTACAATCTTGTAATTACTCATGGTAATGGTCCGCAGGTTGGAAATATTATGCTCCGTAACGAAGCTGGATACAACAACTATAAAATTCCTAAAATGCCTCTTGATATTTGCGTGGCTGATTCGCAAGGTGGAATTGGCTATATGATAGAACGACAAATGTATAATCTTTTAAAGGATTACAAGATTAAAAAAAATGTGGTAACACTTGTTACTCAAGTGTTAGTTGATAAGAACGATCCTGCATTTAAAAATCCGACCAAACCAGTTGGTGCATTTTATTTAAAAGAAGAAGCTGATTTACTTACCAGAGCAAATAATTTTGTATTTAAAGAAGATCCAAGAAAACGCGGCTGGAGAAGAGTAGTTCCATCGCCGCAGCCGATTGATATCTTAAATAAAAAAGTAGTAAAAGATCTGGTAAATAAAGGCAATATAGTTATTGCATCAGGCGGCGGCGGAGTGCCAGTTTTTCGTGATAAAGATAATAAACTTTATGGCGTTGAAGCTGTTATCGATAAAGATCATGCATCAGCACTGCTTGCAGAAAAAATTGGAGCAGAAGCATTTTACATTCTTACAGATGTGCCTAAAGTTTATCTAAGATTTCATAAGCCCGATCAGAAAGCCTTGAATGTGATTACAGCGGATGAGGCTCAAAAATATTTTGATGAAGGTGAATTTGCCGCAGGAAGTATGGGACCAAAAATTCTAGCAGCAATTAAATTTGTTAAAGGTGGCGGAAAAGAAACCGTGATTACTGAGTCAACTATGCTTGGTAATCCTGAAGGAGGAACGAGGATAGTTAGAAATAAGTAGTGTGTTCTTAATAAAATTTTAGCTGACTCTGCCTATTAGCAGGCAGGCTTGAACAAAATATTGGAATTGGAATTATAAAAGAATTATTTACGTAAAATAAAATTGGAGTTATTATGGCAGTTAATATGAAAGGCAAAGATTTAATTTCTATAGCTGATCTTACGCTTGAAGAAATTTATGAGATTTTTGATGTAAGTAAATCTCTAAAAGAAAAAAAATACACAGGTGAACCGCATCGTTTGCTGGAAGGTAAAACACTTGGAATGATCTTTACAAAAAGATCTACAAGAACAAGAGTTTCCTTTGAGGTTGGTATTTATCAGCTTGGTGGAATTGGATTATACTTTGGTCCAAATGATTTACAGCTTGGAACAAGTGAGAGTATCCAGGATACAGCAAAAGTTCTTGCAAGATATTTAGATGGAATTATGATTCGTACTTTTGCACACAGTGATGTTACTGATCTTGCTAAGTACGCAAACATTCCTGTTATAAATGGATTGACAGATCTTCTTCATCCATGCCAGGTATTAACAGATTTGTTTACCATACTTGAGAAGAAAAGAAAACTTCAAGGGTTAAAACTCGCTTATATCGGTGATGGAAATAATATGGCACACAGCTTATTAAACGGCTGTTCAAAAGTTGGAATGAACATTGCAATTGCTTCTCCATCAGGCTATAAACCGGATAAAGAAATTGTTGATAACGCTAAGAAGTTTGCAAAATATATGGGCAGTAAAGTTGAAATTCTTGAAGATCCTGTTGCGGCAGTTAAGAATGCAGATATTGTTTACACAGATGTCTGGGCAAGTATGGGTCAGGAATCTGAAGCAGCGGAACGCAGAAAGAAATTTATGAAGTATCAGGTAAATCCTAAATTAGTTAAGAATGCAAAAGATGATTATTTATTTATGCACTGCTTACCTGCACATCGCGGTGATGAGGTTGTAAATGAAGTTGCCGATTCAATAAACTCAGTAATTTTTGATGAGGCAGAAAACAGATTGCATGTTCAGAAGGCAATAATGGCTTTGGTTATGTGATTTGCTCAGCGTCTCTGCGTCTCCGCGGTAAAAATATCTTCTAACCGCAGAGGCGCTGAGTCGCAGAGATTATTCATCAATCTTCACTTCAAAATTTACTATTTCATAACCTTTATAAGTTTCATAAGCAGCGAAGATTACTCCGCATAATACAGAAACCATTCCAAGTAAAAACAATATTGTAACTACCGAATTTATTCTTGTTATATCAAATAAAAATGCAAATCCGATTGAAAGGGAAGTGAGGACAAATAAAGCAACCGCGGTAGTGTAAGCCAGCACAGCGTTTCTAACAAGTCCAACTCTATAAACAAGTTTAGTTATTTGCAGTGATATGCTTTCTATTCGCTGAGTTTCCTGGTAATCAAAATCTTTATCATCTGCGGTTCTATGAATTATTTTTCGTCGTTCTTCGTTTAGTAAGCGAATACGATTTACAACCAGAGAGTATTTATTATTCATTCCAAGTAATAAAAGTCCGCACGCAGAAATCATAATTCCAGGTGCAAGCATAAGCTGTATGATTTCAACAATCGAGGTAATGTTAGGCATAATTAAAAATAATTTTTTTTACTTGGAGTAAATATAATTATTCAAAACCTCAACGGTTGTTTTGCATTGATTAAGATCAATTTCCAAAAGATCGCGGAGGGAAAGAACGCCAACCAGTTTTTCGTTATCAATAATTAAAATATGTCTTGTCTTAGCTTCTTTCATTTTTGCAAGTACGGATTCATTGGATTCATCAATTTTGGCAATTACAAGGCTTGTGCTCATCACCTCATCAACAAGAGTTAATATAAGATCTTTGTCTTTTGCGATAACTCTTTTAACCAAATCACGTTCAGAAAAAACTCCAATTAATTTTTCATTTTTCATAACAGGAACCAGCCCAACTCCTTTAGATGCCATATAGTTTACAACGTCTTTTACAGATGAACCCGATTGAACAGTAAAAACTTCACGCCCATTTAAAATATCTTTTATTGATTCCATATTTAACTCCTCTTTTTGACTTTAAGATAGTTGAAAGATTTTTACAAGTAAAGTAAAAAAATATTTGACTTTTACAAATGATTGTTTAATTTAATGTTGTGTTCTTAACTATTGCTCGCTATAAACAATTAACTTCCAACAAATTAGGAGTCACTATGAAGTCCTTCTCTATACTTCTGGTTGTGCTTCTTCTCCTCTCAAATGCTGTGCTCGCACAAATGCAGCTCAAAATCAATTCAGATTTTGAGAATCAAAATTTTCAATCAGTTTCGTCTGATTTAAAATCTAATTTGCAGTTAGATTTGCCTACAAATGCATACGTATCACCACCTGATGCGATGGATTTCAAAAAAGGATTGATTATTCTGGGTCTTATGGCAGATATAACAATTCCTCTTGGGGATGATGATGGATTTAAACACATAGCAGGGACGGCATATTCCGCTCACGTTATGGCCGGATATCTGATCACGCAATCTTTTCTGCTAACACTTAGAGCCGGGTATGTTAATTACGGCACCCAAACCGAAGAGGGCTCTGATCTTGGATACTCATATAGTTATGAAGATACTTATTCCCAGATTCCAATTTTACTTGGTGCATATTATATTTTTGCAACTCAAGGAGCTTTTAAACCTTATATTGGACTATCTCTTGGAGTTTTTCTACAGACTTATGCTGTAAAATGGACAGAAACATATGGTCAAGGAATTCCAGCATATAGTCTGGATGAATCTTTTAGTGCTTCATCATTTGGTATCGTACCAGGAGTTGGAGCTTATTATATGTTGTCTTCAGCGATGATTCAAGTTGCAGTAGAGTATAATATGCTTTTCAGCGGAATACCTGTAGCCGAGGAAACAACTTATACATTAGGTAAAGTATCTGGAACTAATGCTACAACTGCAACAGATGATGATGTAAAGGCAAGTTCAATTTCGTTTTTATTAGGCGTTTCATTTCCGATCGGTGGAAACTGATATTTTTATTAACAGGCGAAGAGCAATTTTCGCCTGTTATACTTCAGTCCTTCTTATAAAATCCTCAATTACTTTATCGGATGAATTTATTAATTCTTCAGGTTTGCCGGTAAAGTAGATTACACCATCATTCATCATTGCAACACGGTTTGCAACATTTTTAACGCTGTACATATCGTGTGTAACAACAACTGATGTAACATTTAATTTTTCTGAAAGTTCTTTTATCATTTGATCAATTGAATCTGACATAATAGGATCAAGTCCGGTTGTGGGTTCATCATATAAAATGTAGGAGGGATTTGTAACAAGTGCGCGGGCAAGTGCAACACGTTTTTTCATTCCGCCGGAAAGTTCAGAAGGTTTTAGATTCAAGATTTCTTCAAGTCCAACGAGTGATAATTTCTCCTCAACAATTTTTTTAATTTCTGCTTTAGAGTATATGATTTTGGATTCAACTAAAGGTAATCCAACATTTTCTTCAACGGTCATTGAATCAAATAATGCTGCCCCTTGAAATAAAAATCCAAACTTTTTTCTTAACTCATAAAGTTCTTTTTCCGGAAGTTCATTAACAATTTTGCCTTCAACTTTTACATAACCGGAATCCGGACTTAGCAACCCAACAATATGTTTAATCAGAACACTTTTGCCGCAGCCGCTTCTGCCAATGATTACAATAGTTTCCCCTTGTTCAATTGTTAGGTTAACACCTTGCAAAACTTTTTTAGTTCCGAAGCTTTTATGTAGGTCTTTTATTTCAATCATATTAAATAAATTCTTTTGTGATCAAAAATAAAGAAAAAGATGCACTTATGATTGAAAATGAATTTTAAAAAATAAAAAGCCGGATTTTTTCAAATCCGGCTTTTACCATCATCATCTATTCGTTACCTGACCACTAATTATTTACAATTATCTGAGCACCTAAAGCTTGTGTGCCTGTACCACCAACCAGACCCTTAGCAAATACTGTGTATATTTTTCCCGCAGTTAACGCAATATTAGGAAGTTCTAATACTACCGTTGAAGTTCCTGCTAATCTGACCTGTAAGTTATATGTTCCTGCATCAAGCGGAGTAAATGCAGAAGCCTGTTTGAATACATAATTTCCAAATACAACCGTACCGTCAGTCAGTGTTATATCAACTGCTGGAGCATCTGGTGATAAGTGTAAAAATCTCACATGAGATTTACCACTTGCTGGAGTTGTAAGATCATCTTCTAAAACAATCGCTTCAATAGCTGATACAGTATTTACTGCAAATACAGAATAATTTTTGTTTGCTGCTAAATTTAAATTTGCTTCTAAAGCGGTAGTTGAAGTTCCAGTTACGTTAACTTTTACATTTCTTGTACCAGAATTTAATGTAGCATACCCAACGCTATTGGGAAATGTTAGATTTGCTGCAGCCACGGTGTTATCAACTAATATATCTACACCCGGTGCATCCGGTGAAGCATGTGTAACTAAAACTTTTGCAGTTGATGGTGTTGGTGCAACTACTTCGTCATCATCACTGCAAGCTGTAAAAACTGTTATACTGAACATTAACATTAAGAACAATGAAAGATATTTACGTGCGGACATTAGAACCTCCTGATTTATTTTGTTTATTTATTTTCGTTATGTAAAAGGATAACAGAGCAGATGTCAAAGGAGTTCCATAATTTTTAGGTCACTTATTTACCCCTTTAAATATTAATTGCATTATCTTTCGTGAGGAAAAAACACTGAAATCGGAGATTGCTATGATTAAACTCTTACTGTACGTTTTAATAATTTTATCAGTTCAGCCATTACTATCTCAAGAACGATTTCCATCATATTACTCTCAAAACGATATGGAGCTTGCTACACCGGGCACTATAATTTTTGGTTTAGGAGGATATATTAATCCGGCTACATTATCTTACTTATCTCAACCAAATCTTTACTTTACATGGAACGACAGAAATTCTGATTTTAATGACTTCAATAATTTTGGACTTTTTGCATCTCTGCCAAACTTTGGTTTTAGTCTCGTGGATAAAAAACAAAATGATTACTCAATAACAGATTACAAACTTTCTGCTGCACTCGGCTCCGAATCTTTCAGTCTCGGAATTGGCTACGGCTGGTCATCGGGCGATGTTAATTATTACAACAGATCAAATCTTTTTACACTTGGTGCAATTTATCGCCCTGCTAATTTTTTGTCATTCAGCCTGGTCGGAAATCTTCCAACAAATAATGAGAGAGAAGGAATTGTTGGTGTTGGGCTTAGACCTTTCGGGAATTACAAACTAACTTTTTTTGGTGATTATATTTTTACTCAGGATACTATACCCGAAAATATTTCCTGGAGTGCAGGTGCCACAATTGAGCCCATCGATGGGTTAAGAATTGTAGGAAGATATTTTGAAGGAAAGAGTTTTAATGTCGGTGTTCAATTGGGACTTGGTGTTCTTGGATTGACCACTATATCGCACTTTGATGAAGGATCTAATAGATCGCATAACACTTATGGAATTAGAATCGGGGCAGATGACAGAAACTTGTTAAGAATTTTTTCCGGTGATGACAATTATGTAAGTATGAATCTCCAAGGTGGAATCAAATATCAAAACTTTAAACTTTTTGATAACAGTAAAACTCTTTTCAATCTTCTCGAACAACTTGAGGCAGTAAAAAATGATAAATCAGTTTCCGGTATTGCAATAAATCTTTCAGGCGCAAATATCAATAAAGAAATTTACTGGGAATTACGGGAGAAATTAAAAGAAATAAAGTCATACGGTAAGAAGGTTTATATCTATATAGACCGCGCCGGAATGGATGAATATCATTTTGCTTCTGTTGCAGACAAAATAATTCTCGATCCGATGGGAACAATTTCACTTGATGGATTTCTTATGGGAAGAACATTCTTTAAAGGCACGTTGGATATGTTAGGTCTGGGCTTTAGAGAGTTAAGATATTTTAAATATAAATCGGCTGCAGAAAGTTATGCTCGTGAAGATTTTAGTGAAGCAGACCGTGAGCAAAGACAAAAATTAGTTAATGATAATTATAATCTTGCACAAAGAGATATCTGCGAAGGAAGAAAGTTTACTCCATCTTACTTTGATAAACTTGTTGACAGCACTTTTATGTTTTTACCTGACGATGCTGTTAATTTAAATCTTGTCGATACACTCGCGCGCTGGAGCGACATTGGTGATATAATTAAAAAGTATGAAAGAGAAAATAAAAGTTTAATTAGCGCAAACTCATTAGAAGAATTTAATATACCTGATGATTACTGGGGGGCAAAACCAAAGATTGCTGTTATTTATGCTATCGGAGGTACAAGTATGGACGATGGAATTAAAGCAAGAAGATTGGTTAAGTATGTTGATGCAGCCATGAACAGTGGAAATGTTAAAGCAATCGTTCTTCGTGTTGATTCTCCAGGCGGAGACGCCCTTGCTGCTGATCTTATTGCTGAAGTGCTGCGAAAAGGAAAAGGGAAGAAGCCGATAATTGTTTCGCAGGGTTATGTTGCTGCATCCGGCGGTTACTGGCTTTCTATGTTTGCTGATACAATTGTTGCGGCACCAAATACAATTACCGGCTCAATCGGTGTTATTGGCTCTTTTATGTTTAACAAAACTTTAAAACAGGATCTTGGACTTTCTGTTGATCACGTTCAAAAAGGGAAATTTGCTGATCTCGGTTTTGGTGCAACACTTCCTTTGATTGGCATTTCTCTTCCTGATCGTGATTTTACTGATGAGGAATTGAAGGTGGCAGAAACAGGAATTAATACTCTTTATAAAGGTTTTGTAGAAAAAGTTGCTTTGGGAAGAGAAAAATCTTTTGATGATATAGAAAAAATTGCGCAGGGAAGAGTATGGTCCGGAAGCGATGGTTTAAAGTATGGGTTAGTTGATGTGTTAGGAGGATTGGATGCTGCAATAAAAATAGCTTTGCAAAAAACTAATCTTGCAAACAGCGAATATGAAATAATTGAAATGCCTGAACGAGAATGGTTCGACCTGAATTCATTTTTGCCAAGTTTCCTTAAGATTGAACAAACAATAACTGAAGATCCGTTTATTAGAGATTTGAAATTCCGTTTGCAGTATAACGGATTACCAATGCCAATGCTTCCGCTTGATTTTATTGACAAAAATATGATTTATGAAGAATAAGAAAAAAGTCTCTGCGACTCAGCGTCTCTGCGGTGAAATAAATGTTTTACCGCAGAGACGCAAAGACGCGGAGGTTAATTTAATAGAAGCATCAAACTAATTATTAAACTTTAAGTATTTCGCCTTCGGAATTTGCGATTACCACCGCACCGCAGGTATCGCTAAAAACATTAACAACTGTGCGGCACATATCAAGAATTCTATCAACAGCAAGAATTAATCCCACACCTTCTAATGGTAAACCGACAGCTGTAAGCACAACAGACATCATTACCAATCCAGCCATTGGAATTCCAGCTGCACCGATCGATGCTAAAAGTGCAGTTATAACCACTATTAATTGCTGAATAAATCCTAGTTCAATTCCATAAGCCTGAGCTATAAACATCGCCGCAACACATTCATACAAAGCAGTTCCATCCATATTAATTGTTGCGCCCAACGGCAAAACAAAACTAGAAATTTTATTTGATACACCTGCTTTGTTTTCAACTGCCTCTATTGTGAGTGGTAAAGTTGCAGATGATGATGAAGTTGAAAACGCGGTAATAATCGGAAGAGACATTGCTTTAAAATGTAAAAATGGATTTACTTTGCCGATAAATTTTAATATCAATGGAAGTGTGATGAAAAAATGGATAGCTAATCCTGCAAGTACAGTAATCATGTAAATTCCAAGGTGCTGAACCATACTTAACAATTTAGCTTTATCTGAAGCTTGATCGGCAACAACACCCGTTACAATTCCCAAAATTCCAAGTGGTGCAAATTTTATAATAAAGGATGTCAATTTCATCATCACTTCAAAAATGGCGTTAAAAAACTTAATCATAAAATCGGAGTATTCGTTTTGTACACGTGGAATAAAAAAACCAATGAGTATTGCAAAGAAAATTATTGCAAGCATATCCGCAGAAACTAATGCATCAAAAATATTAGTAGGAATCATTCTTAAAACAATATCACCCAGCGATCCAGTTGATGAAGTCATTTCGGGCACATCCATTCTAAAACCGAGATTAGCTCCAACACCAGGCTTTATGATATCAACAAGCAGCAATCCTGTTAAAATTGCAAATACACTTGTTGTTATGTAATATGTTATTGTTTTTATGCCAAGCCTGCCCAAGCTTCCGGTACTTCCAAGATTTGCAACACCGGATACAATCGATGAAAATACCAAAGGAACAATTATCATTTTAAGAGCGCGAAGAAAAAGATCGCCCAGCCATCTAACATAACCTGAATGTTCTGGAATTGTAATTCCTAAAATTATTGCAAGAATGAATGCAATTAATATTTGCCAGTGTAGTTTTAGTTTAAGCATAAATTATTTTCTATTAATTCAAGACTTAATTTTTTATTATGATACTAGTAAGAGTCATTTCGAAGGATGGCAAAGCCAGACTGAGAAATCTGATTAAATAAAATATTCAGATTTCTCCCTGCGGTCGAAATGACAAATCAATTCACTTTTATTTATTCAAAATTACTTATAGTATATTTTTTAAGATCTCATCACAAACAGCATAGCCTTTTGGGGTGAGTTTTATCCAATTGTTATCAATTGATAAATGCTGTTGGTTCTTTAGTAATTTAAGATATGAATAATTTTTTTTAATCCAATCATCAGAAAATCTTTTTTTGTAGTCTGCTAAATCCAAACCTGAACTGCGCAATGCAAGCATAACATATTCATCGTGCATTTGTTCTTTTGAGATGATCTCATAATTCATCATAGCGTGGTTATTCAATTCAATTTCTGAAATATATTTCTTAAGACTAGAATAATTCCACCAGCGTTTTCCATCAACAAAAGAATGTGAAGACGTTCCGAAACTTAAATAATCTCTGTATCTCCAATAAGCATTGTTGTGCACACACTCAAATCCAGGTTTAGTAAAGTTCGAAACTTCATACTGATAGAAAGCTTTTGAGAGCAAGAAATCGATTGTAGTCTCATACAGATCTGCATCGTAATCATCATCCTGCATTTTAACTTTATTATCTAAAACCATTTTGTTAAGAATTGTTCCGCGCTCAAGAATTAAGCTGTAGGCTGAAATATGTTTAATCGGAAGTGCAATTGCTGTTTCAAGATTGCTAATCCATTTTTCTTTTGTTTGATTAGGAAGGTTAAAAATTAAATCAACGCTTATGTTTTCATATCCAACCTCCGCTGCATTGTACACAGTTTGGATTGCTGTGTGTTTATCGTGAATGCGTGTAAGAAACCTTAATTCTTCCTCATCAAACGATTGGATGCCGATGCTTATACGATTTATTCCTGCTTCCTTAAATAATTTTAATTTAGATTTGTCAACAGTACCTGGATTTGTTTCCATTGTAATCTCGGCAGCATCATCAATTTCAAAATATTTTTTAAGATGATTCAGAATATCTTTAAGATAATCCGGCTGCATCAAAGAAGGTGTCCCTCCGCCAAAAAATATGGATGTAAAAATTCTGTCTTTGGAATAGAGTCCGGAAAAATATTTAATCTCTTTTTTTAATGATTTTAGGAAGGCATTAACGTTATCAGAAGTAATTATAGAATAAAAATCGCAGTAGATACATTTATGGTCGCAAAAGGGAATGTGAATATAGAGTGCACTATTTTTCAATCAATATCTCTTTATAAAAAAAGAGATGACATCTTTTGAAGAATGTCATCTCAAAATATTCTATTTCTTAAAACCTAATTAAGGTTTGATTTTTAGTTCCGTTAAGAATTCAAGTTTACTACTCAAATTGTAAGGTGTGCTGGAAGCAGTAACATTTGAAACTTCAAGAGTTGCTACAAAACATTTATCCTCTTTGGGATTGGTAAGATAAGCATTTAGATCAGCTATCTCCTGTTGCGTAAGTTCAATCTCCAATGGGTTATTTATATAATTTGCAGCAACAAATGTTGGAATAACATATCTAAATAATTGTGTAGAGCCATCCGCCTGATAAAGTGTTAACGTAAGATTTTGTCCCTGCAAACCCTGTGTAGCATTTAGAGTAAAGTAAGCCGATGTAATATATCTTATTTCTTCAAGGTCTTCGTTGTTATCGTTATAATCGTCAAAATCAGATAGACATAAGCCATTTGATATGAAAATATTTGAACCAGCTCCAATAGTACTAAACTCTGTTTCCAGTGCAAGCGTTAAATAAATATCATCAAAAGGATCACATCCATTAAATGTGATAGATATTAAAACAAAAATTACAGTAATAAATAATTTATTTAATTTTTTCATTTTCATACTCCTAAAAATCTAATGATAGACCTGTTGTATAGGTCGTAAATTTTGTAAAATTAACATCACCGTTAATTACAAACACCCCGAGTTTTACAGCTCCGCCAAGAGTAAATCTAAAATTATTATCACCATCCAAAGACAAATTTTGTATTGTATTTCCGGTAGTTGGATAATAATTATTGGTATCTTCAAAGTAGTAGCTGAAGTCCATTGAAGAAGACTCATACTGCAAACCGCCGTAAACCGTTAGAACAGAAAAACTTTTACTTGCATGAATATTAAATGCAAAATTATTTGATTTAACTTTTGTATAGTTAACAGGATCACCATCATCAAATTCAAAATCAAAATTATTAATAAGAAGTTGAACTGCTATATCCAGAGGAATTTCCGGAAAGTGGCTGCTTATTTCGTGCTTAATACCAAATCCTAAAAATCCAACTCTTGTATCGCCGAATTTTACTTTGGGGAAAAACCTTACTAATAATTCTGTATTAAACATACTTCCGGAAAATTGATAAATTGCAGAGGGAACCGCTTTCAGTGCTAATCCTGATGGATAAGTATAAAATCCCTTGCTGCTTAAATAGTAACTGGATTTGCTGCCAAACACAGTAGCGGTAGGATCAAGATCTCCAACAACTGAGAGTTCTGGATTGGGTTTAAAAGTTTTTTGATCTTCAGGAACAATAGACCACATGCCAATTAAACTGAATTTAAATCCAAAAACTTCAGGAACATCAGCATCATAATAACCGCCTGAATTATAATAAGCGCCAAACCAGGTAGATATTGGCTGGACATATCCCTTAGCATCAGATGGAGTTAGACTATTTACATTAATATTTTGTGGGAATGATATTGAACAGAACAGTAGTAAAGAAAAAAGAATTACTGATAAAAATATTTTCATATTTGTTTCCTTTCAATCAGAATTGCTAATACAAAGTTCCAATAATATAGTTTTAGATACAAAAACTATTCTTATTTATTTAAGATAAGCTGTTTTGCACTTTCGATGCTGGCTTTAGTAAGTTCTTCACCGCTTAAAAGTTTTGCAACTTCACTAACACGTTCATCATTAGAAAGTTTTTTTATAGAACTAACAGCGCGATGATCAATTTGATTTTTCTCAACTGCGTAGTGATGATCTGCCATTCCTGCTATTTGCGGAAGATGTGTGATTGAAATTATTTGATGAAAAGATGCAAGCTCTTTTAATGCAGCTCCAACTTTTTGAGCAATCCTTCCACTAACACCAGTATCAATTTCATCAAAGATTAATAAAGGTAGTTTATCCGATTTAGCAAGTATAGTTTTTAGTGAAAGCATTATTCGCGATACTTCTCCGCCTGAAGCAACTTTAACTAAAGGCTTAACATCTTCACCTGCATTAGTGCTTATGTAAAATTCAATTTCATCAATCCCGTTTTCCGCACAGCGGTACTTCTTATTTTTTACCCAGATAAAATTGTCGTTTGCGTTATCAGCATTTGAAAGAACAAAATTAACCTTAAATTCTGCATTAACTATGCCAAGCTGCGATAAAACTTTCTTAACCTCTGTCTCAACTTTAAGAGCCTGTTTTTTGCGTGAAGATGAAAGAGTTCCAGCCGCCGTTCCTGCAGCCTTCCTTAGTGTATCTATTTCAGTTTCAATTTTACTTATTTCGGTAGAAAAATTTTCCGCCAGATTAATTTCACTATTAATACGCTCTCTATACTCAATTATTTTCTGTATTGATCCGCCGTATTTTTTCTTTAGCAGATTTATTGAACCAAGGCGTTCTCTTTTTTCTCCAACTTCATCTGAATCAACATCAATTTTTGATTTATAACTACGCAACGAGTTTGCAAGTTCTTTTACTATTGCAAGGGCGGAATCACATTCGCCCTCAGATTCTAAAAAAGTTTTATCAATGGTTGCAAGCTGATTTAACTTATGCTTCGTCTCACCGAGTAAATCAATTACTGACGGTTCGTCTTCGTATAACTTATTGTAAACATCATCTGTTAGTTCTAGTAGTTTTTCAGAATTTTCCAGAATATTTAATTCGCTGCTTATTAATTCATCTTCATCCGGTTGTGGATTTACAGTATC
>JBGAWM010000059.1:0-19481 GCA_044227615.1 Ignavibacteriaceae bacterium
CAGTTTAATCCGCCAAAATTTGAAAACACTAAATCAAATTTATCTGCAAATATTTTTTTATCTATTTCCTTTATATCTAGTTGCTCAATAATAATTTTACCTGATAGATTTGATTTCTCTACCTTTAATCGTGCAGATTCGATCATCTTTTCAGAAATGTCCGTAGCCCATACTTTATGTCCATTTTTAGCTAGCCATATAGCGTCTTCTCCGGTTCCGCAATTTAACTCAAGAATATTTAAAGAGTTACTCGATAAAATAGAAGCCAAATAATTCCAAACACGTGCTCTCTGAAGTTTACCTAATTCTGTATCTGTAAAAGTTTTATCGTAATGCTGAGCAACAGAATCAAACAATGCAGAACTCATTCTGTATTTTCCAATTTCTTTAAATGAAATGAATCTAATATTGAAGAAGGAATGTAATAGCATGTTAATAAAGCCGCACGAAGTTTTTTATAGCTGATTGCAAAAGGATTTAACAAAATATTTTTGATGGATATTACACCTGCTTTTTTCTTATAAACTTTATGAACATATCTATGCAGTCTTTTATAATAAGCAGGTGGAAAAGTATTTCTGAACATTAATGCTAATTCATCGGAGTCAGTCCAATTAGCTTTTTGTTTTAACTGGTCTTTTACGTTTTCATAAAATTTTGTTCCGGGTAATGGATAGGAAACAGAAATTCCGATTTCATCTGGCATAAGATCGAGAACCATCTGGATTGTTTTTTCAATATCTTCTTTTTCTTCACCTGGATATCCAAACTGTAAAAAGAAAGCTGGTCGGATTTTGTTTTTCTTCAACAACCTTGTTGATTCATAAATCTGTTCTACTTTGGTTCCTTTATCCATTGCATCAAGAATTTTCTGTGAACCTGATTCTGCGCCAACCCAAACAGTTTCTGCTCCTGATTGTGCAAGTGCAGTGATAGTATCTTCCTGCAAAAGTAAATCTACACGGGATTGTATTTTATATTTGAATTTTAATCCATTAAGTTTCACTAGATCTCTAAATTCCTGAACCCAACCGGGTCTTAATCCAAAAATATCATCACACATCCAAAAATGATTTACACCAAATGATTTTTGAAGGAAAGAAATTTCATCGATTACATTTTTAGGTGAACGTACATTGTAACGGTTTCCATAAATAGGTTTGGCACACCAATTACATTTAAATGGACATCCGCGCGTAGTAGCAATGTTGAGCGAAAAATATTTATTATGTGTTAACCAGATATCCCGATAATCAGAAATGTTTATTAAATCCCAGGCAGGCATCGGAAGAGAATCAAGATCTTTTAGAATTTGCCTCTGAGATGTTTTAACTGTTTTCCCATCTTTTCTAAATGCAAGTCCTTCAATACTTTCAAAATCATTTTCATTGTTCTCGAGTTTATTAATTAATTCTTTAAGAGTTATTTCCCCTTCACCGATGATAACAAAATCCACATTGCGGTCTAAATATTTATCATAATGATCAGAAGCATCAGAACTTGATTCTATTACTGTAATTGAATTTTGTTTTGCAATCTCAGCAATGCGAAAAGCCGCCTCCCTCATATTAGTTAAACACATTTTAGTCAGATAATTAAATCCATCATCATAAATCACTAAATAATCAGGTTTATCTTTTTTAATTACAGTTAGAATTAATTCCGGAGTATCAATTAAAGCGGTATCAAACAAAGAAACATCATAACCGGCTTCGCGCAATACTGCTGCTGCGTAAATTGTTCCTAACGGAGGATACGGCTGATGCGTATTCCATTGCTTGGAATCAAATTTATAGAAGTATGAGTGCGTGAATAGAATTTTATTCATTTCAATCTAAGGAAACGTTGTAATTATTTTCAATCGATTTAAGTTTATCATTAAAGGCTTCAAGAACTCTTTTTTGGAAAAACTTTGGATGGTGTTTCGATTCATGTTTTGAAGTTTTAAATGCAACCTGAAAATCTTTCGAATTATATTCACGATATTTTTTATGATTTGATTTTTCAAACAAGTTCATGGCAAAATCATCAAGTTTATCGCCCAGAGAATTGTTAAGTGTTTTTTCAATTAGATTTTGAATAAACAAGTTATTCTTATTAACTAATATTTCGTTATCTCTCTTAGGAAAATTTGGATAGAATTTTTTTATCCAGATATTATTTTTATAAAGTTCATCGTATAAATCTTTACCGTAAATTGGAATTAAGGTTGCAAGTTCAGTTGCGGTAAAAATATTTTTCTCTTCTATCTCAAGTGTTTCAGTATCAACAAAATAGTTAATGCAAAAAACCTTTCTCGAGTTCAATAGAAATACTTTCTTAAATAGCATTAGCAATAATCTTGTAACCCACAGTCGGTTTGGATGAGTGATAATAAAGTAATCAACATCAGAATCCTTTTCCATATAACCTTTTGAAATCGAACCGGAGAGAAGCACTGCCCGCACGTAAGGAAATTTAGAAATTAACTTTGTCATTCTATAAGCTGAGATTAATTTTTTTTTCGCTAACCTATTACCTTCCAGCCTTCTTGAAATAAAATTTTCATTATTTCTCAACAAGTAAAAATTATTTTTATTAAAGGTTATACCAATTTTGCATAATTGTTCAACCTCATTTTCTATTTCGGTTAAAGAAACGCTATTGGTTCCAAGGTTATAATAAATCTCTTCTGCTTTCAGCGGGTAATCAAAGATATCATAATAAGCCAGAGTTTTTATGATACTTTTACCAAGTGATGAAATAGTTATTTTCTGTTCGGATATATGATTCATTTGGAAATTATTAATGCTGCTTAATTTAAGTTGAAGTTATGAAAAATGCACAGTGTTCTAAAATACTAAGTGATTAATGGAATAAAATAGTGACAATAGCAATTGATGAGAAATACTACATTGTCTATCTTTAACTTTATAAAATTAGTTATGAAAAAGCACAAACTCCAAAAAAATTATAGTTGGCTGCTGGGAATACCATTTATAGCCCCCGTGGTATTTTCTACCAGACTTTTAGAAATGGACAATCTTCAAAAGCTGACATTTTTTATCTTCTCAATTCCGGTGATTATTTCTCTAAGTAAAATCAATGATAATACGGAGGAAATATCAGTTAATCGGACAATATTTTTTTTCATTTTACTATTTCCATTCACCTTTTTAACTTCATTTATAAATGACTCAGTTGAAATGCTGCTTTTGCAATTAACATATCTTGTTCCTTCAATATTTATTTTAATTTTTGTGTTGTTTACTTTTAATAAGATAGGTGAAGAAAAATTCTTTAAGATAATCTCTTTTTCAATAGTTATTGTTTCTACAACATTTGGAATAATCGGGTTATTACAAGTAATGAATGTTGAGCCAATTCCGCTTCCGCAGATTATAATTCCAGGCTCTACAATAGGGCACAGAGGGTTTGCTGCTGAATATCTGGTTCCCGCAATTCCATTTTTATTGATATTAAAAAATTATGTTAAGAAAGATTACTATCCGCTTTTGTTTTTTGCCGGAGTGATTAATTTATCCTTTCTTTTTTTTACAAGAAGCAGATCTGCACTTGGTATTTCAATCCTAATTTTAATTGCAATTATAGCTCATATCATCTTTAAGAAAAATTTTAATAAAAAATTCAGAACACTAGTCCCGATAGTTGGAGTGTTTGTAATTGGATTTTTACTTTCCCTGATCCCGCCGGTAAAAGGTGAGCGTTCTGATTTCGGTACTAATGTTACGAGTGTTGTTGATACCGAAAATAAAAGCAATAAAATGAGAATGAATTTCTGGGATGCATCTTTTCAGATGATTAAAGAGAATCCAATTACTGGAATTGGATTGCAGAAATGGAGCGGCATATATCCCAAATATTATGGTGATGAATTTTCTGATAATCATATATATTTTGTTTACGCAGTTCATCCCCATAATGATTTTCTTGAGTTGTGTGCAGAGAATGGGTTTGCAGCCCCCATTATATATGCAATTATTCTTTTGCTTATCGTTTATAATATTTATAAGAAAAGTAAAACGAATGAAAACTATTTTTTTATTTTACTTTCTGCATTATCTACGATTGGATTTTCATTGATTGCTTTTCCAATCAGCAAGTTTTCTTCATATTTCTTTTTAGCTTTTGCAAGCGGACTTGCCATTAATTCTATGAATGAAAAAGTAGGGATCGTTCACATCTCTGCAAATAAAACTAAATTATTTCTTGCAATTCTAATTTTGATTGGAATTATCACATCCTTCGTAAGATTAAAATCTGAAGTGATTTACATTAAATCAATCGAATACAAGAATGGAAATGATTACATCAATATGATTAACGAATTGAAAAATATTAATACTGTTTTATATCCATTCGATCCATCCAAACAACCGATAGAATTTTATAGAGCCGTAGGATTTTACCATCTTAATAAATTGGATGAAGCTTTAGTTCATTCGATAAAATCTGAAAAGATTGCTCAATTTAACCCATTAGTATTGCATAATACTGCAGGGATATATCAGTCATTAAAAAAGTTTGAAAATGCAGTTAGCTATTATGAAAAAATGCGTGAACTTTTTCCGAATTATATTGATCCGCAAATAAATTTATTGATTATTTATTCAGAAACTGCACAATTACAAAAAGGCAAACAGCTATATGATGAATTAATGAAAAAAGATTCGCATAATCCACGTTTAACCCAATTTAAATCGAAATATTCAAACCGATTTTGATAAGAAAACAGTAAACCTTTCCTTATTTTTAAGAAGTTATTTTTTGAAAATTTCCATCCGCAGGCGGAAAGAGAGGAAAAATGGAAAAGTTATTATTATTAGGTGCAGAGGCAATAGCACAAGGCGCTATTGACGGCGGAATGTCCGGTGTTTATGCTTATCCCGGCACACCTTCCACAGAAATTACCGAATACGTTCAACACAATAAAATTGCTTTAGAAAGAAAATTACACAGTCAATGGTCCGCAAATGAAAAAACTGCAATGGAAGCTGGACTTGGTATGAGCTACGCAGGTAAGCGGGCAATGGTTTGTATGAAACATGTTGGATTAAATGTTGCGGCAGACGCTTTTATTAATTCTGCAATTACGGGAGTTAACGGCGGATTAATTGTTGCAGTCGCAGATGATCCATCAATGCATTCATCACAAAATGAGCAGGACTCACGTTTCTTTGGCAAGTTTGCAATGATTCCGATCTTTGAACCAGCAAGCCAGCAAGAGGCATATGAAATGGCTTATGAGGCTTTTGAACTTTCTGAAAAATTAAAAATTCCTGTGATGATAAGAATTACAACAAGACTTGCACACTCACGCGCAGGAATTGAAACTCGTCCACCAAAGCAGCAAAATAATTTAACCTATCCGGAAGATCCAATTCAGTTTGTACTCCTCCCATCCAACGCGAGAAAAAGATATAAAGGATTGTTGAGTTTACAATCACTTATGGAACAGGAATCTGAAAGATCTTCTTTTAATACATTTTATCCAGCAAGAAATAAACACTTAGGAGTTATTGCTTGCGGAATCGCGTTTAATTATTTGATGGAAAATTATCCTGACAGAAAATTTCCTCATCCGGTTTTGCAGCTTGGACAGTATCCGCTTCCTTTTTCAAAAGTTGAAAAAATTGTAAATGATTGTGAGCAGGTTTTGGTTCTTGAAGATGGATATCCACTTGTTGAAGAGCTGCTTAAGGGATATTTAGATAAGAACAGCAAGATTAAAGGTAGATTAGATGGTACAATACCGCGTGATGGTGAATTGAATCCTGATATTGTTGCAAAAGCTTTGGGTAAGGAAGTTAAAATTGGTAAATCTGTTCCCTCAATAGTAGCAAATCGTCCGCCTGAACTTTGTGCAGGCTGCGCACATAGAGATATTTATAATGCACTTAATGAAACAATGTTAGAATTTGGTAAGCAAAAAGTTTTTTCTGATATCGGATGTTATACACTTGGTGCACTTCCGCCATGGAATTCAATTAGCTCTTGTGTAGATATGGGTGCATCAATTACAATGGCTAAAGGCGCTGCCGATGCAGGCGTTCATCCTTCTGTTGCAGTTATTGGTGATTCTACTTTTACTCACAGTGGAATGACTGCTTTGCTTGATTGCGTCTATGAAAACACTCCGGTTACTGTTATAATTTCTGATAACGGAACAACTGGAATGACCGGTGGTCAAGCTTCACACGCAACAGGAAGATTGGAAGAAATTTGTATTGGTCTTGGTGTAAAACCAGAACACGTAAGAGTTTTAACTCCATTACCAAAATTCCACGATGAAATGGTAAACATACTACGAGAAGAAATGTTGTATGAGGGTGTTTCCGTAATTATTCCAAGAAGAGAGTGCATTCAAACTTTGGCAAGGAGTAAAAAAGAAATTAAAGTTAAGGTGGAAGAGGTTAATAATTAATTGGTTAATGTTATCCAAATATAGAGATAGGGAATAACTATGGGTAAAAAATTAACGGTTTATCTAATAGACGGAAAAGAATTTGGCCCTCGAATCATTGAAATTGGAAATTGGGTAGGAAAGGGATTTTACTGTTCTAGAGCCTCATTGACTGATATTTATAATAGAGATGAGTTTAATAATCCAGGAGTATATTTCCTTAAATCACAACCTGCCAGTTCTTCTTTTAATGAAAGAATCTATATTGGAGAGGCTGAAAACATAGGAAATCGAATTAGAAGGCATTTATCAGATAGTAATCGAGACTTTTACGAGTTGATATTTTTTATAAGTAAGGATGAGTTACTTACTAAAACTCAAATCAAGTATCTGGAATCAAGATTAATCCAAATTGCAATTGAGGCAAAAACTGCTGAAATAGAAAATGGGAATTCTCCTTCTTTGCCAACTTTGCATGAAGCTGATATTTCTGATATGGAATATTTCCTCGAACAGATAAAGCTGGTGCTTCCACTGGTAGGATTTAATTTTCTAAAATCAACCACAACACAGCTGTCAAAGAAAGCTAAGCTATTGGTCGAAAAAAATACAATGGTCTTTAAAATCAAAAACAAGCAGTACACGGCTAAAATGTTTGTTACATCAGATGGTTTTATAGTAGAGAAAAATTCTCAGGCGAATAAAAAAGTATCTGAGTCAATGAGTGATAATTACAAGCAATTGAGACAAAGGCTTATTGAAACGGGGGTATTAATTGATAAGGGGGATCGTTATGCATTTGATTCCGACACGATTTTTACGAGTCCTAGCGCGGCATCAAATATTGTTTTAGGAAGACAATCACAAGGGCCGAGCGAATGGGTAACTGTTGATAATAAAACTTACAAAGAATTTATTGAAGAATTAGAAAGTAATTTGTAATGAAATCAGACATAATATTATCCGGTGTAGGCGGGCAAGGAATTCTATCAATAGCTGCTGTTGTTGGAATGGCAGCTTTGGAAAATCATCTGTACTTAAAACAAGCAGAAGTGCACGGAATGAGCCAGCGCGGCGGTGCTGTGCAATCTCATCTAAGAATTTCTGAGAGAGAGATAGCAAGTGATTTAATTCCAGAAGGCAGGGCAGATATAATAATTTCTGTTGAACCAATGGAATCATTGCGATACTTGCCGTGGCTTTCAGAAAATGGCTGGCTTGTAACAAACACAACTCCATTTGTTAACATCACTGATTATCCGGATATCAAAGATTTACTTGCAGAGATTGAGAAACTTCCAAATCACATTGCTATAAATGCTGATGAAATTGCAAGACAAGTTAAATCTCCGCGCTCATCAAATATGGTAGTGCTTGGCGCCGCATCTCCATTTATAGATATTCCGTATCAATCACTTGAAAACGGAGTAAAGAAAATCTTTGAAAGAAAAGGGGAGAAGATAGTGCAACTTAACATTGATGCACTAATAGCCGGTAGAAAATTTTCTGAAGCACAGAAGAATTAGGGGAAAAAATTAATCGCTGAGACGCTGGAAAATTTCTCTGCGCCTTCGCGTCTCTGCGGTAAAAAAATCTTCCCGCTTTCACTTAAATTATTTAATTCATTCCTGCTGAATGAATCGCATTAAATAAAAGTTTAAAAGTGCCAAATGTTTGATGACGATTCTGTACCTTAAATCCTAAGAGTATAACGTGACCTTTCTTTTGTTTTACATCCACAATTGCCGCGCGCTTGTAAAGTAAATCTTCACCAAGTAAAAATCCGGATTTCAGTAAATCCTTTGTTGGATATCTTGCAACAATACTTCTATCAAATTCTCCAAAAGGTATTGATGTAGAAAATGCAATGTTGGAATTTTGATAACCGATAATTTCATCTTCCATTCCGTATCCAATTGGCAAAGTGTTATCAATATTTATTTTTAACAATGAACCGGGACAAAAGAACTCATCACTTTTAATATTTTTCAAAACATTATTGACACGCAATCCCAAATCTTCAATCGCAAAGTTGCAAGCTTCCCCAAGAGCAATTAAATAGCCGCCGTCTTTTTCAACAAATGTTTTTAAGTTTTCAACGCCAATTCGTCCGACTCCGCTATCGTATTCCGGAGGTTTGGGACGATTGTATCTTGCGTACTCACCGGCGTAATATCCTGTTTTAATTAAATCAGCATTCATCTCAGGAATTATTATTACATCATATTTTTCTTTTAATTTTTTGTCTTTAAAATCCTTGTTGTGCATTGTAACAAAATCAAAATTATAATTTTCCAGAAGCAATCTAGTCCATCCTTCATCCATATTTGAGGTGAAGGGCTGATACAATCCGACCCTAATATTTTTTAATTCTTTTATTTTTGACACATCAACATCTGCTAGAACTTCAAACTTAAGATGAAGTTCATCAGCTGATTTTTTTATTGCAGTTGTAGACTCTTCATTTTTAGGAATAATAACCGAGCCCGGATTATAATCTTTGTCTTTGGAAGATATCTTTTCAGTATTCCAAAAAACTTTAATGCTTTGTTTTTGCATCTGGTTGATTAAGGCAGAATTTATATTTGCTCCTGAAGCGACAATAAAATATTTACCATTGGATAAATCAACTTGTCCCTGTTGGTAATTTGCATTTGTTAGTAGTACAGAATTGATTTCCACTGGTTTGTTAATTATGTGGAATTTAACTCCCATTAAATATGGAAGTGTCCAGCCGGCAACATCATAAGGCTCAATTGGAGTTTCCTTTTTTGATTTTCTTAAGTCAGGATAAAATTGCTCTTCGAACAAATCTTTTGCATAGCGTCCATTCGGCTGAGCAAGAAAAATTACATAGCTTTCAGCAGGGTAGGTGATGTTATCAATTTTAAATTCATTTTCTGACCAATGAACTTCAACTGCACCTTCCTGAAGTATCTCAATCATTCTTGATGTTGTAATAGGATCATTCTGATAGCGTGGGATTATGTACGCATAAGGGTTACCGATCTTTCCTTTTTCGACTGCATCTTTTCCCATCAAATAATAATTGTAGAGTAAATCTTCTTTAAATCGCGCTGATGTTTCAATCAAACTGTAGGTTAATGCAAGTTCATAATCAACTATATCACGCAAACGCCACCAGCCGCCGCGCCAGGGGCTTGGATAATTTGTTCTTATATCAAAAGTAGTAATCTCTTCGGTTGCTTTAATTTCAGAAGGATCAATGTAGATTGGACTTGCAATGTTGCAGCTTGCCATTTCTGAAAGAAGTGAAATTTGATTATGCCAAAGTCCGCAATCACTTGCAGGACCCTGCCACCATCCTTCAAACATTGCCTGATCAATTATCCCTGTATAACCTTGCTTTTCAAGGTCAAGTGAAGTTAAACCGCCAATTACTTTTTGCCATCTCCAAATTAACGGATTAACATTTGGATTGATGGGATCTTTATAAGGTACTACAAAAAGTCTGGCTCCGCTGCTTCCCATCTGATGTTCATCAAGCCAGATTTGAGGAAACCATTTATGGTAGGCGATGTTAATTACATTTTTAGTTTCAGGCAGATTAAACATAAACCAATCACGATTATTATCATGACCGGAATACACATGATATAAATAAGGAAGTGAACTTCCCTCATATTCAGTATTGAGATATTTATTGTACCAATCAACAATCATTGTTGTTCCGTCAGGATTGATTGACGGCATGATAATAAATATCACATTTTTAAGTGCTTCATTAATTTTTACTGGTGCTTTACTAGTAACCAGATTATATGCGAGTTCCATAGACATCTGTGCTGAGCCAATTTCTGTAGAATGAATATTGCAGGTAACAAGTACAACTACCTTTCCATCTATCGAGAGTTGTTTTGCCTCACTGTCCGATATTTTTCTCGGGTCTGATAGTCGCTTAACTATACTTTGTAATTTGTCAATATTCTTAATGTTGTCTTCACTGCTTAAAACGGCCATAAACATATTTCGGTTTTGAACAGTTTTTCCAATCTCTTCATATACAATCATCTTGGAATTTTCAGAAAGATGTTTAAAGTATTTTTGGATAGTTTCATAATCTGCAATCTTATAATCCGCACCTACTTTATACCCTAAAAATTCTTCCGGTGATTTTAATGATTGTGCGGTATTGATATTAGAAAGTAAAAAAATAGTGAGGGCGATAGCGAATAGAATGTTTTTCATACCGACTCCTGTACTTAATGAATCGAGTGAGGAAATGTTTTTTTTACACAATAAAAATAACTGGCGAACGCAGAGAAAATTCTCTGCGTCTCTGAGTTAAAAAATCTTTTAAGACTTTGCCCAAGCCTCTACATCATCAACTTCTTTTGGAATAGGACGACCAAGAACTTTGTATCCGTTTTGTGTAACCAGAATGTTGTCTTCAATTCTTATTCCGCCAAAGTTGCGATACTCTTCAACCTTATCGTAGTTTATATAGTTTTTGTGTTTTTTTGACTTCTTCCACATGTCTATTAACTCAGGAATAAAATAAATTCCAGGTTCGCAGGTAAAAACAAAGCCTGGTTGTAATTCCTTAGCTAATCTTAAATAAGCCAAGCCAAATTGATCACTGCGTTTAGTTTTATCATCATAACCAACGAATGCCTCACCAAGATTTTCCATATCGTGTACATCAAGTCCCATCATATGTCCAAGTCCATGAGGAAAGAAAAGAGCGTGTGCACCAGCCTTTACTGCAGCATTCAAATCACCTTTCATAATTCCAATTTGTGATAAACCAGCAGCAATAATTTTTGCAGCGGTTAGATGAACATCAACATGTTTAACACCCGGTTTAATCATGTTGATTGCATTCTTCTGGGCAGTAAGAACTATTTCATAAATCTCTCTTTGCTGATATGAAAATTTTCCACCAACAGGAGTTGTGCGCGTAATATCACTTGCATAATGAAGCAAAGATTCTGCACCGGCATCGCATACAAGCAGATCGCCATCCTTTAAAACATTTCCGTGATAATGATTGTGTAATGTCTGTCCATTTTTCGAAACGATAGGGGGGAATGAAACCCCGCTGCCAAGAGACAATGCAATACCTTCAATCGCTCCAGCTATATCACGTTCAATAACACCGGGTTTTGCCATACGCATTGCCGTTGTGTGCATTTGATAAGCAATTTCCATCGCGTATTCTATTTCAGCAACTTCTTCTTCGCCTTTTATAGAACGCTGAGAAACAACAGCTTCAACTAATTTTTTAGAAAACTTACTTTTTAGTTTATAAGGATTTTCATCAACTAAATCTGCAAGTTTAAGTGTTTGATCGCCGCGATATGCTGGAAGAAAATGTATCTTAACTTGTTTGCTGATTTTTGATTTTAGATATTTTTTTAGTGTGTCAATTGATTCTGAATTTACAACACCGATTTGTTCTGCCATTTGTGCAAGTTTTGGCTGCGGACCCATCCATACAATATCTTCGAGTGTAAACTCATATCCGAAAAGAATTTCTTTATTTTCGTCAATATCAATCAGTCCAACCATATTGGGCACGTCAAGTCCAAAATAGTAAAGAAAAGAGCTATCCTGTCTAAAGGCGTAAGTGTTCCCTGCATAGTTCATAGCTGATTCATCATTACCAAGAAAAAGAAGAATACCATTTTTAAAGTTTTTCTTCAGTTCATTTCTTCTATCAATATAAACCTGTTTATCAAACATAAAAGCTCCTTATAAGAATTGAATAATTAAGCTGATGTAAAATTATGGAATAATTGAGTGGATTTCCATAAGGGGATAAAAATGGTACGATGATAAGCTGGGACTACCTATCAGAAAATATTAAAAGTAAATCCAACAAAAATTATTATGCTGTCTTAGATTTTGCTTTTTTATTTACAACATCTTTTTCTTTTCTAAAGATAAAATACAATCCACCGATAACGAATGGAATGCTAAGTATTTGTCCCATATCTAATAGCATTCCTGCTTCAAATGCGGATTGATTTTCTTTAAGAAACTCAACAAAAAATCTAAAACCAAAAATCAATACAAGAAATAATCCAAATAAAAATCCTTGTTTGGTTTTCTTTTGTGTTTTTGTGTAAGTAAAATAAAGAATAATAAAAGAGATCAAATAAAAAATTGATTCGTATAACTGAGCAGGATGTCTTGGCACATCATCTACTCTTGCAAAAATAAATGCCCAGGGAACATCAGTTGCTTTCCCTATAATTTCTGAGTTAAATAAATTCCCTAATCGAATAAGTACCGCAGCAAGAGCAACAACAATTACTAAGCGATCCAATATCCATAACATTGTTTTATCTTTTTGCTTTTTTGTAAGAAGATAAAGTGCTGTTAAGATTCCTATTGCTGCCCCATGGCTTGCGAGACCGCCTTCCCATACTTTTATCATTTCTAGCGGGTTAGATAAATAATAAACAGGATCGTAAAACAAACAATGTCCCAAACGTGCGCCAATCACCGTTCCAAGAATTACATAAATAGAAAGCTGCTCAAGATCTGCTTGGGGTTTTTTTTCTAATTTGTAAAACTTAGTCATGATCATGTAGCCGAAAACAAAACCTAAAGCAAACAGCAAACCATACCAGCGTAACGAGATTGGACCAAGTTTAATTATTTCAGGACTAACATTCCAAAAAATTGAGGAGATGATCATTGTAATTTATTTAATTGTTTTTGAATCGTATGTAAATATACTTTGATGTGATTATTGATGCAAAGAATAAAATAAAACCAGAAACTGCCTGACAAGTAGTAATTCTTATTTCAGGCTCTTAATTACTTATTAGAGATTCCGGGTCAAGCCCGGAATGACAAATTATTTATTCCGCTTTCTTTCTAAAAGTTCTTTTCTTTCCTTTAGATTCAACAGCATTATTAGCAAGCTCAACACATTCTTCAAAAGTAAAAGAAATTGGTTCCCGATCCTTAGGAAGCTTTACATTTTTCTTTCCCGCTTTTAAATATGGTCCCCATCTGCCGTTTAATATTTGAAAAGTTGGATCCTCATCAAATACTTTTATAAATTTTTCTGCATCAGAAACTCTTTTAGTTTCAATAACTATTATTGCATCTTCTTCAGAAACTGTATGTGGATCATATTCTTTTTTTAGAGAATAAAATTTTCCGTCGTGTCTTAAGTAAGGACCAAATCTTCCAATCGCCGCAACAATTTCTTTGTCTTCAAAAGTTCCAACAACTCTTGGGAGCTTAAATAATTCTAAAGCCTCTTCAAGAGTTATTAATTCCATTTTCTGATCTCTTCTGATTCCTGCATACTCAGGCTTTGCTTCAGCATCATTTGGATCTGTTAACTGAGCAACGGGACCAAAACGCGCCATACGAACTGAAACCGTTTTTTTAGTTTTTGGATCAACACCAAGAATTCTTTCACCGGAAGCTCGTTCACTTGTTTCAGTAGTATGTTCAACTAATTTGTGGAAAGGGAAATAGAATTTTTTAAGCATTTTTTGATAGCTGTTTTTTCCCATAGCTATTTCATCAAGCTCATCTTCAACTTTAGCTGTAAACTGATAATCCATAATTTGAGGAAAATGCTGATTGAGAAAATCTGTTACAATCATTGCAATATCTTCGGGAAAAAGTTTTCCTTTGTCGGCACCGGTAATTTCAGTTTTCTTTTCGCTCTTAATTTCTTTTTTCTTGTTTAAAGTCAAAACTTTAAATGTGCGTTCAACACCCATTCGTTCTTCTTTATGAACATAGCCACGTTTTTGAATTGTACTAATAGTCGGAGCGTAAGTAGAAGGTCTTCCTATCCCTAGTTCTTCTAATTTTTTAACAAGACTTGCTTCAGTATACCGCGCAGAAGGACGAGTATATCTTTCTGTTGCAACAATTTCTTTCATCTCAAGTTTCTGCCCAACTTTTAACGGAGGAAGAATTGAGTCATCAGCATTTTCACCGTTTTCATCATCAGTGTCTTCAAGATAAACTTTTAAGAAACCATCAAACTTAATCACTTCACCCTTTGCAGTAAGCAGATCATCGTTGCCAGTAATTTTTATTTTTGCGGTTGTGCGCTCAATATCTGCATCTCTCATTTGAGAAGCAATCGCACGCTTCCAGATCAGTTGATATAAAGCCTGTTCATCTTTTGGTCCTTCAACAGTTTCTTTATTAAAATCAGTTGGACGAATAGCTTCGTGTGCCTCCTGTGCTGATTTAGATTTAGTTTTAAACTGTCTTCTGTGAAGATATTCTTTGCCAAACTCATGTTTTATTGTCTGCTCTGCGGCATCAATTGCAAAATCAGAAAGATTAACAGAGTCGGTTCTCATATAAGTAATCTTACCGGCTTCATAAAGTCGTTGAGCAAGAAGCATTGTTCGGGAAACGGAGTAACGTAATTTTCTTGCTGCTTCCTGCTGCAATGTAGAAGTTGTAAATGGTGCAGCCGGTGATCGCTTTACAGGTTTCTTTTCAACATCATCAACAATAAATTCTGATTTAGCACACTGCTGCAAAAATGTTTCTGCTTCTTTTTCATCTTTAAGATATCGTGCAAGCTCAGCTTTAAGATTTGTTTTGTTTCCCTTATCATCTTCAACAATAAAGTTTGCAACAACTTTAAATCTTGGTTCAGGAATAAACGCATCAATTTCACGTTCACGCTCAACAATCAATCTTACTGCAACAGACTGCACTCTGCCGGCAGAAAGTTTTGATCTGATTTTTCTCCACAATATACCGGATACTTCAAATCCAACTAAGCGATCCAAAATTCTCCTTGCCTGTTGTGCATCAACAAGATTATCATCAATTTTTCTTGGATTCTTTATCGCGTTAAGAATTGCAGTTTTGGTAATCTCATCAAAAACTATTCTGTTTATTTTCTTTTCATCAAGTTCCAAAGCTTCTTTAAGGTGCCACGAAATTGCTTCTCCTTCGCGGTCCTCGTCAGTTGCAAGCCAGATGGTCTCAGCTTTCTTAGAAAGTTTTTTTAATTCAGCAACAACTTTCTTTTTGTCCTCGGAAATTTTATAAAGAGGTTTGAAATTATTTTCAATTTCAACTCCTTTATTCTTTTTTTCAAGGTCGCGAATATGTCCGTAACTTGAAGTGACTAAAAAATCTTTTCCTAGATAGCCTTCAATTGTCTTTGCTTTTGCGGGCGATTCTACTATAACTAAATTTTTTGGCATTATATTTACTTTTATTTTTACTTTTGCTCATCTTATAAAGTTTATTCAATAAGATGAAAAATTTTTCTCACTCTTTGACTCCGCTTAGAGTGACTTGCTATTCTCTTAATTTTGAGAGTCATATCGGGCGAAGTCGAGATATGACAGCATTCATTATAAGTTTCAAATTCGGCACAATAGAATTTGAAAATCATCATAGCCCAACAATTTGAAAAAAAACGCTTGCAAATTAACCGATAATAAAAACAAAATTCAAAGTTATTTAGTGAGCATCATCATTTAATTGATGAATTCTTCGTTTTTATGATGAAAAATTTGATAATATTTGAGGAGCAAATAACAATTATTGATTGAATTGACAATAAAAAACTTTTTTAATAAGACTTTAAAACTTTTAGCAGTTCCAGCTATTCTGTTTATTAAAATTTACCAATTATTAATATCTCCATTATTTCCATCTTCGTGCAGATATACTCCGACTTGTTCACATTATACATTGGAAGCTTTAAAAAAATATGGATTGTTAAAAGGCGGATGGTTAGGAATAAAAAGAATTTCGCGCTGTCATCCGTGGGGCGGTAGTGGTTATGATCCTGTACCGTAAATAAAAATAAATCAAAAAAAAATATTTAGTACATTAATAATACTTGAACTCATCCCCCTGCCCCTTCTCTTGCAAAGAGAAGGGGAGAGAAAACTTTCGGAAAATCCCTCTCCTTTTAAGAGAGTTTTACGGCGGTGAATGAGGGTGAGTTTGTTTTTATATATGGCAAAAAAAACGTCATCAAAAAAAATATCATTTAAGCAAAGATTGTTTCGCATCTTTAAGTGGACCTTAAAATTTGCGATAATCTTCTTTGTTTCAACTGTCCTGCTAGTCTTTGCAATGAGATGGATAAATCCTGTTACAAGCTCAATCATGGTGCAAAGACAAATATCAGGTTTATTTGATGGTGAATTCGAATTAATAAAATATCATTGGGTAAGTTATGATGATGTTTCTAAGTTTATGCCCATTGCAATTGTAGCTGCAGAGGATCAAAATTTTCCTAAGCATTTTGGATTTGATTTTAAACAGATTGAAAAAGCACTGAAAGAAAATAAACGAGGAAGACGAGTTAGAGGTGCAAGTACAATCACACAGCAGGTAGCTAAAAATTTATTTTTATGGGAAGGAAAAAGTTTTGTGCGTAAAGGCATTGAAGCATACTTTACATTATTAATAGAATTGTTGTGGGATAAGCAGAGAATCCTCGAAGTACATATGAACATTGCAGAAATGGGAGATAAAATTTTTGGTGTTGGTACTGCGAGCGTTGCATATTTTAAGAAGCCGGCAGCTAATTTAAATATAAGACAAGCCGCATTATTGGCTGCTATTTTGCCAAATCCGATAAAATATTCAGCGGTAAAACCCTCCGGATATGTAAGAGGACGACAGAATTGGATTGTAAGGCAAATTAATTCACTTGGTGGTCCTGATTATTTGAAAGAATTGTAAGAAACAATAATCAGTATTAAAATTCCTTTAATGTAAATCGGTTCATCTTTCTGATATAAATACAAATAATATTGTATCTCTTCATTAATTAAAATATTTTTCAATCAATAAATGATTGGAGATATGAGTCTTGTAATAAATAAAGTGTTAGTGATACTATTCATAACTCTCTCTTATGTTTTTGGACAGGATTCAACTAATTACGATCCAAGCCTAATTGATTATTCGAGCGCCTCAAGATTTCATCTGTTAAATGAAATTACTTATCACTTCAACTATAACTCACTAAATCGATTCAATAAATCTGGAATTGATATTGCAAGCCAGCCAACTTTTATTAATACCGAAATACCAATGGTTGATGGAACAATCTGGAAAGAATACTCAGACATTAATTATTTCCGATTAAGTTCTATGATTGGTTTAATTGCAGCCACTAACGCTGTTGCCTACACGTATCAGCGTAATGTATGGTATACAGAAAATACTTCAGCTTTCCATTCATTAGAGTTTATTAATGACTGGAATAAATATCAGCAGATGGACAAATTTGGTCATTTTTCCGATGCGTATTTTACAAGCGATCTTACAGGAAAAATATATAGATGGTCTGGAATGTCTGGAAATACTTCTGTTTGGGTAGGTGCACTCACAGGATGGGCATGGATGCTTGAAATAGAATTGTCCGACGCATTTATGTCGGAATGGGGCTTTAGCTGGGGCGATATGCTTGCAAATACTGCAGGTTCCGCATTCTATGTTCTTCAACAATTTAATTATGATGCGTTGGGTGGAATTCATCCAAAATTTAGCTGGCATAAATCTGAAGCGTGGGAAGAAAATAGGTATAATAAAGATCCGCAAGCTTTAATTGAAGATTACGAAGGGATGACGTTCTGGCTTACAGTTAATCCACACCATTATTTTCCCGATAGCTGGAAAAAAAATTATTCAGAATGGCTGGCTCCTTTAGGGCTGGCTGTAGGTGTCAGCGCAAAAGACATTAGTACTTATCCCTGGGGCGGGCATAAAGAATACTTTGTCGGGCTTGATATTGATATTAGAAAACTTCCTATCTGGGATGATTGGGGTTTCTTCAAATTTGTAAAAAGTGAAATCAATTTTCTTCGTTTACCATTGCCAACAATTCGCTTCTCTCCAAAAGGAACCTGGTTTGGATTTTATTTCTAAAATATCCCCTCGTTAAATTCCTTCAGTTTAAAAATTGAATGAAAATTAGACCTTTAAATAATTAATTTTTTACCCAACCTCTTGACATTATAGAAATATTGGATTAGTTTAAAACCACAATGTAAACGTTTACATTTAATTTCTAATTAACTTATTCATAAAATCCTTTAAAGGAGGGTGCGATGAAACGATTTCTATTAGCTTCGTTTTTCCTTTTCTCTGTTGCTCTTTACGCTCAACCAGTTATTGATTTTGAAACTGTTGGTAATAACTGGGTTTGGAATCCTTTTGATCTTGGAACAGGTGGTATGCTTGATATAGTTGCAAACCCAGCTCCAGGTGGATTAAACACATCGGATAGTTGTGTTATGTTCATGATAGGCTCTGATGGTAACCCTTGGGCAGGCGCTTGGAGTGCAGATTTTCCAGATATGACTATTGATGCATCTAACTGTATTGTTAAAATTTTAGTTTACAAAGATGGCATCTCTCCAGTTAATTTAAAACTTGAACCGCCAAATCAAGATCATTTTGCTCCAAATACATTAATTAATCAGTGGGAGGAGTTAACGTTTGATTATTCTTCTTCTATCGGTGTAACTGGAGCCACTTTGACTTTAATTCCTGATCAAAAACCCGACTTTCCAAGAACTTATGCAAGTGTAAACTATATTGATTACATCCGATTCACTCCTCTTGTTGTTCCTGTAGAGTTAACATCTTTTACCGGTGCTTTTGTTGGTAATGATGTTCAATTAAGATGGGCTACCGCTACAGAACTTAACAACAGAGGATTCGAAATTCAGAGAAGTGTCAATGGTTCTGCTTTTGCCACAATCGCTTTTGTTGAAGGTTTTGGAACAACCACAGAACAAAAACAATATTCATATTTAGATCGTAATCTGGCCGCTGGTGTTGACCATGCTTACAGACTAAAACAAATCGATTTCAATGGTGCATATGAATATTCAGACGTTGTAAATGTTGGCTCTACAATACCAACAGAATTTGCTCTTGAACAGAATTATCCAAATCCATTTAACCCTACTACAAACATTGCTTATGCAGTTCCTGTAAAATCTAATGTAACGCTTGATGTTTATAATCTTATTGGACAGAAAGTAATTACACTATTTGAAGGTGAAGTTGAAGCTGGCAAACATACAGCACAGTTTAACGCATCTTCAATATCTTCAGGAATTTATTTATT
>JBGAWM010000005.1:0-107436 GCA_044227615.1 Ignavibacteriaceae bacterium
AGGCTCTTAAGAACATCAGGAAGCTACTTCCTTTTAAGATACTTGGTTTTGATTGCGATAATGGTGGCGAGCTGCTTAACTATATGTTGCTTGAATATTTTGCTAACAAAAAGCAGCCTGTTCAATACACACGATCAAGAGAGTACAAGAAAAATGATAATGCTCATATTGAAGAAAAAAACTGGACCCACATAAGACAGTTCATTGGTTACCAAAGGTTTGACAAGATTGAAACTGTGGATATGCTGAACGATTTATATTTGACTGAATGGAGATTTTACTTGAACTTTTTTATTCCTGCTTTTAAGCTTATTGAAAAGAAAAGAGATGGTGCTAAAATAATTAAAAAGTTTTCTAACCCTCTTACCCCGTATCAGAGACTTATGGATTCTAATTTTATCAAAACTTCGGTTAAAAAAGAACTAACTAAAACATTTAATTCTCTTGACCCTTTTTTACTTGAGAGTAGACTGAAAAACAAAATCAAAAATATTCTAAAGCTTTACTGAGTTTTGATTTATCCACTTATTAACAAAGAAAGAAAAAAGTAGGCAAAAAAGAAAGAAACAATTATTATTACTATTATTTTTTTATTTTTAACCCCATATGAACAAACTTATTAACATATTTTACTACTAATACAATGGTTACCTTTTATTATGGCGCAACACGAATAGCAAATTTTCTATAATTAAAAATCGTGAATTCAATAGTACTTTCCGCTCAATCTGTTTTTCATTATTTTCACTCAGCAATTATTCAATTCATTTGATAATTATTTTGAGATGATAAAATGAAATTTCTAATCATAATCCTCTTTGCACTTACTACATTTGCACAGCAAAAAACTGTTTATGTTGCCTACATTGACAGCGAAATCGATTTAGGATTAGCACCATATGTTTCCCGCGTAATTTCTGAAGCAGAACAGAACAATGCTGATGCAATAGTATTTAAGATAAATACATTTGGGGGCAGAGTTGATGCTGCAACACAAATAAAGGATGCAATCATATCAAGCAAAGTTTTAACAATTGCTTTTATTAATAACCGTGCTATATCTGCGGGAGCGTTGATAGCTTTATCCTGCAATAAAATTGTTATGGTTCCCGGAAGTTCAATTGGTGCCGCAACAGTTGTTGATCAGACAGGACAAAAAGTTGGAGAAAAATATCAATCTTATATGCGTTCTGAAATGCGCTCTACTGCGGAGAAAAATGGCAGAAGAACTGATATTGCCGAAGGAATGGTTGATGAAAGAGTTGTTGTTGAGGGTCTGGTTGATAGCACAAAGTTAATCACATTAACTGCTGATGAAGCACATAAATACCTAATTGCAGATACAGTCCTTACAAGTTTTAATGAATTGCTAAGTGCGTTTGATTTGAAGAATGCTCAGGAAGTTTCAATTACCTCTAATTGGGCAGAAGATGTTGTAAAGTTTTTAAATAATCCTATCATCTCATCCATACTTATTATGATTGGATTTTTTGGATTGATGGCTGAGATAAAAACTCCTGGTTGGGGAGTTGCTGGAACAACTGGTTTAATTGCTCTAACTTTATTTTTCGGTTCATCTTATATTCTTCAGCTTGCATCTATTTTAGAAATACTACTTTTTATAATTGGATTAATCTTATTACTTGTGGAGATATTTATTATTCCGGGTTTTGGGGTCGCTGGTATTTCTGGAATTGTATTGATCTTTGCATCAATATTCCTTTCACTGCTTGGCAGCGATCCATTTATAGATATGCGAGCTGTATCAATTGCAATTATTCAATTATCCGGCGCAATGCTTTTTGCATTATTAGGTATGTTCTTTCTCGTTAAGTATTTACCCAAATCAACAGCGTTTAATAAGCTTGTATTAGCAGAATCAGAAAAAGCCGATCAAGGATTTGTATCGTATCCTTCTGAAAAAGAATTAATTGGAAAGACAGGCTCTGCATTTACAACTCTTCGACCGGGCGGTACAGCAGTAATTGATGGACGAAGAATTGATGTTGTTGCAGACTCTGAATACATTGACAAAGATGTAAAAATTAAAGTTATCAGAGTTGAGGGAATTAAAGTAGTAGTTACGGCAGTTAAGGATTAAATTTAAAAGACTTCTGAAAAATAGATATCTAACTGAATGTCATACCCGCGAAAGCGGGTATCTACAATACTAAAATAACGAAAATATGGATTCCCACTTTCGTGGGAATGACAAATTGAGATATTTTTTTCCGTTAAAAACCTTTGTGCGGAACTTCAACTATTTATAAAAAATCTTTAAACCAAAATCGTTATTGCTAAAATCAACACAAGGTATTTTGATCTCATTTGCAGTTGAATCATTTAAAACGAATGCGAATCCATTTGATGGGTTTGAAAAAATCGATTGAATATTATTAGTATCTGATATTCTAATTTCATGTCTTCCATTTACAACAGGATCCTCATCAACAGAAAAAAGAAATTGAAAATTTGACTGAATATATTCAGGTGTTAAATCAATACCGGGATTATTCCAATCAATGTTCGCGGGCACTAAATAAACATTTGAGCTTAGAGAGATTGAATCTGAACCACCCGATCTGTAATAGCCGCTTAAGTTATTTATAAGATCATAGTTATTCCCCACTTTTGCTCCATCTGGCTGCATCTTTATTAGAAATACATCATCACTAATAATCTTTGTCGCAAAGTCATCAAGCATATTGTACCTTATATAAACATCCTGAATAACATTCTGATTATCATCAACACTTACAGAAACATAACTTGTGTTAATATCATAGCTTGTACTTCTAAAAGTTAGAGTGTAATTATCCTTATATAGATATTCAAAGAAAAAATTTCCATTAACATCGCAGGTGTCATATATATATCTGCCGGAAGTATTGCTTTTTAATTCGATACGAGCTGATGCTGCCGGAGTGCTGTCTAAAAATTTTAATTGTCCTGTTATAGTACTTTTACCATTTTGAGTAGTGATAACCTGATCGTCTTTTGAACAAGAAATTAGAACGAGTGAAAAAACTGCTATAGAAAGAATAAAAAAATAATTTTTAATCAAACCTAAAACTTTTATAAACATTTATAGTAACTCTAAAATATTAGTATTACTAATCACATCCCGGCGTGTACCTTTTTGTTTGCCTTGCGGTGTGTTAGCTTCCATAGAGTAGCTTATTTCAAGTCTGGTTTTTGTTCGTGATTTAATTTGCATTCCTTTATCAACATCAAAATAAATTTTTCCTTCAGCAGTAGATAATGGTTTTTCAAAATTATACATAACATTGCCCTGGTTTACTTTTGATTGACCTGTGTACTTAAAGTCAATTCCTGCATTTATTACAGCTACACGATTATCATCAAATTTTTCTACACTTTCAACTTTGTATGTGTTAGTATAATTTATTTGATAAACCATTAATGGAATTGGTGCCTGCTGTATCTGCCAGGTTGAATCTGTGTACATTTCTTTATCAGAAACTTTTCTAATTATCTGAGTTAATAACGGTGTAAGCACCCCATTAATTAAATCCTGTCGAATTAAATTTCTATCATTTGCAGAAATAGTATCGGCGGCTCCTTTTATCTCCAAATATTTATTTGATATCTTATCCGCTTTAAAGACCTCAAGAATTTCTCCTCTTTTACTAAAGCGAACGCTGAATGGATTATTATGGAGTGCCTGAAATTCAGCGAATTGCTGAACCTTAGTTGAATCTGCATTTTTACCGGCTTCAAAATTAAATGTTTCACCATTTGCAGATGCTTCAAGTTTTAACGAATTTATTTTTATTTCAGCTTCAGCTGCCCCGTCTTCATCAACTTCTTTAATATCAATATCAAGCAAGTAAATTATTTTTTGATTTACAACATTGGAAATAGTTGTATCCATAGTAACTTTTTGTGTATTGTTTGATATTGTAGTCAAACGATAAACGATTTTGTCACCTTTCTTAAATTTATATTCCATTAAAAAAGGTTTTCCTGAAGTATCCAGTCCGTCAGTTTTCAAATCTGTTGAATCGTAAGAATATTTTTCAGCATCGGTTAAAGTTTTTTCCGGTTCGTTATTTTTATCGCCGCAGCCAAATAAAATAAAACTAAAAGTAATAAGCACTAATAAGTATTTTAACATTTTATCCTCTTAATAAAGTAAGTATTGATTTCTTTTTTTGTTGAACTTTTTTAACTCTTTCTGCCAGGTTGCAAAAATTTTATCAGGTGTAATTTGCTTCTTCAATTGTTCTCTTAGTGTTTTTGATCCAGCGAGTCTATCAAATGAAGATTCATTAAACTTAATTTGATTACCATATAATTTAGTGAGAACGAACAACAGTTTTACACCAAATATTACGGACTCAAATTTATTTGGATCGGTAATATTAATTTTAATCCCATAACAGGTTTTACCTTCAAACTTTGGATTGGTTGCCATTTCAGGTATATCTTCAGGAATAAATGATATCGGTTGAAATTCAGCACCATCAACTTTTAACAAATTAAGTTTTTCAATTATTTCTTCCGATTTGAAGAATGGTGTCCCAATTTGGAGAAATGGGTAAAGAGTTCCTCTGCCTTCTGAAATATTTGTCCCTTCAAGTAAGCAAGTTCCTGGGTAAACAAGTGCCGTTTCTAAAGAGTTAATATTTGGAGATGGAGAATTCCAATTTTTATAAAATTGAGTTGGAATTTCACGATTCCAGTTTTTACAACTGATTACTGTCAAAGAAACATTTTTCCAGCTTGATATTAATTTTTCACCAACGAAAAACTTTGCAAGTTCACCGACAGTCATCCCGTGAGTTATTGGAATTTCTGCAATACCCACAAAAGATTTGTAATTTGGATCTAAAACTGGTCCATCAACATAGCTACCTCCAATAGGATTTGGACGATCAAGAATTATTAGCGGAATGTTATTTTCGCCTGCTGCTTCTAAAACATAATACATTGTTGAGATATATGTATAGAATCTTGCACCAACATCCTGAATATCAAAAATCAGAACATCAACATCTTTAAGATTTTCTTTTGATGGTTTTCTGACTTTTCCATAAAGAGAAATTATAGGAATATCTTTATATAGATTTTTTTTATAATCAATCAGTTCACCAGCCTCAGCACTACCTTTAAAGCCATGTTCCGGTGTAAAGATTGATTTTACTGTAACCTCTTTTTGTTCTAGTAAAGCATCAACTAAATGAGTTCCATCAGATAACAGGGAAGTATGATTGCAGACTATTGCAATATTTTTACCGGTAATAAGATTTAGATTTTCTGAAAAAAGTAAATCAGCACCATTAATTATTTGAGCATTAATAGGAATTGAAAAAATATATATTAATCCAATAACTAATAAACTATAGTAGTACTTTGGTTTCATCGTATTTCTTTTTCAATCTTCCTTAAAAAACAAATGTCAGTCTGAGCTTGTCGAAGACTGACATTAAAAAAAAACTGGTCACACTTCGACAAGCTAAGAGTGACAACAGTAAATTTATATTTTAACCCTTATAATTTTCAATTAAATCTTTACTACTAAAAAAGAAAGCAATTTCTTTTGCAGCATTCTCATCCGAATCTGAACCATGTACTGCATTGAATTGAACACTTCGAGCATAGAGTTTCCTAACGGTACCTTCTGCAGCTTTTGCAGGATCAGTTGCACCAATAAGTTTTCTGTAATCTTCTACAGCATTTTCTTTTTCCAAAGCTATCGGAACACAAGGGCCGGAAGTCATATATTCAACTAACTCACCATAAAATGGTTTGTCTTTATGAATTTCATAAAATGCTTTTGCAGCATCTTCAGAAAGTTTAATCATTTTTAATGCTTTAACTTTAAAACCAGCTTTGTTTATCATCGTTATTATTTCACCAACGTGATTATCCTTTACTGCATCAGGTTTTATTATTGCTAATGTTTTGTTACTCAAGTAATACTCCTATTTCTTTTTACTTTTTTTCTTTTGTGATTTTTTATCGTGCTTCTTTGATTTGGATTCTTTTTTCTTATCAACTTTTTTCTTTGTCTTAGATTTTTCAATCTTAACAGGTTTTACTGTCTTTACAACTTTTTTTGTTGTAACTGATTTTTTTACGACAGATTTTTTAATTCTCAATTTTTCAATCGCCTTTAACATCGTTACGCCAATCTCTGCAGGACTTTCAACAACATGAATTCCAGCTTTTTTCATTGCTGCCATTTTTTCTGCCGCAGTTCCTTTTCCGCCTGAAATTATAGCACCAGCGTGACCCATTCTTCTTCCGGGAGGCGCTGTTCTTCCTGCAATAAATCCAACTACAGGTTTTTTAACATTTTTTTTAATAAAATCGGCAGCTTCTTCTTCAGCACTTCCGCCGATCTCACCAATCATTACAATTCCATGTGTGTCTTTATCATCATTAAACATTTTTATGATATCAATAAACCTTGAGCCGATAATTGGATCGCCGCCAATGCCAACACAAGTTGATTGACCGAGATTTACATCTGATAATTGTTTTACTGCTTCGTAGGTTAAAGTGCCGGAGCGGGATACTACACCAATTTTTCCTTTGTTATGTATGAAGCCGGGCATAATACCAACTTTTGCTATTCCTGGAGAGATAACACCGGGACAATTTGGACCAACTAAAACAATATCTTTTCCTTTGATGGAATTATAAACTTTCAACATGTCATTAGTCGGAATTCCTTCAGTGATGCAGATAATATATTTTATTCCTGCACCGGCTGCTTCTAAAATTGCATCTGCAGCAAATGCAGGTGGAACAAAAATTACTGATGTATTTGCTTTTTGAACTTTAACCGCTTCTGCAACGGTATCAAAAACAGGTACTCCTTGAAAATCTGTTCCGCCTTTTCCGGGAGTAACACCTGCAACAACTTTGGTTCCGTATTCAAGCATTTGAGTTGTGTGAAATGAACCTTCACTGCCCGTAATTCCCTGAACAACAAGGCGAGTGTTTTTATCGATTATGATAGCCATAAATAATCCTTTTCTAAATTAAATTTTGTGAACAAAAATAAGGAAATTCTGGGATAATGATAAATTTTGAGTGATGAATGTTTTTAAATGCTTGTAAACTTAATTATACTAATCATAATCTTGATTAAGATGGAATGAAAGTTTAATTTTCAATTAAAACTAAAGGCAAAAAATGTTAAATACTCAGAACAATACCGGTAATCCAATAAACTTAAAGAACCTAAGCTTGCAAGAGAAGATCCTGTTAGTTCAAGATATCTGGGATGATATAAGCAGTTCACAAGAAAATATTTCTATTTCGGACGATCAAAAGCAAGAACTCGAATTAAGGTTGAACAATTATAAGCTTAAACCTCAAGATGGTAAAAATTGGAATCTCGTTCGTGAGGAAATCAAGTCTAAGTTATGAGCCTTGAAATTATTGTTAGACCAGAGGCAGAAGTTGATATTATTGAAGCAGCAAAATGGTATGATAAAAATTTAAATGGTCTTGGAGAAAAATTTTCTGAAAGTTTAGATTCAACTATTCATTTAATTCAATAGAATCCTGAAGCATTTCCGAAAGTCTACAAAGATGTAAGACGAATATTATTAAAAAGATTTCCATTCGGGATATATTATTTAACAGAGAAAGATAGAATAGTTATTGTTGCTGTTTTTCATGGTAGCAGAAATCCAAAACACTGGAAGGGGAGAACTAAATAATCTTATACCCAATCAAATGCATAACTTCTGTTGAGCCCATTTGAAAAGGCTCTTCTTCATCAAAAATAAATCCCAGATTTTTATACCAGTCTAAAGATTTTACATTTTGTTTCATTACTCCAAGCCAAACTTTATTGAATTGCTTTTCCTTTGCGATTCTGTATGCTTCATTCAAAAGTTTTTTACCAAGACCTAAACCTTGATACCCTGGTAAAACATATAAAGATGATACACAGTATTTTTTGTTGATGATATCCTCAAATAATTTTAACCAGCCAGCCGGGATCGAATTTACTTCAGCAATAATTCCTTTTGAGAAAGGATCGTTAAAGATTTCAATTAATCTATCTGCACTATAGAATTTTTCAAAGTGAGTTAGAATATCTTCTTCAGGAATAAATGTGTAAGTGTTTTTCCAGGTTGTAAGTAAAATGTTTTTTACGATTGGGAAATCTTCTCTTGTCCAGTTACGAATTACTATTTCAGACTGCGATTTCATCTTGAATGTGCTTTGCTAACTGAAATACTTTTTCTTCTTCAAATTGCTGGGATAAAATTTGCAACCCAATTGGAAGGTTATCTGAGTTCTTCCCAATTGGGATGCTCATCCCCGGAATGCCGGCAAGGTTTGCAGATGTTGTGTAAATATCACTCAAATACATTTGCAAAGGATCATCAGATTTTTCACCAATCTTAAATGCAACAGTTGGAGTTGTTGGAGTGATCAGCAAATCAACCTGCTTAAAAGTATTATCAAAATCTTCTTTGATTAATCTTCTTACTTTTTGTGCTTTGCGATAGTAAGCATCATAATAACCAGAGGAGAGAACGTAAGTGCCGAGCATAATTCTTCGTTTAACTTCTTTGCCGAAACCTTCTGTGCGGGAATTCAAATACATTTCTTTTAGATTTTTATAATCACTGCTTCTATAACCATAACGTGCACCGTCAAATCGCGCAAGGTTTGATGATGCTTCTGCTGTTGTTAAGATGTAATATGCTGCAATCGTGTATTCAGTTTTTGGAAGTGAAACTTCTTTCACTTCATAACCTTCAAGTTTCACTTCATCAACAACATTTAATATTGCTGTTTTAATTTCCTCATCTAATCCATCAGCAAAATATTCTTTTGGAATTCCAATTTTTAGTTTTGTGTCTTTTGATAATGAAGTAGAAAAATCCGAAATTACTTTTTCAACAGATGTTGAATCATTTTTATCTTTACCGGAAATTACTTCCATAACCAAAGCCGCATCTTCAACATTTTTTGAGAATGGTCCGATTGAATCGAAGGATGAAGCGAATGCGGTTAGTCCATAACGGGAAACTCTTCCGTAAGTTGGTTTTAGTCCGAAGATTCCGCAAAAAGCTGCAGGCTGACGAATTGATCCACCTGTATCTGTACCGAGAGAAACATCGCATAAGTTTGCTGCAACTGCAACAGCCGAGCCGCCGCTGGATCCACCGGGAACTCGAGTTTTATCTACAGGATTTAAAACATTACCAAACGCAGAGTTTTCATTTGATGAACCCATTGCAAATTCATCGCAGTTTGTTTTACCGATAATGATTGCATCTTCATCAATAAGTTTTTGAACTGCTGTTGCTGTGTAAAGTGAATTAAAAGTCTTTAATATGTTTGAAGAGCAGGTGAGTGGCTGATCTTTGAAAGCAAGTACATCTTTAATTGCAATTACCATTCCTGCAAGTTTGCCGGCAGTATTAATTCTTATTTTCTGCTCAACTGTTTTTGCTGATTCAATAGCTTCATCACGAAAAACAAAGTTAAAAGCATTAAGGTCTTTTTGATCCTCAATATTCTTTAGAAAATGATTTACATTTTCAACAAGATCAAGCTTGCCTGATTGTAAAAGTTCTAATTTTTCTTTTTGATTTTTGTAGAAAGTCATTTATATTTTTTTTATTGCATTTAAAAAATAGATTCCCGTCCCATTGGGACGGGAATGAAAGCATAAAAGTTATAATTTATTCTGTCACGGAGCGATCCGTGACAGCCAATTAATGACAGAACTATTAAACTAAGACTTATCAGATTTTTTTACTTCATCATCCGTCTTTTTGATTTCTTCTTCAACATCTTTTAAGGATTTTTTGAATTCCTTCATACCTTTGCCCAAGCCTTGAGCAAGTTCCGGTATTTTCTTTGCACCGAATAACAAGAGTATTACAAGTACTATCAGTATTATTTCGCCTGCGCCTAAATTTCCAAACATAACATCACCTTTAATTTAATATATAATTAGCTATCGATTTAAAAATTTGCTGCCCATCAGTTCTGCCTAGAGTTGGATCGCAAGCTCTTTCAGGATGCGGCATCATTCCCATTACATTACCGTTTTTGTTTACTATTCCTGCAATGTTCAATTGAGAACCGTTAGGATTATTTTCATCATCTACATTTCCATCTTCATCAGAATATCTAAAAAGAATTTGCCTGTAAGTTTCAAGTTCATTTAGCAAATCAGCATCAGCAAAATAATTACCTTCACCGTGGGCAATAGGAATTTTTAATGCTTTTGTTGCCTCACTAATTTCTGCAGAGAATATTGTTTCTCTGTTTTCAGTTTTAAGATAAACATCTTTACAAGCAAACTTAAGTGAATTATTACGTATCATAACTCCGGGCAACAAACCAGCTTCCAGTAATATTTGAAAACCATTACAGATGCCGATTACAATTCCGCCTTTATTTGCAAAGCTGATGACTGAATTCATAATCGGGGAAAATCTTGCAATAGCACCAGTACGAAGATAATCGCCATAAGAAAATCCGCCCGGAAGCAAGATAACACTGCTTTGTTTTAATTCTGTTTCTTTGTGCCAGAGAAATTCAACATCATAGTTAAGAACTTTGCGTAATGAATAGTATGCATCGTGATCGCAATTGGAGCCAGGAAAAACTACTACGCCAAACTTTAGGTTCATTTTACTTCTTCCCCCGAAGGGCCAAATTCAGTCAAAGTAAATTCAAAATCTTCCATAATAGGATTTGAGAGAAGCTTTGAACAGTAAAGATTTACTTCTTTTTCTGCTTCACTACGATCTGAAAGATCAACATCAAACTCAATTAGTTTTCCTATGCGTGTGCTTTTGATGTTGGTAATTCCAAGATGCTTTGCACCTTTTTCAACAGCAACACCTTGTGGATCTAAAATTGATGGTCTGCGTTTTATTAGAACTGTAGCTTTATACACTTTTTACTCAGTTTTTTTATTTGAGAAATACTTAAAAATCTGACGAAAAATACCAAATGCAATCATGAAAACAAAAATGAAAAACAATCCTTTGATCTTGTAAATAACCAAAACTATTAAGGCAATTAAATACGCCACATAAAGAAGCGGATTTTTTTTCATTTCATTTAAAGAAAACTTAGGCAGAGTATCGTACTTTATTTTACTTACCATAAGAAATGAAACAAGTAAAACTATTGGTATAATAAAAATCTTTAGCTCTTCCGGATAACCATCTTTATAAAAAGATAAGTTGAAACAGACTATTACAAGAGCCGCAGATGGAATCGGCAGACCTGTAAAATATGATTTATCAAATCCAACAAGCTGAACGTTAAATCTTGCTAATCTAAATCCTCCCGCTATCATTGGAAGTGAACTTATTATTACGCCAAAAGTTTCAAATTGGTTAAAGTAAGTTGTGTAAAGTAGAAAGGAAGGTGCAACACCAAAACTGACAACGTCGGAAAGTGAATCAAGTTCAACACCAAGCTCACTGCTGGATTTTGTAAGGCGAGCCATTAAACCATCAAGCGTATCAAAAATTGCTGCAATAATTATTAACCAGCCGGCGTAAATAAAGTTTCCCTGGCTTGCGCTGATAATCGAAAAAAAACCGCTGAACATGTTCATAGCGGTAAATAAATTCGGTATTACAGAAGGTGTAATTCTAAAACGATTCATTCATTAATATTCAAAAAGGATTGTCTCGCCTGCAGTAACTTTGTCGTCTTTTTTTACTTTAACCTGCCACTGCTCCGGAACAATTATATCAACACGACTTCCAAATTTAATCATACCGAATCGATTTCCAATGGAAACAGAATCTCCGACTTTTAGATCACTAACAATTCTTCGTGCAACAAATCCTGCAATTTGTGTAAAGAATACTTTTCCAGCAGGACTTGTAATTCCAATTTCGTTTCGTTCATTGCGTTCAGATGCTTTATCTTCAAATGCTGCGAGGTACTCACCTTGAATGTATTTTACATATTCAACTTTGCCGGTAATCGGAATTCTGTTTACGTGAACATTTAGCGGAGACATAAATATCGAAACTAATTTTGCTTTACCGTTGATGAACTTTTCATCTACAACATCTTTAACGAATAAAATTCTTCCATCGGCAGGGGAAACAATTATGTTTGATTTGTTTGGTACTGTTCTTTCAGGATCGCGGAAGAAATTAAGTGTAAAGACAACTAAAAAAATTGCTAATAGTACTAATGGTACTCGTACAAAATTTGAAGTTGAAAAGATTGAGATTACAATAAGTATAAAGACTACAATGAAAACAATCCCCATTGTATTATAGCCGTATTTGGTAAACATTATTTTACACTCGCAATGTTATAAAGATGATCAGTATATTTTTTTACTTCCGCTGCTGATGAAAGTTTGTAAGGATTAGTCCATTTTACCGCCTCATCTTTTGGTAAGATTTTTAAACTTGCGGGTGAAAAATCACCAATTAAAAAAACTTTATCTTCGTGTTTACCAAAATGACAGCAAACTTCAGCAAGTGTTTCATTTCGTCTTTCAAAAAATGATTTTAAAACTGCATTAATCTTGGAGCAGATTCTCGTAATCAGTTTCATATCTTCGGGATTACACAAATCAAAGGCAATAAGATGACTTTCACTTATTATGCTTTCTTTGCCGCAGCCGTAATGAAACTCAAAAACAGGAAGATTTAATTCTGTTCCTTCCTTCATTCCAAAAATCTTAGAGTTCCTTTTATCAGCAGAGTTTAGGATTTTTATTCTGAATGGAAACTCCTGAGAAACAGAAAATTTTAGAGAGGTATCACCATCTTTTCTAAGAAAAGTGGTCGGTATGTGATATTCTTTCAAATAATCAAAGAAAAATGCATTAGTTAATGCTACCTTTTTGCCAATATCCTTAACTTTAACTTTTTTACCATCATTTATATGATAGTTATCCAGATATTCTATCGACTGATAATAACCTTCATCAAAAGGAATATCATTTCGTTTTAAAGTTTCAACCATGCAACCTCTACTACCGATTTTACTTACTAAATTTCAGGGCAGAAATTAGGCATATTAAATGTATAAAGTCAATCGTTTATATTATATTTGGCTTCCAAAAAACTGAAAAAAACAATTTTATAGGAGTGCTTTATGAAGGGCGGAATGCAAGGAATGCTTAAACAAGTGCAAAAAATGCAGGCTGAGATGCAGCGTGTTCAAGGTGAACTTGGAAATATGACGGTTACGGAAGAAGCCGGCGGCGGAATCATAAAAGCTAAAGCAAATGGGATGAAAGAACTGATTTCTATCGAAATTGACCCGCAAGTAATTAACCCTGAAGAAAAAGAGATTTTAGAGGATTTAGTTGTGGCGGCTGTAAACAAAGCTCTGCAGTCAGCTAATAAAATGGCTGAAGAAGAAATGGCAAAAGTTACAAAAGGTATGATTCCTCCCGGTCTAAATATTCCAGGATTTTAAATTGCAAATAGCCGAACCACTTTTAATCGCAATTGAAGAACTTAGTAAACTTCCCGGAATAGGGAAGAAGACAGCTCAAAGATTGGCATTGTACATATTAAAAAACGAGCAGACTTCAGTCGATAATCTTGTAAAAGCGATCGTAGAATTAAAAACAAAGTTACACTTTTGTAAAAGATGTTTTAATATAACAGAAGATGATCTTTGCGAGATTTGTAAAAGTGTAAAACGCGATACGACAAAAATTTGTGTAGTTGAGGAAGCAAGTGATGTAATTGCAATAGAAAAAACTAATGAGTACAACGGTCTTTATCATGTTCTTGGCGGAGTTTTATCCCCGCTTTCAGGCGTTACTGCGCACGATCTAAAAATTAAAGAACTTCTTACACGATTTGAAAACGAAAATATCACAGAAATAATACTTGCAATTAATCCTGATACTGAAGGAGAAACTACTTCACTTTATCTGGCAAGATTAATAAAACCTCTAAACATTAAGGTTACCAGGATTGCAAGAGGTATTCCAATCGGCGGTGATTTAGAATTTGCAGATGAGGCTACGATTGGCAGAGCTATGTTAAATAGAATGGATTTATGAAACCAGAGTGGTTCAAGGATTGGTTTAATACGCAGGAATATTTAACTGTTTACCAGCATCATAACGAAAGTGATGCAGAAGATCATATAAAATTAATTCTTGAAAATGTTAAAATTCCCTCGGGATCTAAAATTCTTGATATGGCTTGCGGTGCAGGAAGACACGCAATTATTCTTGCAAGAAAAAATTTTAGTGTAACCGGTGTTGATTTAAGCGAAAATCTTTTAGCGATTGCAGATCAATCTGCGCAAAAAGAAAATCTGAATATTAATTTTGTACAATCTGATATTAGAAATTTTAAAACTGCTGATAAGTTTAATCTTGTAATAAATCTTTTTACTAGTTTTGGATATTTTGATACAGACGAAGAAAATTTTGCCGTCCTTCAAAAAGCGTATGACCTTTTAATAGATGATGGATATTTTATCCTGGATTTTTTTAATTCAATTTATCTTAAAGAAAATCTTGTTGAGTTTTCCGAAAAAAAATTGGATGGTGCAGAAATTCATCAGTACAGAAAAATTATAGATAAAAGAGTGAATAAAAAAATTGTTATTACCAAAAATGGATCTTTGAATACATATTTTGAATCTGTCAGGATGTATACTAAAGAGGAGTTGGTAAATGCTGTCCAAAATATTGGATTTGAAATTCACAAAACATTTGGTGATTTTCTTGGTAACAAATTTGAGCAGTTTACATCACCAAGACTGATATTGATTTGTAAGAAATGAATAAAATAATTTTATTAGCCGTTATATTATTATCACTCACTGGGTGCGATCTATTTACAACTCGCCAGGATGAAAAGCCTGATCAAACAAAATCAAACTGGATACCACCCGTTGAAGCTGCCAATGTGATTGAAAATCTAAAAAATTCATTATCGGATAAAAATGTTCAGAACTACATCCGTTGTTTTGTGGATACAATTTTTGCCGATAAAGATTATAACTTCTCTGCTTCAAGTGAAGCGCTTACACGTTATGATATTTTCTTGCAAGGCTGGGGTTTAAACGAAGAAAGAAGATATTTTACAAGTATAACTAATAAAGTGCCTGTAGATTTTCCAATTTCACTTACACTTTCAGATCAAAATTTCAGCAGTCTTAGTGGTGATTCCGTAATCTATTCGGCAACATACTTTTTAAATCTTCCTGTTCCATCAGGCGATCCATTACCGAAAAACTATGCCGGAAGCTTGCAATTCAATATGCTGCGTGATTCAAGGCAGGAATGGGTTATCTACTTCTGGAAAGATACAAAAAGTGAAACTCTGCCAAGCTGGAGTGAATTAAAGGGCAGTACAAATTAAAAGTTTTGTTTTCATATTGTTTTTGATAAGTCTTATTGGATGCACAAATCCTTTTGCACCTAAGCTGGATGATAACTTTGAGAACTTAAAACCGCCGATTTCAGATCAAAAAGATATAGCGGGAGTATTCCAGAATTTTCAATATGCTTATACATTTAAGGATACAATTATTTACAGCGGACTAGTTAATAATGATTTTACTTTTACTTATCGTGATTATGATCAGGGATTTGACGTTACCTGGGGCAGAGATGAAGAAATGAGAACTACTTATGGATTATTTCAGAATACTCAGAGGCTTGATTTGATCTGGAATAATATTGTGCTTTTTACGGAAGATTCGCTTACGGCAAATATTGTAAGGAGTTTTAATTTAACAATTACATTTAATCCAACCGACGTTATAAGAGTTGATGGAAAAGTTAATTTAACTTTAGAAAAAGATAGTGAATCGAAAATCTGGCAAATAAACCGGTGGGTAGATGAATCAAACTTTTAACGACCTTAAAATTGAAAATTTAGTATGATTTTATTCTGGTTCAGAGAAGCGTTTAAGTTAATTGCAAGATCAAAGTTTTCATTTTTGCTTGCTCTCACATCTATTACGTTGTCTGTAATTCTGATAACCATATCTGTATTTATAATCCGCTTCTCAAATCATTTTGAAGATCAATTAAAGAGTAATATTGTTATTAGTGTATTTATTAAGGATAGCATTAATGAAAATGAAATTGAAAATATAAAAACGGAATTGTCTCAACAAAATTATCTAAGTACATCTGAGTATATAACTAAAGACAAAGCTGCAGAAATATTTATCAAAGAAACCGGCGAAGATTTTAGAAAGATTTTGGATTACAACCCTTTGCCTGCTTCTTTTAATCTTAAACTAAAAAATGAATATGCCAACCGCGATTTAATCAAACAGATTATTAAGAATCTATCAAGCTTTATATGGGCAGATGAAGTGATCTACAGACAGGATTTTTATCAAAAGATTCTGATGTACATTGATCAGGCCAAAATTTATGTTTTTGGATTAACAGGGCTGATTTTTTTAGTTTCACTTTATCTTGTTTACAGTACTGTTAGATTAATTTTAAATTCCAAATATTCAGAACTGGAGACGATGAAGTTTGTCGGTGCTAAACTGTCGACCATAAAAATGCCAATAATACTTAACAGCGCAATAACGGGTCTATTATCAGGTCTTATAGCATTAGGTATAATCTGGGTGCTTTATTTTTATGTTAAAGGTTTTTTAGTCACCATTGATGCAGTTATTCCTAATAAGATTGAATTTATATTTATTCTTCTGGCATTAGGTCCCGTAATAGGGATTGTGGTTACAATACTTTCTTTAAGAAAAATTTCACTTAAGATTTGATTTGATTTATATTTAAGTATTAAGAATTCAAATTGATTAAATATTAATAACTTCTCAACAATACTGGTTTAAGCTTGACCAAAACTAAAATATTTTTAATTACGTATTTAATTTTGATCTCTTCATTGAGCATCGCTCAAATAATGCCCACTTATCCTGAAAGATCATTCAATTCATTTTCAGACAGTTCCTTCTCAAAATATATGCAAGCTTCTGAAGGAATTATTAATCCCGATGAGTATAAAGTTGGACCTGGAGACAACATTTTTATTTCTATAAGCGGTGTTGAAGAACGCATTTTTAATTTGCTGATCAATCACGAAGGTTATCTTTACATCCCAAGAATTGGTGCAGTTGATTTAAGAAATAAAAGTCTTGCTGAGGCAAAGGTTCTTATCAGATCACAATTAGAAAAAAACTTTAAGAATGTTGATATATACATTGCACTCGGTGAAGTAAGAAAGATAAAAGTATCTTTAATAGGTAATGTTACAAATCAATCTTCAATTGTTTTATCATCTAATTCAAGATTGCAGGATTTGCTTAAGAACTCTGCTGGTCTCAATTCGTCATCGGATATTAGAAACATTAAAATTGTTTCTAAAGATGGAACCACCGGGGTGTACGATTTACTTTCGTTTTTAAGAAATGGAGACTTTAAACAAAATCCTTATTTAAAGGACGGCGATGTTGTTATAATTGAAAGAGTAAACAAGATTGTTTCAATTATGGGTCTTGTCCTTTATCCAGCTACTTATGAATTTAGGGAAGGCGAGACTATTAATGATTTAATAAATCTGGCAGGCGGCCTTACTTACAAAGCTCGAAAAGATTCAATTGAATTAATCCGTTTTGATGAAGACGGAATTAATCAGAGCAGCCAGTATTTTTCTTATAATTATATTCAGCAAAATAATATTGAGTTGAAATTTAGCGATCTTGTAGTAGTGCGTGAGTTAACGACTTATTATGATGAACAATGGGTTAGCATAACGGGTAAAGTAAAATATCCGGGTGTGTACAATATTGTAAAAAATAAAACTAAACTATCTGAAATCATAAAACAGGCAGGCGGATTTTTAGAAGATGCCTCGCTTGTTGATGCCACACTCTATCGCACTGATGCTGACTCATCCTATGATCCTGAATTTGAGAGGATAAAATTAATCCCTCGTGTTGATATGACGGACGATGAATATGATTATTTTAAAGCCAAATCAAGACAACGATATGGTAAGGTAGTTGTAGATTTTAAGGCATTGTTTAAAGGTAACGAAATGAATGAGGATGTAATTTTAAAAAGAAAAGATGTAATTAACATTCCTGAGAAGAAAAATTACATTTCAATTATTGGTCAGGTCGTAAATCCTGGAAATCTTGTATATGCATCAAATCTTAAAGTAAGTGATTATATTCAACTAGCAGGTGGATTTAGCTGGAGAGCAATAGAGGGCGATGTTAGAGTGATAAAAGTAAATACAGGTGAATGGGTAGATGCTGATGATGTGGAGTTTTTAGATCCGGGTGATACGATTTGGGTTTTAGAAGATCCGCCGGGACCAAAGTTCTGGGATGTATTTTTAACTTCACTTTCAGTTGTAGCGCAACTTGCTGCAATAGTAGCGGCATCAGTCGCTGTGATAGTAGCAACGAGGTAAAAGATGAGCTGGCATGAAATGTTAAATGTAATTTTATTTAATATCAAAACGATTTTAAAAATTACAATTCTCTCTACCATTTTTATTTTCTTAATTTTATTTTTTATCTATCCAAGAACTTATCAAGCAACTGTTTCAATTCTTCCTCCCGAACAGGAAAACAGTTTAGGTGGTTTTGGAGCTATATTGGGCAGTAGTGATTTTTCTAATCTACTTGGAGGCAGTCTTTCATCTGCAAGTCCACAGCTGTTTGTAGAAATTCTTAAAAGCAGAACTGCATCTTTATATGTTGTAAGGAAATGTGATTTAATAAAATACTTTGATGCTGACGATAGTATTGAAGCCGCAGAAAAATTACAAAAAAATCTTAATACAGATATTACTAAAGAAGGTATTGTAAACTTAAATGTAGATGTTAAATCTGGGTTTATTCCACTGATTTTTAGCGATCCTGATTCACTCAAACGACTTTCAGCTTTACTTTCAAACAGTTTTATAGAAGCATTAGATTCAATAAACCGTGAAAAATTATCTTCAAAAGCAAAGAATGCCCGGATTTATATTGAAGCACAAATAGAGGAAACCAGAACATTGTTAGATTCGGCTGAAACAGCTTTAATGAATTTCCAAAGTAAAAATAAAACCATTGCAATACCTGAGCAGGTTAAAGCAGCTATAGATGCTTCTGCTCAAATAAAGAGTGAAATAATTCAAACTGAAATGCAGCTTGGATTAATTAAATCAGATGTTTCGGAGAATAATAGATTAGTTACAGCACTAAATAAAAAACTTCAAGAATTAAAAAATCAGTATTCACAATTTGAAACCGGCAGTGAAGATTACCTTTTGGCATTTAAAGATCTGCCAACCCTTGGTAAAGATCTAGCAGGATTATTGAGAGAAGTAAGAATTCAAAATGAAGTATATGTATTACTGCAGCAGCAATACTATAAAGAAAAGATTCAGGAGAATAGAGAAATTCCAACTGTAGAAATTCTTGATGAAGCAATACCGCCTAAAAAACCGGTTGCACCGAGAGTTATTTATTCATCGGTAGTTGGAGGAATATTTTTATTCATTTTGCTTTCCGTAGTTCTTATTCTTAAAAATAAAAAGTTTTACGATGATAAGAATAAAAAGATGTAAAAAATCTTAATCCCTTTTTCCAATTCAATAAATTCAATTAACAACATGTGTCCTATTTGTAAAAACAAAAATTTTGTTATTGTTGGTAACCCTGTAATCAGCCTTAAAGCGGCAGAGGTTATAAAAAAAAACTATAAAGTTGTTAAATGTCTTAATTGCGACTTCTACTTCGTTAATCCTCCTTTAGAATTATCAGAATCCGATTGGAAATATTTGTATGATAACACTTATTTTGTTGAGAACAGTAAGTGGTTCTTAAAAAAAAGAAAATCGGATTGCAAAGAAAGAATAACTAAAGCCGGTAGATTTACTTCAAATAAAATTGAAAATTTTCTAGATATTGGATGCGGTGAAGGATATAGTTTGATTGAAGCCCACAACAGGGGTTGGAATGTTTACGGTATTGATATAACTGACCACAGAATGGAGGACGCAAAAATTAATGATATAAAATTCATTAACTCAGATCTGATAAATTCAAAATTTCCTTCAGATTTTTTTGATATAGTGTATCTTGATTCAGTACTTGAACATGTTTATAACCCATCGGAATATTTATCAGAAATTAAACGCATTTTAAAAAAAGGCGGTATTCTATATGTAGGAGTTCCTAATGAGGATTCACTTTTTAATGATGTAAAAAAATTATTCTTTAAGATTAGCGGAAAAAAAATAACTGAGAAAATAAAACCTTTTCAATCGCCTTATCATATTAATGGATTTAACAAGCAGTCCTTAACTTTTGCGTTGATTAATTCAGAATATAAAATCGCTGAACTAAGAAATTTTGCAAACCGTCTTTTATTTATGAGGGAAAAACCATTCTCAAAGGAATTTATGAAATTGTTATTAATTTTTCCTATATATCTTTTAGCTGTTCCATTTAGACGTGAAGCTTATCTTGAAGCTTACGCTCAAAAACAATGAAAAATAAATGAAGTTAAAATTAAACCAGCTCCAATCTTATTTTAATCAAGTTCTTTAATTATGAAACAAAAATTTCACAAGGTTTTACATCAACTTGATTTATATGATCATCTTAAACTTTTTAAAGATAGATTCTTTAAGAGTGAATTGGAAAAGATTAATGAGCAAAAAAGATATAATTTTTATTCTGTATTGATTAAAAAAAATAATTTGTGTTTTGATATTGGAGCAAACTATGGAAACAGAAGTGAAATATTTCTAAAATTAGGTGCAAAGGTTGTAGCTTTTGAGCCTCAACCGAAACCGCTAAAATTTCTTAAGAGAAAGTTTAAGGACACTATAAATATCGAAGATATGGCTTTAGGTTCAAAGGCGGGTAAATCCAATTTATTTTTAAGCTCTGCTTCCACTTTAACCTCGATGTCAGAAGAATGGATAAATAAAGTTAAAACTAGCAGATTTAATAAAGCTAATTGGAATAAAAAGATTGAAGTAGAAGTTACAACTCTGGATAAAATGATTGATAAATACGGCAAACCTGATTTTTGTAAAATTGATGTTGAAGGATTTGAATTTGAAGTAATACAGGGGTTAACTCAACCTATCGGAACCATTTCATTTGAATTTACAATTCCTGAATTTGTTGATAAAGCCATCGATTGTATAAACTATTTAAATAAATTAGGGCAAATACTTTGTAATTATTCATCCGGTGAAACTTTAATTTTTGCACTTAAGGAATGGCTGGATCCAAATGAATTTATCACACTCTTTAAAACATTACCTGATAAGGGAATAGTTGACGGTGATATTTATATAAAATTCTGTTAACTCCTATGACGACTAATACAAAAGTTGCTACTTCAATTGCAGGTGCTTCTGTTATCCTTACTCTAATAGGAGTTTTGAGTAAAGGTATTGGATTCATTCGAGAAATTATTTATGCTAACAATTTCGGATTGAGCCCAGAGTTTGATCTTTTCCTTGTAAGCGTAGCCTTACCTATAGTTATTAATACTTCAATGATTTATCTGGCTCAACACTACTTCGTGCCAAGTTACAACAGGATTAATCATTTATCAGAATCAGATGGAAAGTATTTTTTTAATTCCACATTTTGGTGGTTTATTATAGGGGGAATATTTATTGCAATCATACTGTATCTATTCTCAGGTTTGATATTTCACTCCTACTTGCCTGACATTTCTCTTGAGAATCGGCAATTAGGTATTAAGATTTTTATAATGTTCTTGGTTACGATACCATTGAATGCAGGAATGTCAATAATCATGGCATTTCAACAAGCAAGATTTAAGTTTGCGTATCCGGCAGTTTCGCTTATACTCTTAAATGTTGTTGTAATTATTCTTGTTCTCCTATTTTCGGATTTACTAGGAATATTAATACTGCCTATAAGTTTTGTGATAGCATATTTATCAGCCTTTATTTTTCTAATAGTATTAGTTAAGGAAGATTTAAAGTTATTATCACTGGATCTATTTAAAGTTAAATACGAGTTTTCTGAATTAAGAATTATAATTAGTTTAATCGTAATAGAAGTTTCATCCCTCTCCTATGTTCTTATTGATAGGTATTTTATTAGTGATGTTTCGGTAGGTGGAATAGCGGCATTGAACTACGCATTTGTAATATTCGCTTTACCGATTTCCTTATTTTCTATACCATTGATTACGACATTATTTCCAAAATTTTCAAGTTCACCTGAAACTTTAAAATCTGACTTTGAAAATGGATACGGAATGATTTTTTTTATAATGATTCCATTTATGTTCTTATTTTATTTTTGGGGGGATTTATTTCTTTTTCTTTTTTATGAAAGAGGAAAATTTACTTCATCGGATACAGCTCTTACATATTCTGTCCTGATGAACTACTCCTATGGTTTAATATTTATTTCTACATACCAACTTACGGTCAAGATATTTTATAGTTTAAATAAATATATTATAGTATTAGTTATTTCAATTATAGCCATCTTAATTAAGTACATACTAAACTTGTGGCTGGTTGAGGAATTTCAACAAGATGGTTTGGCGTTATCAACTTCTTTAGTTTATTTATTTCTTTTGATTTCGTCAATTTCAATAATTTCTTTAAGGTTTGATGTGGTTGAAATTAAAAAGTTCATATTAAAACTGTTATATCTTTTAACTAGTGCATTATTTGCATATCTGGCTACAAAAATCATGATTTCATTTATTAATATCGTTGATATTTATTTGACTGCAATTATGTTTATCTCTTTTGTCTCACTTTATATTTTAAATTCCTATTATTCTAAAATTCAAGAATTTGAATTAATTAATTCTACTGTAAGAAATTTATTAAATGTTAAAAAAAATAAAGCGAATACATCTTTTAATGGAATTAAATAACTCACTTATGCTAATGTCTGGATTGAAAAATATTAAACCTTATCAGGAATGTTTAAATTAAGTTTAAATAGCCTTAAATGGATTTGGGCTCCAATCATATTGGCTATTGTGATTTCTATCGTCTCTCCGATGATATTAATAATTCTCACACTAATTATAGGATTTTTATTATTCGTGAATCGAAATCAAGTATTGATTTTACCATTAATAATTTTATCATATCTGGCAGTTACAAGTGATTACCTTAAAGATTATAGAATTATTGTAAATCTTTTAAGCACACTTGTACTATTTTATATCTTTCTTAAAAAATACGGGCTTAGTTATTCAGATTATCCAAAAGTTCCAAGGGGAGTAATTTTCTTCTGTATTTTATTGTTTTTTACTTTGATTGTATCAACAATCTTTTCAGATTATCCATTAACAAGTTTTGCTGCCACCTTAAGAATGTTTTTGTTTTTACTGATTAGTTATATGTTTTACGCCCTAATACAAAATAAAGATGATATATTGATGTATTTATATTCAATTATCAGCGTGATGATAATTATCGGTCTTCCGATGATAATTGATGCCTATAATTTAGGGTTAGAAAAATATTTTATGCGAGTAATTCTTAGTGAAAAGTTTGATTTATTAGCAGCGACGAGATATTCAAGTTTTACAATATTTTTTATCGCAATAGTCGTCACCACATCAATTTTGTTTATCAAAGAAAGGCAATTTACTTCTAAGAATTTTGTTTTCTCAATTATCATAATATTTAATATTATTTTTTTAATTCTTGCTAACTCAAGGGGAGGTATCCTGGCGGCAATTCTTTCTATTGGCTTTATCCTTTTTATATTAAACCGCAAATTATTCTTAAAAGGAATGCTTGCTTTTCTTTTAATTTCAGTTGTGTTATTCTTCTCAATGACAGAATTTAATCAAGCTGTAACAAACTATTTAAGGTTAGAAACTGTTAGCGACAGAGAGGTATACTGGCAAATGGGAATAGACGTCATCGGCGATAATCCAATTGTGGGAGTTGGAGTTGATGTTTTCGATAAATACTTTTTTAATTACGCCCCATCAAGTACAGTTAATTATTTCAAATCTGATTTCTTAAATATAGGGAAGCCGCATCCTCATAATTTTTTTCTTTTCTATACCGCTGAAAATGGGATATTAGGATTACTTACTTCAATAATGTTTTTTGTGATGTTCTTTTATTATGCAATTATATCCATGCGACTGACAAAGAATAACGATTATAATTTTTATGTTTTAACAGTTGCGATAACTGGAATTGGTATTGGCTTGTTTTTCAGATCATTCATAGAAGTGACTGGGTATCTTATATATGGTTATATAACCAGGGATCTTCCTTTCTGGCTGCTATTTGGCGTATTAGTTTTTATTTATCAGAAATTCAATAATTTAAATATTTCAAATAGTTCGGACACGATACCTTATGAAATTACCGGATCTAAATAACTATCTTAATAAAATATTAGTTTTTTATTACCCAGATAAGGCAGGGTATTGGAATTCAATAACAAGATGCTGTGTTACTCAGAGACCTGTTGAGTTAGGTAATTATTATTTAGATTTTTCTTCAAAGGCATTGTATCCTGAACAGTTTTCCGAAAATGGGATTCCACTTTTTAATTATAAGAATTATCATAAAGTCGAACAGCCTGTTGTAATTGCACAATATGCTTTAGGCTTAAGTTCACTTTTATCTAAAGATAATTTCAACAACCCTGAGTTAGAAAAAAAATTTATTAACACGGCAAATTGGTTTGCAAAAAATAAACAACCATTTAAAGATGGTGTTGGCTGGTTTATAAATATCCTTCATCCCCATTACGGACTTAATGCCCCATGGATTTCCGCAATGGCCCAAGGCGAGGCAATTTCAGTTCTTACACGAGCAGCTAAGATTTCTAAAGATGATTTATATGAAAAGATTGCGATTGATGCATTAGTCCCATTCGAGTATGACGTTGTTGAAGGTGGAATAGTGAATTACTTTAATTCCATTCCGGTTTATGAAGAAGCTCCTTCAACTCCAAAAACTATGGCTGTATTGAATGGATTTATTTTTTCGTTATTTGGAATGTACGATTTGCACCTGCTTAACAAAAACTCAAAAGCCAATTCACTTTTGAATAAAGGTATTGAATCTTTAATAAAACTCTTACCTTATTATGATATTAAGCGGTGGTCTAATTACTTTTTGTATGAATATCCTAAAAAGTATTATTCCTCTTACACATATCACATACTTGTAACAGAACAGCTTAAAGCGCTTTATATTTTAACAGGTGAAAGTATATTAAATGATTATGCCCAAAAATGGGATAAATATTCAAAAAGTTTTATTAAGAAAAACATAGCTTTGTTTCAAAAGGTATTTTTTTCTAATAAGATTAATCCATAACAATGAATAAAAAGTGAAAATAACTGAGACATTAAACAATTTTAAGATACCTGGTCTAATTCTAAATTTAATTTTTACTATTGTATTATCTTCTATACGGTGGGTTAATAAACTATTTAAAGTTAACGATGGTTCGATTGTAATTGTTGCACTGCACAGATTAGGTGATTCAGTATTTACAATACCGGCAATTCTGCAAATACAAAAATTTTATAATAGAGAAGTTATTTTATTTTGCTATTCAGAATCTGTACCCATCTTTAAAATTATACTTAAGAATGTAATTTATTGTTCAGTCGAGCGCACAGATTTCTTTTATGCTAATCGTATTGCCAGTATAAAGGCAAGAAAAAAATTAAGTAAATGCCAACCTTCAACTATTATTGATTTAACTGGAGTGATGACTTCCGCCTCATTGATATTTAATTCCAGGGCTGGCAAATTAATCGGAATGAATAGAGAAATATTTAAAAGTATCTATGATGTTTACACACCAGTTTTTTATAAAAGCCATCTTAGTGAGATGTACTTAAATGTGGCAAAACTAATTATTGGGAAAAATGAAACGGTTAATCGATATGAATCTCCATCGACGATAAACAAAGTAGAAAAGATTATCATTCATCCTTTTGCTGGGTGGAAAGCTAAAGAATGGAATCTTAATAAATATATTAAGCTAGCAAAAGCATTAAATGAAAAATATCAGGTAGCAATATTAATCCCTGACAATTTTTTAACCAGAGATGTTATTGAAGAGATAAAGAATGTTAAAATTGAAATAATAGAAACTAAAAATATAGATGAACTAATATTGGTGCTTAATAATTATTCCCTTTTAATTGGCAATGATAGCGGTCCGATACATATTGCAAGTTTATTGGGCAAGGCAACTTTTACAATATATGGTCCGAGTAATCCAATCTTTACGATTCCTTATGGATTACATCACGGGTATTATCAGAAAATAATTAAGTGCTCACCAATCTCAACCGAAAATTTATGTTTTACGGATGGAGGAAGATATGGATGCCCATCGTTTGAGTGTATGAATGAATTGTCCGTTGATGATGTATTAGAGAAAATTAAAATATTTATTTTTAATCTGGATAATAATAGAGTTGAACTGTAATAGTATTCTAGTTAAAAAAATAATAACGTAAAACCGAATTAAAAGATCTTATGAGTGCAAAAATTCTTTTACTTGCTGATGCCAATTCTCCCCATACTTTACGATGGGCTGAATCCATTAAAAATTCTGGTTATAGTATTGGAATATTTTGCTTCCATAAAATAGATGAATCGCTCTATATAAATTTTAAGAATATCCAACTTTATAGTTTAAATATCTCTCGATCATTGCAATCTGCCTCTGAAGATAATTTCTCCAAAATTGTATACCTAAAAGCCGTCAAAAAAGTAAAAACAATAATTAAGGAATTTAAACCGGAAATTGTGCATGCTCATTATGCTTCAAGCTATGGATTAATCGGTGCACTGTCAGGGTTTCATCCATTAATTATTTCGATGTGGGGGAGTGATATTTTTAGATTCCCAAATTATTCTATCTTGCATAAAACCATTTTGAAGTTCAATCTATCACGAGCGGATAAATTATTATCAACTAGTTATAAGATGAAATCTGAGGCTAAAAAGTATACCAACAAGGATATAGTGGTCACCCCATTTGGAGTAGACGTCAATAGATTTAAACCCAAAATAGTTAACTCTATATTTGAACAAGATGAAATTATTATCGGCACAATTAAAACTCTTGAAAATATTTATGGAATAGAATACTTAATCAAGGCATTTCAAATCGTAAAAAATAAATTGCCCCAAAAACGAATTAAGTTATTGTTGGTGGGTGAGGGAACTCAGCGAAAAAGATTTGAAGAATTGGCGGCAGAATTAAATTTATTAAGCGATATTATTTTTACTGGGTATATTAACCATAACGAAATTGAGAACTATCATAATATGTTGGATATTTATGTTGCAGTTTCACTTCAGGAAAGTTTTGGGGTCGCGGTTTTAGAGGCAAGCGCCTGTGCTAAGCCAGTTATTGTTTCCAACGTGGGCGGGTTACCAGAGGTTGTTGATGATGGCAAAACAGGGATTATTATAGAAAAAGAAAATCCAAATCAATTAGCGGATGCATTATTAAAACTTATAATTAATACAGATTTAAGAGCTGAAATGGGAAGCAATGGCAGACAGAAAGTATTAAATGAATTTGACTGGCAGGATTCCTTAAAAAAAATGTTAAATATCTATAACGATTGTTTAAATAAAAGTTTCTAAATAAAATTAAATTTTAGTTTTTTAGAATGTTACATTTGTCCAATGATTAGATCGGTGTAAAAAAAATCAATGATTTATTCATTATAATATATTTTCGTTTATGGATAGGATTACAATTATCATCCCTTGCAGGAATGAAGAAAAATACATAGCAGATTGCATAACATCTTTTGTTAATATGGATTATCCCAAAAGTTTAATGGAAGTATTTATAGTGGACGGTAGAAGCGAAGATAGAACTATTGAAATTGTAAATAATTTTAAATCGAAATATCCATTTATACAAGTTCTTGATAACCCAAATAAATTTGTACCTAATGCATTAAATATTGGTATTAAAAAGGCAAACACGGAGTTTGTTATGATAGCAAGTGCACATTCAACTTTTGAGAAGAATTATATAAGTGAAGTTTTTAATTCGATTAAATCTTTGAATTGTGATGGGGCCGGGGGCGTTTTGAAAACTGATGTAAAAAATAAAACTAAGAAAACACTATCTATCTGTAAAGTACTTTCTAATAGTTTTGGTGTCGGTAATTCCAAATTCAGGGTAGGAACAGATAAACCTATTTCGGTTGATATCGTACCATTCGGAATTTATAGAAGAGCAATATTTGAATCTGTTGGATTTTATAACGAGAAACTAAAACGAAATCAGGATATGGAATTATCAAAGAGAATGATTGAAAAGGGTAAAAAAATATTTTTAATACCTTCAGCAAAGAGTACATATTTTGCACGTGAGACATATAAAGAATTAGCTATCAACAATTATGGTAATGGTTTGTGGATACCTCTCACTGTCTATGTTACAAAAAAATTTTCTTCTCTAAGCCTTAGACATTTTATCCCTATGATTTTTTTATTGTCTTTGCTGTTACCATTAATTATGATGATTATAGAACCATTTATTGGGGTGGTCGCTTTTCTAAGTTTTATAAGTTATTCAATTTTATTATCCATTATAAGTTTAAAATTAACTGATCAGTCAACATCTTATTTTAACATTCTAATTGCTTTTCTTGTGCTTCATATTTCCTACGGATTTGGTTCTTTAATTGGATTAACAAAATTGAACTATTTAAAGAAATAGATTATCAATGAATCATGTAGCTTATAAAAAAGCAATTGCATCTGTTTTACAATGTGATGTAGATAAAATATTTCTTTATTGGAAGGGGAGAATTGCATTATACGCAATTTTAAAATCTCTTGATTTAAAACAAGGCGACGAAGTCATCATTCCAGCTTTTACTTGTGTTGTTGTGCCAAATGCCATTATGTATTCAGGACTAAAACCAGTCTATATAGATATTTCAACAGCTACTTATAATATGGATGTTAATCTCATCGAAAAGAAAATTACATCCAGAACAAAGGTCATAATTTGTCAAAACACTTTTGGTTTATCTTCGGGCATTGAAGATATTATTTCAATTGCCAAGAAGTATAATCTTTATACTATTGAAGATTGTACACATGGATTTGGTGGTTTTTATAATGGAAAACCGAATGGCTCACATTGCGATGCAGCCTTTTTTTCAACTCAATGGAATAAACCGTTTTCAACCGGTATCGGTGGATTCTTAGTAGTTAATAATGAACATATTTTTCAAAAGATTAAAGATCTTGAATCAAATAAAATCAGACCTTCATTTTTCGAAAGGTCGCTTCTCAGAATTTTGTTATGGATAAGAAAATTTATAATTAATAAGTATACACAGTGGTCGCTCGTAAACCTTTACAGAATTCTGAGTAAATACAATTTAATAATTGGATCAAATCAAGGAGGAGAACTCAATTCGACTATCCTTCCAAGAGATTACTTTAAAGATATTTCGAATGTCCAAATTAATGCAGGTATTAAAAGTGTAAAAGATATAAAGGAATTAAATGAATTAAGGAAAATGAATGCTGCTAAATACACCGCATTTTTAAAATCAAAAGGTAAGAATCACGTTGAAGAAAGTAATTTTGAAAATCATATGTTCCTTAAATATCCATTATTGGTAAAAGATAGAGATTCTTTTTTTGAACTAGCTCAAAAATCTAATATTTCTTTGGGAGATTGGTTTTTATCACCACTGCATCCTGTTAAAGATGGATTCGACAAATGGGGATTTAATAGTGATGATTTTCCGGTAGCCACTTCGATTGCAAAAAAAATAGTTAATCTTCCCACAGATATTAAAAATCCTTCTTCTGTTATTAAATTCATGGAAGAAGAATTAGATTTGATCGAGTGATCAAAATTTGAAGATAAAGAAACAGATGAGTCTTATACAACCATTAATTAATAATGATTAAATCATACTTTAAATAATTTCGCTGATAGTTAAAGCTTTTTACAATACACAAAGTTAAGACAAATCATTTTTGATAACTTCAGCCTTTTACTAAACTTCTATTCAATTTTTTTATGAGTAACAAAGTATCTTAAAAAAAGATTTATCTTATAGATACCCATATTTTGAAAACCCAACTTTTCGATACCCTTTTGAGAACTAATATTTTCTGGAGTTGTATAAATAAAAAGAGGATAGCTTTTATCAGCGATTTGGATACTTTGTTTTAGTAATTGACCGTAGTAACCTTTTCCTCTGTACAAATTGTTCGTCCAGTACGGACCGAGCATTGTCGCTTCCTTAAACATCCATCCAAACTTTCTTTTGAATGGGTGCCAGGTTTGAACCCAACCATAAGAAATTATTTCGGTACCTTTATATACAGAAAGCAATATTGCGTGACTTAATCTTAATCGATAGAACAATGGATTAATTATAGGATTAATTATCAACTTCTTCTTTAAAAAATCAGGAACATCGGAGTATCTTAAAAATATTTTCACTTCAGGTTCATGATAATTTAGATATTGATCATTTTTTATTAAAGAATATATCTTGTAATTATTAGATTCACAGAAAAACTTTTTTATTAATCGGAATAATATTTGAATATGTTGCATAATCGGACCTAAAATGTTTTACTAATTTTTTCCAGTTTTAGGAAAGCATTTAATTTTGCAATGGCATCTGGGTAAAGCTTTGCTAAGAAATCTAATTGTTGAATTCCTCTTCCGATTCCCGATTTGATTAATAATTTTGCATAATGGGATAGTTCAATATTTAAACGACCGTAAACTTGCCTATAACCCATTCTAATAAGAAAATCATTGATGGTCGTCGAGTGCAGAAGTGTGCGAGGTCCATTTGTAATGTAAGAGACCCCTCTTTCATTTAAGTAGTGTTTTGTAATATGATAAAAAAGAGCGTTATTGGGAAAATATTTATGGAATTCAGGATCGGATTTTGTGCTGCCTAATGAAACAACATCATCAATTAATAAACAAATGGCATAGGATGCTAATTTCTCATTTACAAAAGCACCCCACATCTCAAAACCTTTGTAAGTGCTTTGTCTTAATATTTTTTCCTCGTAGTGCTCATAAGATATAATTTCTGATTTAGGGATTTTGTACGCTAACAAAGATTTATAATAAATGTTATATGTTAGCTCACAAAAAGTCGCCGGTTCCATGCGCTTTACTGAACAAAAAGTTAAACCTTTTCTAATTCCACGCCTTCCAGTCGGATTATTAATGATCTCCAAATCATAATTTTTCATATCACAGCATGTCCACCACCATTCGGATTGTGTTCGATCCCAATCAGTCGTCCAATGAGCCAGTAATGCATTGGTCTTTGAAATTGCCTCCTTAACTTTATTTCTATTTATATTTTGAATTGTGTGCGGAAGTGATATAGGAATTAATATCCGATTTCTGAGCTCCCATGGAGAATTATCAATCCATATTATATTACTATAATGTTTAGCCCATTCATTTACAGTCAGTTGCATCTAAATTTCTTGTAAACTCATATTAATTTTGATTTATTAACATTTCAAAATAGTTATGTAAATAAACATTAAAAAGGAATTTAGTTTTTTCATTAGTATTCTGATCAAGAATTATGACCTTGAATTAGTAATGCTTTTAAAAGTTATAAGATTATCATAGATATGAAGTAAAGATTATCGATTTCTGACAAGTAGAACGCTATCGTTTTGAATGCAAAAAGCTTTTGAATCCATTTTAAGAAAAAATAATTATTTTGAAAAACTAAATATATTATTATCTTTCACCTCAATTTTGATATTTCTTGGTGTAAACCAGGTTGTAATTTTTACTTGCAGATTCTTATTATTAACTTTGGAAGTCAAAAGCGGCAAATAAACAATTATTTATGAATAAAGACTACTTACTTTTTCACAAACCTTTTATCTCTGAAGAAGAAATAAATGAAATGGTGGATACCCTTAGATCCGGCTGGCTAAGCATGGGTCCTAAAACCATTAAATTTGAAGAAGAGTTTAACAAATTTATCGGATCAAAAAGATCCGTTGCTGTAAATTCCTGGACCGCTGCCGGTCACTTAACGCTTGAAGCATTCGGAATTGAACGGGGAGATGAAGTTATTGTTCCAACAATGACTTTTCCTGCTACTGCTGAAATTGTTTGTTATTTTGGTGCCAAACCAGTTATTGTTGATGTTAGCGAAGATACGTTAAATATCTCTCTCGAAGCGATAGAAAAAGCTATTACCCCTAAAACAAAAGCCATTATTCCGGTGCATTATGGTGGTCAACCATGCGACCTTGATGAAATACAACAAATTGCTGATGCTCATAAATTAAAAGTTTTGGAAGATGCAGCTCATTCGTTACCTGCTACTTATAAGGGAAAAAAGATCGGTACTATTTCGGATGTAACATGCTTTAGTTTTTATGCAACTAAAACACTTTCTACTGGTGAAGGTGGTATGATTTGTACTAATGATGAAGAAATTGCAGAGCGTTGTGCAATTATGCGGCTGCATGGAATTAATAGAGATGCATGGAAGCGATACAGTGAGGCTGGCTCGTGGTATTATGAAGTTGTTGCACCCGGATATAAGTATAACTTTACAGATTTACAGGCATCGCTTGGATTACCCCAGTTGAAAAAAGTTGATACTATGTGGGAGTGGAGAAAGAAAATTGCTGCCAGATACTTTGAAGGATTCAGGGATTTGGATATGATTACACTGCCGACCGTAAAACCCGATAGAGAATCATCATGGCATCTATTTCCCATTAGACTCAATCTGGATATGATCACAAAGAATCGTGCACAGATAATTGATGAACTGAAAGATAATAATGTTGGTGTTGGAGTTCATTTTATGCCGGTGCATCAGCATCTCTTTTACAGCGAAACGTTTAAGTTAGATGATAAAAATTATCCTGTCGCATCTGCAGCCTTTCCCCGACTAATGTCATTACCAATTTATCCTGGGATGACTGACCACAGTATTGAAAAAGTTATACTTACTCTAACAGAAATATTGAACAAATATAGAAGATAATTTTCCTTATCATGGGAAAGCAGGGAAGTTTAATTAAGCGTTTTACTGATATTATTATTAGTCTTTTTTCACTCGTAATATTCTCACCATTTTTTTTAATCTCAGCTATAGCCATAAAATTAGATTCGCCTGGACCGGTATTCTTTTTACATGAAAGAACGGGTCTAAACGGCAAATCTTTTAGAATGATTAAATTCAGGGGAATGATTGATAACGCTTTAAATTATGGTCCTGGAATAACGCAAGTAAATGATCCAAGAATAACAAGGGTTGGAAAGTTCTTAAGAAGAACAAGCATAGATGAACTGCCGCAATTAATAAATGTTTTAAGAGGTGAGATGAGTATAATTGGTCCCAGACCTGAGATAGTTAGTATAACTTCAACTTACGACGATTTTCAGAAAGGTGTATTCAAGTTCTTACCTGGCATAACAGGAATATCCCAAATTAATGGAAGACAAACTTTATCTCCTGAAGAAAGAATAGCGATGGAGATTGAATATTATTCTAATGAAACTTTCCTCGGAGATCTGAAAATATTCTTCAAAACATTTTGGGTAATACTAAGTAATAAAGGAAATATTTGATCCTTAAGCCACTAAGTCTGATTGCTTATTATGCCGCTTTTTTTTACCCTTGTTTAGCTTATCGCCAAAAATTAACTTAATTAACAAAACTTAAAAGAAATTCACTCATCCAGGATATTTTATATGAAAAGTGTACTGTTTTCTATTTTAAGTGCAGCATTTATTTTTCTTCTCCTCTCCACCAATTCACTCTCTCAAGATTATAAAATATTAGAATCTGATGAAGAACATATACTCATTGAATTTAATTTTGATGGGAAATTTGGAATAGATGACTTTACTATTCAGGGAATTAAGTTTACCAAGATCACTGATTTTAAATATCCTCTTCAGAACCCGGGTGACCCTTTTATACCAACAAGATTTTATGAGATTGGAATTCCGCAAAACACTAATGCCATTTTAAGTGTTGTTGATGTTGTGCGTGAAGTTATCAAAGATAAGTTTGTTATTTCTACTCCCGATTCTGCTGATCAGCCTTTTGAGAGTCTAAGATATAATCAAGATGTTTATGGAAATAATTCTCTATTCCCAATCGAGCTGGCTCAAATAAGTTCTTATGGAATTTTTAGATATATTAAAACTGCATCGCTATCTGTTGCACCATTTCAATTTAACCCAGTAGAAAGAACTCTGGTCTATAACAAAAGGATAGTGGTAAGAATTGACTATAAACAGGATGATAAGTTTAATGATATTCTTCTTCCAATTTCGGATGCGGCCACAGAAGATTTAATTAACTCAAATGTAATAAATACTGCCGAAGCATTAACCTTTCAAGGTAAAATCCAAACGGTTTCAAATTCGCCGCAAGAAAATTATTGGTATGATCCTAATAAGAATTACTTTAAAGTTTACCTTAATAAAAAAGGAGTCTATCGATTAACATATGATCAATTGATAAATGCTGGAATTTCATCTAACAGCGGGATACAAGATGGGAAACTGGAAATTTTTAACGATGGTGTTTCAATTCCAATTGATATAGTTGACACACAGCAGGATGGATTATTTAATTCGGGTGATTATGTACAGTTCGTCGGTAAACCTGTTACTCCTCAGGATCAATACACTAGAATGAATATCTATAATACTACAAATGTTTATTGGTTTTCATATCAGGCTGATTCGGTTAACACATTTAAAAAAATTAATGCTTTCACTTCTAGCAATCTTACGCCATTAATTACAAGTACAATAGAAACATTATCTTGGGAAGAAGATAAGGAATATCATAAGCTTGGATATGCTCCAAATGACAAAAGAGATTATTGGTACTGGGACCATGCTGAGGCAAGAAACCGAACACCATTTAAAGATTTTGTTTATTGGATAACCGATAGTTTTACTAATACCTGGGTACGTGAGAAGCCAGCAGCAGCGATTCGAGTTGGGATGCACGGGTTATCCAATATATCTTGCTCAGGAGGCAATGGGCATGATGTAACAGTTAAATTTAACACCAAGGTTCTTGGTAATCTGAAGTGGAATGGACAGGAAGCCGCTGTATTCCAAAAAGATTTCTTTATTTCAACAACAACTTTGGGAGGTGGTGATACTGCCCAAATCTTACCAAATCAGCAAAAATTTGAAATAAATATGTACGGTGATATTTGCCCGAATGCGAGTACTGATTATGTATTGATCAATTATATCGAATTTGATTATTGGCGCTGGAACAGAACTTTTGGAAATTATTATTATTTCAAAAGTCCACCGGACAACTTTCAGGAAAATCGCTATTATCTTTTTGCATGGACAAGAGATAATATGAAAGTTTATATCCCATCCAGAGGGGAGATGATGGACAATCCTTATATCCCAAATGATGTTGATAAGAGTGCTTACTTTATAGATACGATTAGTGTACAAACTGATTATTACTGTGTAGCTAATGATTATTTCCAGTCACCAGATTCCATAGTTCAGAATGTTTCGTCTGATTTGCGAAACACAGCTAATGGTGCAGACTATATAATTATTACTCATCCGGATTTTATTACTGCAGCAGAAAGGTTAGCAGATTATCGAAGCACTAATTTATACGGAGTTCCATCTCCGAGAATAAAAATTGTACTTGTAGACCAAATATTTAATGAATTCTCAAATGGTTTAATGGACCCATCAGCACTGAATAGCTTTGCAAAATATACATTTGAAAATTGGCAGTTGCCCGCTCCTCAATACATTGTTTTAATGGGTGATATGAGTTATGATGTTAGGAAAATCTTCCCAACCAGCAGACCAAATTTTATCTCATCGCCGCCATTTCATGCAACTATTTACGGACAAGCACCCAGTGATAACGCTATTGTAACAGTCTCAGGTAATGATTTAATTCCTGATATTGCGCTTGGAAGAATCTCCTGTGAAACTCTTGATGAAGCGAATATTCTTGTTGATAAAATTATTAATTATCCAGCAGATGCTGGTAAAGAATGGAAACAGAATGTGCTGTTATTGTCCTCGGGATTATCCGCAGAGGATGAAAACCAGTTTAAATTTAATGATAGAAATATGTATTTAGAAAATACTTATTTAACACCTGCAGGCATAAAGTCTTCTAAGGTTTTTAGGTATCCAAACAAACCAGAATACATCCCTTTTCAGGGTGAGGGACCAGATATCAGACGTGAAATTGACAAAGGTGCTGTTATTGTTAATTATTATGGCCACGGAGGTGGACTGCAATGGGATTTGGTGTTTACTAACGATGATATTTATGAGTTGAATAACGGGGATAGATTACCTTTTGTAATCAGTGTAACTTGCTACACTGCCCATTTTGATAACCAGGAAATTTTTGGAGAAATTTTTAATTCCATTCCTGGTAAGGGTAGTATTGCGTTTTGGGGAAGTTCAGGTGTTACTTTTTGGCCAACAACTGCAAATATTAATCAAGATCTATTTTACTCAATTTTCAAAAATAAAAATTATGTAGTTGGTAAAGCCATTAATGTTGCTAAATCGAGTCAGAATTATGGAACGATGACCGCTTTGTTGACTCTTTTGGGAGATCCGGCGATTGAGTTGGCAATTCCTTACAAACCTGATTTTGTAATAAAGTCTTCGGACATTTCTATCGATCCAACTAACCCGCTTGTTAATGATACTGTTAATGTAAAATTGAAAATAATTAATTTGGGTTTATCCTTTCCTGGAGATACTGTTAATGTAAAGCTTTACGAAAGAATTATCTCAGACACAACTCTGATCGGATCGGTATCATTACAAAATTTTGGCGAAAATGATTCAACATATTTTGATTGGGTACCAAAAGAATCTGGATTGATAACATTAATTGCGACAGTCAATGATGATCAGCATATACCAGAAGATGATTTATCGGATAATACAGCGTCAAATTCATTTTCCGTTTTTGATTTTGGTGAACCAAGTATTGTAAAGCCTGCAGATGGATATTTTACTAATTCAAACAGCATAGAATTTCTTATCTCTGATATAGGATTTTATTTTGATAGGGATTTTAATTACATAATACAAGTTAATAATTCACCTCAATTCGATGATGGTTCAATAATGATTCAATCTCCGGTGTTAACTGCGAACGATGCGGTTGTAACCTGGAGTCCGGGTACACTAGCTGCAGGAGAATATTTTTGGCGTGCTGTAGTTTATGATGACGTTGATACGAATTCGAGTACAATTAGAATTTTTACTCTTTCAGATGAACAGGGTTCAGGTTATTTGGCTCAAAAACAGCAATTAAAACTTTTTAATAGTACAAATATTAATTACTCGGATGAATTTAATAGTCTTGTTTTAAATACAAAAGTAAATCCACCATACCCGAGTCCAAAATTTTTATTAGACTCAATCTATTTTAATATTCCTTCAGACCAAACTAAACCATCAACATTTACAACTGATGGTACATATTTTTATTTTGGAAATTTACCCGATTTTAATAATGGTGCAAAATCAAAAATATATAAGATTGGAACTGGTTTGAATGGAACAACAGCGGGTACAAATTATGGAGCTATCCCTAATTTAGAAGTTTATATTTATAGTCATTTGATGGTACATAACGGCTTTATGTATACTTGTACGGGTCCAACAGACAATCTTTTAAAGATCGATATAAATACCGGTGATACAAGCAGAGTATCCATTCCAGATAGTCTTTTACTGACAATTGCATCCTCAACTCAGATAGGCGGTGTGTTTTTATTTTCAGATGGACAATATGTTTATAACCTTGGGGTGGGCACATCTCTATATCCAACTAAATTTGTTCTAAGAAAATTTGATCCGGCAAATAATTGGATAAAGATTGGCGAGGATATTGTCTTTAGTGGTACAATTTTCAAAAGAGTTTCAAGTTTTATAATTTCTCAAAATTACCTAATAGTCTATGAAAACTTTTCATTAATCAAATTACGAAGATATAGTATGCCGGATGGAGCCTTTGAGGAAGAATGGTGGTATGCTCCTAAAATTAAGGACTATTATGCTATAGCTTACGATTATGCTAACGATTTTGTTTACTTTAATACTTTCAGACCTGGCAGTACTCCTTATATACCTGCATTCTTTAAGTATCAGGGCACGTTCATAGAAGCAAACGGTCAGATAGTTACTCCTGAAATAGGTCCAGCTTCAAAATGGCATAACCTGGAGTTTGATATTGATCAAACAAATTCCAATGGAATTTATAAAGGTTATTTGTTTGGTAAAAACAAAACGAATGGAAGTTGGGTTACACTAGATTCACTTATTGAACAAAACATTAATCTAGAAAACATAGACACTAAACAATATAATTTTATTAAGCTAAGATTTGACCTTGCAGATTCATCTTTCGGGTCTGGTGAAGCAATGAAGTTTAACTCATTAAAAGTTAATCACGAATATCTGCCGGAAATTTCGATCATACCAAAAAATATTACATTTACGCCGGATTCAGTCTTGCAGGGGATATCTTTAGATATGAATCTTAGTGTAAATAATTTTGGATCTGTTACAGCCGATAGTTTGAAATTAGAGTTTTCTGATAATATAACGGACACTGTATTTTATACGACCTATATCAATGTGCCTAAAGACACTTTTTCAACAACTGTTAAAACAATTATAACGGATAATTTACTTTACACAGCCCCAGTTTCACAGATTGATGTAAAAGTGGTAGGTACTTTACCCGATGAAGAATATTACACATTTAACAATTTGACCAAGGGATCGTTTTATGTAATCAGAGATTCATTAAACCCTGTATTTAATATAACCTTTGATGGAAGAGAAATTCTGATTGGAGATCTTATCTCATCTGAGCCCGAGGTTGTAATTACACTTGAAGATAATAGCCCGCTACCGCTTGATAGTACTTATTTTACTTTAGTTCACACATTTAATAATATTCCTAAAATACTAAAAGTACCTGGTCCTGATGTCACGTATGAATATACACCTTATCCAAATTCAAGAGCTGTAATTACGTGGAAACCTAAACTTGAAGACGGAAGGCATACTCTTGAAGTGTTAGCTAAAGATGCTTCCGGAAACTTTTTTGATTCCACTTCATCTCGTTCGGTGTTTAATGTTTATAATAATCCCGATTTGTTACAGGTTTATAATTACCCTAATCCATTTTCGGACAATACCAATTTTACCTTTGAATTAAGGGGAACAATTCCGCCAGAAGAATTCAAAATTAAGATATTTACTGTGGCAGGAAGATTGATAAGGGAAATAACTCCATCATCACCCTTGCAAATTGGATTTAATAAAATCTATTGGGATGGAAAAGATGAGGATGGTGATGAGATTGCGAATGGATTATATTTTTATAAAATAATATCCAAGCATGGTGAGGAAGTTAAAACAGTTACTCAAAAATTAGCTAAAGTTAAGTAACCGTAATCTTTGCCAGAAAAATTTTTATAATTAATCGGAGTTTGTTTAATGTGTGGTATTGTTGGTTATATAGGTGAGCGTAACTGCGTACCTATTCTAATTAATGGTTTAAAAAGATTAGAATATCGAGGCTATGACTCTGCAGGTATTGGGATACTGGATCATGACTCTTCACTCATCGTTAAGAATAAAGGTAAAGTAAGTCTTCTTGAAGATAAATTAGAAGACCTTAATCTTAAATCCGGTATCGGTCTTGGGCACACCAGATGGGCTACTCACGGAATCCCTAATGAAATTAATGCCCATCCACATTCTAATGCAGACAATACAATTTTCTTAATTCACAACGGCATCATAGAGAACTATCAGGTATTAAAAAAAGGACTAATTGGTTTTGGATATAAATTTGTTAGCGATACCGATTCCGAAGTTCTTGTACATTTAATTGATAGTTTTACTAAGCGAGGACACAACTTAACTAAATCTGTGCAGCTTGCATTGCACGAAGTTGAAGGTACTTATGGTCTTGGGGTAATATCATCTAACGAACCGGATAAAATTATTGCCGCAAGAAGAGGTTCACCCTTAGTTATTGGAATCGGTGAAAATGAAAATTTTCTTGCATCTGATGTTTCTGCTATCATAGCTCACACAAAGCAAATCATTTACCTAGAAGATGGTGAAATAGCTGTCATCAAAAAAGATGAATTTACTGCTAAAACCATTTATGATAATGATATTGAAAAAGAGGTTCACGAAATTTCGATGACGTTGGATGAAATTGATCGGGGTGGTTATGCACACTTTATGCTTAAAGAAATTATGGAGCAGCCTGAAACTTTAAGAAATTCTCTTAGAGGAAGAATCTTAGATGATGAAGGAACTTCTGTGCTTGGTGGTTTGACTGATGTTGTCAATAAACTTGTTAATTCAAAACGAATTATTCTAACCGCTTGCGGAACATCATGGCATGCTGGATTAGTTGGTGAATATATGTTTGAGCAATTTTGCAGAATTCCAACGGAAGTTGAATATGCATCAGAATTTAGATATCGAAATCCGATAATAGAAAAAGATGATGCAATATTTTTTATATCTCAAAGTGGTGAAACCGCAGATACTTTAGCTGCTGTGCGTGAAGCAAAAATGAAAGGCGCTCTTGTACTTGGAATTTGTAATGCCGTAGGCAGTTCAATTGCAAGAGAAACTAATGCAGGTGTTTATACACACGCTGGTCCTGAAATTGGGGTCGCATCTACAAAAGCATTCACTTCTCAACTAACGGTCCTTGCATTGATTACGCTTCTTATAGCCAGAAGAAAAAATTTGAGTCGTGTTGATGGTAAACAAATCGCAGATGAGTTAAAATCATTACCGGAGAAAATAGAGACTATTTTAAAGTTAAACGATCAGATTGAAATGATTGCCGAAGAATTTAAAGATGCTACAAATTTCTTATATCTTGGTCGTGGTTATAACTTTCCTGTTGCGCTTGAAGGCGCATTGAAACTAAAGGAAATTTCTTACATCCATGCTGAAGGTTATCCCGCGGCAGAAATGAAGCACGGACCTATTGCACTAATAGATGAAAATATGCCGGTTGTTTTTATCGCACCAAAAGATTCTACTTATGAAAAGATTATAAGTAATATACAGGAAGTGAAAGCCCGCGGCGGAAGGACGATTGCTATTGCGAGTGAGGATGATACAGAGATTGACAAGCTTGTAGATTACTCGGTTAAGATTCCTAATACAATCAGAATGTTAATGCCAATACTAACGGTAATTCCTCTACAATTGCTTGCCTATCACATTGCGGTTAAAAAGGGATTAAATGTTGATCAACCTAGGAATCTTGCTAAAAGCGTTACGGTTGAATAGATAAATTTAATTTCTGATTTTGTTTGTGATTTTGTAGAAAATCTATATTTTTACACTCCAAATTTTGAAGGGCAGGTAGCTCAGTCGGTAGAGCAAAGGACTGAAAATCCTTGTGTCGGCGGTTCAATTCCGTCCCTGCCCACATCCTTTAACCCGCTTACCGAAGCGGGTTTTTTGTTTTTAGAGTTTTTTAATTTCTTCCCGACCATCCGCATATTTTGCAAATCTTCCAATTTCCGGGGAATGAACATTATCATATCGTGACCAGGGCCAGCCGCCAAATTGTGTTTTGCGGTAATCATTAAAAGCTTGTTGAATCTCTGTAGCACTATTCATAACAAATGGACCGTGCTGAACGACTGGTTCATTAATTGGCTTGCCCTGAAGTAAAAGCAGGAAAGCATCCTCTGCTCCATTCTCAATAATTACAGGTTGATCTGCAAGTAAATCAACTGAATTGTAAGAACTAATTGAGATACCCGCAATATTTATTTCAGATCCTCTATAAACATAAAGTGATCTGTTAACTTCAATTGAAGCAGTAGGTATAGTCCATTGAGCATTCGCTTCCATCTTTATTAGCCAGACTCCAACTTCATTTTCTGGTACATTTGCCCAGGAATCAGGTGCCGGTTTGGGAGCAGAATTTTCATCTATTTTCCCTGCGATAACAGTTACTTCAGTTACCTTTGCATTTTTATCATTGGTAGAAACCTTTGGAATATCTTCTGCCCATAACATTGTAAAATAAGGTTGAACAAACTTTTTTGTTTTTGGCAGGTTTAACCAGATCTGAAAAAGTTCTAATTGATTTCGATTCTTTTTATCAAGGAGTGGAAACATTTCGGAATGCTGCAATCCGGAACCTGAAGTCATCCATTGTACATCACCATTACCGTATCTTCCTGCTGCACCATGCGAATCAGAATGATCCACAAATCCATTTAGTACTACAGTTACAGTTTCAAATCCTCTGTGTGGATGTGCAGGAAAACCCGGGATTGACTCGCCGTGATACATACGCCAGCCATCTTTGGTTGTAAAATCCTGTCCGATATTTCTTCCCGCCAGAGATGCATCGGGACCCAATTGATCATTACCTTTTGGATAGTTATCTAGGTGATGCACACAAAATAAAAATGGGTCTTTTGTTTCCCAGGTAAATCCTAAAGGTTTAATGTTGTTAACAATCTTGTTGTACATTTTGAACCTTCTTTTTGGTTTTGACTGATGATCTTTTTCTTTATAAATGAAATATATTCAAAAACGGTCAATTACAGAATTTTAATTAATAATTTTACTAACAATATTCTTATGTATTTTAATTAGTAACTCAATGATAAAATCCTTTGCATTTCAATATCCTACAAATAGATTATAGAGTGACCTTCTGGAACTTAAAACATTGAAAAAAACAGTGCTATTATTAATTTTCCTTTTATTGAATTCTGCTCAAACACTGCATATATTTGAATCGTAATAAAATAGGTTTAGCATGAAAGAAAAAGTTATTCTCCAGACAAATTTTCCTAAATTAAATTTTGTTAAAAGCGGTAAAGTAAGAGATATTTATGATCTCGGCGAATATTTTTTAATCATTTCTACAGACAGATTATCTGCATTTGATGTTATAATGGGGCAGGGAATTCCTTACAAAGGGAAAGTGCTTACAAAGATTTCTGAGTTTTGGTTTGATTATTCAAAAAACATCATAAAAAATCATCTTATAACTACAGATGTAAATAAATTTCCAAAAGAGTGTTTGGAATATGCAGAAGATCTTGAAGGCAGAAGCATGCTGGTTAAAAAAGCAGAAGTCGTCCAGATTGAAAGTGTTGTCAGAGGTTACATAACCGGCTCAGGCTGGGTTGATTATAAAAAATCCGGAGAAGTTTGCGGAATTAAACTACCTGCTGGACTTGTTGAGTCTGAAAAATTTCCTGAACCGCTTTTTACTCCTGCAACAAAGGCAGAAATAGGTTTACACGATGAAAACATTTCTGAGGAAACAGCAAAAGAAATTGCAGGTGCCGACACGATAAATTTTATGAAGAATAAAACGATAGAAATTTATAAAAAGGCTGTTGAGTACGCTCTTAGCAAAGGAATTATTATTGCAGATACTAAAATGGAATTTGGCAAAATTGGCAATGAAATTATTCTTGTGGATGAATTGCTAACACCTGATTCATCAAGATTCTGGCCGCTTGATAAATATGAAAAAGGCAGATCACAGGAAAGCTTTGATAAGCAATTTGTGCGTGATTACTTAATAGATATTAAGTTTAACAAACAGCCGCCTCCGCCGCCATTGCCTGAAGATATTATTCATAGAACAAGCGAAAAATATTTAGAAGCCTTAGAGAAAATAACAGGCAAGAGTCTTGTCTAAATGAATCCTACAACGATTAAACTGATTGAGAAAAAAAAACTCTTAATTATCTGGGACGATAAGAGTGAAAGTTTACTTGATTTAAGAGAGTTAAGAAAAAGATGTCCTTGTGCAACTTGTTTAGCTGAGCGGGACAAACAGGGTAAAAAGTATATTCCGCTTTTTGCCGAGAATCAAGTGACGGTGAAATCGATAAATCAAGTTGGTAATTACGCTGTGCAGATAACCTGGAACGATGGACATAACACAGGTATTTATGAGTATCATTTTCTTAAAAATTTTACAGAGATAATAGCGGCTAAAAAATGACGCTCCCAAATCAACTCACAATTCTCAGAATAATTCTAACTCCGTTATTTCTATATCTTTTTTTATCCAAAAATCCTTTACTGATTCAAATTTCACTCGGTGTTTTTTTAATTGCAGCATTAACAGATTGGTACGATGGATGGCTTGCTAGAAAATTTAATTACATAACCGACTGGGGTAAATTTTGGGATCCGCTTGCGGATAAAATACTTACTTCTGCTGCTTTTCTCGGGTTAGTTTTTGTTGGATTAGTTGAGCTTTGGATGGTTATTCTTATAGTTTTTCGTGATATAATAGTTACTCTATTGAGAATTTATGCTGAAAGCAGGGGCTATAATTTTGTTACAAGCTACTACGCCAAATGGAAAACTGTGCTTCAAATGATCTTTTTATATTATTTACTTTTACTTTACGGTGGATTGAATACAGCGGAGATATATAATGGCAATGAAAATCTTTTTAACCAGCTTACAAATGCTACATTAATTTATTTTATGATGCTTATAATTACGCTTATCACCGTCCATTCCGGTGCGACATATCTTTTAATGAATAAAGAGTTAATAAAAAAATTATTTAATGAAACAAATAAACTGGTTTGAGAGATTAGTAGGTTCTGGTTTTTATACAGGATATATTCCAGTCGCATCTGGAACTTTTGGAAGTGCGGCTGCAATAATAATTTATCTTATTCCAGGATTTGAAAAGCTTGAGATTATTATTCCTGCGATTGTTATCCTCTTTGGATATGGATTATTTGTCGCATCAAAATTTGAAAAAGTTTATGGAAAGGATCCATCACAGTGTACTGTCGATGAGATTGTAGGAACATGGATAGCGCTGACTGCATTACCAAAATCGCTTCTAATTATTCTAACATCATTTTTAATTTGGCGAGCGCTGGATATTATCAAACCTTTTCCGGCAAGAACTTCGGAAAAATTACCGGGCGGATTAGGTATCATGATTGATGATATTATCTCCGGTTTTTATTCTCTAATTATCGTTCATTTAATTATTTACACATTTGGAGTCTATTAATAAAATGAAAGCTTATTTAATTTCCATTGGGGACGAATTACTTATCGGTCAAACTATCAATACTAATGTTGCATTTATTGGAAGCCTGATATCTGACATCAATATAGAAATAATAAAATCGACTGTCATTGGTGATGATCATAAATCTATTTTGGATGAATTTGGTTTAGCATCATCAAAAGCTGATATAATTATTTGCACCGGTGGACTTGGACCCACAAATGATGATATCACAAGAAATGCTGTTGTGCAATACTTTAAAACAGAATTGGTTCATAATGATGAAGTGATAGAAGATATTAAAAGTATGCTCAAACGTCGTGGAAGAGAATTGAAAAAAACTCACGAAGATCAGGCGATGGTACCAAAAATTGCGGATGTTATTCGAAATGAGAATGGAACGGCACCTGGTTACTGGATCGAAGAGGATAAGAAAATATTCATTGTTATGCCGGGTGTTCCATACGAAATGAAAGCTATGATGAACAATTATGTTATTCCTAAACTTATCGAAACAATTGGTGAACCAAAGGAATTTATAAAGAAGGTTACACTTCAAACTACTGGCTTGCCGGAATCTGTTTTGGCAGAACGATTAGGTGATCCTGATGAACTTCTTAGTGGAGCGCAATTAGCTTTTTTGCCTAATCAGTATGGAGTAAGACTACGAGTTACTGTAAGATCGAGTTCCGAAGAAACTGCAAACAATCAGCTTTTAGAAATTGAGCAGAAAATTAGAAGCAAGGTTGGAAGATTTATTTATGGTCGTGGTGATGAAAACTTAGAAGAAGTTGTCGGCAGATTGTTGAAAGAAAGAGAATTAAGAATTTCAGTTGCTGAATCCTGCACAGGCGGTGGATTGGCAGATCGAATAACCAATATCAATGGCAGCAGTTCTTACTTTGAGCGCGGTGTTGTTACATACAGCAATGCAGCCAAGGTAGAAATTCTTAAAGTGAATGAGGACGTTATGATGGAAAAAGGTGCTGTCTCTGCAGAAGTTGCAATGCAGATGGCAGAAGGTATAAAATCAATCAGCGGTTCAGATATAGGTGTTTCTTTAACTGGAATTATGGGTCCAACAGGTGGAGTTGCAAATAAACCGGTTGGAACAGTATTTATTGGATACTGCGATGATAAAGTGTGTACTGCCAAGAGATTTCAGTTTGGCGAAGATCGTATTCTTAATAAAAATAGAGCAACGCAGGCGGCACTGGATATGGTTCGAAGAAGTTTATTAGGTATCGCTTTTGAAGAATAGGCTTTTTATCTCGCTTAATTTACCTGATAGCATCATTGAAAATATTATCAGATTGCGGGATCAAATTTGTATAGATGAAAAAATAAAATGGGAGCCAAAAGAAAAACTACATCTAACTATTAAATTTATCGGTGATGTTTCAGATGAAGTGATGAAAAATATTTCTGATGAATTATTTTTTGTCGGTCAATATCAATCCTTAAAATGTTCGTTCAATAAATTTGGATTTTTTTATCGCGATGGCAAACCAACAATTCTGTGGGCAGGATTAGTAATTGATAACTCTTTAAATGATTTAATTGGTGAAGTGAATAATAGATTAGTAAAATTTTCAATCCCAATTGAAGAGAGAAAATTTAATCCGCATATAACTTTGTTAAGAATTAAAAATGATCCTGGAATTAACTTTGTTAACAACTTCAAAAATTTTACCTTTGAACCAATACTTTTTAATGCTAATTCTGTAACGCTTTATAAAAGTATTCTGCAGCGTGAGGGATCTAAATATTTTGAAATCAAAAATTATAAACTTAAATAATCGGAGTAATGATGGCTACTGAGAGAGAGCAGAAAATGAAAATTATCGATGACGCAATTGCCGGCATCGAAAAAACATACGGCAAAGGCGCAATAATGAAACTTGGTGATGGAATTGTAAATGACATCGAAGCAATTCCAACCGGAGCATTATCTTTGGATATCGCACTTGGTATTGGAGGCATACCTCGCGGAAGAATTATTGAAATTTATGGACCTGAATCAAGTGGTAAAACTACTTTGTGTCTTCACATTATTGCTGAAGCACAAAAAATGGGCGGACTTGCTGCATTTATTGATGCAGAACATGCACTTGATGTTAATTATGCAAAAAGACTTGGAGTTGATACCCCTAATCTTCTTATTTCACAGCCTGATTTTGGTGAACAGGCATTAGAGATTGTTGACACATTAGTACGAAGTAACGCTTTAGATATAATTGTAATCGACTCAGTAGCAGCTCTGGTTCCGCGTTCTGAAATTGAGGGTGAAATGGGTGATGCAACAATGGCTGTTCAGGCAAGATTAATGTCTCAGGCATTAAGAAAATTAACCGGCGCAATTTCAAAATCAAAAACATCTGTTGTTTTTATTAATCAGCTTAGAAGTAAAATTGGCGTTATGTTCGGCAATCCGGAAACTACTACCGGCGGTAATGCTCTTAAGTTTTATGCTTCTGTTAGAATTGATATTAGAAGAATAGCCGCTATAAAAGATGGTGAAGAAGTCATCGGTAATAGAACTAAAGTTAAAATTGTTAAGAGTAAAGTTGCGCCTCCATTTAAACAAACTGAGTTTGATATTTTGTACAATGAAGGTATAAGTAAAACCGGCGATGTAATTGACATGGCAACAGAGCTTGGCATTATTAAAAAAGGCGGCGCATGGTTTACTTATGGTGAAGATAGAATTCAGGGCAGAGAACAGTTCAGACAAAAACTAATTGAATTTCCGGATATGTACAAAAAAATTGAAATAGAAATAAAGACAAAACTTGGTTTACCGGGATTTAAAACTGAACCAGCTGCAGAAGAAAAGGTCGAAGAAAAGTCAAAAAGTAAAAAGAAATAGTGAAGTCATCCTAATTAATATTTATGTGGTAATTCCTGACTTGATCCGAAAACTATTTTTTAAAATTTGTGAAAAAAGAATACTGATTATCATAAATGAAAATTGATCGAGTCTCACGAAAAGACGAAAAAAATGTTTCGGTTTATTTTGATAATGGTGAGCGATTAATTTTATCTGAAGATACTTTTTATAACAGCGGTCTTAGGAAAGGCGATGAAATTTCCGAAGACCGCTTTGCTTTTTTTATTGAACAGAATATTCTCTATCATATTAAGCAAAGAGCCTTATCATTTATTGCCAGAAGATTCCATTCTGAAAGAGAATTGTTCATCAAACTAAAATCAAAATCTTATGAAGAAAGATTAATTAAGATTGTACTGAATGAGTTAAGAGAAAAATCTTTTATTAATGACCAGGTCTTTGCAAATCACTTTATAGAAGAAAAACTTAAAAAGAAGCGCTGGGGAAAAAATAAAATTAAGGCTGCACTATTTAGTAAGGGAGTTTCGGCATCAATTATTGATGAGGGATTGAAATCATTTGATTCGGAAATTGATCACAATGAAGCAGCTCTTGGTTTGGCTCAAAAGAAGTTTGAAAAATTAAAACTGCGAGAAAGTGATGGTAGAAAACTTAAACAAAAATTAATATCTTTTTTATTAAGTCGCGGATTTGATTACGAAGTTTCCTCTGAAGTTGTTAATAAAATAATTAAGAGTGATTATGATTAGCGGGTTTTACTTTATTCTCAAGTTTATGAACAAAATTTTTTATATCACTATTCTCAATATTCTCTAATGCATCCTTAACATTAAACCATTTTCGCTTACGCAGATTTTTTTCCGGATAATCTTTTAATTCTTCTGTTACTTCCATAGAAAAAATTTTTACGTGTGAAGTCCGGGTTTTCTTCTTAAGATCAAAAGCACCGAGTTCAACAGTTTCATTTTCTCCTATAACACCGGCTTCTTCGTATGCTTCCTTTTTTGCAGATTCAAAAGCAGATAAATTGAACTCAATAAATCCTTTAGGAAAAATCCATCTTTGTTTTTTAATAGACGTGATTAATAAAAGTTCTATACTGCCGTTATTAATTCTGTAGGGAATTACACAGGATTGATAAAGTTCAAGCTCAGATTTATTTATTTCTTCCAATATTCTTTTATGTATTGATCAATGATTTTAGATGAACAAGCATAATTTTAATTGCAATATAAAATTTAGTTGCTCAAGATGAAAATGCTGCCTCGCGCTTAGAAATTCTCATTGAATAATTACAAACCAATCTTTAACTTCTACACCAAGAATAACAGGAATCCGAAATGAATAAGAATCAGAATGAAGGGAAAATAATTTCTGCTTACGAAAAAGCAGCCCAGGATGGTATCGATCCTCGATGTATCCCTCAGAAATTAGAAAACCCAGTACCTGTACACGACGAGATAATTTATCCAAACTACTCGGATGAAGAACAAGCAAATTGGAAGTTTTTATTCAAAAGGCAAATGCAATTTCTTCCAGGCAGAGCTTGTGAAGAATATATTGATGGTGCTAATAAACTAAATTTATCAGAAAATAGAATACCCTATTTAAAAGACCTAAGTCACATCTTTTTTAAATCTACTGGATGGAAAGTTGCACGTGTTCCAGGATTGATTCACGAACAAAACTTTTTTGAGATGCTTCGTAAAATGATTTTTCCTTCAACAGATTATATTCGTGGTAAGGAAGAACTTGATTACACTCCTGCACCCGATTTATTTCATGATATCTTTGGACATATGCCTTTACTAACAAATAAAAGTTTTGCTTCCTTCTATCAAATGTTTGGTGAGGCTGCTATGAAGGCGGAAGGAATTAATAGAAAATATTTAGAAACATTTCATTGGTTTACAGTTGAATTTGGTTTGATAAGAAAACCTGAGGGGATGAGAATATATGGTGCTGGAATAGTTTCATCTTTAGGTGAAGTTCAGAATGCTCTTTCAGATAAAGTGGATGTAAGAGAATTTGATCCTGAGAAAATTGTTTTACAGGATTATGATGTATGGCATCTGCAACCAATTTTATTTGCTATTAAATCTTTTGAACAGCTCGAGCAAGGATTTAAAGATTGGACTAAAAAGGCTGGGCTTATCTAATTTTAAATTGAACTTTATAAGTTTAATATTGTTACCTTCATCATAACGGATTATAATTTCTTGAAAGTACAAACCCTTTTGGCTAACTTGAAGTTGTAAAACTAAAACTTTCCGATAAATTTAATTAAAACAAATAGGAGAATACAATGGCGCTTAAAATTGGAGATAAAGCCCCTGATTTTACATTATTCAATCAGGATGGCGAAGCAGTTTCATTAAGTTCATTTAAAGGTAAGAATGTTGTTGTTCTTTTTTTCCCTGCTGCAAATACTGGCGCATGCACTACAGAGATGTGTACTTTCAGAGATGACCTTAAAGAATATGAGAATCTAAATGCTCAACTTTTAGGTATTAGTGTGGATACTCATTTCGCGTTAAAAATGTTTCATGAAAAAAATAATTATAATTTCCCGCTGTTAAGTGATTTTAACAAAAAAGTTATTAAAGATTATGATGTAGTTTTAGATGTTTTTGTACCGGGTAAATTTGATTATTTAAACACTGCAAAACGTGCGGCGTTCGTAGTTGATAAAAATGGAAATATAAAATATTCTGAGATTCTTGCTAATGTAGGTGGTCAGCCAAATTTTGATGCAATAAAGAAAGCACTAGCTTAGAATATAGATTGGAGAAATGTTAATGTTAGAAGTTGGTAAAAAAGCGCCTGACTTTAGTTTGCTAAATCAGGACGAGAAAAAAATATCATTAAAAAATTATTTAGGTCAAAAGGTTGTTCTCTATTTCTATCCAAAAGACGATACAAGCGGCTGCACGAAAGAAGCCTGTAGTTTTAGTGATGACTTACCCAAATTCAATAAGATTGATGCAGTAATTCTTGGTGTTAGTCCGGATTCAGTAAAATCCCACAAAAAATTTTCTGAAAAGTATAAACTTAAATTTGATTTGCTCGCCGATGAAGAAAAACTTGTTCTTGAAAAATACGGTGTCTGGAAAGAAAAAAGTATGTATGGCAGAAAGTATATGGGTGTTGAACGCACAACTTTTATTATTGATGAAAAAGGTAAAATCAAAAAAATATTTAACAAAGTAAAAGTTGATGGACATAACAAAGAAGTTTTAGAAGCATTGAAAGATTAAAATGATTTATCTTACAAGAAGAGAAACTTTCGCTGCTGCTCATAGACTTTTTAGAGAAGGTTTAAGTGATCAGGAGAATTTTGAATTGTTTGGCAAGTGCAGTAATCCAAACTGGCATGGGCATAATTATACCTTAGAAGTTGTTGTTGCAGGTGATGTTGATCCTGCAACAGGTTTTGTTATTGATCTAAAAAAACTTAAAGATATTATTCTTGAGCATGTAATTAGTAAAGTTGATCATAAAAATCTGAACATAGATACAGATTTTATGAAAGGATTAAATCCAACTTCAGAAAATATTGTTGTGGCAATTTGGAATCAGTTGAAAGATAAAATTCCCGCAGGAAAACTTTACTCTGTAAAACTTTACGAAACTGAAAACAATTACTTCGAATATCGAGGAGATTAATTTGGATAAAGATAAAACAAAAAATCTTATTAATGATTTATTGATTGAAATTGGTGAAGATCCAAATCGTGAAGGATTGTTAAGCACACCAAAACGTGTTGCTGAAGCATATGAATTTCTTACCAAAGGTTATCATCAGAATATTGAGGAAGTTCTTAACAACGCTATTTTTAGTGAAAAATATGATGAGATGGTTTTAGTTAAGAATATAGATTTTTATAGTATGTGCGAACATCATATGCTGCCGTTTTACGGAAAAGTTCATGTCGCATATATTCCTAACGGAAAGATTGTTGGACTTAGCAAGATCCCGAGAATTGTTGATGTATTTGCAAGACGTTTGCAGGTACAGGAAAGAATGACACAGCAAATTGCAGATACACTTGCTGAATATTTGCAGCCAATCGGTGTTGCAGTTGTTTCTGAGGCTTATCATATGTGTATGATGATGCGCGGAGTGGAAAAACAAAATTCATCGGCAACCTCCAGTGCAATGCACGGAATCTTTAAAGATGATGCACGTACTAGAACTGAATTTCTAAATCTTATCTCCACAAAAAATTTATGAGTAAAGAAAAACCTGGTATATGGATTACGGGTGCCAGCTCTGGAATTGGCAGATCAGCGGCGATTGAGTTTGCTAAAACCGGTGCAAGAGTATTTGTTTCGGGAAGAAGGGCGGCGGAACTTGAAAGAATCAATACAGAATTGGATAGTGATAAAATTTCGGTTGATGTATTTCCATGTAACGTTGCATCCAGTTCAAATGTCGATCAAACGGTTAAAAAGATTTTAGCAAATTCTAAAATTGATTGCTTAATTAATAATGCAGGTATCACTTCATTTAAATTAGCTGAGGAAAATTCCATCAATGAAATAAATGATATTATTAGTACAAATCTTCTTGGCTCAATTTACGCTATCAAGGCTGTTCTTCCGCATATGATTACTAATGGCAGCGGCACTATAATTAATATCCTTTCTGTTGTTACTAAAAAAACTTTTACAAAAAGCAGTATTTATTCAGCTTCAAAGTGGGGTTTGCTTGGTTACGCTAATTCATTACGAGAAGAGGTTAGAAAATATAATATTAAAGTGATCAATGTTATTCCCGGTGCAACAGCTACACCAATTTGGTCTAAAGAAATGCGAAACGAATATTCAGACAGAATGATGACCAGCGAAGATATTGCACGAGTATTAGTTTGGGCTTTTCTTCAAAGAGAAAATTTGGTTACAGAAGAACTTGTGTTAAGACCGATTGAGGGTGATTTATAAAAAAAGCCGGGATTAACCGGCTTTAGTTTTTATCACCAATTTCTTCTTTCCCGCATTTTATCTTTCATTCTGTGTTTCATATTTCCAAACTGATCTTGCTTATCTAACCAAATTTTCTTTTGGCTCTCATCTAATAATTCATAAACATCCATTTGATGATTTACTCTGGTTAATGCCATATTATTTTTTATTGCATTAATCTCTTTTGTAAGATTTATCATCTCGCTTCTGGAGAATTTGTCAGATGATTTTAGTTTACGAATTTCAAGTTCTTTAAGTTCAAGATCAGAGCTTAATTTAATCATAGACTCTTCCTTAGATAACCTTAATGCCTCAATCTTTTTTTCTTGATCCTCAGAAAGATTAAGCTCAGATTTAAGGTTCATTCGGAAATCCTTTGATCCGTGTTTGTCACCTTTTTGTGAATATAATTGCTGACTAATAGCAGTTACAATAAAAAGGACTCCTAATACAAAAATTAACTTTTTCATCTTTTATACCTTTCAATGAATATTTTTGATTTTGATCTTTGGACAGCATAGAATTACTTTTGGTTTAAAAGAAAATCAATTAAACCATTAAGAGTTGTCGTTTGTCTAATCTGTAACTATAAAAAACTGTATGCACGAAGTAAATAACGATTTTGAACTTATAAAAAGCTTTCTTGATGGTGATGAATCATCCTTCAATCGGCTTGCAGTTAAATATCAGGAGAAAATATATTGGCATGCAAGGCGTATGACTGGAAATCATTTAGACGCGGATGAGATAGTGCAAGAAGTTCTAATAGTTTTATATAATAAATTAAAAACTTTTGAGTTTAAGTCGTCTTTGTATACTTGGATTTACACAATTACAAATACACGCAGCATAAATTATTTGAAGAAAAAAAGTCTAAGAAATTTTTTTAGCCTGGATGATATTACAAATAAGAAGTTTGAGCAGAAAGATGTGATTGATAATCTTGAATCAAAACAAAAAGTTGATAAGATAGAAAAAGCATTACAAAAACTGCCTGTTAAACAAAGGGAAGTGTTTACTATGAGAAATTTTGATGAACTAAGTTATGAAGAGATTTCTCAAATTACGGGTAAAAGTGTTGGAGCCCTTAAAGCAAATCATTTTCATGCTTTAAATAAAATTAAGGAGATTGTTAAGTATGACTAATCACGAAGAAAAGTTTTTCTTATATCTAAAAGGGAAAATGAATTCTGAGGAAAGAAAAGATTTTGAAGATGAATTAAATAATTCAGAGAGTCTTAAAAAAGATTTTACTGAGTATAAAAAATTAACTAGCTATATTAATGAAGTAAAGGATGTACATCTGAATGGAGAATATTCTGAAACTATCATCACAGAATTTAGAGAGCGATTAGAATCTAAAAGAGATCTTAATTCGTTTAAGATTATTGGGTATTCTTTTTCAGCAATAGTTTTAATCCTAGTTGGTTACTTTTTAATCTCATTCCTCGCTAAAGAAAAACCTGTGGAAATTACTTCTATCCTGACTGAATTTTCAGATGATGAAATTGAATCCCTGAGTTATAATTTTGATTATTCAACTGACATAGAAAATAATATTACTGATGATAACGTGAATAGGATAGACTCAATTTACAATGAAAATCTTTCGTTGAGTATTAGTGCAACATTACAAGAAAATGGATTGGATAATATTTTTAATATTAATAATCTTTCTGATGTGGATGAATATCTTTCCGAAAATGATGTTGATATTATTTATGCTCAGTTAATTAATAAAGAATTTTTATAAGAGGTAAACATGTACAAATTACTTATAACCCTGTTTGCAATAATTCTTTTAACTTCTATTTCTTTTCCCCAGAAAATGGACGAAAGAGGTATGAAGCACCGTGGCAAACTCGAACAGTTGGAAAAAATTAAACTTATTGAAGCATTAGACCTTGATGAAGAAACATCTATAAGGTTTTTTTCAAGAAGAAATGAATCAAGAAAAGAAATTCAGGAACTTGAAATAAGAACAGATGATATTATATCTGAGCTGGAAAAATCATTCAATAATGGCGATAAATCTAAAGATGATCTACAAAAACGGTTAACTTCGGATCTTCTAAAAACCAGAGAATCAATTGAAACTAAACGAAATCAGTTTATTAACTCGCTGAATGATATTTTGACTACAGAGCAAATAGCTAAACTTATAGTATTTGAAAAAAAGTTTAGAGATGAGATACGAAACGTCCTTTTAAATAAAGAGCGTCGCTAATTACTGCGAATATTTATTTAACAACCACTCAAGATAGTGTTGATTTTCTAAACACATAACTATAATTTGACACCTCAAATTTGCGGAAGTGGTGAAATTGGTAGACACGCTATCTTGAGGGGGTAGTGCCTTAATTGGCGTGCGGGTTCAAGTCCCGCCTCCCGCACAACATAATCCATTAATTAACCAGTATAGGAAGAATACTATGATAAAGAACAGCTTATTTTTTACTGTCTTGCTTTTTTTGAGTATCTCAATATTAGGGTTTGCTCAGGAAATGAAACCCGAAGCAGGTAAATTATACAATGAAGGTAATGCATTGTTGAAGGAAGGAAATGTAAACGGAGCTATAGATAAATATAATGCTGCATTGCAGATAGAAAAAGATTATCGAATTTATTATCAAAAAGGCGTTGCACTAAAAAAAGCAGATAAATTAGAAGATTCAAAAGTTGCATTTGAAGAATGCCTAAAATTAAATAGTGGTTTTGAGGGTGCATTGAATGCTCTGGGTGGAGTTTATTTTTCTATGGGCAATTACACTGCTGCAATTAGTAATTTTGAAAAAGTCCTTAACTCTAATGCAAGCAGTTCGATTAAAACAAAAGTTAAAAAGAATATTTCACTTGCGTATGCAAAGCTTGGAAATGAATCTTTAGCTGGCGGTGATGCAAATAAAGGTATTGAGTATCTTAAAAAATCGGTAGAGAATGATAACTATGATGCTGCTTATTTATCATTAGCAAAAGTATATTCTGAAACCGGTAAATACGATGAAGCAATAGCTGCTGCTCAAAATGCTCTTAAGTATCGTTCAAAAATTACTAAGGGCGGACCTTACTATTATATGGGAATGGCATATAAATTCAAGGGTGATACTGCAAAAGCTAAAGATAACTTTAAACTTGCTGCCGCAGATCCTACGTATAAAAAAACTGCTGATTATGAACTTGGATTGTTGAAATAGAAAATTTGATTCTTCGAAACCCTCGTTTATGCGAGGGTTTTTTTTTATCGTATAAGGATATTAATTGAAAATAAATAATTTGACTGAGATTGAACTTTTGGCGCTTCTAAGCGCCGCATCTGTTTTGCGGAAAACAAAATCATTTGAATTAATACTTCAGTACATGTTGAAGAATAATTTTTCCGAAGTAAAAATATACGAAGCGCTGCTGCAGACTTATTTATTTGCAGGTTTTCCTTCAGCTCTGATATCACTCAAAAGGTTTAATAAAATAGTTTGGAAGGATAATGCTAATGATGGTTATGATCTTAAAAATTATATAACTAGAGGTAAAAAAAATTGCCGTATTATTTATGGAAATAAGTATGACAAACTAATTTCAAACGTAAAATCATTTTCTCCAGAAATCGCTGAATGGTTAATTGTGGAGGGCTATGGTAAAGTTTTAGGAAGGAAAGGACTAAAATTGAGCGAAAGGGAAGTCTGCATCGTTTCTGTTCTTTCAGCATTAAAATTTAGAGATCAGCTTTATTCACATATAAATGGTGCGGTGAGACTTAATGTTGGATTTGATCTCATTGCCAAGGTTATGAACAATCTTGGAATTATCTCGGCAAAATCATCTCAAAAATTTGGGTTAGAGGTATTGAAAAATTATCGATCGCAGAGGAATATAAAATTCAATTAAAATATTTTGGCAGCAATCTTTACCCACCTTTTTAATTAACAATTTTTGATTAAAACCGTCTTAAATAAAGTTAAAATTTAGACAGTTTTTTTTAATACTTTTCTTTAGCAGATTCCTATATTTTATTAAGTAACTTGACTTTATGGAATTTTGAGGTTTATATTTAGTATAGATTTTAGAAGTTTATTCTGATTCGATGATTTTTAATAAAAATAAGCATTTTTGAATTTTGTTCGCGTTTCCACCCAAATCTTTGTGAAGGATTTAGTATGCTAAAATTCTTTTCGTTACTTATTCTGATTTCATTTTTTATACCTATCTATTCTCAAACTTCTTCACAAAAGTTTGATGATGCTATGTCCGCATATCATAACCAGCAGTATGCTCAATCAAACAGACTTTTTGAAGAATTTTTTAACGAATATAAAATTGTTGATGAAGTTTATGCAACTGCAAAATACTATTCTGCAGAGTCCCTGTTAAAACTTGGTAGAAAAGATGAGGCTGCAATTGGTTTTGAATATTTAGTTAAAACTTATTACTGGTCCAACTATCGCGATAAAGCCTTGTATAATCTTGGATTGATTTATTTCAATGCAGAGAAATATGAACTATCACGCAACAAATTAAAACTATTGTTAAATGATTATCCAGAAAGTGATTTTTATGGAAATGCTCTTTATTGGGTCGGTGAATCTTTCTCTACGGAAAACAAACCACAGGAAGCAATTAAGTTTTTAGAGGAAGCCGTTGCTGATAAAAGAAATAAAAAGTATGCTGATTATTCCCTGTATGCTTTAGCTACTGCATATGAGAAAACAGGTGATTATAATAATGCTGTTAAATATTATGATCAGTTGTTAACCTATCATAAGAATTCTACGCTTGCTACATCGTCTCAGATACGTATTGGAATTTGTTATTTCAAATTAAAAGATTATCAATCATCTATAGTTGAACTTAAAAGTCCAAAGCTTACAAATCTTTCTGATGATATGTATTCTGAAAGTATTTATTTGCTTGCAACCTCATATTACCGTGTTGGTGAGTACAACGACGCTGAAAAAAGTTATCTGGAAGTGCTTGAGAAGTTTCCTGGTGCAAAGTATGCTCGAGAGGCTAAATATGGATTAGCGTGGACATATTTTCAGCAAAAAAAATACGATGATGCATTTAATCATTTTAATGATCTTTCAACTGAATCTGATACACTTGGAATAAAATCCTTATTCTGGAAAGGTGAGTGCAAGAGATATCTGGGGAAGAATAATGAAGCGACTGCCATCTACAAAGAATTTTTGGAAAAATATCCCAACGAGCCTCTTGCTCAAGATGTACAATACAACCTTGGACTTGTTTACTTTAAAACTAATACCACTGATCTTGCATCGAGATATTTACTATCTGCAAACGCATCCAATGATCTTGTACTAAAAGCAAAATCTTTTGTAATGCTCGGCGAAATTGAATTGAATAAAGGAAATTTTAAAGCCGCTAAGAATTATTTCGATCTGGTAATAGAAAACAAAGAAGCAGAAAAATCAGTTTATAACAGAGCTTTATTGGGTCTTGGTATTTCATTATATCACCTGAATGATAATACTAATGCGCTTAAATATCTAAATGAATTAGAAAATTCTGATCCCGGTTTTGAATCTCAAAAATTAAACTTCTTCCTTGCGGAAAATTATTTTGTAACCGGGGACTATAAAAGTGCAATGTTCAATTACAATAAAGTAACAGGCACGGATCAGGAAATTAATTCCCAGACACTTTACGGTAAAGCTTACTGCTACTTTAATACCGGAGATTATGAAAATGCTGCTTATCAATTCGCTGATTACATCAAAAAGTATCCAAAGAATAAAAGATTTAGTGATGCTAAATTAAGGTTAGCGGATAGTTATTATGGCAGTAAAAACTATGCTGCTGCAAGTAAAGTGTATCAGGAATTATTTAGTGCAGATGCGAAGTTAAGCACAGATCCTTATGCAAGATATCAGTATGCGCAGGCTCTTTATAAATCAGGCAAAACCAGTGAAGCGATAAGTGAATTCAAATCGATTCAGGAAAGATTCCCTGATTCTGAATATGCGGAAGTTTCGCTTTACACCATTGGCTGGATACATTTTCAGAAAAAGGAGTACACAAAATCCATATCTCAATACAATAATGTAATTGCAAAATATCCAAAGACAAAATTAGAACCGATAATTTATTATTCGATTGGGGATGCTCAGTTTAATATGGAGAAATATGATTCGGCAATTGTAAATTATGAAAAAGTCTTATCGCAATTTCCGTCGTCACAATATGTTTTTGATGCTGTTACCGGAATTCAATATAGTTATGTGGCTAAAGGAGAACCGGAAAAAGCAGTTTCTTTTCTTGGCGAATTCGTCTCGAAAAATCCCTCTTTAAGTTATGCTGATCAATTGATGTTTAAGAAGGGTGAAATTTATTACAGTTTGCGCAATTATGAAAAAGCAAAAACAGAATACAGAAGTTTTACTTCAGCATATCCCAAAAGTAAGCTTGTACCCGATGCCTATTATTGGATAGGTAAAAGTGCACAAAATCTTAATCAGAGTGAAGAGGCTATATTTAGTTTTGAAAAAGTTTTTAACGGATATAAAGACTCTGAGTTGGCATCAGCATCAGTACTTGAGATGGGATTAATTTATCGATCAGCAAAAAATTATGATGCGGCAATAAATATTTATAGCCGTGGAATTAGTGAATTAAAAAAATCTGCTAAGATTCCTGAGTTCCAATACAATAAAGGAATGACCTTACTGGAGAAGAATAATTTTCAGGAAGCATATTCGATGTTTGAGGAAGTTGTAATGTATTATCCGGAAACCGTGTTTGGCGATAAATCAAAATTTGAGTTGGCTTTAATTGATATTGCTGCAAGGAGATTTCTTAACGCTGATGAATATTTGACATCGTTATCAGAAAACAGGACGGATGAACTGGGTGCGAAATCACAATACTATCTTGGTCAGTCTTTGTATGATCAAGGAAAGTATGACGAAGCAATTACAGCACTTGTCAGAGTAAGAACTGTATATTCTCGCTACGAGGAATGGTTAATGAGATCATACATTTTATTAGGGGACAGCTACGTTAAGCTAAATGATAAACGTAATGCCGCAGAGATGTATCGAGCAGTGATCGCAAAATACAGCGGTACTCCAATAGGTGATGAGGCTCTTCAAAAATTGAGGAAGGTACAATGAGGATAAAAATATTATTAATATTATCGTTTTCTATCCTTGCAGTTAATGCGCAGGATGATAAAACAAAAAATCCGAATGTTGAACTTCCTGATTTTGTGATCACTGGTAAGAGCCAACTGAATATTAAGAAAGTTGATAAGATTAAACCTGATTTTGTATCATCAATAAATGAAGATTTTATAAAACCAACTTACTCACCGGAGGATCTTGAGATTGGAGATTTTTCTAATCCATTAAAAAGCGATATGAGCTTTTTAAATGACGTAAGTTTTTATAAAGGAAATATTGCCGCAGGAATTGGATTATATACTATCCCTACTGTTAGTGCTAATTATGCTCATCCATTTACAAATGGTATTATTGAAGGAATGGCGAGTGGTGATTTTACAAGGGCTTATGTAGATAACAGCGATCGATATAAGACAAGGTTTGGAATTAATTTTACTTATTGGTCAGATATTGATGGTGAAGTTTTACCTGGAACGCAATTTAATGTTAACGCTGATTATGGAACTACAAGTTTTAAATTATTTGCTTCAGATAATCCTGAAGAAAGAAGAAGTTTGAATTACGGAAAATTTGCAGCCGATATAAAAAATGATTTTGGTAAAAATTTTCTATTCGGATTAAATCTGACAAATAATGTAACGAATATTTCTCAAGAAGAATTTGATGAAAACAATTTACGATTAAAAGCTGAGGCATTGATAAAACTTTCACCTGTTAATGTTGGTGTTGCTGTCGATTATCGTAACCATTCAATTAAAAACCTTTTAGGTGATAATTCCGGAAAAGATTTCTTTTTAATTAGACCAACCGGAGGATTGTTTTTTACAAAACTAATTAAGGGAACTGCTGGCTGGACTTTCTCACGCGGTGCAGGAGAAACTTTTAATGCGCTATATGCTTCTGTGGCAATAAAGTTAGATAAAAATATTACACTCTTTGGTGAGTATGCACCAACAGCTGAGTTCATGAGTCCGGGAAGTTTTGTTGTTAAGAATAATTACTTTAAAGTTGATAGTATAGGAAGTATCTACTGGGAAAAAAGCAATGCTTTTACTGCTTCTGTAAAATATGAGTTTGATAAATATTTTCAGATTGATGGCGGAGTTAAATATTTTAATTCAAATGCATACCCGTACTTTGGTCCTTCAACTGATTCAGGAAAATTTGATTTACACTATGCAGACATGAACAGTATTAGTCCCTACGCTAATTTTTTGTTTTATCTCGGACCATATGGTGAGTTGTATAGCTCCGTTCAATTATCTGATATAGAAGATTCTGATGGAAATCAGATCCCTTATTTGCCTGTATTTAGTTTAAATGCAGCATATACCTACACATGGCAAAATGGATTATCATCAACGGTAAAACTAGATTATTTATCTAAGAGATTTGCTGATATTAAAAATGAAATTTCTATCGGTGATTATTTTGATTTAGGTCTGTCATTTATATATTCATTTCAACCAAATCTTGATTTAACTTTAGATATAAATAATTTACTTAATCAGAAAAATTATTTCTGGAATGGATACAAAGAAGTTCCATTAAATATTATCATAGGTGTTAATTATCGTTTATAAAATCTTAAGGTATAAGAACTAAAATGACTAAAGCAGAATTAATTAGAAAAGTTGCAAAAAATGTTGGCGTTCCCGATTCGGATGCCAAGATATTTTTTGAATTATTCTTAAAAAGAATTTCTGCACTTGTAGAGATTGGACAATCAATTTTTGTTAAGGATTTTGGATACTTCCATTTGATAAAAGGAAGTATTAAAAAAGCGGTCCCCAGTGTTTTGAATAATGAAATTTCAGAAGAAGCAGTTGAGTTTGTACTTTTTTCTGAAGATAAAGATCTACGAAGATCTGATACTAAGGGTTTAGTTTTTAATATCCCTTTTTTTGATGAAGAAGACTATCATCCGATAGATTCTGCTTTTAGTCTAAGTATAGGCAAACCATTAATCCCTTTGCGCGGAGTTCCATTTGATAACATTTACATGCCGGCTTCAGGTTATGAGTATCGAAGACTAATTGAATCCAAAGTAGAAAAAATTATTGCCGCATCGGAAATTGCTGAATCAAAAGAGAATTTTCCAACTCTTGTTATTGATGCTAGTTCATACAATTCTAATCAGGTGCAATTGCAGTGGGATGATAAATCAAAAGCACAGACGGGGGATCAGCTGGCAGTTGAAAATGAGTTTGATGACGAGGCAAAAACTGAAATAAGCGAATATGAAAAGCAGAAAACTGAATTAAAAAATATTGCATGGGATTTTGGTGAGGATCTCTCACGGCAAATTGAAGCTGAATCAATTCTTGATATTGCTGATGAGCGAATGAATATGGAACTAACTCCAAAGACAAATAAAAAAATGGATGTTGAGGAAATATCAAAAGTCGATCAAATAAACGATTCCGCTAATACGATTAAGGAATTGATTATCAATGAAAATCCCGAAGTTTCTCCGGTAAGCCAAATTGATGAATCCTCGGAAAAGTTAAATGAGTTACTTGAAGGTGAAAATGAGCTGAATGAAATTTATGAGGATGAAGTTTTAGATAAAGCTGGTGCTGAAAATTTGGAAGCTGATATTCAAGAAGTTAAAGATGAAGTTATTGACGAAAATACCCTTGAAGAAGATAAATCAATATCGATTGAAAATGATTCTCTTAAAGATGAATTAGCTGATGAAGAATTTTGGAAAAGTACTTCAAAATACTTTGAACCTTATAAACCGGAAACAGAAAAAGATACCGAAGAAAAATTTGAAGAAGTAAAATCAAATTTGGATAATCTTGGTGTATATGATTCTGATGATTCAGATCAGAAACGAGATGAAGAAATTAATGAGTACAGTTCAACTAATTTAATTTCAGCTGATAATTCGGTTTTAGATGAGAATGGTGCCGAAACACAAAATGTTATTGAAGAAAATTATGCGATTGATAGTAACGAGGAAGATAATATCGAATTAGAAAAAGAAAATGAGAAACAGAATGAATATTTTGAACCGGTTAAAAAGAGAAATCTAATTCCATTTATTGTATTTCCTCTAATCGTTATAGGTTTGTCGATAGCACTTTATTGGTATTTAGAGTTTTATAAAAAAAATGAGACTGCGCCGATTGTCAACCAGATTTCATTAAACTCAAATAATGCTAAAATTATTCAGAGAAATTTTGATATTCCAGTAACTTATCCGTATCTGCCAAAAATAAAAGAAACAACTATCTCTGAAACGGTTGCGCCATCAAATGAGGATAAAAATTTAGACACTGAAAAAAATGAAGTACTGAAATCAGATCAGAAAATTGTTGAAGACAAAAAAGTAGAAAAGCAGATTCCAAATCAAACATCGACTGAAACTAAAGAACCTGTAAGGACGGTAACATCTTCGGGTAAATCATTAAATGTTGGAAATAATATTTATAAATATGATAATTATTTTGTTGTTCAGGTCGCTGCCTTTAGGTCCATTTCAATTTCAGAAAATGAAGCCGGTAAATACAGGAACAAAGGCTACAATGCTTTCGTAGAAGCTGCTGAAATTCCTGATCGTGGGACGTGGTATCGGGTTAGGGTTGGAAATTTCTCAACAAAAGAAGAAGCACAAATTTTCGCAAATAAAAATATTAGATAATTTAATTATTAAAGGATAGATATGAACTTATTAGATATTTTCTTAAAGGGTGGATTCATTATGTGGCCGATACTTCTCTGCTCAATAATCGGACTGGCAGTTTCGGTAGATCGTTTTATTATGCTTAGAAAAGCAAAAATTAATGTTCCAGCCTTTATGGTTAGGATTAGAGGTTTTATAAAGAAGAAGGATATTTCCGGTGCAATAAGTTATTGTATGCAGGAAAAATCACCAGTTGCAAATATTGTTCGTAAAGGATTGAAGAAATACAAATACGGACACGATAGAGTTAAAGATGCAATCGAAAATGCCGGCAGTCAGGAAGTAAGTAAATTAGAAAAAGGTTTAGCGCTGCTTGCATCTGTTGCTGGTATAGCACCGCTATTAGGATTTCTTGGAACAGTAACCGGAATGATTCAAGCATTCATGACTATTCAGGATTTAGCCGGTGCTGCAAATCCAAGTGATCTTGCAGGTGGTATTTGGGAAGCATTAATCACAACAGCTTTCGGTTTGATAATTGGTATTCCTGCATTTGCATTATATAATTATTTCTTAAGTGCAGTAAAAAAATTAGTTGGTGAAATGGAAACTGTTGCAAATGATGTAATTGATGTTATTCAGGATGGCGGAAAAGATGAAGTTGAAATTGATGACGAATTAGAAATGGAATTATAGGTAAGAAAATGAAATTTAAATTATCTAAAGAACCATTGAGCATTTTTGCATACTCGTCTTTAACAGATATAGTGATGCTTCTGTTGATCTTCTTTTTGCTCACATCACAATTTGTAATTCAGACAGGAGTTAAAGTAAAACTGCCCGGCTCTAAAATGAATGAAAAATCTGAACCATCCAGAATGATTGTTACGTTAACAACCACAGGCGGCGTTTTTGCTGGTGAAGAAGAAATCAGTATTGATCAGCTTCCAGGGAAACTTGGTCAGATGAAAGCACAAACAAATGAAGAAAATCTTGTTATACGTGCCGATAAAACTGTTGCAATCGATCTGGTGATTAAAGTTATAGACGCAGCAAAGATTTCAAACATAGAAAAATTTACAATCGAAACTGAAAAAGAGAAACTTTAATATGTATTTGTCAAATCAAAACGTAAGCCGTGTCTCATACTCAGCTTCAGTAATATTTCATCTTATATTACTTTTATTATTCCTGTTAATAAATCTTTCTTATGAATATAAAACCAAGGATTATGTTGAATTATCATTTGGAGTTTTAGGCGGTGCAGGTTCATCCGGTGCAACGGGTACTGAATTTGATGAAGTATTAGAGAAAGCCGAGCTGCAGGAAAAAGATATCACAAAGAATAAAAATCTTGAAGTAAAAGAAGTTGAGCTACCCAAAGCAAAGAATACCGATGTAAGTGATATTACGCCTGCCCAAAAAGATAAAGAAGTAAAAAAAGAAACTGTAAAACAAACCGAGCAGCGTGTAAGTGAGAATGCAACGGGTGATAAAAAAGGAAATCTAAATCAAGGCACTGGTGATTTCGGATTCCATTTTGAAGGCGGAGGATTAGGCACCAGAAAAATCTATAGTTATGTGATTCCGGCTTATCCTGAAGGCGTTAATAAAGAAATTGATATCAGATTAAAATTCACAATAAAACCTGACGGTACAGTCGGCTCAATATTTTTACTTTCTAAGGCGGATACCAGATTAGAGAATGCAGCAATTAATTCTTTGTGGCAATGGAGATTTGAACCTCTAAATGCAAACCAGGTGCAGGGCGATCAAACAGCAGTTATTGTTTTCCCTTATCGCCTTCAGTAGGATCTTCGTGATAATAGAATTTATAAAAGAAAAATTCTACTATCGTAAGCAGAGTTAATGAAAATGCATCCTGATCAAACTGCATACCTAAACCTTTAGGTTCCATTATAAGCTTAGCAGCAATTCCAGTGATCGTCCATCCAACTGCAAATAAAATTCCAATAAGTGCTATATTTAAAAATCCTGCAGATAGATTTTCATCCTGCCATTTTTTTGTAAAGATGACTAAAGCAAAAATAAGATGCACAAAAAAGATAAATGCGGTTATCATTATTCTGTTCCATCCTCTCGCAATTTACGATTAGCCAAACTCATACCTAAAGCTCCACCGATCATTCCAAAAATTGAATTAACCATAAAGTTGCTCAATAAAATCATAAGCAGATAGATTGTTGAAAAGCCATGCTTTTGAATGTCTTTAGATACACTCTTAATTAGTTTTAATGATTCCTCGATCATTGGCCCTAAATTCCACTGACGCATCATAATTTCTGTTTGTGGAAGAGACTGAATTAAATCATTTGATTTGGTGAAATATGTTACGAGCATTTCAAAAATAGTTATAAAAATAGTTGCAAAAAGTCCTGTTAAAAAACCAAATCCAATTGATTTGCCCAAAAGCGCTTTATCATTAGAATGATTAATCTTTCTATCAAGTAAAATTGAAATTGCGGCAGCGGCAGGAACTATAAGACAGCAGCTAAAGTTTTTTATTCCCGGAACTGTTGACAGTACCGCAGCACCAAATCCGCATACCAGGGTTGGAAGATATTTATTTTTGTTCATTTTTAATTATTTGTTTGCTAAAAAGTAAATTTTCAATCGCACTTAAAATATATAGAAATACCGAAGAACCGAAAAGTAAACCAGTAAATGCAGATAATGGTTTATAATAATTATAAACTTCAAAGTTTAGGAGGACAACATCTAATAGCATTGGTGCAGATAGTAGAAAGAAATATTTAGTTTTAAATATGAATTCTTTAAAATTAACTATAAGCGTTAAAGATGCGAAGAATGCACCCGCATAAATTCCGGTACATCTTGCACAAACTAAAAATGGGATATCATTACATATAAAAGATTTATACTCATTTTGATGACAAAGGGTTGAGAATAATTGTTTCTGAAAAGGATAATAATAATTAAAAAAACTAAAATTAAAACACGGAGTAACAATTAACAGAAGCCATATAGAAGTGAAAAAGAATAGTCCAAATCGAATAAATCTTTGCTGAACTATCTGATCCTTTAACAAATGATTCTCAATTTATTTGGTTAAATACCAACAACTCTTTTGGCGTAAGAACATACAAGCGGTTGTTTAGTAAAATGGCAGAATTAATATTATCAGTAATTTCAAATCCTGCAAGATTTAGTTTAGTTAGTTTTGATTCTGCAGACTTTAAATAAGTATGATAAATTTCATCGCCGGTTGAAATAACCAGTTGATCAAAAAGTATACGGATACTTTTAATTGGCATATCAACATTTATTATTCTATGCCCATTACCAAAATTATCAAATATAAAAATATCAGTACCATCAACAACGAAAATATTATTGGATGATGAAATTGCAAGTTGGGTTGGATCTGAAAGTTGATATTTGCCGGCATCAAAACCGCCAAAATTCATTTTAAATTCACCAAAAATATCAAACTTCATAATTCTCTTGTTCTCAGAATCTATAAAAAATAAATCCCCTTGATTCGAGGTTGCACAACTAAGCGGATAACCAAACTGTTCTTGCTGAAAATCGCTGCCGCGTGTATATAATGAGTAGATGAAATTAAGATTTTTATCAAATCTTTTTATTTTATGATTATTTTTATCGGCGACATAAATGGTGAGGGGATCGGCAAAAACATCTGCAGGTTCATCAAATGAGTTTTCATCCCAGCCATAACCGCCAAATGTTCTTAATTGATTGCCTAATGTATCGATTAAAACAACCTCATCTCTGCCGGAATCAGCGACATAAATTAAGCCATTCGCTGTAATATAAAAGGATGAAGTTTTGTTAAACTTTCCGATAGATTCCGAGTACTCAAAGCTCTGCGCAATCAAGACTGATGAGATCAGAATAAAAAGGAAAAATAATTTATTCATTATTATAAAATCTTATTTGTTACTCTAAATTAAGCTAAGATTTCTACCAATCTCAAGTAACTTCGGTATCCTAAAATTGATTGCATTTAGAAATGAATTCAGATATATTTGGCTTCAAAATTATGATATAAATTGTCCCGTGGTGTAATTGGCAACACGTCTGACTCTGGATCAGAAGAGTTCAGGTTCGAAACCTGACGGGACAACTAAATATGTTTGATGGCAGATATAATATGATTATGTGTAATTAATTATTTACTACTGTTATCAACCGAAAAACTTATTGATCATAAAGTTTCTGCTCTGAAAAGATGTAGAGGGGATTCTCCCTTAATATTTTTACATTGGCGCGTTCGTCTAGTGGCTTAGGACACCGCCCTCTCAAGGCGGGGATCACGGGTTCGAATCCCGTACGCGCTACAATTTAATGAGAAGTACTGAAGAGACTCTCACGGGTTCTCCCAAAGGGATGGCGATGCCAGAATGCCGTACGCGTTTCGAAAATAAGCGGACATTGAGTTCGCTTTCTTTATTTTATGCCTGATGAAAAGATTTAATAAACATATTTTTATTTGCGAAAACAAAAGACCTGAAGGACATCCGCGAGGCTGCTGTTCTGAGAAGGGAAGTTTGGAGATTCGTGAGCACTTTAAAACAAGACTAAAAGAACTTGGATTAAATGCTGAAATAAGAGCAAATGGTGCCGGTTGTTTAGATGCCTGTGAATTTGGTGTTTCGATTGTTATTTATCCTGAACAAATATGGTACGGTGCGGTAACTAAGAATGATGTTGAAGAAATTTTACAATCCCATATTCTCAATAATATTCCTGTTGAAAGATTAAAAATTAATCATCCAAGATATAATAAAGATGCAATCAAAGATTAGTAAAGATTTTGCTAAAAGAATTTTCGATATTCTTAAAAAAGGATATCCTAAAGTTAAACCGGCGCTTGTCTATTCCAACCCTTTTGAACTTCTTATCTCTACAATTCTATCAGCTCAATGCACTGATGAGAGAGTAAATATTGTTACTAAAGAACTTTTTAAAAAATTTAAAAAGCCGCAGGATTTTATAAATCTTTCACAAGAGGAACTAGAGAAAGAAATATTTTCAACCGGCTTTTATAAACAAAAAGCAAAAAGTATTAAAGCCTGCTGTGAGGAATTGATAAAAAATCATAAAGGTAAAGTACCAGAAAATTTTGATGAACTAGTTAAACTGCCCGGAGTTGGAAGAAAAACGGCTTCAGTAATTGCGGGCAATGCGTTTGGAATTCCAGCTATTGCTGTTGATACACACGTTAAGCGCTTATCAAACTTGCTTGGATTTATTGATTCACAAAATCCTGATAAAATAGAAATAAGATTGAAAGAACTTTTACCTGAATCGTATTGGATAAACTCATCTCACTGGCTAGCAACGCACGGAAGAAAAGTTTGTATTGCAAACAGACCTAAATGTAATGAGTGTGTAATCTCGGATTTATGTCCGAGTTTTGTCTCATCATTTAACAAAAAGAAAAAATAATGGATTTGACCAGTAACAGAGAATATTGTTTAAGTCTTCTTCAGGAATACACAAAGAGTGATAGCTTACTTAAACATGCTTATGCGGTTGAAGTCTGCGTAAAAGCTTATGCTGAAAAATTAAATAAAGAGGTTGAGTACTGGGGTAATGTAGCACTGCTGCACGATTTTGATTATGAAAAATATCCGACGGCTGAGGAACATCCTTTTAAAGGAGCTGAGATTTTAAGAGAAAAGGGTTTTGATGAGGAATTTATTTCCTCAATATTATCCCACGCAGATTATAGCGGCGTTCCTCGTGATACAATTCTCAAAAAAGTTTTATTTGCCTGCGATGAATTAGCAGGATTTATAACTGCTGTTACTTATGTTCGTCCTTCTAAGTCAGTGGATGAAGTTGAAGTAAGTTCTGTAAAAAAGAAAATGAAAGACAAAGCATTTGCCCGTGCTGTTAACCGTGATGATATTGTTAAAGGTGCTGAGGGTATTAATATTCCATTGGATGAGCACATTGATTTTTGTATTAATGCAATGAGAAAAAATAAAGAGCTTCTTGGTTTATGAAAGTTGGAGGGGAGGTTGAGAATTTTAGGTTGCTGGATCAATACAATAACACCTTTGATCTTTATGAAAATCTTGATCAGGATGTACTGCTGGCTTTTTATCCAAAAGACAATACACCTGTTTGCACAAAGCAGTTAGTAGATTATGCATTAAATCAAGAAGAGCTAAAAAAATATGGGATAAAAATTGTAGGAATTAATATTGATCCTGTTGAGTCCCATCAATCATTCTGTGCAAATAATAAAATTGATTTCCCTGTGTTAAGTGATTCTGAAAAAAAAGTTAGTATCTATTTTGATGCTCTAAATATAATCGGTCAGAATAAAAGAAAGCTTGTTTTAATTGGCAAGGACAAAAGAGTTAAATTCGAACGGTCAACATTGCCTATGTTCTTTGTTGATGCACGGCAATTATTAAACGATCTTAGGAAAACGCAACTGTTATAACGACTTGACAATTTGCTAAATAGATGCCATTTTTACTTAAAAATTAGGAGAAACTTTTTAGAGATCCTTGCTACGATTTAAAATCAGTTATAAATACAAAATCAATTAATAATTAGTTTGATTGAAATGAAAAGCAAGATCTTTATTACTCTGTTTCTTATCACTGCATCTTTTCTATACTCACAGCGTGATTTTAACATAATCTCATCTGATTTCAATTCGATTACAATTGAGTATTTACCTTTATATTCTGATACTTCGATTATAAAAATCAATAATCTAGAGTATAGAAAAGCTGATTTATTTTTAGGGGTGATCGGAAATTCTGATGAAGCTGGTAACCCAATTAAACCTGAAAGAAGGTTTACTGTTGGCGTTCCTTCAGAATTTGGAAATACGATTGAGGTTCTTTCCTCAGCATATCGAGAAATTTCCGGGCAGTTAATTCCTGTTCCTTCTCCTGTCGAAGATACGTTGTCAATATATTTTGAATATAAAAAAGGCGACGATTATCAGTTGCATAAATCTGATGAGGATTTAGTAACATTTGGTGATTATGGTATTATGAGAGATGTACCTTCGCAAATGATAATTATTTCTCCTGTTAAATATGATGTCAGTTCAAATAGGATAAAACTTTATTCAAGGATTGTGTTTAAAATAAATTATAGTCCTTCAGGCAGTATATCTTCAAAACCTGCAGATGATTTGTTAGATGGAGTTTTAATTAATTATAATGTAGCCAAATACTGGAATAATCAAAATCCAGAAAAGAGGCTAAGTAAGTTAGAAATCGCAAACAGTTTACTTGCTAATGGCAAATGGGTAAGATTTGAAGCACCGGAAGAAGGTATCTACAAAATTACAAGAGCAAACTTGTCTTTATATGGTATAGATGCTAATACGGTCGATCCGCGCACAATAAAAATATACAACAATAACGGAAAAGTACTACCTGAAAATCTTAATGCTGATCGCCCTGTTGATCTTGTAGAGAATGCAATTATTGTTGTTGGACAAGATGATGGAAGATTTGATGATACTGATTATATTTTGTTTTATGGCAGAAACAGCAAATTTTGGGATTATGATACAGACGGATTTACAATAAAGCGCTATAATCATAATTACTCTTCAAAAAACTATTTCTGGATTACGACCGGCGGTTCAAACGGAAAGAGAATGAGCATAAAACCTGGCTCAACTTCGGTCCCCGATGTAATTCAAACATCAAGCAATGCATACGCGGATTGGGAAGTTGATAAAATTAACTTAGGAAAAAGCGGGCGTCAGTTTTTTGGTGATGATTTTTCTTCTTCAGTTCTTTCGCGTACTTACACTAGTACTTTAAATGGCAGAATTAGCGGTACACCTATCAATTACAATATCAGATTTATTGTTGGTTCTTCAGGCGGACTAACTTTAAAAGTAAATGAAAATGGAAATCAATTATTCCAGCAGAATTTAGCCGGTTATGGCACAACTAAATATACGGTAGGGAATAGTTATTTAAGATCCTTTTCGTATCCTGGTGAATTACCCGAAAATAGAAGTGTGTTAAATTTTAGCGTTGTACCTCTATCCACCACTTCAACAGGGTATCTTGATTACTTTACAATCTCTTATGAAAAAGAATTAAAAGCTTTTAATGATAATCTTATGTTCTTTTCAAGTCCCACAAATGGAGCAATAAAATATTCACTTCATGGATTTTCTAACTCAAATATTAAAGTGTTTGATATCACCAGTTCTACCGATGTTATGCAGGTTAATCTTGATAGTGTCAGTGGCAGTCAGTGCTGGTTCCAAATAGACGAGAGTGCGACACAAAGATCAAAATATTATGCTGTAGGTAATGATGTTTATAAAACACCAATAAATCCAACTGAGGTACAGAACTCTAACATAAGAGGTGAGCAGCTAGGCGCAAAGTTTATTATTGTTACTCATAAACAGTTTAAATCGGCAGCAGATAATTTAAAGGTATATAAAGAAACGCAAGCGCCTGTTACAATATCAACATATGTTGTTGAGATGGAAAAGATTTATAACGAGTTTTCCTGTGGAGTGACCGATCCTACTGCACTGAGAGATTATCTGAAGTACGCTTTTGATAACTGGCAGATTAAACCTCAGTACGTTTTGTTTTTTGGCAAGGGCACATACGATTACAAAAATATTGAAAATTACGGTGATAACTTTGTTCCTACCTGGCAGTCTGAGGAATCGCTTGCACTAATTAATTCCTACACAACAGATGATTTTTTTGCAAGAATTTCCGGAACTGATTCTGATAATATAGTTGATTTAGCTTTTGGTCGAATTACGTGCGCTACCCCTGATGAAGCAAACAACATCGTAAATAAAATTAAAGATTATGAGCTAAACAGTGAAAAAGGAAGCTGGAGAAACCTGATAACATTAATTTCTGATGACGGATACACATCGACTGGTTATGAAGGTGCTGAACATACTGCACCATCTGAAGTATTAAGCACATCATATTTCCCAAAATCATTTGACATCAAAAAAATATACAGCGCTGCTTATCCGGATGTAATCACAAGCCAGGGAAGAAGGAAGCCTGAAGTTAATAAAGCTATAATTGATGCAATTAACCAGGGAACATTGTTTGTTAATTATATTGGTCACGGCAGTCCAGAATTGTGGGCTCACGAAGTAATATTTGAAAAAAGCGTTGTGCTTCCTCAGCTAACTAATGATAATTATTTTTTCCTCTGTGCCGCAACATGTGATTTTAATTATTTTGATATTCCAAATTATCAAAGTGCCGCTGAAGCAATTATGTTTTTACCAAATTCCGGTGCTATTGCCGGATTTTCCGCTTCAAGATTAGTTTACTCGGGTTATAATCATCAGCTTAATTATAAATTTGTTTCTGATTTATTTCTAGCAAGCAGAGACACCTTAAATCTTGGTGTACCAATTGGTAAAGCGGTATTATCTACAAAGCGGGAACTGTATAGTGTTAATGATCAAAAGTATATGATTTTGGGTGATCCAACATTACGCCTAAAGGTTCCTCAATACTTTGCCGCTATCGATTCGATCAACAACCAGAATTTGTCGGCAGATATTCAAATAAAAGCACTAAGCAGTAATAAAATTGATGGGACAATTCTTAGACCAGATAACACGCATTGGGCAGATTTTAATGGAGAAGGTGTACTAACTATTTTTGATTCCGAAAGACGAGTTCTTTTAGCTTCAATCGGAAACTATCCAGTTAATATTCCCGGTGGAGTAATTTTTAACGGGAGAGTTTCTATTAACAATGGAAAGTTCTCAGAAAGATTTGTTGTTCCAAAAGATATATCCTATGAAAATAGAAACGGCAAAGTGATTTTCTATTTCTTAAACAGTTCAGTTGATGGACTTGGATACACGAATAAAATTATTGTCGGCGGTACAGATACCTCATTAACTAATGATGGTAAGGGTCCTGAGATAGAAATATTTTTTGATGATGTTGCCTATAATAATGGCTATCTTGTAAATGAAAATCCAAAATTAATTGTTAAACTTTTTGATGAAACAGGCTTAAACACCACAGGAACCGGCGTTGGGCATAAGTTAGAAGGAATCTTAAATCAGCAGCTTACTAATCCAATTGATTTTACAACCTATTTTACCGGTGATTTAGATGCAGGCGGTAAATCGGGTACTATAAATTATAAGTTTACTTCTATAGAAAATGGCGACCATGAATTACTTGTAAAAGCCTGGGATGTTTTTAATAATTTTTCTGAGCAGAACACTTACTTCTCAGTCGTTGATGGAAATGATCTTGTAATAAGAGATGTATTTAATTATCCCAATCCTTTTAGTGATAGAACTCAATTTACATTTCAACAAAATTTAGCTCAGCCAATTGATGTTAAGATAAAAATTTATTCAATTGCCGGCAGATTAATTCATGAAATTGAGAAAACCGATGTTAATGATAAATTTGTAGTTATGGATTGGGATGGAAGAGATGCTGATGGAGATCAGTTAGCAAATGGTACTTATCTGTATAAAATTATAGTTAGATCTGTTGATGGTGAGTTTAATAAAAGTGTGCTTGGTAAACTTGCGGTGATTAAATAATCCGCGATAAAAAAATGTGTTTCATATATGTGTTAATGGTTATATTTAATGTTCAAACTTGATTAGAAATTTTTAATAATCTTATTTATCTCGGAGGATAAAAAATGAAAATAGTTCTCAAACTTATGATGATCAGCATGCTGTTTGGAGTATTTGCTAATGCTACGTATGCACAAGGTGAAGCTGCTGTTCCATTTCTATTACTTGCACCGGATTCTCGTGCAGGCGGTATCGGTGAATCAGGTACCGGATTGGCAGATAACTCTGCTGCAATATTCTGGAATCCTGCAGGTATAGCTTTTCTTTCAGGAACGGAAGTAAGCATTACCCACAGTAACTGGCTTCCACAATTTAACCTGGATTTATTTTACGATTACTTAACTTACAGACAATACATTGAAGATATAAGCGGAAGTATTACTGCAAGTATCACTTACATGAACTTCGGTGAATTTGTAAGAACTGGTGAAGCTGATCCTACACCAATTGGTACTTTCCGATCTTTTGATGCCGCTCTAACTTTAGGGTATGCAACAAAGCTATCGAACGATTGGGGATTAGGATTTAACTTCAGAATAATACACAGTCGATTGTCTGACCAGCCTACTGCGGAAGAGCAGGGCAGTGGTGTTGCAACATCTGTAAGTTTTGATATTGCTTCTATGTGGCGTCCTGAAAAATTTGTTCTTCCATTAATTGATGAGGACATAGGCGGAAAATTTAGTCTTGGTTTTAACCTAAGTAACCTTGGTCCAAAAATTTATTATATCGACAAATCACAGGCTGATCCTATACCGACAAACTTTAGGCTAGGTTTTGCTTACAAAGTTATCGATGATGAATTTAATAGTCTTATCTATACTTTGGATTTTAGCAAGCTGTTAGTCAGTAGAGATACTACAGGTTCTGATGAATTTTATCAAGCTATCATTTCTGCCTGGGGAGATGAATCTTTTAGTGAAGAATTAAGAGATATTGTTACTTCCATGGGACTTGAGTATTGGTATGGCACACCAGGTGATTTTCTCTTTGCGCTTAGAACAGGATTCTTTTATGAAGATCCATCTTATGGAAACAGAAAATTCTTAACCTTTGGTGCAGGCATCAGATATGATATTTATGGCTTTGATTTCAGCTATATAACAACTTCAGTATTTGCAAATGGAGAGAACCATCCGCTTTCAGATACACTTAGATTTACGGTGCTGATCGGTTGGGGAGCTGTTGCTGAATCAACAAGAGGATTACCAAGGGGATTATAATTTCTTATGAAGAAAAACCTTCTAACTCTGGCAATTACTTTAATAACATTGGGCAGTTTATCTGCCCAAAGTTTTATCGGAAAACTGAATCCAAGTCCAAATCTTAATTTATCTGTTCAAGCAACTGATACGATTAAAATTTTAGCTGTTATGGTAAACTTTCAGGAGGATCGCGACGGTGCAACTTTTGGAAATGGAAAGTTTGGATCAATATATACTCAGAATTATGGTAATAATATTTTAGATCCTTTGCCGCATGATAGAGATTATTTTGAATCCCATTTGACTTTTGTTAAAAATTATTATGAAAAAGTTTCTAAAGGCAAAGTAACCATTCAATTTACAATTCTGCCTGATACATTTTCTGTTACGAAAACTATGCGAAACTATTCACCAGCTCCAGGTTCTGACGATTTTCTACCGATGGGGCAGTATGCTCAGGAAGTCTGGACACTTGCAGATCAGTTATATACAGGATTTCCTTTTTCTGATTACAACCTTTTTATGATTTTGCATGCGGGCGTTGGGAGGGATATTTCTTTACCCGGCAGTATTGGTGGTGAGCGCGATCTGCCATCTGTTTATCTTGGAGAAAACTCACTAAAAAATATTTTCGGTTCTACTTTCGATGGATTTCCGGTATCAAACGGGAATTTTAAAATTAAAAACAGCATGATAATTCCTGAAACCGAAAGCAGGGAATTAGAAACAATTACAGGGAAATTTCTTTTCGAGATTACAATAAATGGTTTATTAGTTGCAAGTGTTGCCAGTCATTTGGGATTACCTGATTTATTTGATACGAACACCGGCTTAAGTGCTATCGGCAGATTTGGATTAATGGATGGGCAATCAATCTTTGCATACAATGGATGTTTTCCGCCGGAACCTTCCGCGTGGGAAAAAATTTATCTTGGCTGGGCAGAACCAGTTGAAATTTCACCAGGCGATTATTCAATTAGTCTTGCTGCTAATTTAGCCTCAACTTTGGCAGACACAGTAATTCTTAAAGTGCCGATAAATTCATCTGAATATTATTTGATAGAAAACAGACAGAGAGATGTTCCTAAAGATGGAGCAGCAATTACTTATAAATCGAATGGAAATATCTTTACAAGAACTTTCTTAAAAGATACAACAGGTTTTTACAGCTATGATACAGATTCATTATCGGGAGTTGTTCTTGATGTTGATGAATTTGATTGGGCTTTACCCGGAAATGGAATTGTAATCTGGCACATTGATGATAACGTAATTAATGAAAAGTTAGCAGAAAATAAAATCAATACCGATAAAAAGAGAAAAGGTGTTGATGTTGAAGAGGCTGATGGAATTCAGGATATAGGTGAAGAGTTTTTTACAATTTTTGGTGATAAAATTATTGGTGAAGGTACTGAAAGAGATTTTTGGTATTCAGATAATCCATCAGAATTATTTAAAGGTATTTTTAATAAAAATTCACGTCCTGATTCTAAAACAAACACCGGTGCAAACAGTTTAATAACCATTAAAGATTTTTCATCCATATCAAACAGAATGTCTTTTAAAATTGAGTATGGTGATTCTATAATTAAACCATTGCTAAGACAGAAATTTGAAAATTCAAGTGTAACTAAGATCACCGTTTTGGAAGACGGCGATTCTGTTAAGTTTGCTTTTGCCAATGGTTCTGATCTTTTAGTTACTGATGGAAATAATACAATAAGTACTCTGCCTGATTTTCACGGAGGCTATAAAATTGCATCTGCAAAAATTGGAGATAAAATAATAGCAATTGGTAACAGCGGTAACAAAATAAATTATTGGACCTATGAAAATCAGCAAGAAACTTTTGGAAGTATTGTTATTCCATATACAACTTCTACAGCGCCTGTTATAAGAAAAACGCTTACTGAAAACTATGAGCTAATAATTGGCACAACGGCTGGTACTATTTTAGTTTATAATCTTGAATCAATCATCACTGGAAATAGCGCTATTAAAGATTCACTTATAGTTGAACCTATTTATGGCATTTTAAAAATCTCAGCATCTAATTCATCTATAAATGCTATTACAACTTCCAACCAGAATCAGACTGAAGCTTATTTCTATTCCGATGATGGTACTAAGTTGAGGGTTTTTAACTCGGTGCCTATTGATCTTGCATCGACTATTGATAGGGATGGTAATCTTGTTTCAGTAATTTTATCTAATGAAAATATTATAGGCGTAGTTTCAAATGGTGTATTCAAATTCGGTTTTCAGCCAAACGTAAATTCCCAACTAAATTCTATTTCTCTTTCTGATATAAAACAGGACGGAGAGAACTATGTAATTCTGTATAATGGAACCAGATTAGAAGCCTATAATTATTCTGGTGCATTAGCTGATAATTTTCCACCTATTAAAACGTCAAACACAGATTTAGTTAGTATTCCGCTCTCAGTTGATTTTGAGGGAGATGCGAAGTCAGAAATTATAGTTAATGATTCAGAAGGAAACGTTTTTGCGTTTGATGGCGGCACCGGAAAAATTATTAATGGATTTCCAATTAGCTTTGGCAGTCAATTAATCTCTAATCCAGTCTTATTTAATTATAAAGGTCAAACAGCTTTCGGTGGATTTAATGAAGATCAATACTTTGTTGCCTGGATAATTTCTTCCGTTTATAATTCTTCCGGTTGGTTGGAAGAAAATGGAAATAGAGGTAATACTTCATTTATATCATCAGCTTCAAATACAAATACAATCAATGAATTTTTCCCAACTTCACGTGCATACAACTATCCAAATCCTGTTTACGATGGAGTAACTGCAATAAGATATTTTGTTGGCGAGGATTCCAAAATAAACATTAAGATATTTGATCTTGCCGGTGACTTTGTCGCCGAACTTAAAGATGATGCTCAGGGAGGGCTTGATAATGAAACCCTGTGGTATGTAAGCAGTGTTCAAAGCGGAGTTTATCTTGCGAGGATTGAAGCAACTGGTTCAAGCGGCAAATCAGAATCCGTTATTATTAAAATAGCTGTTGTTAAATAATTTCTCTTACTATCTCAAAATCTATCTATGAAATTATTCATCTCTGTAATTATTGTTTTTTTTAGTTCGAATATTTTCGCACAGTTTACGGAGTTTCATCCTGAACTTGATTGGTATACTATCAAAGGCAAAAATGTTGAAGTTCACTTTCACGAAGGCGCTGAAAGAACCGCACAAACAGTATTAAAAATTGCTGAGGAAGTTTGGGATCCAATTTGCTCATTGTATGATTACCAGCCGGATAAAGTTCATTTTATCATAAAAGATATCGATGATTATTCGAATGGTGCCACATACTTTTTTGATAACAAAATTGAAATATGGACCAGCGCATTAGATTTTGATCTGCGTGGTGCTCACAATTGGTTAAGAAATGTTATCTCTCACGAGTTTACTCACCTGGTTCAGATACAAGCTGCCATGAAGCTAAACCGAAGCGTACCTGCATTTTTTTTCCAGGTTTTGTTGTATGAGGATGAAAGAAGACCCGATATACTTTATGGATTTCCAAATGTTGTAGTTTCTTATCCACTTGCAACCGTAAACGTTCCAGCCTGGTTAGCTGAAGGAACTGCACAATATATGCGAAAAGAATTTAATTATGATAATTGGGATTCGCATCGCGATATGATTCTGCGTTCGTATGCTCTGGATAGTAATATGTTAACATGGAATCAGATGGGTGTTTTTGGTAAGACTAGTTTGGGTAATGAGTCTGTATATAATTCCGGTTTTGCGCTTACAAGATATATCGCACAAAAATATGGTGAAGACAAACTCCGAGATGTAACAAAATCCTTGGGTAAAGCAGGTACATTTTCTGTTGATGCCGCTTTTGATAATGCCATCGGAAAAGATGGTAATGAAATTTATGATGAATGGAGCAGCTTCTTAAAAAGTGATTATAAGAAGAGAAGCGAAAAAATATTTTCAAACTTGGTTGCAGGTGAACAGATAGCTAAAGATGGTTTTGGAAATTTTTACCCGATTTTCTCAAAGGATGGGAAAAAAATCTATTACATCTCAAATAAATCATCAGATTATTTTGGTCCCGCTGGCATTTATGAATATGATGTAGAGACCAGGGAAGAAAAAAGTATTGTTGGAGGAGTACGTTCAACATTTGCTTTTATCCCCGGGGAGGATAAAATTCTTTATGCTAAGATTTCTGATGACAATAAAAACTGGTACAATGTTCATGATCTTTTTGTTTACGATTTAACGGAGAACGAAGAAACTCGATTAACCCACAACTTAAGAGCTAACAATCCTTCGGTTTCAAATGATGGAAAGAAAATAGTTTTCCTTTTTCAAAAAGATGGAACCACAAATCTTGGTTCGGTTGATATTGATGGAAAGAATTTTAAACGGTTAACTTTTTTTGAAAATGGCGAGCAGGTATATAACCCCAAATTTTCACCGGATGATTCTTATATCATTTTTGATTATTCATATGCTAACACAAGAGACATCGCAAAAGTAAAAGCAGATGGCGGAAATATTGAGTTTATGATCGCTACAGATAACGATGAACGTAATCCTGTATTTGATAAAAATGGAAATATTGTATACTCATCAGATGAAACAGGTATTTACAATCTTTACACTTTTGATCCGTCATCAATAACTAAAACACAATTGACCAATGTGCTTGGCGGTGCATTTATGGCTAATGTTTCTGATGACGGAGATATTGTTTATTCTGGCTATACATCCACAGGTTATAAAATATTTAGGATTGATAAATCAGAACAGCAAAAAGTAATTGCAGGTAATGATTATGTTAAGTTAATGAACCCGCCATTAGATAATGATAAACCTTTAGGTGATATTAATAATTATAATATCTCAGCACTTAAAAACTACGAAGATAAAGACATAGATAAAGTAGATAAGGATAAATACACTGGTGTATTTTCAAGACTAACTTTTTTTCCTTTCTTAAGATTTGATAATTACAATACAGGCAACTCATTTCTGGAAAAATTTAAACCGGGAGTTTTTGTTACCTCAAGTGATATGCTTGATCGATATTCTATTTTTGCTGGCGGCGCTGTTAATGCGAGAATGGAAAGAGATCTATTTTTGGTTTTTGATTATCGAAACAAATTGCCACTCATTAGTTCTTTGGGATTGAAACCCGAATTATCACTTGAGCTTTATAGCATTAGCCGTAAAACAGATGTTGATATTTTTTTTGGAGCTGATACTGTTAATAATGTTGTAAACTATGATTATATAATTCCAACCGATGTTACCTATGATCTATTCGAGTTTGATTTTATAGTAAAACATAGGCTGTTCACCAGAGATCAAAATCTCCAATTGAAATATGCTATGAGCAGTTATACTGCAATACTTGGCAGTTTTATTTTGCCGGATGAGAACAGCACACTTTATCCAACAACTAAGGATAATTATTTTAATGGTAATAATCTCGAAGCCAAGTTTACCTGGCGTTCTATTTTACCAACAAAAGATGATGAGATAAATCCAGTCGGATTTGATTTAAACCTAACTTACAATTATGAGTTTAGCGACTTTAATGAGAATGGTGAATACACCGTTGAGGATGGTCTATTAAAACCTCAGTACTCAAATTTTACTTTTAATAGACTTGAACTTAAAACCGGTCTGTATCTGCCGATTTTTGATTCACATACTTTTAATACCACATTACGAGTGGGAACTATTCTTGGACCGACAGTTCCTGACTTTTTTGATTTCTATCTCGGCGGTTTAATCGGAATGAAGGCGTATCCGTTTTACGCTATCAGTGGAAATGAAATTGCCTGGCTAAACTTTACATACAGATTTCCACTATTTCGTAATATTGATGCAAGAGCAGGGCATTTATATATCGATAAAATATTTCTATCCTTTAATGCTGATGTTGGTAATGCCTGGAATAAGGACGCCAGTACAATTGAAAGCTTCAAAAAAGGAGTCGGTGCAGAGCTCAGAATTCAGCTTAGTTCCTACTACCTCTTTCCAACTAGTCTTTTTATTAGCGCTTCTTATGGATTTGATGAATTTAAAAGAACCGTTAATAATGAAATCATAACTTATGGTAAAGAGTGGAATTTATATGGTGGACTCCTTTTTGGATTTGAGATACTAAATTTTAATAAATCTCCAAGGTTTAGATAAAAGGAAATTTTAATGAGCTTAATTAAGTATTTGGCTTTGATAGTTTTCGGAACATCAGTCGCTTTATCGCAAACGATTGATGATAAAACTATATTAACCGGTAATTTATCTGCAGATTCAAAAATATTATTCAATAATTTTTCAGAACCAATTTCACCACAGTTTTCTTATGCGGCAGAAAATAAAAAGTCTCCAATTCTTGCCGGAGTTTTATCCTTGATAATTCCAGGATCTGGAGAAATTTATGTTGGCGAATATCTTAAAGCCGGAATATTTCTTGCAATAGAAGCTGCTGTTGTTACAACTGCAATCGTGTACGATGGTAAAGGCGATGATAAGACTATTGAATTTCAAAACTATGCAGATGATTATACAAATAATGACCCAGTTTTTGGACATAATTGGAGTGTTGTAAGATATGCTCAATGGTTAATTGATAACGAAAGTGCTGACGCAAACATAAGAACCGATAATTGGGATATTAATGATACGAGACTACCGCCTTGGGAAAGAGTAAATTGGGATTTGCTCAACTCTTTTGAAAAAGGGCACAGATTACCACCACACGGCGAACAGCAATATTATGAACTGATAGGGAAGTACCATCAATATTCATCAGGCTGGAATGATTTTACCGGCGGTGGAAATAAAGATCAGATATCACCTAATTTTACTTTTTACTCTGGTATGAGAGGCGATGCAAACGATTTTTATTCTGTTGCATCAACTGCGGTAATAGGAATTTATGTAAATCACTTTTTAAGTGCTTTGGATGCTGTTTGGTCGGCGGCACAGTTTAACAAGGATCTTGCTGTAAAAGTAAGATTAGAAAATATTCAGTTTGCAGATCATGCAGAGTTTTATCCTAAGCTTTATTTTACTTATAGTTTTTAATTGGTCAAAGATGACATCTTTCGAAAAGATGTCATCTTTTGATTTAATATAACAACTATTCTTCACATAAAAGCGTCTTTCATTCCCACATCATATTTCCTTATTTTTCCAATATGAAAATACCACTAATAGCAATTGTAGGCAGACCAAACGTTGGCAAATCCACGCTCTTTAATAGACTTATCGGCAAGCGTGAAGCGATAGTTGATGATCAAAGCGGAGTAACACGCGATAGAAATTATGGAGAAGGTGATTGGAGCGGTAAAAGATTCCGTTTGATTGATACAGGTGGATATGTGCCAGAATCTTCAGATCTTTTTGAAACGGCAATCCGTGAGCAGGTTGAAGTAGCTATTGAAGAGGCAGATTCAATTATCTTTTTAGTTGATGTAAAAAACGGCGTTAACCCGATTGATAAAATTATCATAAATATGCTGCGTCAATCTGGTAAAAAATATTTTTTAGTTGTTAATAAAGTTGATGCTCAAGTGCATGCTGCCGGTGCTGCGGAATTTTATTCACTTGGGGTGGATATGGTTTATGATATTTCTGCTTTAAGTGGAAGACAAACAGGCGATCTGCTTGATGATATAACAAAAGATTTTCCTGCTGATGACTTAATTGAAGAAGACAAGAGATTAAAGATTGCTGTTGTAGGAAGACCAAATGTTGGCAAATCATCATTAACGAACGCATTGCTTGGAGAAGAGAGAAGTATTGTTACTGATATTCCCGGAACCACACGTGACAGTCTTGATTCAGTTTTGAAATATTACGGCGAAGAAATCATCTTAGTTGATACCGCCGGTTTGAGGAAGAAAAAGAAAGTTGAAGAAAGCATAGAATTTTTTTCCAACATAAGAACGTTTAAAGCCATAAGCGAAAGTGATGTAACTGTTCTTATGCTTGATGTTCAAACAGGATTTGAAAAGCAGGATCAAAAAATTATTGATGAAGTTGTGCGCTGGAGAAAAGGGCTTGTTATCGCAATTAATAAATGGGACTTGATGGAAAAAGAAACCAACACAGCCCGTGATTATGAACTTGGGATAAAAGATAAATTAGGTACTGTAGATTTTGCGCCTGTTATATTTACTTCTGCACTAACTAAACAGAGAATTTTTAAGCTTATCGATCTTTGTAAAAAAGTGCAGGCAGAAAGAACCAAGAAAATTCCCACATCGGAATTAAATGATACGATTTTAGCTGAGATCGAAAAAAATCCGCCGCCTGCATCTTCAACCGGAAGAGAAATTAAAATTAAATTTGTAAACCAGGTTGGAGATTATTATCCGATATTTCTTTTCTTTAGTAACTATCCGGATCAAATTCCGGAGCACTACAGAAGATTTTTGGAAAGAACTATTAGAAGAGTTTATGGATTTGAAGGTGTTCCCATAACGGTAAGCTTTAGACAGAAATAAATCATAAATACAATATGGACAAAAATTTTTTTCTTATAGAACATCCAATTATAAAAAGAGATGTTACAATATTAAGAGATAAAGATACTGACTCAGAAATATTTCGTGCCGCACTTCAACGCGTATCAAATATATTAGCTGTTGAATTATCTAAAGAATTTAAATTAACTGAAATTGAAGTTGATACCCCTTTAGAGAAATCAAGCGGAGCTAAGCTGGCTAACGATGTAATACTCGTTCCCGTATTAAGGGCGGGATTAGGAATGGTAAATGGTTTTCTGCAAATAATTCCCGAGGCAAAAGTTGGGCACATAGGATTGCAAAGAAATGAAGAAACTTTAAAACCTGTTGAATATTATTACAAAGTTCCAAAGAATTTAGAATCAGCAGAGGTTGTGCTGCTCGATCCAATGCTTGCAACTGGCGGAAGTGCTTCCGAAGCATTAAAGTATTTAAAGAAAAGAGGAGCAAAAAAATTAGTCTTTGCTTGTCTTGTTGCCGCACCCGCGGGTATTGAAAAAATAAATTCTGAACATCCCGATGTAAAAATATTTACCGCAGCCCTCGATCGTGAATTAAACAATAAAGGTTACATTCTTCCCGGATTAGGTGATGCTGGTGACAGAACTTTCGGCACACTTTAACAAATTCCTCCTTTTTTTTCTGCTAATACTTTTCTTGCAAAAGAATTTTGGGCAGGTCTATCCTGATAAATCCGTTCATCTTATTTTAAAATCCGGAATTAATCTCATCATAGATCAACGTTATGATGAAGCGGAGAAACTTTTTACTCAATTAGATAAAACAAGAAAAGATCTTCCGCTTGGTAAGATATATCTTGCTGCCGTTCACATCGCAAGATCATATGATTATGAAGAACCTTATGATAACGAGCTTATTACAAAATATCTTGAAGGTGCAAAAAAGATTTCTGAAAGATTATTAAAAAGTGATGAAAAAAATATCTGGAATAATTATTTCTTTGCGTTAACAGAAGGCTACATAGCTTATTACGATGCACTGCGTGAAAGCTGGCTGCAGGCTTTTTCAACCGGACTAAGTTCTGTCTCAGCCTTTGAGGATTGTCTTGAAATGGATAAAGAATTTTATGAGTCTCTGATTGCGATCGGCAGTTATAAATTTTGGAAAAGTAAAAAAACTGATTTTCTTAGCTGGCTTCCGTTTTTTACTGATGAAAAAGAACTTGGCATAAACTATTTACAGCAAGCTGTCAAGCATTCGGGTTATAATTCGCATCTGGCAATTTACTCCTTAATATGGATTTACATCGAACAAACCGATTTTGAAAAAGCAATTAAAGTGGCGAAACTAGCTCTTAAGGAACACCCTAAATCAAGAATATTTAAGTGGGGATTAGCAAGATCATACGAAAATATTGATCCGGCTAAATCTATATTGTTGTACAAGGAAATTCTTAATTCTTATCCGGCAAATCTAAAATCCAACAAGATTAACGAGGTTACTTTAAAACATATAATTGCGCAGCAGTTTGTTAAAATCAACAAAAATGAAGAAGCCCTATTCTTTTGTAATGAAATATTGGCGATTAATGGTTATACTAAATATGAGTTTGATAAAATTAGCGCCAGACTGGAAAGAGTTAGAAGTTTGAAACAGGAGTTAATCAATAGATAATTTTAGAGTATTTTTTACCTGCAAAGCCTCTTTATCAAATCATTAAAAAAAACTAAATTGATTCGGCTTTAAAAAATGTGTCCAATTTATATAAAGTAATGGCAGTCGATAATCCTAAATATCAGAAAATGTTAGACAACCTTTTAAAGATTAGTAAAAAAAATCTGCCGGTTGTTAATGAAGCATTAGTTTCCAAGGCTTTTGAGTTAAGCCTTGAAGCTCATAAGCATGATTTACGTGCATCAGGTGAACCTTATTTTACTCATCCTTATGAAGTTGCTATGATTGTAGCTGAAGAATTTCCGCTTGATGATGTTACAATTGTAAGTGCGCTGCTTCATGATGTTGTTGAGGATACAGAATATACCATCGATTTTATGAACCGAGAATTTGGTAAAGAGGTTTCTGAAATTATTGATGGCGTTACAAAAATAAGCGGCATTTTTAGAGGACACGATATAACCAAAGCAGAGAATTATCGTAAGCTTCTTCTTTCGATGGTTAAAGATGTCCGTGTTATTCTTGTAAAGTTTGCAGATCGTCTGCATAATATGAGAACATTGGAATTTGTTAAACCGGATAAGCAGCGAAGAATCGCGCAGGAGACTTTAGAAATTTATGCGCCGTTCGCTCATCGTTTTGGATTAGGAAAAGTAAAATGGGAACTGGAAGATCTTTCATTTAAATATTTAAACAGAGAAGCTTACGAAGAACTTGCAAGAAAACTTAAAGCTAAAAGAAAAGACAGAGAATCCTACATAAAAAAGTTTGCTGAGCCGATAGTTAAAAAATTACAAGAAGAAAATCTAAAAATTGAATTAAGCGGAAGGGCTAAACATCTATACAGTATTTATAGAAAAATGGTTAGGCGTAACAAACCATTTGAAGAAATATATGATCTGTTTGCGATTAGAATAATTCTTGATACCGAAAACAGGAATGAATGCTACACAACTCTCGGCATTGTAAATCAGATTTATCTGCCGGTTCCCGATAGATTTAAAGACTACATCTCCATTCCAAAAACAAATAATTATCAATCGATTCACACCACAGTGGTTGGACCTTTAGGCAGATTGGTTGAAGTGCAGATACGGACAAGGCAGATGCACGAAGTGGCCGAAAAGGGAGTTGCTGCTCATTGGCGGTATAAAGAAAATAAAACTGCAACCGACAGCGAACTTGAAGCTTGGGTAAACTGGATTCGCGATATTTTTGAGAATGCTTCGCGCGATGATCAGAAAAAAGAAGTGATGGAGAGTTTTAAGCTAAATCTTTATCAGGATGAAATTTATGTTTTTACTCCAAAGGGAGATTTGAGAAGGCTGCCAGTTGGTTCTACCCCCGTTGATTTTGCATTTGATATTCATAGTAAAGTAGGCTTCCATTGTATCGGAGCAAAGATTGATGGGAAAATTGTTCCGTTAGATACTAAACTGCATAGCGGTGATCAGGTTGAAATTATAAGTTCAAAGAATCAGCATCCAAACAAAAACTGGATAAAGTTTGTTCAGACTCATAAAGCCAAAAATGAAATTAGAAAATGGCTTAACAAAGAAGAACAGGCAATCGTAGAAAGCGGAATGGAAATCTGGGAGAAGAAAATAAAGAAGATGAAACTTTCTTTTACTCCAGATGATGTTTTAAGAATTGCGCATGCCAATAGATTTGATAACTCACGACAATTCTTCAAAGCTATTGCACAGAATAGTATTAACATAGATGAAGTACTGACAGCAACTACTCAGAAAGATGAAAAAGAGTTTGAGAAAGAAATTGAATTCCAAAAATTTGCCAAGATATCCAGAAATGAAATTGGCGGAATTTTAGTTGATGGAAAAAAGTCAGGAATAATGTACACATATGCAAAGTGCTGTAACCCAATCCCCGGTGATCCCGTAATTGGATACATAACAGTAGGCGAGGGAATAAAGATTCATCGTAAAACTTGCGTAAACCTTATATCTCTTTCATCAACTGATTCAAGTAAACTTGTAAGTGTTCAGTGGCCGGAAGCTGAAAGTTCATTATTCGTTGCTGGCATATCAGTGCGCGGCAAGGACAGACCGGGAATATTAAATGATATCTCACACTCGATTGTTTCTTATCAGAATACAAATATTAAATCACTAAATATCAATTCAAGTGATTCTATGTTTGAAGGAAGTGTTACATTATATGTAAATAACCTTGATCATCTGAATAGAATCATGGAAAGATTAAAAAGAGTTGCCGGTGTTTTTACAGTTGAAAGATTTGAAAGTAATTAATGTCTAACAGTATTGAAACACGAATAATGGGAATTGATTTTGGTGTAAAGAGAATTGGAATTGCTCTATCAGATTCAATGAAAATGTTTTCAATTGCTCATAAGACTATCCTGAACAATTCTAAAACACTTGAAGAACTGGAAAAGATTATTAAAGAAAAAAATGTAATTAAGATTATCCTTGGAATTCCGAACGAACAAAGACAAAAAAAAGAATCCAAAACTTCTATCATTAATGATGTTAAAAAGTTTAAGGATAAGTTGGAAAAAAAGTTTGAGTTTGAAGTTGAACTTTGGGATGAAACTTATACATCTGCAATCGCTCAGCAGCAAATACTTGAATCCGTGAATAAAAAAGTCAAAAGACAGAATAAAGATCTTTTGGATATGTACTCAGCGGCAATAATTCTGCAAGAGTATCTTGATTCCCAAAAACGAAATAACTGATTGCATTAGATTGACTTTGCTTAGCATACAAACTATTTTTTCTTATCAAATTCTGTATCGGGAGCAAACAAATGGTTTTTGAGTCTTTAGGTGTTTTTGAAACTAGCAGTGTCTCTGCTTCCCTAAAAGCTTTGGAAGGAATTCAAAAAGGAAACCCTGTTAAAATTGTCGGCAAACAAGTTTTAGGTGAAGGAATTGTAGCACTTTTTATAAAAGGAGATTTGGGAGCAATCAAACGTGCTTTGGCTATTGGAGCAGATTCAATCAGCTCGACAAATGAATTCAGAAGTTCACATGTAATTCCTCTTCCTCATAAAGATTTACTTTCCATTATTGGAAGAGAGAGAAAATAATTATGTCAAACTCAATTGGATTAATAGAATCAAAAGGACTTGTTGCCTTGATTGAAGCAGCCGATGTAATTCTTAAAAATTCGCCGGTAACGATTTTAGGTATTCATAAACTTGAAAACGGATTAGTAACATTAGCAGTCAGCGGTGATTCGGATTATGTTAAGGCAGCAATAGAAAGCGGCACGGAAGCAGGCAGAAGAGTTGGTGAGATTTATGCGTCATCCGTAGTTGATAATCCTAATAAAGAATTAATTGAATTGTTTATTGATTTATTCCCTGTTAATAAAGATCATGAATCAGTATCAAATGAAATACTTCCAATCAACTTAATTTCAGAAATCAAAAATTCTGAAGTCTCTGATTCTAAGTTTTCCTTTGTTGAGAAGAAATTAAAAACAGAATCAAAGAGAGAAAAATCAAAACCTCTGCAGGTTACAAAAATTACTCCTGTCCATAAAATCAAAAAAAATAAAGAGCAGACAGATAATAAATTAGCAAGTAAACAAAATGGATTATCAGGTGAAAAGACTGAAGAAAAAAGCAAAGAAATTAAAGCAAATATTACTAAACCTGAATCAACAAATCCTTTAAGTACGATTGAGAGATTAAGGCTTGAAGCACTTGGACTTGAGAATAAAAGTAAGTCAAAGAAAATTTCAGTAAATGAAATTAAAAAACACACTGAAGTGAGTAATCCTATCGAATCCATTGATAAAAAAGAAATAGACTTTGATGCGATCGGCAAGATGAATGTTCATAAACTTCGCCACTATGCAAGGGAGTTTCCTGATTTTCCTATTAAAGGAAGAGAAATCTCTCGCGCTAACCGTAATGAATTGGTTGATCTCTTTAATACAATTAGAAATGATTAGTAATAAAAAGTGAAAAGTAAACTAAGCATCATAATATTTTCAGTATTGTTTTCATTATTGATTTGGGGTTCTGTCACCTTATCGGATCAATTCTTTTCGTCTATGGATATTAAGGTAAAAATTGTAAACCAACCATCAGGTTATACCTCGGGTGCTCTAAATCCGGAAAATATTTCTGTAAAACTAAAGGCAAAGGGCTGGCAGTTATTAGCGCTTAATCTTGGTGCTCAAAAAGAATATAATGTTTCTGCGAATAATGATAGTGGTGTTATAACCATAAACCCATTAAACGATATTGATGAGAACGGTTGGATAAGTTCAGGAATATCAGTTACAGATATTTATCCGAAACAGGTTTCTTTTATTGTAGAAAAAATAAAATTTAAACGATTAAAAGTTGAAGCAGAGACTGATTTGACTTTTAGCGATGGATTTGGGCTGGCAACTCCCATAAAAATTTATCCTGATTCAGTTCTTGTTGCCGGACCTTCAAGTATATTAGATAAGACAACGAGTATCAAAACAAAAGTAATTAAACTTTCCTCATTAGATAGTAGGGTTAAGTTAATTGCCGATATCCAGGAACCAACAGGTTTTCAGGTAGAAAATAGCGGTGTAGAATTAACATTTGATGTACAGAGAATTGTTGAAAAATCTTTTGATGAAATTAAAGTGATCATTAATGATGTACCTGAGGATCGCAATGTAGTTCTTATTCCAAATAATATCAGTTGCAGTCTTAGGGGCGGAATTAATATTTTGGGTAAAATTGAACCAAGTGAAATCAGTGCTTCAATTGATTATCGGGACATTGTTTATGATACACTTGGCAGTGTTCAACCTAACATTGCTATTCCAGAAAACACACAGTTGGTGTTCATCAAACCAGTAAGGTTAAATTATATTATTAAAAAATTTGAATAATCATTTAGCCGCATTAGCTAATTTTAATAGGGCAAATCAGTAGCATGTTTATAACATTTGAAGGAGTAGATTTTTGTGGTAAATCCACTCAAGTAGAACTACTAAGAGATTATCTTTTAGCGCAAAATAAAAATGTACATTTAATAAGGGAACCTGGCGGTACAGAAATATCTGAGAAGATCAGAGAAATTCTGTTAGATAAAAAAAATAATGCAATGGTTATGGAAACAGAAATATTTTTGTTTTCTGCAAGCAGAGCGCAGCTGGTTCGAGAAGTTATTCGTCCTTTTCTGCAAAAAGGGTATTACGTTATTTCGGATCGATTTCACGATTCCTCTACTGCTTACCAGGGATTCGGCAGAGGTTTATCTGTTGATGCTATACTAAATATTCATAATCTTGCTATCGGTAAAACTATTCCTGATATCACTTTTTTTATTGATGTTCCAAACGAAGTTGCTTTTGCAAGAAAGAAAAATATTTCTCATTCAGATTTAGATAGAATTGAAGTATCAGATAATACTTTTTATGAACGTGTTAGAGAAGGATACCTCTACTTATCAAAAAAAGAAAAAAGATTTAGAGTTATTGACGGCACAAAAGATATTAAACAAATAAATGAACAGATAATAAATGAAATTAAATCACTTGAAGGTAGTAAATAAATGAAGTCACGAAGAATAATATTTATCTCATCACTTGTTCTTATAACCCTATTTGCATTTGGATTCGTTGCCAGCAAAAGTGATCTCTATTTTGATATCAGCAAGAATCTTGAACTATTTGGGAAAGTATATAAGGAAATTTCTTTCAACTATGTTGATGATATTGATCCGCAGGAGTTTATGCGTGCAGGCATAAAAGGAATGCTGAGTAAACTTGATCCTTACACAGTTTTTATTGATGAAAAAAATCAGGATGATATTGATTTGTTAACTAATGGAAAGTATGGCGGTGTGGGTATTTCTATTGGTATCCGAAATGAAAAAGTTACAATACTAGAGGTGATGGATGGCTACTCTGCTCAAAATCAGGGAGTAAGAATAGGTGATGTAATAACTGGAATCGGAGATACAGAAGTAACTCCTGAAATGATTGATGACATTTCGTCACTGGTAAAAGGAGAACCGGGAACTTCTGTTCAGTTAAAGGTTTCGAGGCTTAGCGAAAAGGATACATTAACATTCAATCTAATTCGGGAAGAAGTGATAATCAAAAATCTTGTTTTTGCAGATTTCTTTCCGGAAAATTCTAACAATGTATATTTAAAACTTTCAAACTTCAGCCGTTCTGCAGGTGATGAAGTGAGAAGTGCATTAAGAGAGTTAAAAAATAAGAAAGAAATAAAATCAATAGTTTTAGATTTAAGAGGAAACCCAGGCGGGCTTTTAGATGTTGCGGTAGATATTTGTGACAAATTTTTAAAGAAGGATCTCTTGATTGTTTCTACTCGCGGTAAAGAACTAACCAGTGAAAAAAAATACTTTGCTTTAGAAGAACCTTTAGCTGGTAATGAAAAACTTGTAGTTCTAATTAATGGAAACAGTGCTTCGGCATCCGAAATCGTTGCAGGTGCGATACAGGATCATGACAGAGGTGTAATACTTGGTACTCAATCATTCGGTAAAGGATTAGTGCAGACAATTATTCCTTTAAGTTTTAATACATCATTAAAGATAACCACAGCCAAATATTATACTCCTAGCGGCAGATGCATTCAGAAAATTGATTACTCAAAAGACAATCAGGTTATACCAGATCCAGATTCATTAACAAAAAATGAATATTCAACAGATAATAAAAGAGTGGTATTTAGTGCTGGCGGAATTACACCTGATACAACTGTTAAAAATGGAATTGAGAGTGATTTATTGAAAGATCTTTTAGCTAAGGGTGCAATCTTTAACTTTGCTGATAAGTTTTATTATCAGGATGTAAATTTTGATTTTAAGAAACTTAATGATGACAAAATTTTAAAGGACTTTAAAAAGTTTCTAGATGAAACAAAATATGAGTACGAGTCTGATGTTGAAAGAAAATTAAATGAGATTATTAAACATTTAAATGAAAATCACAATTCAAAGGAAGTAACCAAAACTCTTGAAAAGTTGACTTCCGAAGTTAAACAGATGTTTGACTCAGAGTTCTCTGAAAGTTCCGATGAAATATTAGTTGAGTTAAAAGTTGAACTAGCCCAAAGATTCTTAGGTAAAGATGGCGGCACAACGGAAAGATTAAAGTTTGATAAACAGTTTAATACTGCATTACAGATTTTTAATAATGATGCCGCCTATTCAAAGTTTTTAACAAGGCAATGATTAAGTTTTTGTTTTTACTTTAAATGATTAAAGCATTTTTAAAAAAATCTAAAGCCATTTATAGGATTGATCCAGCTTTTCATAGCTGTCCATCCTGTAAAAAAACCGGCACTATAGTAAGGTCTCATAGCAGAGGTTACAAGGAAAAAATAATTCACCACTTATCATTCTATCGGCATTATCGATGCAAAAGTTGCGGCTGGAGGGGATTATTATCTACTATTAAAATTACCTCTACTTCATTATTGGTGTTTTTGCTCTATTTACTGATGATTTTACTGTCTGCTTTTATAACTTATCAGATCTTGAAGAGACTTTTATAATAGTCTAAATCATTCTGTCATTATTTAACCAAGTAAATATTTTCTCAATAAAAATGATGAAAAAAACTTATAAACATAATGTGAAGTTTATTTGTTTTGAAAACATTAATTCATAATTTTGACCCTTGAAAAGTGAAATAATTTGTATATATAAAATAGGGAAGCCTACATTTTTCCCTACTTAATCCGCGCATATTTAATCTAAATAATTGTTATAAATTCTACAGGATTTTTTCCTGTGAAATAAGTTTTTTTTAATTTTTTGCCCTAAATCATTAAAGGGATTCGGATGAAAAAATCTTTTCTGGATTATATTTTTAGAAACAGATTGCCTGTTACGTTATTTGTTGTTGTTGCTTCATTTGCACTTACATACTATGTCTCAAGAGCAGAAAGAGATGGTATTGGCTACACTCCCGATCAGCCAATTGCCTATTCGCATAAACTCCATGCGGGTGATATGAAAATAGATTGCAAGTATTGCCATGTAGGTGTAGAAAAATCCAGGCACGCAATGGTGCCTGCAGTCGCAACTTGTATGAATTGCCACACTGTTGCCCGAAAAGACAGACCTGAAATAATTAAACTCGCAGAGTATTATCGTGACGGTAAACCGCTACGATGGAAAAGAATTCACAAAGTTCCGGATTATGCCTATTTCAATCACTCCGTGCACGTAAATAAAGGGATTGATTGTACCGCCTGCCACGGTGAGATCACACAAATGGAAAAAGTTGGACAGATGAACTCGTTTACGATGGGCAGTTGTTTGAATTGTCATAGAAATGCACACGATAAATTGCCTGAGTTAAAAGATAAGATTAAACCCGGACCGGAATACTGTTCGGCTTGTCATAGATAAAGATTATTTGAAAATCAATAAAGTAAAATTGGTATGAATAGAAAAAAATTTTTTACATCGATCTCTTTAGGAGCTTTTGGATTTGCAGTGTATAACTCTTTTCCGATGAAATACTTCTCAAAATCCTCTGGTGTTTTTAAGAATAAAATAGAAGTAAAAGTAAATCCTCTTGCTGTTAGCAGAAAAAAAGTAGGTGGTAAGAATGTCTGATTTTAATACTGATCAAACTAATTCATTACAGGATTCATCACCTGACCCAAATTACTGGAGAAGTTTTGAAGCACTTCACAAAGATCCTGAAGTTCTTGAAGCCAAAAACCATGAATTTAAAGAAGGCGTAACTGATGATTTTTCACCTGCCGGTTTATCAAGTCTATCAAGAAGAAAATTTCTTGCATTGCTTGGTGCTTCTGCGGCTTTAGCCGGAACAGCCTGCACAGATTATCGGGATAAAGGTGAAATAGTACCTTATAATAATAAACCTGAGGAAATAACTGTTGGCAAACCAAACTTTTACGCATCAACTTGTACAGCTTGTGCCAACGCATGTGGAATATTAATTAAAACCCGTGAGGGTAGACCAATAAAAGTTGATGGCAATCCAGATCATCCTGTAAATAAGGGTAAGATTTGTGCAAAGGGGCAGGCTAACATATTAAATCTTTATGATCCTGAAAGATTAAAAAATCCTTTAAAGCAAAGGGATGGAATTTTTAATTCTGTTAACTGGAAAACTGCAAACGATGATATTCTTGCAGCACTGTCTTTTGCAGGAAGTAAAGAAATTGCAATTGTTACAAATACAATTACATCACCAACCTCGCTAAAAGTTTTTGAAGACTTTAAGGTAAAATATCCTTCAACCAAAATTTACTCTTATGAATTATTTAATGATTCAGTTAAAAATACTGCCTGGAGAAAAACAAACGGTACCGGTAATTATCCTTTAATAAAATGGAATGAGGCAAAAGTAATTTTAGCCCTCGAATCAGATTTTCTTGGAACTGAAGGCAATAAAGTTGAAACTGCGAGATTATTTGCAGAAGGTAGAGATGTTGATTCAAAATCATTTAACAGGCTTTATACTGTTGATAGCAGTTTGACAATTACCGGAATAAATGCAGATTACAGATTACGATTAAGACCAGAAGCGCAATATGAGTTTGTAATGAGTTTGATGAATGAACTTGCTGCCAAGGGTGCTTTAAATATTTCTGTTAATACATCAGGATTTTCGCTTACTTCATTTGCGGCAAAATATAATGTTAAAAAAGAAGTATTAAATCATCTTGTCTCTGATTTGGCATCCAACAAAGGCAAAGCAATTATAGATGCAGGAAATTCTTTACCTGAAAATGTTCACATAGCTGTTAATTTATTAAATGCGGCACTTGGTAATACTGCAATGTTTAGAATTGATTCTTCTGCACAAACCTTATTAAGTTATTCATCTTTACAGGAGCTTGAAACATTTGCTCAAAATATGAATTCAGGTAATGTTGCAGCAGTGATTCATATTGATTGCGATCCAGTTTATCATTTTTCAAATGATCTTGGTTACAAAAATGCTCTTAAAAAAGTAGGATTAATTGTTAGCCTTTCTGAAAGAGAAAATGAAACAACTCATTTAAGTAATTATGTTTTGCCTACCAATCATAATTTTGAGAGCTGGGGTGATGCCAAAACCCGAACTAATGTAATCTCATTACAGCAGCCGGTTATAGCACCTATTAATGATACCCGTCAAAAAGAAGCAATCCTTTTAACATGGATAAGTGGTAAATCAGAAAGTTATAACGATAAAGTTTATCACGATTATTTAATGAAGAACTGGGAAACTGCAATTTATCCTGCAATTAATTCTAAAATAGATTTTAAACGATTTTGGCTTGGCGCATTACACGATGGAATTGTATTAACCAATGAATCAGTAGTAGTTCCAAGTTTATCAGCAAATGCTGCAGGATTATTGACCGGCAGTACTGCGGATATAAATGGTTATACAATCGTTATCAAGGAAAATTATTCTGTTGGTGATGGAAGATTTGCGCACAATGGCTGGCTTCAGGAATTACCTCATCCAATATCTAAAATTACATGGGATAATTATGCTGCTGTTTCAGAAAAAACTTGCAAAGAGCTGAGATTAAAAAATAATGATGTAATTGATATTACGATTGGTGATCGTAAGTTATCACTTCCTGTATTTATGCAGGCAGGTTCCGCAGATGGCGTTATCACAATTGAATCTGGTTATGGCAAAAGTTATTCCGGTACAGTTGCAAACAATGTTGGATTTAATGTTAATAGTTTGCTATCAAAGAATTCAAATTATTCACCATGGATATACTCAGGCGCTTCAATCAAAAAAACAGGCGATACTTATGAACTAGCTTCATCTCAAGAGCATCATGCTTTTGATGATGCGACTACACAGGAATTACACAAGTCAAGAAATATAATTCAGGAAGCCACAGTTGCCGGGTATATTAAAAATCCTCATGTAATTAAAGAAAAACATCATGGCGAGTTAATTAGTGTTTATAATCCTCACCCATATCCGGGATTAAAGTGGGGTATGGCTATTGATCTTAACAAATGCACAGGCTGCGGGGATTGTGTTGTTGCATGCAATGTCGAAAATAACATTCCTGTTGTTGGAAAAGATCAGGTATTAAAGAGCAGGGAAATGCAATGGCTTAGAATAGATAGATATTACTCAGGCAGTGCTGATGATCCAAGTGTTAGCATTCAACCTATGCTTTGCCAGCATTGTGATCAAGCACCATGTGAAAATGTTTGCCCTGTTGTTGCAACAAACCACAGCCCAGATGGTTTGAATCAAATGGTTTATAATCGCTGCGTTGGAACAAGATATTGTTCAAACAACTGTCCTTACAAAGTAAGACGATTTAACTTTTTTAATTTCAGAGATCATTTTAGAGACAGCTATCAGGAAAGTCCTATACTTTCACTAATGCACAATCCTGAAGTTACTGTCAGGTCACGCGGAGTTATGGAAAAATGTACTTTCTGTGTTCAGAGAATATCTGAAGCAAGAGCAGATGCAACACATGATAAACGAACACTTAAAGGCAGCGATGTTACAACTGCTTGTCAGGATTCTTGCGGATCAAACGCAATACATTTTGGCGATATAAACGATAAAGAATCAGAATTTTATAAATATAGAAATCACGAGCTTGGCTATTATGTGTTGGAGGAATTAAATATTCATCCTAATGTAACATACTTAGCCAAACTCAGAAACATCCACTCGGAGGAAGTATAGTGAATATCGATTACTCCCAGGAGGCGCCAACTGTTGCCGGAAGGTTAACACTTGCTCAGATTGAAGAGCTTGTTGCAAAACCGATGGAAACAAAGCCGAATAAAAAATATTTTATCGCGCTTTCCATCTCAGTTTCATTATTACTAATTGGCGCTACCTTTCTTGCTTTTAGTCTTTACTATGGAACGGGACTTTGGGGAAACAATCAACCCGTAGGCTGGGCTTTCCCAATTGTTAATTTTGTTTTTTGGGTTGGTATCGGTCACGCAGGAACATTAATCTCTGCAATATTATTTTTGCTAAGACAAAAGTGGCGTACCGGCATTGCTAGGTTTGCAGAGGCGATGACAATTTTTGCAGTTATGTGCGCGGGAATTTTTCCGATAATTCACACTGGTCGTCCGTGGTTAGCAGGTTATCTTACGCCTTATCCAAATCAACATGGGCTTTGGGTAAACTTCACCTCACCGCTTGTGTGGGATGTTTTTGCAGTCTCAACATATTTTACTGTTTCCTTTGTTTTTTGGTATGTCGGGTTGATTCCTGATTTTGCTACAATGAGAGATAGAACAGTATCAAAACTAAAGAAAACAATTTATTCAATTTTCTCACTTGGCTGGAGACATTCCAACAGACATTGGACACATTACGAAAAATCTTATATCCTTCTTGCTGGGTTTGCTACTCCTTTAGTTCTTTCGGTTCATACAATTGTAAGCTTTGATTTTGCTGTTTCAATATTACCCGGATGGCATACAACAATATTTCCACCGTACTTTGTTGCGGGCGCAATCTTTTCTGGATTTGCAATGGTTGTAACTGTTCTTGTTTTCGTAAGAAAAATTTTCGATTTGCAGCATATCATAACTTTAGACCATCTTGAAAAGATGAACAAAGTTATTCTGTTAACCGGAATGATGGTTGGATATGCTTATGCAATGGAATTCTTTATTGCATGGTACAGCGGGGTTCAGGCTGAGCAGTTTGTTTTCATCAACAGAGCGTTTGGTCCTTACGCATGGGCTTACTGGATAATGGTAAGCTGCAACGTAATATTTCCGCAATTTTTCTGGTTCAAGAAAATCAGAAGATCAATTCCTGCAATGATGGTGATTGTAATTTTAGTTAATGTTGGAATGTGGTTTGAAAGATTCGTAATCACAGTTACATCATTAAGCCGTGACTTCTTACCTTCAAGCTGGGCATATTACAAACCCACAATTGTTGATTTTGGAATTCTGCTTGGCAGCTTTGGATTATTTTTCACGTTAGTTATTTTATTTACAAAATCATTGCCTGTAGTTTCTATTTCTGAAGTAAAAGCGGTTGCAGATGGCGCACAACCAACTCATCACGGAGGTGCTGACCATGAATAGTAATAAGATATTTGGAATTGCCGCAACATTTAAAACTCCAGATGAGATTATCAATGCCGCAAAAAAAGTTTCTAACTCCGGGTTTACTGATTATGATGTAAACACTCCATATCCCGTTCACGGTATGGATAGTGCAATGAAAATAAAGCCGTCCAAGTTAGGATTTGTTACACTTGTGATGGGATTGTCTGGTGCAGCTATTGCTTTGTTGTTTATGTATTGGTCAATGTCGATTGATTATCCTTTAGTGATTGGCGGTAAACCATTTTTTGCTTTGCCTGCTTTTATTCCGGTTACATTTGAACTTACAGTATTACTTGCAACGGTATCAACAGTTATTGCAATGATTGCATTGTTTTTCAGACTGCCGGATAATAAACACCCTTTGCACGATACAGATTATATGAGAAGTGTTTCTGCGGATAAGTATGGTATTGTTATCGAAGCAAGTGATGCAAAATTTAATGAATCATCAGTTACAGATTTTCTAAAGAAATTAAACCCATTAAAGATAGAAATAATCTATTATCCTGAAGAAGAAACATATCCAATATTTCAGCCAAAGTTCTTAATGTTTCTGATTGTTATTGCGGTAGTTGTTTCGGGTGGAACATATTTAATGTTGAATAAACTTCTGTACATAACCCCTTTTAACTGGATGATGGAACAAGATAAACTTAATCCGCAGCATAGCAGTGAACTTTTTGCTGATGGTCGAGGTATGCAGTCTCCGGTTGAAGGAACAGTTGCAAGAGGATTCATACCATATCCATTTATGGGTCAGGCAAATCCCACTGAAGTTTTGGCTAATCCATTTTTACCAACTAAAGAAAATATCGAATTAGGTAAGGGAAAGTATTTTACGTACTGCTCACCTTGTCACGGTTATTTTGCAGATGGTGACAGCAGACTGCGCGGACAATTTCCAAATCCGCCAACGCTTCATTCTAAACGTGCAAGAGATTTTAGTGATGGTATGATTTATCATATTATAACAAATGGACAAAATGTAATGCCTTCTTATGCTTCTCAAATTACAAGAGAAGAAAGATGGGCAATTGTAAACTACGTTAGAGTTTTGCAGCGCGCAAAAAATGCTAGCGATGCTGATTTAATTGAGATGAATAAGGAGGCTGGTAGCAATGTCGCAAACTGATTTCCATTACCAGAAAAAAGATTTACCCGCCGGTTTATCAAAAATTGGATTGATACTTTTTGTCGTTGGTACGGCTCTGTCTCTGCTTGCTTTTTTTGTTGATCAGGAAAGAGCTGTTTTTAATTATCTTGTTACTTATATGATGATATTGAGTATCGGATTGGGTTCTTTGTTCCTTGTAGCTTTAGAATACATTGCCGGTGCTGACTGGAGTACGCCAATAAGAAGAGTACCTGAATTTTTTGCCGGACTGCTTCCTGTACTTCTTATTCTTGTAATCCCTTTGTTAGTTTTCAATCACGATCTTTTTCATTGGGCTCATGAAGAAGCAGTAGCAGAAGATAAGATTTTGCAAGGCAAAGCACCTTACTTAAATATTACTTTTTTCATAGTTCGTACTTTTGTGTTCATTGGTCTGTGGAGTCTATTCTATTTTTTGATGACTAGAAATTCAAGGAAGCAGGATGCAAGTAAAGATCAAACACTAACAAAAAAGAATATTCGATTAGCCGCTATCTTCATTCCCGTTTTTGCTTTAAGCTTAACATTTACTGCAATAGACTTTATGATGAGTCTTGAGCCGCATTGGTTCTCTACAATATTTGGTGTCTATTTTTTTGGCGGATCAGTTGTTGCCGCATTAGCAGCAATTACATTAGTTGTGGTTAAGTTAAAAGAAAAAGGTTACTTCAGTCCGTGGATGAATGACGATCATCTTTTCAGTCTGGGTGCGCTTTTGTTTGCATTCATAAACTTCTGGGCGTACATCGCATTCTCTCAATTTATTTTAATCTGGTATGCTGATCTTCCTGAAGAAACATTTTGGTTTTTAACACGATGGAACGGCGGCTGGATGTTTTTCTCAATTGGATTAATTTTTATTCATTTTCTTGTTCCATATTTTGCTTTGCTTACACAGCCATCAAAAATGAACCCCAAAAGATTAAAGTTCATTGCAATATGGTTACTCTTTGCACGCATATTTGATTTGTTCTGGCTGATTATGCCGAATATGGGCTCGATGAAAAATGGTTATGTATTTAGCTGGATTGATTTGGTTTTTCCTATTGCAGGTATCGGGATAGTTATTCTTGTATTTAACTTAAGAGCTAAAAAAGATAACCTGATTCCAGTTGGCGATCCTAAATTAAAAAGAGGAATTGATTTTCATCTCTAATAAATGAGATATAAGGTTTAATATGAAAGATATTTTACAAGCTATAAAAAGTAAAACTGAACAGGCGACTAAAAACCCTGGAGCTAAATTTGGTATGCTATATATTTATATTATAGTCGTTGGTTTGGCTATTGGAATTTATTACGTTAATAATCTTGATAGTATTACAAGACAAAAAGTACCGCCTGTTGTAGTTGATACTACCGTTGTTGGAGATTTAACTGTAAAGAATGCGATAAACGTACCTCCAATAAATATAATGGATGTTAAAAATTCCACTCCTGAACTTTTAGCTGAGGGTGAAAAATTGTTCAAAGCTAATTGTTCATCCTGCCACGGAGAAAATGGCGCTGGCGGCGGACCTGCTTCAATGGGTCTAAATCCTGCTCCAAGAAATTTTACTTCCAAGGATAATTGGAAAAACGGTACAAAGCTCTCACAAATCTATACAACTCTACAGGAAGGCTTACTGCCTAGTGCAATGGCTGCTTACGATTATCTTTTACCAAAAGAAAAATTTGCCCTGGCTCATTACATCAGAACAAATTTTATTCCGGGTCCCGATACAGATTCTGATGCTGACCTGCAAGCGTTAGATGGTATTTACAATTTATCAGCAGGACTAACTTTGGCAGCTCAAATTCCTATTAAGAGTGCAAGCTTTCTGGTGATATCTGAAAATGAATCTGAAAATAATAAAGTTAAATCTGCGTTATCATCCCTGGAAAAATATCAGTCAGAAAATGGTTATGACGTTTTCAATAAAGTTGTTAAAAATCACAACACTGCATTTTCTTTTCTTGTAATGAACAATAACTGGAGACAAAGTGAACAGAATTTTGTAAATCTTATTGTTAACAATGTTAATCAAAATGGATTTAATGGTACTGTGTTCAATCTAAAGAACGAAGAGTGGTCTTCACTTTATGGCTTAATGTTAAAGTTGATTTAAGAAATGATTTTATGAAAATATTAATGTTATCAGTTATCATTTTTGTTTTTGGATTCAATCTAAATGCAGATGATAAAAAAATAGAAGTAGGCATAGACGAACAGCTTGGAAAAACTATTCCGCTGCAAGAATATTTTGTGGATGAAAATGGTAACAGAGTTTTACTAAAAGATCTATTTACCAAACCAACTGTATTTGCTTTTGTTTATTACAATTGTCCTGGAATTTGCAGTCCACTTTTGATGGAATTGACTGATGTAATCAACAAAACAGATTTAGTAATTGGAGTTGATTTTAATATTGTTGTAATAAGTATGGATGAGTTTGAAACTCCGGCGGATGCTTTAACAAAAAAGCAAACATTTTTTCAGGCGTTTGATAAAACCGTTCCCCCTGAAAGCTGGAAGTTTTTAACTGGGGATAGTGCAACAATAAAAAAAGCGGCTGATGCTGCTGGTTTCTATTATAAGAGACAAGGTAAAGATTTTCTTCATACCGGCGCATTTATTTTTGTAGATAACAAAGGGAAAATTTGCAGATATCTTTTTCCAAGTTATACTGATCGAAGGGGATTTGGAATTTTGCCATTTGATTTTAAAATGGCAGTACTAGAAACTTCAGAAGGTAAGGTTTCTCCAACGATGGCAAAAGTACTGCAGTTATGTTTTCGATATGATCCTGAAGGTAAAACTTATGTTTTAAATCTTACACAAATTTTTGGAGCAGGAATTTTATTATTGGCAGGTTTGTTTGTTATATACTTAAGGGTTAAACCAAAAAAAGATTTTATTAAAGCGAGGTAATTTTTTAATGAGTGAAGCAGCAGCAGTTCCTAAAAACGGAAAGCATCCAAGTTATATTGAGCATCAAGGTAAGCACAAAGGATTACTTGGCTGGATTTTATCTACTGACCATAAAAGAATTGCTATAATTTATTTAGTAGCAATCCTTTCATTCTTTTTAGTTGGTATGACTTTTGGCTTTTTGATGAGATTAGAATTAATTGCTCCGGGCAAAACTATAATGGACCCTCAAACTTACAATTCATTTTTTACACTGCACGGTGTTATAATGATATTTTTGTTTGTTGTCCCCGGTATCCCTGCAATTTTTGGAAATTTCTTTTTGCCAATTCTAATTGGTGCAAGAGATGTTTCGTTTCCGAGATTAAATTTATTTACATGGTACTTATATGTAATTGGCGGTTTGCTTGCTATTATTTCTATTCTTCTACCGGGCGGACCGGCAGATACCGGTTGGACGTTTTACATTCCATACAGTGTTAGAACAGGTAGTAATGTTGTCTTCGCACTATTCGCAGCTTTTGTTCTTGGATTTTCTTCAATCTTTACAGGAATAAATTTTGTTACAACAGTGCACAGATTACGAGCAACCGGAATGAGTTGGTTCAAAATGCCTCTATCAGTCTGGTCAATTTATGCGACTGCCTGGGTTCAAATATTAGCAACACCAATTATTGGTATAACTCTATTGCTTGTTGCAATAGAAAGAATTTTTGGCGTTGGTTTGTTTGATCCTGCACTTGGTGGAGATCCTGTTCTTTATCAGCATTTGTTCTGGATTTATTCCCATCCTGCAGTTTACATTATGATTCTACCTGCAATGGGTGTGGTTTCAGAAATTATTCCAGTCTTTGCGAGAAGAACAATTTTTGGATACAAGTTTATCGCAATGTCAAGTATTGCGATTGCAGTTTTTGGCTCTTTAGTTTGGGCTCATCACATGTTTACTGCAGGAATGAGTAATACGGGACAATTTATTTTTTCATTACTTACAATGGTTGTTGCTATCCCGAGTGCCATTAAAGTTTTTAACTGGACTGCAACCTTGTATAAAGGTTCAATTGAATTGTCAACCCCTTTACTTTTTGCACTCGCATTCATCTTTCAATTTACAATAGGCGGATTAACAGGAATTATGCAAGGCGTTTTATCTGTGGATATAATGATTCACGATACTTCTTTCATAGTTGCACATTTTCATTATGTAATGTTTGGGGGAACAGGATTTGGCCTATTTGCAGCACTTCATTACTGGTTCCCTAAAATGTTCGGAAGAATGTATAATGAGAGAACAAGTAAGGTAGCATTTTGGCACGTGTTCATTGGATTCAATACTTTATATTTTCCGATGTTCATAATGGGCTGGCTTGGGATGCCAAGAAGATATTATGATTATCTTCCTGAATTTCAAATCTATCATCTAATATCTACAATTGGTTCCTGGATCCTTGTTGCTGGAATTTTGCTGATGTTCGGAAATCTATTTAAAGCCTGGCTGAGCGGTAAAAAAACAACAGAGAAAAATCCCTGGGGTGGTGAAACACTTGAGTGGACAACAGATACGCCGCCGATTCATGAAAACTTTATCGATATTCCAACTGTTCACGCAGCACCTTATGAATACAAACAAAATGAAATTGATACGCTAAAAAATCAGGAGGTTAAGTGAGTTCTCAAGAACACGCAGCAGCTCACATTCATCGTGATGATATTGGTGCCCGAATGGGTATGTGGCTTTTCCTCTTTACAGAATTAATTTTGTTTGGAGGTATGTTCATCCTTTATTCTGTTTACAGGTATATGCATCCTGAAGCTTTTCATCTTGCAGCAAAAGAGTTGAACACAATCGTTGGAACTTTTAATACAGCTATTCTTTTAACAAGTTCTTTAACAATGGTTCTTGCTATAACTGCAATACAGAGAAAACAAAAATCTCTGTCAATCTTTTTTCAGTTGATCACTATTGTTCTTGCACTTGGATTTATGGTTAATAAATATTTTGAATGGACTGCGAAATTCCATCACGGAATATATCCGGGTTCTGATATTCTATTATCAAAACCTCCGGGTGAGATTTTATTTTTTGGTCTTTATTATGTAATGACCGGCTTGCATGGTTTGCACGTAATAATTGGTGTTGTTTTAATTGGTATGATGACTCGGCTTACTGCAAAGGGAATAATTACAGATACGAGTTATGTTAAACTTGAATCAGCAGGTTTGTATTGGCACTTAGTTGATATAATCTGGATTTTTCTTTTTCCTTTATTCTATCTTATTACTTAAGGATTTTAAATGGAACATAATCAAGAATTACATACTGAGCATACGCCCGGATATGGTGTGTATATACTCGTTTGGCTTGCATTGATGGCGCTTACAGCCATTACAGTTGCAGTGGCAGGTATTAACTTTGGGGGATTAACTATAGCAACCGCATTGGTTATTGCCTCAATTAAATCGTTTTTAGTGCTAAAAATATTTATGCACTTAAGAAGTGAAAGTAAAACATTCAGAGCGTTTGTTGGAGTTGCGATATTATTCCTCTTAATATCTTTTATTTTATTATTCTCTGATTATTCGTTTATAGTAAGGAATTAAATATGTTTAACGGTGCATCCAATTTTGCAAAAGATGTAGATTTCGCTTTTCTTTTTACGCTGGTGGTCTCAGTCTTTTTTCTTGTTCTGATCACAGTATTGATGATCTACTTTGTTGTAAAGTATAATCGTAAGAGAAATCCTAAAGCTACAAATGTACATAGTAATGTTTTATTAGAAATTACCTGGACAGTTATTCCAACTATTCTTGTTTTGATTATGTTCTGGTATGGATGGGTTGGTTATGTGGATATGTCTGAAGCACCAAAAAATTCTTTGAACATTGATGTAACTGCTCAGATGTGGAAATGGACCTTTAAATATGAAAATGGAAAAACAACGGATTCACTCTATGTTCCGATTAATCAGCCAGTAAAACTTAATCTTCATTCTATCGATGTAAACCATGCGTTTTATATTCCTAAATTCAGAATTAAAAAAGATGTTTATCCGAATCAAAATAGAATGATTTGGTTTGAAGCTCAGGAGTTAGGTGATTTTGATATTGCTTGTGCTGAGTATTGCGGGCTTAACCATTCTTATATGTACAATAAAGTTAAAGTTATGCCGGGGGAAGATTTTACAATCTGGCTAAATTCTGGGGTTAATGATTCATTAGTTAAAAGCGATTCCACAACTACAGTTGCAGGTAATTGATTTATTGAAAGAGAACATCAAAATATTATTGGAAGTAACAAAGCTTCGGATTACTATATTCGTAACTATCACTACGATGTTTGGATATATTGCCGCAGTCAACACAATTGATGCGGGTATAATTTTGCCAACGATTGGAATATTGTTATTGGCTTGCGGCTCAGCAGCATTAAATCATTATCAGGAAAGAAAAACTGATGCTATGATGGACAGGACTAAAAATCGTCCTATTCCATCAGGAAAAATCTCAGCTTCATCTGTCCTTAAAATATCATTAGCACTTGTGGCTGCGGGATCAATTTTACTTTTAATTGGAAGCGGGGTTGTAGCATTATCCTTTGGACTTTTAAATCTTATCTGGTACAATGGAGTTTATACTCCTCTTAAAAAGATTTCGCCACTTGCTATAATTCCCGGATCACTTGTCGGTGCTATTCCTCCAATTGTTGGATGGGTTGCAGGCGGGGGATATCTTTTTGATCCTCAGATAATATTAATTTCGTTTTTCTTTTTTATATGGCAGATACCTCATTTCTGGCTGCTTCTTATGATTTTAGATAAAGATTATCAAAAAGCTGGTTTCCCAACATTGACGGAGATATTTAATAGACAGCAATTAGGAAGAATTACTTTTATCTGGATTATTGCAACCGGAGTAACAGGATTGTTAATTCCGCTTTTCCAGATTTCACATAATGAATTTATTAATTATAGTCTTCTAATTGCGGCATTCTGGTTAGCATTTAAATCGATCAATTTGTTGCAGCAGACACAAGAAGTAACAGCATTCAGGTTTGCTTTTAGAAGCATTAATTATTTTGCTTTATTTGTAGTTCTTGTTGTTTCAATTGATAAACTGTTTGTTTCATAAATCAAAACAAAGTGAACTGATATGGATTTTTTAGATAATTTAGTTTTACCGCAATCTGCGGAGCATATTGAACTTCTTCATTATATGCTGGTACTAGTGCTTGCGCTCTTCGTCCCTTTTATCAGCATAATATTTGGAGGTACATTTGCATCGATTCATTACGGTAAAAAATTTAGAAAAACAAAAACTCTTTATTATAAAAAGTTTTCAAAAGATGTAATTGAATACGTAACAGTTAATAATGGAGTCGGAGTAATATTAGGACTTGTACCTCTTATTGCAGCAATACTCATTTTTGCACAGCTTTTACACACAGCACAAATACAGACAGTTGGTTTTCTAGCTTTATCATTTGTCTTTTTACTTGTTGCGTTGTTTATGATTTACACCTACCGCTACTCAATGATGATCTCAAATGTGTTTGATTCTGTAAACTTAAATGCAAATGGTGATAAAGATGCTGAAGAAGATTATAGAAAAATTAAAGCAAAGTCTTCTCATTTAAGCCTTACATATGGTAAATCAGGATTAGTATTTCTATTTAT
>JBGAWM010000060.1:0-19075 GCA_044227615.1 Ignavibacteriaceae bacterium
AAACCAACCTGTTTTTCCCAGTTTCGGGATTTGCAGATAAAATTTGCAGATCATTTTGATCGCGATTTAAAACCTGGTAAAACAATTCTTTACTATCGGGAGACCAGAATGGCCACGCAGTGTATTGATCAGCGTTTTCATCTTCATCAATCCAAACAACTTTGTTAGTATTGATGTGTGCAATTCCCATTTTAACAATTGGATTTGCATCACCCGGTTTTGGATAACGCTCCCACTCAAGTTCACCGTGAACACCATCTGAATTGTAAAGAGGAAATTTAGGAACAGGCGAATCATCAAATCTTAAGAATGCAATCATTTCACTGTTTAGCGCCCACCAGAATGCACGATAGTTAAGCGAGCGTCCGATTATTTCTTCCATATAAACCCAAGAAGCATAACCATTATAAACAACATCGTTGGCATCGCTTGTTAATCGTGTTTCTTGTGCTGATTCAACATTAACAACATAAAGATCTTTGTTTTTTGTGTAGGCTACTTTCTTTCCATCTGGCGAAAGCATTGGATTAACTTCTTCATCCTTGTTGTTTGTTAAACGTGTTACTTTATTTTGCGGAACGGAATAGAAGAACAAATCGTTATCATCATAAAAAAGTAAGCCTGTGTAGTCTTTTGTTATGCCGATGTTTTCTTCGGCGGTTAACTCTGCTTCATCAAGATTCGGATTGATTGAATTGAAATCCAACAAAATTTTTTCTTCACCGGTTTTAGCATTAACCTTTACAATTGCGCTGGTCGTTGCATCGCGTTTTTGCATCAGATAATGATCATCATCGAACCAGCCTTGTATGCGGGGAAGTGGTTTTAAAATCCTTGGTTCACTAAACATATAAACCTGGTTAAAGGTTAGTTGTTTATCCTGTGCAATTGTAATTGAACTTGCTAAAAAAAGGGAAAACAATACGAAGACTACAAACTCTGTCATTCCGAACTTGTTTCGGAATCTGAATTGTTTATTTTGTTTTGCAGTTAGACCCTGAAACAAGTTCGGGGTGACAGAAAGTAATTTTTTTGATGAAGTGAGCATTGCTTCTCCAGAGTTATGAGAATAGATTTATAACCGACACTTAAAAATTGGATGATGTGAAGAATATTGCAAATGAAAATTTGATGCTTAGCCCAAATGATCATTTAGCATAACAAAAATTTTTTTATCTTAACAAATCTAATTTTTAATAAAGCGGAAAACTTATGTCTGGTTCCAGAATTGATATCGAACAATTATCAATAAATACAATTCGAACTCTGGCAATTGATGCCGTTCAAAAAGCAAACTCGGGACATCCCGGAATGCCTCTTGGAATGGCGCCGATTGCTTATGCACTTTATTACAAAACAATAAAACACAATCCTGCCAATCCTAATTGGATAAACAGAGATAGATTTGTTCTTTCTGCAGGACATGGAAGTATGCTTTTATACTCAATTCTTCATTTATGCGGCTATAGAATCTCTATTGATGATTTAAAGAACTTCAGACAATGGGGCAGTATTACACCGGGTCATCCCGAACTTGGACATACTGCAGGAGTTGAAACAACCACCGGTCCTCTTGGACAAGGTTTTGCAACTGCCGTAGGAATGGCAATTGCGCGCGACCACCTTGCCTCAATCTTTAATAAAGATGATATAAAAATTATTGATCACGTGATATTAGGAATTTGCAGTGATGGCGATTTGATGGAAGGTGTTTCGCACGAAGCTGCTTCACTTGCCGGACATTTGAAACTTAGCAAGCTTGTTTTCTTTTACGATGATAATAACATAACGATTGATGGTAAAACGGATATTACTTATTCGGATGATGTAGCAAGAAGATTTGAAGCTTATGGATGGCAGGTGCTTACGATATTAGATGTGAACAATTCTGATCAGGTTGATCGAGTAATAAAATTGTGCAGAACGACCTGTGAGAAACCAACATTGATTATAACCAAAACACATATTGGATATGGAAGTCCGAACAAGCAGGATAAATCATCTTCACACGGTGCACCACTTGGTGAAGAAGAAGTAAGACTGACAAAACGAAACCTTGGAATGCCCGAGGATAAAACATTTTATGTTCCCGATGAAGTTTACTCACACTTTAAAGGTATTGCAGAGTGCGGGCAGGAAGCCGAAGATATGTGGAACAAAACAATTGATGAATATAAAATTAAATATCCAAAAGATTATGCTTTGTTCGAATCTGTTATGAAATATGAGTTTGATAAAGAGTGGTTAAATCATTTACCAAAGTTTGATGATCTGTCTGAAAAAATTGCTACTCGCGTTGCATCTGGGAAAGTGTTAAATGCAGCGGCAATAGATATTCCCGGTTTAATTGGCGGTTCTGCTGATCTTAATGAATCTAATATGACGCATATAAAATTCTCAAAATCATTTTCGGCGGAAGATAGAAAAGGGAAGAACATACATTTTGGAATTCGCGAACATGCAATGGGTTCTATATTAAATGGGATGGCAATCTACGGCGGTATAATTCCTTTCGGCGCAACCTTTCTAATATTTTCAGACTATATGCGTCCCGCAATTCGGCTTGCGGCATTGATGAAACAAAAAGTGATTTATGTTTTTACTCACGATAGTATTGGGCTTGGTGAAGATGGACCAACACATCAGCCGATTGAGCAGATAGCCTCTCTTCGTGCAATTCCAAACTTAGTTGTTATCCGTCCTGCAGATGCAAATGAAACAGTTGAAGCATGGAAATATGCAATCAATCATCGGGGTGGACCTGTCGCATTAATCTTAACAAGACAAAAGCTATCTATTATTGATCAAAACAAATACGGCTCAGCAATAGGATTACAGCAGGGTGCACATATAGTAAAAGATTCAAATCAAAAACCAGATTTACTTTTAATTGCAACTGGTTCCGAAGTATCGTTATCGTTAATAGCAGCAGAGCAACTTGAAGCTGAAGGAAAAAATGTTCGTGTAATAAGTTTTCCGAGTTGGGAAATTTTTGAACAGCAGTCTGATGAATACAAAAAACAAATCTTTCCTGCAGATATTAAAGCAAGGGTTTCTGTTGAAATGGGAATTGGAATGGGCTGGCAAAAATATGTTGGTGAATCTGGCGAAGCGATAAGTATAGAAACATTTGGTGCTTCTGCTCCGGATAATATTTTATATGAGAAGTATGGTTTTACTGTTGAGAATGTAACTGCAACGGCGAAGAGAGTAATTGATAGGAAACCATAAAACAGCATGAGTAAGTTAAGAAAAGAATTTTCTGATAAGGAATGGCGAGAATGCTGTGGAGGTTTTTGCAAAGATTGTAAAATTGCAAATGCTTATCGTGCAAAGTATGGAAAGAAAGAAGGGGAGAAAAAATTTAATAAGGATAAAAAGAAACAATAATAAATCATCTTTAATAATTGAAGAGGAACAAAATGAAAAAATTCATAGCATTTCTTGTTGTGGTAATTATCGGCATTCAATTTATACCGGTTGAAAGAACAAATCCACCTGTTACTTCTGAAATAGATGCACCGGCAAATGTTAAAGAAATATTCAAACGAGCTTGCTATGATTGCCACTCTAATGAAACAAATTGGGCGTGGTACACTAAAATTGCCCCGGCATCTTTTCTTGCAGTTAAGGATGTTAATGATGGAAGAAAACATATAAACTTTTCTGAGTGGGGCAACTACACAGATAAAACTGAAAAGATGAAAGAAGAAATTTGGGAAGAAATTCGTGAAGAACAGATGCCGCCATGGCAGTATAAAATTTTTCATAAAGAAGCCGCACTTACTCCCGAGGAAAAAAATCTTTTACGCAACTGGGCAACAAATAAATAGCTTTGCAGATGAGTAAAAAACCTCGTATAAAATTTTCGCAGCTCTGGAGTAAAGTTGATTTTACAAAAACATCAACACTATCGTTAATTTTTTCTAACTTACTTGTAATCTTTTTTGCAATCGTAGATGGAATTTCAGCGAATGAAGTATTGTGGATATACTGGTCTCAAAGCGTAATCATTGGAATTTTTAATTTTATAAAGATGATTACTCTTAAAGAATTTTCCACGGAAGGATTTAAACAGGGCAGCAAACAACCATCGCCTACAAGAGCAACTGCAATTTCCAGCGCGATATTTTTTCTTTTTCATTACGGGTTTTTCCATTTTATCTATGCTGTTTTTTTAGGGGTGTTCTCAGAATTTTCAGGCTCCAGCAATAGCAATTCAGGAACAAAATATTTTTTACTTTCAGCAGGTATGTTTTTTATTAGTTACTTGATTGAGTTTATAAATTCCCGAAAAGAAGTGAGTGATGAACTTCCTAACCTTGGCTTTATAATGTTTGCACCTTATGCAAGAATAATTCCAATGCACTTAACAATTATACTGGGTGGATTTATCGGCGCAGCAGGATCATTCTTTTCCACAAATACTAATTTGGCTATTATAGTTTTGTTTATAGGCATCAAAACAGTTGTTGATCTTATTACCCATGCAATTGATTTTAAAACACTAAGAAGAGAAACAATTACTGTTTCTGATTAATGGTTAGACAATTTTTTTGTTAATCCTTATTTTGTATGTGTGAAAAGCTTAATAAAAATATTATCCATCCTTTTTATTTTTTCTGCCATTTTGCTTCCCCAGGAAAAACAAGAGTTTAATTCACACGTCTCAAGTGATTCGCTAAAAATAAAAATTCAGGAAAACCCATTAATTCAAATGCAGATTAAGTTTGATGAATTTGAACTGCACCGTGAATTTAAAGATATGAAAATGAGTGTTCCAATTGATGGCGATCCAAATACGGTTTGGCTTAGAACTTCGCTTGCTGTTTCAAACACAATTAATACTGAGCAAAATTTTTCTCCACATTTTTTATCTCCTCTTGAAAAACAATATTTAAAAAACTCTAAATTTAATCCTATAAGCTATGTATTGGGTATGGTTCAGACAGGAGCAGTAGGTTACCTGGCGTATAAGCATATTAAAAAATATGGATTTCTAAAATAGGCTCGGTTAAAACTAAGTTCGTCCCTTCATCAGCAAAATATTCCTTTCTTAAATAAACACTATAAATCACGAAACATTTTCAACTTCAACTCGGTCTTAATTATCAGAATGAACAAAAAAAGAAGAGGTTAATTATGAAACTTGAATTTACTAACACAGAGTTTAGAGCAAATTTATTTGGACTATTGTTTGCCGTGGTTGTGTTTACGGTCTTAGTATCAATCTCCGGGTGCTCTTCCGGTTTTGATCAAAACGGCACCTCTAATCAAACAAGTTTAACCGGTGATAAATCATTTTCATTTAAGGATGAAGGTTCCAGTTGGCGGGTAGATTTTAATGATGATGAGATATCCGCATTATATAAAGATGGAAACCGTGTTCCCGATAATGAAATAGCTCAGCACAAAGAAATGATTTATGAAAAACTAAACGGATTAAAATCAGACTTTAAGGAGTTCGACGGCAATGTTCACAAATTCCATTTTGATATGGATAAGTTTAGCGAGGAAATGAAAAAGTTTAAATATGATTTTGATAATGATAAATACATGCACTTTAAACTTGAGTTTGATGAAGATGAATTTGAAAAAAATATGGAAAAACTTGAAGAAAGCTTAAAGGGTTTAAAAGATAAAAAGATTGAACTCTATTTTGATTCCGAAGAGTTCAAGGAAAACATGAAAGAGCTTGAAGAAAACTTAAAGAATATACCCATCCCTCCAAATCCTCCGGATGTTGATGTAGATGTTTATCTGGATATGGATAAACTTAAAGAAGGAATTAAAAATTTTGGTGAATCATTTAAGCATTTTGATTTTAAGTTTGACAGTTCAGATTTTGACATGAGCGAGTTAAGAGAAAGTATGAAAGAGCTTAAAAAGAATATGAAGGGCCTTAAAATTGAAATGCACGATATGAAGGGACAAATGAAAAAACTTAATTTATTCCTGGAAGAACTCAAATCTGAACTTGTGCAAGATGGTTATATAGATTCAATAGATGAAGAATATGATCTTGAAATGAATTCCGTAATAACTAAAGTAAATGACAGAGTAGTAAAACAAGAACACCACAAAAAATATCTTGATATATACAAAAAACATTTTGATAAAGAACCTGACGGTACACTAAAAATAAGCAAAGATTAATATTTAAAATTATATCTCTCCTCCCCTAAAGCCTGCAGAGAAATTTGCGGGCTTTTTATTTAAGCAACAACATTTAAGTCTTGAAAATTGCCCGAATCATTTTTACGTTTGATTAGTAATTTATTATAAAGGGACACGAAAATGATAAAGTTTTTTTTGTTTCATCTTGTGTTGTTCCTATCTCTGTTCATATTTAATGCTTGTGATGATACAGTCTCAGATAACTCAAGTTATACAAGCATTGATTCCCGCATAAATATCGAATTGAGTGAGGAGTTATTTACTAATTCAAAAAAAGTAGTTCTGGATTGTCGCACAGAAAGAATTTACGGCTGCATGAATTATGGAATAGATTATTCGGTTATTAAGACCGCAAATAATTTTAGAACAAAGTTTAGCCGAATTATAATTTCCGAAATATGTCTGACTGCATTAGGTCCGGCAACAAACAGAATAAATCTTGGAGAACTTAGTAATAGAACATACAATCTGACGTTAGAAGTAAACGGAAAAGAAGAGTCTGCCGCACTTATTGTTACGGATAGTTTATATCAAATTAACTTTCAACCGGGATTTAACTTTAAATTTGATAATACGGAACTACATCGCATACCGCAACATTTAATATGGGGTTCCGTTGGATATATTAATGATTCGTTAACAAATGTAGTTGATACTTTTATTGATTCACTCCAGATTCTTGGAGCTTCACAGAAAAATCTTTCTTCAGGCGATTATGGATTTTTTGAAATAGACTTATTTGGAAACCTGTTGCCTCCCGAATATCACGGCTATCCATTTATTAAAATGTATAAATTTGAATATCAAAACGACGTTAATGATATCAAGGAGTTGATGAAAAGAATTCAGCAGCAATATGTAAATCAAATTTATATTTCCTGCTATACCTGGCAGGGAGATGTAATTTATGGGTGGACGCTTTAATTTAATTGATGTAAAAAAAACTTTTATTTTCTATGCACGATCAATTATCTGAAAATATATTAAACTCATTCCGCGGATTTGTTAACCGGTTTATCCAGGCAGACGATAAACTTTTTAATGTTATCATCAGCAACTTTGAGTACAAGAAAGTATCAAGGAAAGAGCTTTTGCTCGAAGCGGGAAAAACTGCCGATAAAATTTTCTTTTTATCAGAGGGATTTGTACGATTCTATCACACAAAAAAAGATGGAACAGAAATAACAAGCGATTTTTATTTTGCCCCCGGTTTCATCACATCATTTACAAGCTTAATTGAACAAAAACCGTCTAACGTAAATATTCAGGCGATGGTAAAAATGGATGTCTTGTTTATCAAGTACAAAGATTTAATGGCTTTGTATGATAAAGAACATAAAGTAGAAAGATTAGGCAGACTGCTTGCCGAACAGGTTTTTATTACATCAGAAAAACATCTGTTAAGTTTTCTAAATGATTCACCTCAGGACAGATACTTGTGGTTAATGAAGGAATATCCGGAATATGTTAAAAATATTCCTCTGCACTATCTAGCATCTTATCTTGGAATAACCGCTGAATCACTTAGCCGCATAAGAAATCGTTTCGTAAAATAATTTCTTAACATAAGTCAAGAATTTTATCCTCGGTTACAGATTAGTTTTGATCTGTAATTAATAACTTAAAATATAAACGAGGATAAAATGAAAACAACAAGTATTATAACTCTTGCTACGTTAGTATCATTTATTTCCGGATGCGGATCAGTCTCCCGTGAAAATTTTCAGGAGAATATTTCTGGTCCGATAGAACAAATAATTTATTACGCATCATTAGCAGGTAATTCGCATAATACACAACCCTGGTATGTTTATGTGGAAAACGATTCTTTGCTTTTTATCAGAGCCGACTTTTCAAGAAAGCTTCATATAGTTGATCCGGATGCGCGCGGCTTATTTATCTCTTTGGGTGCTTTTATTGAAAACCTTGAGCTTGCTGCCGGAAGTCTTGGTTACAAAGCAAATATTGAAATAACTGCAAAAGATAAAAACGATTCTAGTGTTGCCACCATCCATCTTAACAAATCACAAAAGAGTGGATACGATCTTAGCCAGATTCAGAACCGCAGAACACTTCGTACACCATTTCGCAAGACTGAAATATCAAGAGAACATTTGAATAAGCTTATTGCTGATAACGGCTCTGAAATATTTTATTTCTCAAGCTCTTCAGAAGAAGGAAAATATATTGCAGAGCAAACACTTGCTGCTTATACTCAGCAGGCGCAGGATGATCAGGCTAAGCAAGAGCTAGCAAACTGGATGCGCTTTTCAAACAGTGATGTTGAAAAGCATCGCGACGGACTCACAACTTCCGGAATGGGAATAACTGGCTTTGGTGGATTTTTTGTAAGAAACTTTTATAAACCGGAAGATTCGATGAAAGATTCTTTTATTAAAACCGGTATTGAAAAAACTAAAGAGCAGACTGAAAATTGCGGTGGCTGGCTTATAATTATGCAGAATGAAGACAGTCCCGAAAACTGGATGAAAACAGGCAGACTTTATGAGATGCTTAATTTAACTTGCAGAGATTTGATGATTGGTTTCCATCCTATGAACCAAATGATTGAAGAAGATAACTTTGAAAAGAATGTAAATGAACGTTTATCACTGCCGGGAGTAATTCAATTTATAGCACGAATTGGTTATGTGGATGAGTATCCGCCAGCAAACAGTGTGCGCAGATCTGTTAAGGAAATAATCCGATACGCCGAATAAAATGTTAACTAAAAAAATTATATCACAATTATTTATAAAGGAAATTATATTATGAAAAAATTTATCTTAATAACAATCGTTTTAATAGCATCAACACTATGGGCACAACAAATTAATTCTGATTCATTAACTACAAAACAAACCTTAGGCACCGAGCTTGATCTGCTTCCATATTTAAGCGGTGGATATTATGTGTCGGCGTGGTATGGAATCGATCAATTCAGATTCAGAGCAATCTTAACAAAAACAACAGTACCCCAATTTGCAGTCGCTGATGGTTATAAAGATAATAAGCTAAATGTTTATGCGTTCATCACCGATTACTTTTTTAAGAAAAATTTTGAGGGATTCTGGATCGGTACCGGACTTGAATATTGGGATTCGCAAATTACTTATGAAGCTGAAAATCAAACTGCATCTTATAACAATACTGTTTTTACTTTGGGCGGAGGATATGTGTGGAAGTTCTTTGATAATTTCTATTTGAATCCTTGGGTAGCTATTCATTACATCATTGCGGGTGATAAAGAAGTACAGGTTGGAAGCAGTACATTTAAACCAAATGTATTTACGCCGGAAGCATCAATAAAAATCGGTTGGCATTTTTAATAAATAAGACAGAATTTTGATTAACAAATAATAAATTTTAAATAGAAGAGCTTTCGATGTTAAAAATATTTTTACTGATTATACTTTTCATCCACGGGTTGATTCATATACTGGGTTTTCTCAAAGCATTTCAGCTCGCGGAAATTAACCAGCTAACACAACATATTTCCAAACCAATGGGAATACTATGGCTGCTTGCACTAATACTTTTCTTCACAGCAGCAATTCAGTTAATAAGTAATCACAATTTGTGGTGGATAACCGGACTTGCTGCTGTAATCTTATCTCAAGTTCTCATTTTTTTATTCTGGCAGGATGCAAAGTTTGGATCGATACCGAACTTTATAATAATACTTGTTGCAATAGTTGCCTTTGCCGGTTGGTCATTTAATCGAGATGTTAGAAGTGAAGTTACGGAAATGCTTTCTGAAAATTCCGTTGATAAAAAAGAAATTTTGACTGAAGAAAAAATATCTCATCTTCCACCAGTTATTCAAAAGTGGTTAAAAAACTCCGGAGCAGTTGGAAGAGAAAAGATTCATTCGGTTTACCTAAAGCAACGCGGAAAAATCCGAATGAAACCCGAACAGGAAAGCTGGTACAATGCACAAGCCGAGCAATGGTTTACTGTTGATAATCCGGCGTTTATATGGGAAGTTAAAGTTGATATGATGCCGCTCGTGTTTTTTACAGGACGAGATAAATTTTCTGAAGGCAAAGGGAGTATGCTGATAAAAATTTTATCGTTGATAAATATTGTAAACTCAAGTAATAACGAAAAAATAAATCAGGGCACACTACAAAGATACCTTGGCGAAATAGTTTGGTTTCCAACAGCTGCAGTTAGTCCACACATAAAATGGGAACAAGTTGATTCAGTCACTGTGCGGGCAACAATGACTTACAAAGGAACAACCGGTTCGGCGTTATTCTATTTTAATGAGAATGGTGATTTTGTAAAATTCAGTGCAATGCGTTATATGGGAACTGAAAAGGACCCACAATTAAAAGAGTGGACAATAACTTTGAATGAATACAAAATTTATGATGGAATAAAAATTCCGACTAAAGGTGAAGCAACCTGGAAACTTGATGATGGAGATTTCACCTGGTATAAACTTGAGATTTATGATGTGAAGTACAACCACAGAGTAATGAAAGAATAAAACTTTGAATAAATCATTTATCTGCCGACTCCTTTTTTAAATTCTTAACATCATTAACCAGGATTCTATTCACCTTCTCCGGCTCTTCAAATAATAGAGTATGTGCGGACTGTTCAAATGTATAGAAACCTTTTATCGGCGCTTGAATTTTATCGAAATATTTTTTTGCTAATTCGTATGAACAGGTATAATCATATAATCCGTGAAAAAAATAAATTGGAATTTTAAAATCATTCCTGGTTTGTATAAGATTTGTATAAATCATTCGCTCCCAATTTTGACTTATTCCGAACTTAGACTTACCTGCCCATAGATGATATTTGTCAGTTAGTGTGTATTCACTAAAGCATAATGATGGAAGAAAAAGATCAGTTGCTACATTTCTCATATTTCTCATTGTGCCGATACCGAGCTCGTGCATCGCATCATCTCTCACCTTCAAATACTCTATTGGTATTTTATTTTGATCATCAAAACTAAATTTCTCAAAGTGCGCAACCTTATTTTTATTATTCATTTCTCTATACTTGTTTAAGATATAATCATAGGCAAGTTTTTCTGATAAAAGCTGATCCGACATTTGTGCGATTCCAATGTATGCTTCAAAAAGTTCAGGGGCTTTGTCAACAACATAAACACCAAGAAAGCTTCCGCCCGAATGTCCCATCAGATATATTTTCTTTTTATTAAATCGCTCTAATAAATACTTTGTCAAAACGATAGTATCATCAACAAGCTGTTCAATAGAAGCACTATTTTGCGAAGTGCTTGAGTTGTATGATATTCCGCAATTTCGTTGATCCCACCAAACCATTGTAAAATTATCTTCAAGATGTGTTGGATATTTTTCTGTTAAAAAATAAACGGGCATTCCACCATGCAAGTATAAGATAACAGGGTTGTCCAGGTTTTTACTTTTTATAAACATTCCTTGTTTAGAGCCCTTTATCTCAATGAATATTTTTTCTGAAATGCTGTTTGCAAGTTTATTTCCGCTTTCATCTAAAAACTGTTTTGGTTTTCCGGGGCTGAGAATAATCAGAATAACAATCAATCCAAGGACAATCAATCCAACAAAACTTAAAATGTATAACATAGCTTTCTTCATTATTCTTTTTGATATTTTCCTATTTGTCCATCCACTCTTTAAATGCCGATGATCTCTCCACACTTACAAGAGCTTCTACTTATTTGGGCTCGAGAAGTTTAATCCTTATTCAAATTCAAAAAAACAATTTAATTGATTAAAATAACAAAGTAATTAATCTGTGTTTCAATTCGCTGAGTGTGAATAATTCAAAAATGAAAATATTTTTAATACCAATGAACTTTTATTAAAATAAGACTGTTGTTATAATTATTATGAATAAACTTTTTTACATCAGTATTTTTCTATTCTTATTCACTCTATTGGCAAATGCACAAAGTGACTCTTTATTGAAAGACTTTCATCTTGAGAGAATGAACATAAACGAATCTGCAATGCTTGTGCTTGGCGGTTGGGCAGTTGGAAATATTTTGGTTGGAACTTACGGCAATTTTAAAGCTAGCGGTGAAGCAAAATATTTTCATCAGTTTAATGCAATGTGGAATGTTGTAAATTTAGGTATTGCTGCGTTTGGTTATTTCAATGCCGTCAATTCCAATCCTGCATTAATGACGAATTTAGAAATTCTGAAAGATTATAATTCACTTCAAAGTTTCCTTTTGCTTAACGCCGGTTTGGATGCTGCTTATATTATGACTGGATTTTATTTGAAAGAAAGAGCTAAGAATTCTTCAAGTGCAGAAAGATTGAAAGGATATGGCAACAGTTTATTGCTTCAGGGCGGATTTCTTTTGTTGTTTGATGTGACTTTGTATTTCATTCATCAGAACAATGCTAATATTAATCTTTATCCGCATCTGGAAACCTTACTTGCTGGCGGATTTGGTGTTGGAATTAATTTGAAATTATAATTTGTTCTTATCTGAGGTTCTCGGTGCCTTCTCTGTGATTCTCTGTGATTCTCTGTGAAAACAATCGGAACTGGTTACACGGAGAACCACGGAGCTGGCAGCTTGCATTGATAACACGGAGTACAGGGAGATTTACAATAGCTAAAAATAAAATGAGAGAATATTAATGAGTATATATTTAATTATTGGCGGAACATCCGGAATTGGATTGAAAACGACAAAACATCTGAGTAAGAACAATCGTGTTATTGTTTTAAGCAGAGAAGAAAGAAATCTTGATGGACTTGACAATGTTGAGTTCATAAGTGCAGATGTAATAAAGCCAATGGATGAACTTCCGCAAATCATTGAACCAATTAACGGAATTGTTTATTGTCCCGGCACAATAAACTTAAAACCATTAAAGAGTTTTAAGATTGAAGATTTTCGGAATGATTTTGAGGTTAATCTTCTCGGCGCTGTTAAAGTAATCAATAAATATTTTAACAACTTAAAAGAAGCAGGCAAATCAAGCATAGTTTTATTCAGCACAGTAGCGGTTCAAACTGGAATGCCGTATCACGCATCAATCGCTTCAGCGAAAGGTGCGGTTGAAGGGTTGACGAGAACTCTTGCTGCCGAGTTTGCCCCGAACATTCGTGTTAACTGCATTGCGCCTTCAATAACAAACACTCCACTTGCAGATAAACTATTAAACAATGAAGCAAAACTAAAAGCGTCGGAAGATCGTCATCCTTTAAAAAGAATCGGTGATGCAAAAGAAATTGCAGAAGCAGCTGCTTTTCTTCTTTCTGATTCTGCTTCATTCATAACCGGACAAGTAATAAAAGTTGATGGTGGTATTTCTTCTATAAAAACTCTTTAAACTTTGCAAATTCAAAACAATGAAATCTGAAATAAAAAATTATTCTATCGAAGACGCCTCCCGTATAATTGAAATGGCGTGGGAAGACCGTACTCCCTTTGAAGCGATTGAATTTCAATTCGGATTAAAAGAAAGTGATGTCCGTGAAATTATGCGTTGTGAAATGAAACCATTCAGTTTCAAAATGTGGCGAAAAAGAGTTAGCGGAAGAAAGACAAAACATTTGTCTTTAAGATCTAAAGAAGTGAATCGATTTAAGAGTAAGAATCAATAAAAGAGCATTATTGTTTTAACTATGCAATTGGATTAATTGTACAATAAGGCCATTATTTTCTTAGAAGCTTTTCCTCCATCTTAAGTATTTGTTCTTTTAAAAGTTTAATATCATTTCTCAATTCTTCATTTTCATCCTGGAAAATCGATTCAATTTTATTTACTTCTTCTGTACTAACTTTTTGTTGGACTTCAGCCATTGTATTTACCACAATTGCAATAAATATATTCAGTGTTGTATATGATGCAAGCAGTATAAATAGAATGAAATAAATATTGGCAAGCGGATATTTTCCCATTATTTCCCTCGAAATTTCCGCCCATCCTTCTAGTGTCATTATCTGAAATAATGAAAACATTGAAGTAGCTAATGTCCCAAACCATTGCGGATAGTCAGCACCGAAAAGTTTTGTTCCGATTACTGAAAAAACATAAAACACCAGAGCCAGGAGCACAAATATCCAAACAAGACTGGGAAGAGAATGAAACAAAGACTCAACAATAAATCTTAGCTTTGGTACATTTTTAATCAACCTAAGAGATCGAAAAATCCTTAATGATCGTAAAACTGCCAATGCACCTGAAGCCGGCAGCATAGCAATTGCCACTATTGAAAAATCAAAAATATTCCATCCGCTTTTAAAAAATGAGAATCCATATGCATAGATCTTTAATAAAATTTCTATAACAAAAATTGCAAGAATTATTTTATCTATAAGCAGGAGAATATTTCCAAACGAATTCATTATAACGCTTGAAGTTTCCATGCCTATAGTAATGGAATTAAAAATTATTAAAGAGATTATGAAATTTTGTACTGAATTCTTTTCTACAAATTGTTTTACTTTTTCCCTTTTCATTTTTACAATAATTATTATTTAATACATTTTAATTTAATTAGTATAACTTTATATAATCGATCACAGCAATAAAACCGTCCTTTTGTTTATCGCCAATTAATAAAGATATTTCTTTGATACTATTAATCGGAATTATTTTACTTGAATTGGTTTCACTGCCAAAGTAGTAAAGTTTAAATTGATCAAAGGGAATGCGGACAATAATCCACTCATCTTTTTTTGTTTCAAATATTGAGGTATAGAAGTAGCCGGAAAAATATGTGGTCTCTTTCATCGATACACTGTAACGCTTGCCATCACCTTTGATTTTAATTTCAATTCCTGAAAACTCTTCAAAGTTGTAATCTCTAACCGGGCTTCTGAGAGAAGCAAATCCGCCATTATTTTCTAATGAAACATTTCCACTGAAAATAATTACATCATCATTAAGAATAACTTTTGAAGAACTTAATCCACCCATCACGCCATCGTTAATAATACGCCACCTGTTTTCGGTTTTCATTAAAGAGGCGTTAAGCAGATAATTTTCAGGGAATAGTTCGGTTGAAGTGATCATAATTAGTGATAAAAATATTGTTGATAAACTCATTTGCTGGTTTCTCTGTATAATGACTTACCAAAGCACAACAAGAATCAGTTTTTGATAGTTCAAACTAAAAGCAGAAAAAATTTTTTTACTTTGTGCAGATAAGTAATTCTATTAAAAACGATAAGACACATTTAAAACAGAAATAGAAGCATCTTTGAAATTAGTTCCAAGCTCAGCCATAAAATCAAACCTGTCATCAAGAGTTATCATAAATCCGGAATGAAATGTCCACGGATTCACCGGATGCTGTTCTATTTTAATAAGGATATCACCTAAAGATTCAGATGGTGCTGTAATCTGAAGTGTAGTTGTAGAAAACAAATATGCAGCGCCAAGCCAAACCTTCATCAAATTATTTTGCCCGAGTTTTCCGGCAAAACCAGAACGAGCTGATAGAAAAGTAAAATCAATTGAATTATTTATCTCGTCGGGCCAGGTCTTGCCATAATTTGCATCAGCCATAACAAACCAGCTTTTATATCCCGCAACCAAAGTTGAACCAAATCCCAGATAAGGTCCCTGCACTTTAGTTTGTGTTTCAATATCAAGTTCAACCGGCGGCAGTGGACGAATGGGTCTATCAATTATGATATTAGCATTCATATTTGCATTAGTGTTTGCATATCCAACTGACACATAAACATCCAATAAAGGTAAAATCCACGCATCAAATTTAACAGCCGCTACTGAAGTTTTGTTTCTTACTGCAAAACTGGTGAAATCATTAATACTTTCAGGGGCACGATCGAGAAACTCGACAGTAACATTTGTTACATCTACATCCCGGCTCATAAAAATATAGTTTGCCGAAACACCAAAAGGTAAAGGTAAATCAATTCCTTGTTGCTTCGCCCAATCAGACCAGAAGGGAAGTATTCTTTTATTATCAGTGTCATTTGATTTTATTTTGGTTGAATCGATGGTTTGAGCAACCAATAATTCACTTATGAAAAGCGAGATTAAAAAAACTAAAGTAAGTGCAGATGATCTGGATTTTGTTGGATATAACTTTTTCATTCATATTTCCTTATCAAAAAAACCGTTGCAAGCTTATGATTAAAAATTTCTTTACAAAAACTAATTAAATATTTTTTGGTATGCCTAAATTAATCACAAATCCTTCTATTAAAGTGAACGATTGAGTATTTTTAATTATTAAATAAAATCTTTTACTAAATAATAAATGGATGCATCAAATGACCTTTAGAATCGTGTGGACAAAAATCGATGAAGCCCCGGCACTTGCAAGTTATTGCTTGCTGCCAATCCTAGAATCTTATACCAAGGGAACAGGCATTGAATTCGAAACAAAAGATATTTCGCTGGCTGGAAGAATTATCACAAACTTTCCTGAAAATCTTACGGAAGCACAAAAAATACCTGATTACTTATCCGAACTTGGCAAATTAACTCAGGATCCAAATGCAAATATTATTAAGCTGCCTAATGTTAGTGCATCAATACCTCAGCTTAAAGCAGCGATAAAAGAATTGCAGAATAAAGGATATAAGATTCCAGATTACCCCGAAGAACCTAAGACAGAAGAAGATAAAAAATTAAAAGAAAGATTTGCAAAAGTGCTTGGCTCTGCTGTTAATCCAGTATTGAGGGAAGGAAACGCTGATAGACGTGCAGCAGCATCGGTAAAAAAGTTTGCGCAGAAACATCCGCATAAAATGATGAAACCCTGGCCTAAATCCGGATCTAAAACACGCGTTGCTTATATGAAGCAAAAAGATTTTTACGGATCAGAAAAATCTATGACTCTTGATAAAGATGATGTTGTAAAAATTGAATTTGTTGATACCAAAGGTAACGCCGCTGCTTTAAAAGAAAACCTTAAACTCCTTAAAGGGGAAGTGATTGACAGTGCTGTAATGAATGTTAAAGAACTAAGAAAGTTCTATGCAGAACAAATTGAAGAGGCAAAGAAAGATGGTGTGCTTCTTTCGCTGCATCTTAAAGCAACAATGATGAAAATATCCGACCCGATAATGTTTGGACACGCTGTTTCTGTTTATTATAAAGATGCTCTTGAAAAACATGCCGATACTTTGAATCAAATCGGTGCAAATGTTAATAACGGATTGATGGATGTTCTCGAAAGACTGAAAAAACTTCCTGACGAAAAGAGAAAAGAAATTGAGGATGACATAAACAAAGTTTATGAGTCTCGTCCCGAACTTGCAATGATTGACTCAAGAATCAATAAAACAAATCTTCATGTTCCCAATGATGTTATAGTTGATGCATCAATGCCGAATGTTGTTCGTGACGGCGGAAAGATGTGGAACAAAAAAGATGAATTGCAGGATTGTATTGCTATGATTCCTGATCGCTGCTATGCGACTATTTATCAGACAATTATTGATGATGCAAAAACAAAAGGGCAGTTTGATCCCGCAACAATGGGTGCTGTTTCTAATGTTGGATTGATGGCACAAAAAGCTGAAGAGTACGGCTCGCACGATAAAACATTTGAAGTAAAAGGAGATGGTGTTGTTCGCGTTGTAAATTCTGAAGGAAAAACTTTATTAGAACAGCATGTTGAAAAGGGTGACATTTTTAGAATGTGCCAGGCAAAGGACGAAGCGATAAAAGATTGGGTTAAACTTGCAGTAAGCAGGGCAAGAGCTTCTTTAACTCCTGCAATTTTCTGGCTTGATGAAAATAGAGGACACGATAGAGAAATAATTAGAAAAGTTAATAAGTACTTAACTGAGCATGATACGACTGGATTGGAGATTAAAATTCTTAACCCTGTTGACGCAATGAAATATACTCTTGAAAGAACAAGAAAAGGATTGGATACTATTTCTGTAGCAGGAAATGTGTTACGTGATTATTTAACGGACTTATTCCCGATTCTTGAATTAGGTACGAGCGCAAGAATGCTTTCCATAGTTCCTTTATTAAAAGGCGGTGGATTATTTGAAACAGGTGCCGGCGGTTCTGCGCCAAAGCACGTTGATCAATTATTAAAAGAAAATCATTTAAGATGGGATTCACTTGGTGAATACTGCGCACTTGTTCCATCGTTTGAAATGGTTTATGATAAAACAAAAAATCCAAAAGCAAAAGTTTTAGCCGAAACTCTTGACAAGGCAGTGCTGAAGTATCTTGAGAATGGCAGAATGCCATCCCGTAAAGCCGGTGAGATTGATAACAGAGGCAGTTCATTCTATTTGTCTTTGTATTGGGCGGAGGCTTTAGCAAATCAAAACGATGATGCAGAATTAAAATCACGCTTTACAAAAATTTATAGTGAGCTTTCATCAAACGAAAAACAAATTGTAAATGATTTAATTTCAGTGCAGGGAAAACTTGTTGACATTGGCGGTTACTTTATGCCGGATGATAAAAAAGCTTTTGCAGTTATGCGTCCCAGTGCAACTTTTAATAAGATAATTGATGAGATGTAGCTTATAAACAAATTGCTTTTTAAAATAGGTACGGACAAAGATAAATTTCTTTGTCCGTTTTTTATTAAGCAAATTTGTTAAGTTATCTTGCTCTTCTAATATCGCTTTCAACATCTTTAATTACTTTTTGCAGATAAGATTTTCTTTTTCCCTCTGAAACAAAAGGCACAGACCAGAATTGCCTCGTTTTAGTTCTGAACCAGCCAAACACAAAAGAATAAACTCCCATTACAAGTCTAAGTTTTATAGAGTTAACATAAAGAGTGAGCACAGGTAAAGCAGGTGCGCCGTGTGTAAGATAGGTTCGTACTTTTTTATCTTTTAGAAACGGCTTAGGAATACCCAATGATTTTGTAACCGGAATAAACTTGTATGCAAATCCAGGACTTAGCACCTGATCGAAAAAAGATTCTAACAATGGTGTGCATCTAAACC
>JBGAWM010000061.1:0-18587 GCA_044227615.1 Ignavibacteriaceae bacterium
AAAATTTATATCGGAAAAATCACTTATAAAAAGCAGGAATTCAAAGGATTACATTCACCGATAGTTGATGAGACTAAATTTCATCAGGTTAATAAACAATTAAATGTTACTAAGAATGATCGATTCACTTCCCAAGTGGATTCTGAGCTTTTATTATTAGGTAGATTAAAATGTGGATTTTGCGGTAGTAATTTGACAACATCATTCGTTGGGAAAAAAGATGGGACAAAAGATTTCTACTATAAGTGTACAACTAAATTTAAGTATGGAAGTTCCAAATGTGAAAGTAGAGATATTCACGCAAGTGAAATTGAAGTATTTATTGAAACGCTCATAAAAAAGATTGCTTCCTCAGATCAATTATTTAAATCTGTTTTTTCGCAATTAGGTCATAATGAATCCAAAGATCTTAAAACATATGAAACGCAGAAAAATTCCTTAATTGCAAATTTAAATAATATCAATAAAGAGATAAATAATTTAACGAGTTTTATTGCTAAGGGTTCAGCCAATGATTTTAAGTCGGTAAAATTAAAGCTAGAAGAGTTAGAAAATCAGAAAGAAATGATTAAAGAAGAAAGAAGAAAAGTTGAGCATGAAATTTCCTTAATCAAAAATACTGTGGTTGATAAATCTGATTTGAAGCAAATATTTAAAGACCTGTCAAAGTATTACGATGCTGCTACAAAAGAAGAACGAAAATATATGATTAAGACCATCATTAGAGAGATAACTATTAAATTGAAGAAAAAGGAAGAAAAGGGTACAATTGAAATTCATTTTAGAGGCGACGGGCATATTAAAAAAGAATGGGTTAACAGAATTGTTAACCCAGATAAGATAGTTTCGAGCTACTATCTCGATTGGCTCCGCGAGCAAGACTCGAACTTGCAACCCTTCGGTTAACAGCCGAATGCTCCACCATTGAGCTATCGCGGAATAAAATTTTAATTTTCCAAGACTGCATCCTGATTTTCCAGAATCACAGCTAATTGATCAAAGTACTATTTCCCCTTTTATTACATTGTCAATCATTTTTCTTGATTTCCAATTCTTAATTTTTCTCTCTGCTTCCCCTGCTAATTCTTTACTCTCAAATTCTTGCTTAAATACAATTTCCCAGGGCCTGTATCTTGATGTAAACCCCTTCTCTATTGTATTATGAAATCCTAATCTTTTCTCTGCATTATCAGAAATTCCAGTATAGTATTTATTAGTGCTGAAAGATTTTAATATGTACAGATAATATTTCAAATCAAAATAAAAAAAACCGGCGAATATTCTGGCTTTTAGGCTCCGCGACTAAGACTCTACCAAAAGGACTACTATGGCAGGAACTTGCATCCCGACTAGTCGGGATAACAGCCGAATGCTCCACCATTGAGCTATCGCGGAATATATAATTTATTTAAGAACCAAAATCGCTTTTTAACAGCCGTCCCGATTCATCGGGAGAGCTATCGCGGAATAAATATTTTCCGTAAAAACGAGGTCAAAGATAACATTGACCCCGTTGTTTGTCAAGGCTTCAATTGTGCAAAATTATAAGCTAATCCCCATTTCTTTAAGCAGAAAATCAGCTCCTCCAACTTTTTGTACAACCCATAAAACATATCTTATGTCCACACCAATTGACCGACTATAATCTTCACTCCAGGTATAATCATTCACCGTCGCTTCAAAAGACCTATCAAAATTTACTCCCACTAATCTGCCGTAAGAATCCATAATCGGGCTGCCGGAATTTCCTCCGCTCGTATCCATATTATAAATAAAATTAACAGGTACATCATTTAACTTTGGATGAATGAATTGTCCAAAATCTTTCTTATCATAAAGCTCTTTAACTTTTTTATTCAATTTATAATCGCCAGTATCTTTTCCTTTTTCAATCAGTCCGGTTAAAGTTGTATTTGGATGATAATAAGTTGCATCTCTTGGAGAATATCCACGTACATAACCATATGTTAGTCTTAAAGTTAAATTAGCATCCGGAACAAATGATTTGTGTAGCCATTGTCTTTTTACATCATTAAGTTTTGCAATAAGAATATTTAATTTTCCTTCTCTCATTTGTGATTTTTTTCTTTCAGCATCGCCAAGTTCTACAGCAACTTTAACAAAATTTAAATAGGGATCGTCAATATCTTCTATAGTTTCTTCCTCGTCCTCAAGCAACTCAAAATACTCTTTGCTGTCTTTAAAGAAGGTGTCTTCATACAAATCAGTGATAAACTCCTGTTTGTTTTTTTCTTTTGCAAATGATTTAAAGGGCTCAATATCTTTTAGCTCATCAAATGATGATGCATCATTAATAATTTTATAAAGTATTTGGGGGTCAAGATCGGGCATGTAATCGTTATATAAATTCGTGATTGTATTATAAAAATCGCCGCGTTTATCTTCTTTATATATTGATTTTCGCTCTGCTTCCGGCTTTAGCATTTCTTTTTTATACTCGATAAATATTTCAGCAAGTCGAAAGTAATCAACATTACGGCTAAGCATCAATAGGACAAGATTTCTTCTGCCGGTAATAAAAGCATCTTTATACACTTCATCTATCTCTGATAATACTGTTCCATATTTTTCTTTTAGCCGTGGATCAGAATCAATAAAACTTTGTAATTGTTTTTCTTCATCCTGTTTTTTCTGAATGAGGTTTAATCTTTCTAATCCTTGCATTTTGCCGCGATAGTTTTTTTCAGTATTTGCTAAACCCTGAATTTCACCAACAATACTTAACGCAAACTCAGGATCATTCTCACCGCGTTTTTCATAAAGATCAATCAACCAGGAAAAAATATCCTGCACATAAGGCAGCTGATATTTTTCCTGCATCATTAAGAATTGAGATGGCTGATGTTTAAATGTTCTGCCGGGATATCCAAGTATAAAAACAAAATCTTCTTCATTAACTCCGTTTGGATTTACCTCTAAAAACTTTTTGGGCTGATACGGAACATTATCTTCAGAGTATTTTGCTGATGAACCATCTGGTGCAACATAAGCCCGGACAAAAGAAAAATCACCATTGTGTCTTGGCCAAATCCAATTATCAGATTCGCCGCCAAACTTACCAATACTTCTTGGCGGAACGTATACCAACCTAACATCATTAATAGTTTTATATCTAAATAAAACATACTGCTCACCAACAAACATTTCAGAAACTTCAGCTTTAATTGTGCTGTCTTTTTTCTCTTCCCGTGCTACAATTTCTTTTATCTTGTTAGATATTGCAGTTGTACGTTTTGAAATATCTTCTTCTGAATTTGCAGCTTCTAATACTTCTGAGCTTACATCTTCGTATGAATCTGTGATTCGGCAGGTTAACCCTTTTGCAGGTAGTTCGTTTTCACGAGTCTCTGCTAAAAATCCATTTTCTAAATAATTATTTTCAACTGTACTGGCATCAGAAACAATTCCAAACACACAATGGTGATTAGTAATAATTAGTCCATCGTTTGAAACGAATGAGCCTGTGCACCCGCCGATCTTCACAAGTGCATCAACAAGACTTACACCGTTTGGATTATAAACTTCATCAACGCTGATCTTTAATCCTTTTTCATTTAAGTTTATATTTTTTATATCACTTAATGGAAACATTCCTTCATCAGGTCTGCTTGGAATAAAAGCAAATGATATTACAATAAGAAATGAGAAAGTTATTAAAAATGGATGTTGAAGTTTTGAATTATTAAAAAACATTTTCATTTGTGTTCCTTTGATGTTTGACTGCCCAAATATAAAAAAACAGGCTCGGTTTCCCGAGCCTGAAATTTATCTTTCGTAACGCAGGAATCCCTTCCTGCACATTAACCAAGAACACACGCACGAATGGATTCGTGCGCTACAAAATTACAATAAAGATTCTTTCAATCTTCTTGCAACTGCAACAAAGAAACCAAGTACCAGTACAATCACGCCAATCCAAACAAGACTGATATATGGCTTTATACTTGCAGTTACTGTAAGCACTTCCTGCTTCGGTTTTTGCTCTATCTGCTGCTGGGTATCACTTAAAGATGATATTGATACTTCAATCATTTCTGCGGTAAGATTGGTTAATAGAATTTTTATTCCTGATGCTTCAGAAGTGTAATCTGTAAACTGAATCTGACCACCAATGCTTTTTCTGAATAGTTCAAACTCCTCAACCTTTCCACCATTTTCTATAGTTAACACAGCACCCATTTGAAAATCTTTTCCAGCCTGCATATCGGCCATAGTTTCAGAAGAAACATCAAAATGGTCAAAAGAAATTTTTATTCCATTGTATTCTGTCTCTACGCTTTTTTTAAGCTTTACAGTTTCTCCGTTGCCGTTATTCTGTTCCGTCCCTTCATCATAACCAAGCGGTGCGAGGTAAACATCTTTTGAAAATAGATTCAAAATTGCAGGTTCGCGCATAAGACTGTTGTTATATTCTGCAATGTACATCACCGGTGCAACGTTGTAAACATTATCACCTTTCTTCATCGATACATTAAAAGCATACTTTGTGTTATTCTCAATCGGAGTGTACCCGGTAAATGTCATCTCATAACCAAATGCTGAAGCAGGTTTGTTCTTGATTAAATCAACATTAACGTGATCACTAAATGCAGCGGATCCAACAATACCAAGTATAAAAATGGATATTCCAATGTGTGATACATATCCACCCAAATTTTTAAGGTTACCCTTAACAATTTTGAATGCTATCTGCGCATTTACAATTAAAGCAAATGCAGATGACCAGGTAAGCAGCACCAATAAAATTTTATCCACACCGCCAAAAACAGCGATAATAAATGTTAAAACTATTGATGTTACTAATGCAAAAATTGAATCTCTGAAAAATTCTTTAGTATCTGTTTTTTTCCATTTGATCAATAAGCTAAGACCATTTAACAAACCAATTATTATTGCAATTGGTAAATGCATTTCATCATAAAAAAATGTATCAACAGACTGACCAAACAAAGGAGAGGATGTGCCAACTAAAACTATAATTGCAGATGCAACTAAAATAATTGCAGCGGTAAACAAAGCAAGTTCACGTGACAGTGTGCTTTCTTCATAAACAGTTTTATCTTCTAAATATTTCCATCTGTATGCAATTCCGCCAATTCCAACTGCAATAAATGTGCTTATAAAAATCACCAGAAAGAAATAGACAAGATTGCCTGGATCAACAAATGAATGAACCGAAGCATCACCGAGGACACCGCTTCTTGTTAAGAATGTGCTGTATAAAACTAAAACGTAAGTTAAAATACTTAGTATAAGATTTGTCTTAGCATATCTTCCAATTCCATCTGTAGATTTTAAACTTCTTTTCTGTACAAGCATCGTATGTATAGATGCTACTCCAATTAACCAGGGAATTAAACTTGAATTTTCTACAGGATCCCATGCCCAGTAGCCGCCCCATCCAAGCATTTCATAAGCCCAATATCCGCCCATCATAATTCCAAGACCAAGTATTCCTGTTCCTGCAAGCACCCATGGCAATGATTGATTAACCCATTCTCTGTAATCGTTTTTCATCAAGGCAGCCATTGCAAAAGCAAATGGAACTGTTGCCATTGAAAATCCGATAAATAACATTGGCGGATGAATTTGCATCCAGTAATTCAACAACTGGGGATTCAATCCTTTTCCATCTGCAATAAATTGATTTACAGAAACTCCTGCTTGAGTTAGTTGTACATAGAGGTCTTTACTCATTTGCACAAATGTTGTATTGGATTGCTGATCTGTAAAAATAAAATTCTGAATAAATGGAAGATTCATAAATTGAGCATTAATACTTTTTACATCGATAAAAATTGGATTCGTCCAGATAAACTCAAACGGATTTTTGAACCAGGGAGAAACCATCACTAATAGAAATGATGTTGCAAGTGCAAAGACTGCCATTACTCTTGGTTCAAGATCGCCTCTTTTGGATGAGTAGGACTGAAGTATAACTCCAATGATTGAAGTAAGCAGAAGCCACAACATAAAGCTTCCTTCCTGCCCGCCCCAAAACGATGAGAATAATAATCCTGTATTTAACGAACTATTACTATAGCTAAAAATATATTTGTATTGGTACTGATGAGTTAAAATTGCATACCATAAAAAAGTAGAGGCAGCAATTACAAAAATTGCCATTCCGTGATAACTGTATCTTGCATAATTTAATGTGTTTTTGTAACCTCTAAAAGAAAGATAATACATTACCATCGCTATCAAACTGAACACAAGGGCTGCACTTAAAAAAATACTGCCTATCATAAAACCTCTCTTAAGGTAAGGTGCTTAGCGCCAGGCGCTAAAATTTGTAAAATTCACCAAACCAATTTTAATTATTGTATATAAAAAGTTAATTTTAATTTGATTCGCTGGGCGCTATGCTCTAAGCGCAATGCGACTACATACTAGACGATTGAACGTTTTGTTCTTCGTACTTGCTAGGACATTTTGTTAAAATATCTTTTGCGTGGAAATACCCATTACGGTAAGACCCCGTGACAACTACGCTGGTAGCACTTTCAAAGTTATTTGGCATCGCACCTTCATAAATCACTTTCATTTCATTTCCGGTTTCATCCTTCATAAAAAATGAAAAGGTGTTTTGCTCACGATTCATATCATAATTTTTTTCTTTCACCCAGCTTCCGGTTGCTTTAACGATTTTATCTGAGCCTTTAACATTTGCAAAGTTACTTTCGTACTTGATGTTACTTTGAGTAAAAAGATATGCCATTATTCCAAGGAATAATACTATGATGAATCCGCCAAAGATGTACTTATTTTTCATTTTTTTCTCCTATTATTTCTTTTTCTGCTTTTTTAATTCTTTTATCAAGGCTAAACATATAACCAAAAATTCCCGACCATACTATCAGGACGATTATCATTACAATGTAAATAGCATTCTGTGATAGAAATTGTTCCAACTTAACCTCTGATTAATTGTTTATCTAATTTTTCTTTTAATAAAATTGATCTATAACCAACATTCCACATCCAAAAATAAAGGATTGTAAATCCAATTAAAGATAGAAAGAATATCAACTGCATGTTGCCGTTCATTTTAAAATCTACAACAGGACCAGCATTAGAATCATCTGCAGAGCCAGGATGTAAGCCTGTCATAATTCTCGGCATAATAAAAATAAAAAACGGAACAGTTACGAATGCGATCATCGAATACACTGATGAAAGCGTTGCACGTTTTTCTTCAGATTCGATTGAAGAACGGAGTGCGAACCAGGCACCGTAAATTAATAATAATGCAAAAATACTTGTTTGTCTTGGATCCCAGCTCCAATAAGATCCCCATGCAAACTTTGCCCATACTGCACCGGTAACAGTTGCAAGAATGCAGAATATCATTCCAAGCTGAGCTGCGGCATAAGATTTAACATCATCATCCAAATTTTTCTTACGTAAATATTTGAAGCTATAAACTGTTGACATAAAAAACGCAACAACAGTAAGCCATGCAGTTGGAACGTGAAAGAAAATTATTTTGGCGTTTTCTTCAAGTCCCGGAATTAAAGGAAACTCATACCAGACGCTTGGTTTCTCTACTATGGGAAATGCGATTCCGGCTATAGAGACGAAAGCAAGTAATAAAAACAGAAATATTTTCCAGATCATAATTTTTAAGTTTTGTTTAGTTAAAAAATGCTATTCTTTCCAAATAAAATCAAACAACATATAAGATGCGGTTAACATTATTATATCGTAACTCACAACAATTGCCAATTCAAACTTAGCTCTTTCAAAGGATATGCCATCTAATGAGAACAATGTTAATTGAACAGAAGTTAAAATCAAAGGCAATAAAATGGGAAAAGAAAGTACAGGATAAAGAGTTCCTTTTGCACCAGCTTTTGCAATTATTGCTGCAATTATTGTGGATGACGCAGCCAACCCAATATTACCTAGTACAAAAGAAGCCAAAAAGAGGACAAAGTTTTTAATAATAAATGTTTCAAAAATCGCAGAATAGAGCACAGCAATTATTGTATTCATTGCAAAGACTAAAATAATATTAAAGATTAGTTTGCCCGTATAAACAGTTGATGGCGCTGCAATTAATTGTAATGTTAATGCAGTACCGCGTTCTTCTTCAGATACAAACACTCTTGATAAACCTGACATTGCCGTAAAGAAGATAACAACCCAAAATAATCCGCCGGTTAAACTGGGACTGATTTTTTCGTTGCCCACTGAAAACAATATTACGCTTATTGCAACAATGATAAACATTGCAAGAGCATTAATTGCATATCGCGTTCTAAGTTCAGATTTAAAATCTTTTAGAAATAAGCTGTACGATTTTGAGTTCATTTAATTTTTAAATTTTTCTAAATACACAATTTCACTGCACAATTCTAAATCGTGCTTTTCGTTTGATGCAATTAAAACGATATTCTTTTGTCCTTCTTCTTTTACCAATTCATAAACGGAATTTTTTCCTTCATCATCAAGATTTGATGTCGGTTCATCAAGAATTAGTAATTGCGGTGAGTGCATTAAAGCAAAAATATATTTAACTCTCTGTTTCATTCCCGATGAATAAGTTTTTAATAAATCATCTTTTCTTTTAAACAATAAAAACTTGTTAAGCAGATAATCAATTCGCTCTTTGTTAAATGATATACCTCTAATTTCAGCAAACAATTTTAAGTTTTCATAAGTTGAAAATTCTTCGTACAGAACAAGGTAAGGTGAAACAAAACCAATATGATCATGTAAATCTTCTTCTATAATTTCTTTTTCGTTAAGCTTATGAATTATTTTACCTTTTGATGCTCCGATTATTCCTGCAATTATTTTTACGAGTGTAGACTTACCAGATCCATTAGGTCCGGAAATTCCATATACCCCTGCTTTATCAAATTTAAATTGCAGATCATTAAAGATAAGTCTTCTTCCAAAAGATTTGTTAAGATCAACAGCTTCAACGGAATAGTTAGTCATTAAAAATTACCAACTTTCCTTTAAAGATATCTTCACCGGATTTAATAACGTATATATAAACTCCGGAAGGATAATCGATTTCAGTATTATCAAGTATCACTTCACGAGAGTTGTCAAATCGCGATAACTTAACCTCTTGATTACCTGAATACACAAGTTCTAGTCCCGATGAATAAATATTAAGATCTACTTCATCTCCTACATTAATTTCTGATTGAAAAACAAATCTAATATTACCAGATGATGATTTCTTATAGGGGATTGGATATGCAAATGTTTCACTATCAATACTTGGAATTATATTACTTGAGTCACCATAAACCACCTCATCATTAAGAATTCCCGAATTGTTCCAGAACGGCTGACCATCTTTATCAAAACTCACAGAGTAAAAATCATTTATTGTCTTCTCACCATTAACAGTATCTTGGTAAATTGAAAATGAGAAAGGCAATGATTGATTAGATGTTTTTTGATAATCAGAGTTTGTGATAATGCTGTAAAATATTCCATCTGAAGAAGGCAGGTTTATCTTTAAAAAATAATTTGCCACCGGTGCTATTGTCATATCATAAGTTTTTGAGGGCGGCGTAAAAGTTACTGTTGCAGTTGGAATTATTAATGGATAATGATTTGCTTCTTCAAAGTACCTGCCAGGTATGGCTTTTGAATTTGTAAAGTAACTCCAGATTCCAAACTTATTAAGTTCATTTACAAACGTTGACCCAGTTTCATCAATACTAATTGCGATTGCTTTTAATGCATCATTACCGGGTATTAAATCCCACTGTCTTTTTAATATATCAAAACCAAAGTTGTTATGAAGATAAATATTCCAGATTGCCAGGTTATATCCATCATTTAAAGACATAGCCGTTTCTGGATTTTGAAAATATGAAGGCATATAAGCGTAATAATCATTTACATCATCAAAAACGAATTCCTCAAAAGCTGTTGAGGTAATTTCATAATAAAAAACATCAGAATTTCTGAAAGGTGAATTACTGCCGGCAGGAGCATAATTACCACCCTGTATTCCATGATGAAATTCGTGAGCAACGGTAACTCTTGCACCGTTTATACCGGTTGAATAATATCCCACATAATCATTATCAATTACCATAAAAGATGTCCATCGGGATTCAGATACTTTAGTTTCAAATTGAGTATAGCCGTAAAGCCCTGCAAGATTTTGGATATAAATATCATATTTATCATCGCCGCCTTCTGAACCATCTGAAGGTGGAGCAGGATATCCAAGAAAATTAATTTCAAAATTATAAGCTGAATCTAAAGCCTGAATAAAAGAATTTAAATCATAACCCAAGGCATTTACTCCGGTCAAATCATAATGGACTCTAAAAAAACCACCTGGAGTAACTATGCTTGTTTGCATCTGAGGTCTTTGAAGAATTGATGACAATACTTGCTGCTGCTCGCCTGAGAAATTATTAAAGTTTTGTCTGATTGTATTAACTAATTCCATTCCGCATTTACTAATGCCTCGGTTTTCTTCAAACTGCTTCAGCAATTTCTCGGAATTATTAACACCTTTTATAAATGTAAATAATCCGTATAATGAATCGAGATGATTTTGGGATAACTCTTGAGGAAGAATTAATTGAGAAAAACTTAAAATAAAAATCACAATAATAATTTTTCTCATCGCGATAACTGCCTTATTTCAATGTTCCCGGATTTAACATCAGTAAATATCAAATGTAAATTTCTCTGATCTAATTTTTGAATAGTGTAATTACTTAGTTCCAAGTCACTAAATTTTTCTGATACAAAAAGCTGATTACCAGTTCTCGCCGGGGTAAATTCTGTTAATTCGCTTAATTTAGAATTGTAAAGAAAAACCGAGTTAGTTTTTCCAAAAAATAATTGATTTTTATCTTGTATCCTAAATCCATTTTGAGTGTTTTTTGTCTTAAATAACTTTACATCTTTAGTGCCGGTGGCTAAAAACAGCTCATCGTCTTTGAATATCAGCGAAGTAAACTTTAAATCTTTAGTACCGGTTGAATGATTAGATTTTGAAATGATCTTTGATGTTTTATCATTGATTATCAGTTTGTTAATAGCCTTTACATCTTTATCCATTGGATGTATAAAATTTAATCTTAGAAAATCTTTTTCGGAATTCCAATATCCAATTGCTAATTTATTATCGAAAAATAAAAATGCGTCAAACCAATTTGAGCTTAAGTTATTATAGAGTTTTTGATTATAGTTGACTGGAGTTTTGGTTATAACCTGCAAATTAAGTGAATTATTTTTTGAATAAAGAATCAACAACTCTGCATCACCTTTACTATCATCTATAACTGCTAAATCCTCTATTGGCCCATCTGCATAGTGAAATTTTCGTTTAAAACTATATTCCTTAAAATCAATCTCTATTGATTCAATAATTTTTTTATTATCGCTGTAAAGAAAAAATGTTTTAACAAAACTTGAATTACTAAACTCAAAAATCCTATTGTGCTTTTCATAAAGATTAACTGTAAATAATTTTTCAGGTAAGCCTGCAGAACTTCGAATAATTAACTTTAATTTCTTATCGTAGTTATCAGTAAAAGCAAGATCAACAATACCATTATTAATGTGATCAAAAGAAGTAATTAAATTTGGTTCAATGCCAATTGCAAGCTGCTGATCATCAGACATTGCTATAACTTTTGAAAGAATATTAATTTCACCGTTAATATTCAGGTATGCCGCACCATAAATAAATTTGCTGAAGAAAGGTATTACATCCACAATTCCTTTCTTCTTTTTTTGAATAAACTCAGGATAAAATAAATCAAAATCTTTTGCAAAGATTGTTGAGATTATCCCTTCTTCTGTATTGATATAATTAATATCAAAAAATCCATCCCGGTTAAAATCACCAATGATAAATCTATCAACCGGATATTCGGTTTTAATATTAACAGATTTGTTTAAAGAAGCGGTTGCATCACCAAAATAAATTAAAACACCGGATGCTGTGCTAATGATTACATCTTGAAACTGATCATAATTAATATCAAAGATTTTCATCGATAATACATCATCATCTAATTTTATATGTCTTAATTCATTGTATTCATCCCGCGAATTATTAAAAAACAAATGCAGTTTATTTTCGATTGAGTTAAGAGCGGCAATGTCTTCATACCCATCCGAATTAATATCTAAGAATTGTGCATTTTGAAAAAGTCGATTCTGTGTAATTTTTATTTCTTTTAAATCCTTGTTCTGATAGGAAATTATTGACAATCCATCAAATGAATTTCCTGATAATAAAAACTCTGAATAGTCACTTAATTTATTATTTGTGATGCTTATGTTTTCAGGATATGAATTAAGTTTTATCTGCTCAACTAAAGTCGGGTTACCCGCGGTGCTGAATTTGTATATTCCAAAGCTTCTATTCTTTCTGGAGGCAAAGGCATACTCCTCAACATAATTATTCGTACCAATAATTGGTTCTATGCTTGAAACTTCAGATGGAAATGAGATTGTTTTTTTTGTTATAAATTTTGTGCCGGCACTGGCATTATAAAGCAGGGCTTTTTTTTCAGATGGGTTGTAAACAAGTAAATCAGAATACTCATTCTGATCATAATTGATACTGAATATTTTTGTAAAACCGGAATCAATACTAAATGAATTTAATTTGCAGAATCCATTAAAAGGAATTTGCGGAGAAATGATTTCTGAGAGCAGAACAAATAGTAAAACTATTTTGAATTTACTTAATCCTGTTTTTAAGACGGTTCTCTCTTCTTTGAAGAGCTTCTTCATATCTTCTTTTTTCGTCATCTGTTTCGGGGATTCCTTCAATACCTTCTACCGGTTTGCCATTACCATCAACACTAACAAAAGTAAGGTATGCTGTGTTAGTATGGATTTTTGTTCCCTCTCTAAAATTTTGCGAATAAACCTTTACGCCAACCTCCATTGATGTTTTAAAAACCCGATTAATAGAAGCTGTTAAAGTAACAGCATCACCAAGTTTAATTGGATGGTGAAAATCTATTCTATCTACCGATGCGGTTACACAAACTCTTTGATTATGTTTTGCTGCACTTAGAGCCGCGCAAATATCTATCCAATGCATTAACTGTCCGCCCAATAAATTACCAAGCTGATTAGTATGGTGCGGCAGAACTAATTCAGTCATAATAATTTGAGAATCACCTATTTTTTTGGGTGAGATCATTATGGATTTACCGAGAGCTTACTCTCTAATGAACTTTTTATTCGCTCTACATCGTTAAAATTTTTATCATCAGGATATTTTTGAATAAACTTTTGCGATTCTGCTAATGCTTCTGAATCTCGTTTTCTTTCTACAAGCAGGTTAATTTTAGCATATAACGCCATTGGAGCGTATTGAGTATCATGATAAATTTCCATTACACCATCATAATATTTTATAGCTGCTGTGTAATATTCCATCTTATCATAAATACGTGCGGCTTCATATTCTTTTCTGGCAAGTTTATCATTCAATTCTTTAATTTTTGTTTCTGCCTCAGCAACTTTAGGATTTAAAGGAAAGAAATCTATAAATACCTGAAACTCTTCAACTGCTTTCTTAGAGTATTCCTGATCAAGCGGAAAATCCGGTGAAAGTTCATAATAACAATCAGCTAACTTATACTGTGCGTCTGCAAGAAACTCACTTGAAGGCATTCCTTTTATAAGTTTACTGAACTGATAAGCTGCTATTATGTATTCTTCTCTCTGGAACCTTGTCATCGCCAGATAATAGTTTGCATCATCAATTATGCTGCTGCCGGGATATTGAAGAATTATTGCTTCAAACTCCTGAACAGCTTCTTCAGAATCTTCCTCTTCATAAAGTTTTATTGCATACGCTAATTTTTCCTCCGGGCCCATATTGGTTGTGTCCAAACCGGAGGAGCAGGCAAAGAAAAATAATGTAAAAAATAACAGCGCAAATATGTTTTTCATCTTAAAGTATATACGTTTTTTGATGTGCAATTATAACCAAATTAGATAAGCCTTCAAAGGTATTTATAGTTACTTAGAACGGACTGAAAAGAATAAAATTATTACGGCTGCGGCGGCTCCAATCGCTATAACAGGTTCTAATAAACTTGAAAAGAAAGGTTCGGGGGGCAGTTCACCTTGTGTGAATGGATAAGATCTGTTTTCTACATTTTCTACTTCTTCAACGTTAATTGTATCAACAGCAGTAAGCTTAAAATCGTTAACCTTAGAATGATTTGAGATAAAATAATTTCCTGAAAGTTCCACGGATCTTTGTGTAAAAAAATCACCAAAAACACCGTCTTTTTCAGGTTCAGAATATCCAACAAATGAATTATCAACAACAAAGTTTACCCGAACAAAATTCGGTTCATCAGAATTATCACTAACTAACTGAATACCATTTCTTAAAAGATTTCCTCTTACTTTATTAGCAAAGACAGAATAGTCAACTCCAAAGTTTAGCTCAAGGTTAACTTTTTTTACATCATCTAAATCTTTTATTAATCGATTAGTTGCGGTATCAATCAATGTGTAAAATCTGTCAAGATTAGAAACTGTTTGAGAGAAAGATGCCGATTGAAGAATAAGGATTAAAAATAAAAACCGGAATGATTTTTTAGTCACTCCGGTTATTTTAAATAAATCGTAAATCATCGTAAAGTAAATATCATCACAAAGAAGTTATTTATCAAGTTGATTTATTTGTCGCCCCGAACTTGTTTCGGGGTATCTAAAAATTATAAAAGATCTGAAATAAACCTGATTGTCTTCAGGCAAGATTCAGCATATTATTCTATCTTCTACCGGCAGCAATTTCCTGCAATTTTGCAATTCTTTGCTCAACAGGTGGATGTGTTGAAAATAACTTACCCATTCCACCAAACAAAGGACTGATAATAAACATATGAGCTGTTGATGGATTTGTATTTCTCAAATGCTGTACCTGATTGCCTCGTGAAATTTTCTGAAGTGCAGAAGCAAGAGCTAATGGATTTCTACTTATCTCCGCACCACCGGCATCAGCAGCAAATTCACGTGATCTTGAAATAGACATTTGCAAAAGCATTGCAATTATTGGTGAAAGAATAATTAAAAATAATCCGCCTAATCCCCCGCCATCTCTATCATCACTTCTTCCAAACATTGCAGCCCAGCCAGCCATTTGTGCAACATAAGAAATGGTTCCTACTAATGTAGCTGCTATTGTACTAATTAAAATATCTCTATGCTTAACATGTGCAAGTTCGTGAGCCATAACTCCTGCCAGTTCTTCATTATTTAATCCTTGTAAAATTCCCGTTGTAGCAGCAACTGCAGCATTTTGGGGATTTCTGCCAGTGGCAAATGCGTTTGGTGTGGGATCATTAATAATATAAACCTTAGGCATTGGCAGATTTGCATTTTGTGCAAGCTCTGCAACCATATCATAAAACTTTGGTGATTGCTCTCTTGTAATAGGCTGAGCTTTATACATTGCCAGAACTATTTTATCTGAAAACCAATATGAGCCAAAATTCATAACTAAAGAGAATACAAAGGCTATTGTCATTCCCGATCTTCCGCCGATTGCATAACCAACTAGCAGAAAAAGAGCCATCATTGCAGACATTAGAAATACAGTTTTAAGTCCGTTCATTTTTACATTTTCTCCGTTTTTTCTTTCAAAGTTATATTCTTAAAATTGATGAATCAAGTTAAACAGGATTCACTTTATTTGGATGAGATTTTGATCACTAAAATTACTTAGAATTTAATACGAATTTGCAGTACCCAAAAGGTAAAACTCTTACCGTTTCCAATTCCCATCATATATTTTTAAATTGCAATCACTTAATCATCAATTTGGAAATGAAAATGAGAAATAAAACCCAATCCTATTTTTTTCTTTTAACTTTTATTCTATTAGCTGAAATTAATTTCGCGCAAACTTACTACGGCATAAATCCGGATACAGTTAAAGCCCTAAAATTTGATATGGGCAAAATGTGGACATTCGAAAATCCCCCACTCGAATATTTCGAAAAAGAATATGGGTTTAAACCTTCACCGGAGTTGTTAGAGAAATTTCAGAAAAGTGCTTTAAAATTTGGAGGCGGCTGTTCTGCTTCATTTGTTTCTGAAGATGGTTTGATTATGACAAATCATCATTGTGTGCGTGGTAATCTTGCTTCAGTTCAACAGGGAGATGAAAATATTTTACGCGATGGATTTTATGCAAAATCCTTAAATGAAGAAAGAACAGTTCCAAATCTTAAAATCGAGCAGCTAATTATTATCAAAGATGTTACCGATGAAATTCAATCAGCAATGGATGAAGTTAAAACAGATGCAGAAAAGATAGAAATGCGCGATAAGAAAATTGATGAGTTAAAAAAAATAAATTCAGAGCAGCATTCGGAACTTACATTTAAAGTTACCTCACTTTACAATGGCGGAAAATATTCGCTGTATGGTTACAAAGTTTACAGCGATATACGTTTAGTTTTTGTACCCGAGTTATTTGTTGCAAAACTTGGCGGCGATCCAGATAATTTTACATATCCGCGTTACGGTTTGGATTGTGCGTTCCTTCGCGCCTATGAAAATGACAAACCTATCAAAACAGATTTTTATTTTAGCTGGAATAATGATGGAGTCGTTGAAGATCAGCCGGTATTTGTTGTTGGAAATCCGGGCGGTACGGATAGAATTAATACAATGGCGCAGATTGAGTATGCAAGAGACATCCAGTATCCAATGGTGGTTGGAATGTTTAGTGAAATGTACAACATCTATGAAGAGATGGTGACGGAAACAAAGGCCGAAGATTTTAAGTTGATAGCAAGACTTTATTCAATTGGTAATGCACTTAAAGTTTATTCAGGAACTTATAAAGCGTTGCTAGATCCATTTTTAATTGCTCGTAAAAAAGATTTTGAAAAAAACTTTAGAGAAGCAGTAAATAAAAATCCTGAACTCAATAAAAAATATGGAAATATCTGGAGTGAACTTGAAACCTCTCGTAATCAGGCAAGAAAAGATGCTAACAAAATTTATGCTTACACGATAAGTAATTTTTATTCGCCTGAATATTTAAAGATGGCAAAAAGTTTAGTTAATTATGCAAATCAGTTAAAGAATGATGAAATAACAAGAGAAAAATATGATTCACTGACTGCCCTACTATTTCCAAAAGATTTTAACAAAGAATTACAGAATAAATTACTTATTGTTCAGTTAAACATTATTAAAAATAATTTACCCTCTGATGATAAAATTTTGAAAGAATTAATAGGTGATAAATCAACATTAGAAGTAGCTAAAGAAATGATTGCAAAATCCAATCTTACAAGTAAAGAAAGACTTTTAGATCTGGCTGAATCTGGATACGAAGCAATATTAACTTCTAACGATCCATTTATCTATTATGTATTAAATACCCAAGACGAATTGAAAAAGATGCAGGATGAAAATCAAGCAAGGGTTGATAAGGAAGAAATATTAAATCAGATGTTAGGAGAGGCCTTATACAAGGTTTATGGTGATGCAATTCCGCCAGATGCAACAGGCACACTACGCTTTGCGGATGGAATTGTGAAAGGATATGATTACAATGGAACACGAGCACCAATCAAAACAACTTTTTACGGTGCATTGGATCGTTATTATTCATTTGATAAAAAGTTTCCATTTAATCTTCCAAAGTATTTTGAAGAACTGCCCGATGAATTTGATCCTTCAACTCCATTAAACTTTATAAGCACAAATGATATAGTTGGCGGAAATTCCGGCAGTGCCGTGCTAAATAAAAATGCAGAGATTGTTGGGCTGGCATTTGATGGCAACATAGAAAGTTTACCAAGTAATTTTATCTACACAACGGAGGCAAATAGAACAGTTTGTGTAAGTGCTCTCGGAATGATAGAAGCAATTCGTGATCTTTATAAAGCCGAAAGATTAAGTGACGAAATAACAAACGGAAAGTTGAAGTAATATGCATTGGATTGTATTATTCGTTGCAGGTTTATTTGAAGTTGCCTGGGCAATCGGGCTAAAGTACACTGAAGGCTTTTCAAAATTATGGCCTTCAGTGTTTACAATTGTCTGCATGATTATAAGTATGGGATTGCTTGCTTATGCTGTAAAACATCTTCCTATTGGAACAGCGTACGCCATTTGGACAGGAATTGGAGCGGTTGGAACAGCAGTACTCGGAATAATTCTTTTTAATGAATCAAAAGAACTTATTAGAATATTTTTTATTTTTCTTATTGTAGTTGGTATAGTTGGTTTAAAAATATATTCAGGTCAATCTTCTGGTTGATGTGATGTTATAACAGTACCAATCCTTGCAAGCTCATTAAACAATTGTTCAGTTAGAAGAATATTATCCTCAATTTCAATTCCTGATTCACTCAGTGCTTTTGCAATCCATGTGTTGCAAGTATTAAATAAATGATAAGAGCCATTAGCCTTGTAAAAAATAATTTTACCATCTGCTTTTTTATTTAGAATTTTCGTTTTTCCCGAATCATCCAGAAAGAATGTGTTATTTACTATAGTGTCATTTGACCCCTGAGGTTTTTTTAGTTATTTCTTGATTCCTCAGGATTTAAGTCTTTGTA
>JBGAWM010000062.1:0-16972 GCA_044227615.1 Ignavibacteriaceae bacterium
ATCAATGCTGCCAAGAATTGTAACAACATCGGCAACCATATAACCTTTGCATAATTCATTCAATACTTGCATGCTTACAAATGAAGGTGCTCTGACTTTTACACGATAAGGACTTGTTGAGCCGTCACTAATAATAAAGTAACCCAAATCACCGCGCGGATTTTCAACTCTTGCATACACTTGCCCAACCGGTGGTTTTATTCTTTTTGGAATTGCGGATTGAACATCACCTTCAGGTATTTGCTCTATTGCCTGTTCAATTATTTTACAGCTCTCTTCCATTTCTAAAACACGAACGTAATATCTATCCCAGCTATCGCCAACAGTTCCGTATTTACCCTCACCAACTGGAATTTCGTAATCAAATTTATGGTAAACAGAATATGGGTCTTCTTTTCTTACATCCCATTTAATTCCTGAGCCGCGTAAGTTGGGACCAGATACACCATAATTGATTGCAGTATCAATCGGTAAAATTCCAACATTAGCTGTACGGTCTATAAAAATTCTATTATGACTAAGAAGATCATTCACTTCTTTAAGATTGGGGCGGAATTCTTTTATAAATTCACGAGTCTTTCTTATAAAATCAGGATGCAGATCGTGTGATAAACCGCCAACCCAGATATAATTATATAATAATCTTGCACCGCATGTCATTTCAAATAAGCTTAGGATTTTTTCGCGGTCTCTAAAACAATATAGAAAAGGAGTGAAAGCACCGATATCAGCACCGTAAGTTCCAAGTGCTACAAGATGAGAAGATATGCGCTGCAGTTCAGCCATGATTACTCTAATGTATTCAACTCTTTCAGGAACCTGAATTCCTAAAAGTTTTTCCATCGCTATTGCATAACCAAACTCATTTCCCATCGGTGAAAGGTAATCCATACGATCTGTATAAGGAACTATTTGCGGGTAAGTCATTGCTTCACAATGCTTTTCGAAACATCTGTGCAAGTATCCGATATGTGGAATTACATTAGTTATAATTTCACCTTCCAGGGCAAGTTCTAATCTTAGCACACCGTGCGTTGACGGATGCTGAGGACCCATATTCAATACCATTTCTTCGGTACGTATAGCTGAGCTTTTAGTATTTATGGAGTCTTGAGTCATTTTAATAAGGGACTTTCATTCCCTGGTAGAATTCAGGATTTTCATAATCTTTTCTAAGTGGATAGCCGGCATCCCAATCATACGGCATAAGTATTCTTCTTAAGTCTGGATGGTTAAGGAAAATAATTCCAAATAAATCATAAGCCTCACGTTCGTGCCAGTCAGCACCTTTCCAGATTTCTGTAACGGATGATACTTCGGGTTTATTCCGATCTGTAGAGACTTTTAAGGTAATTTTATGTTTTAATTTTGTTGATTCTAAATGATAATAAACGCTTAGGAGGTTGGCTTTTATTTCATCAACACCGGATAAGTTCATTAAAGAATCAAATTGAAATTCTGAGGAATCACGCAGAAATAAACTTAGTTTATCTATCTCTAACGGAGAAGCGATTAAAATTGCTTCAGTTGGCTGATCCGTTTTTAATTCCAGGTTAGATTCTGGAAAATTTTCTTTTAAGATTTGTAAAATTTCTTCAGGTTTTTTCATGCAGATTTCTTTATCATACTTTCATTTCGAATTTTTTCCTGAAGTTTTAATAATCCTTCGAGCAAAGCTTCCGGTCTTGGCGGACAACCAGGAACATAAACATCAACCGGAATAACTCTATCCACACCTTTTAATACGTGATAACCGTGCTCCCAATAAGGTCCACCGCAATTAGAACAGCTTCCCATAGAAATTATATACTTTGGATCAGGCATTTGTTCATAAAGGCGTTTTATTCTAGTTGCCATTTTTAGAGTAACGGTTCCAGAAATAATTATAATATCAGCTTGTCTGGGAGAGGGACGTGGAATAACACCAAATCTATCAAAATCATAATGTGATGCCGAGGTAGCCATCATTTCTATTGCACAGCAAGCCAATCCAAAACTAACCTGCCATAGTGAAGATAATCTTGCCCAATTAAGAAGGTCTTCCGCTTTTGCAACAACAATATTGCCGTCTGTAAATTCGCTGTCTAAAAATCCCATAAACTCAAACCTCTACCAATTCTTTTTTAACTTTTGGGGCTGCTTTGGTTTTATTAAATGATGGAGGAATTGTTTTTGGTTTTTCCCACTCAAGATCACCTTTGCGCCATTCGTAAGCCATTCCTAAACCTAAAAGCACTAAAAATATTCCACCGATTAAAAATCCTGTCATTCCAAAATCTTTATACACCAATGCCCAGGGAATCAGAAGAACAACTTCCACATCAAAGATTAAGAAAATAAGAGCAACAACATAAAATCTGATATTGAACTTAATCCAAGGCGATCCCTCAGGGTTTTCACCGCATTCGTATGTCTTAAGTTTTTCGTGAGTTGGTCTTGAAGGGCGAATGAGCTTGGCGAAATAAACAATACCAACAACAAATATGATTGCCATTAGTATGAATATAAAAGCTTTTCCGAATTCTGTCAGCATTATCTTTAAAAAGTTTTGAACCAAAATTACCACAGCATTTGTGGAATGTCAAGAATTCTTAAATAAAAACATTTGAGATAATTAATTCACAACAATTATTAAGTAGTAAAAATTGAATTTCTCCTGATTGCTTTTGGAAAAATTCAAAGAATCAATTTTATAGTAATATTTTTGATTATTATTTAACTTTCCGCAAGAGTTTTAACTATTTATTAAATATCGATACTCAGATTCTTATTTATGCGTCTTACAAAAGCAATTATTAATACTTCCAATCTTAAAAAAAACTTTCTTAACATCAGAAAGAAAGTTGGTGAAGCTAAAGTTATGGCAGTTGTTAAGGCAGATGCTTACGGACACGGAGTTGAAACTGCGGTTGAATCTTTAAACTCTTTGGGTAAACTAAAACCCGAATACTATGCCGTTGCGACTGCTGATGAAGGTGTAGAGTTGAGGCTATTAAAAATCAAGCAGCCCATTTTAGTATTTGATCCGTTGGATAAATTTCAGGTGAATAAATTTTTCAGGTTCAATTTAATTCCATCAGTTTTTACGCAAGAACATCTCCAAATTCTTTTAAGAGAGAAGAAGAGATTAAAATCCAACAAAAAGATTTTAGTTCACGTTAAAATTGATACTGGAATGAATAGGTTAGGTGTTAATTTTTCAGAAGCGATTGAATTTATTCAAAAGATATCTTCAAATAAAAATTTTGTGATCGATGGAATCTTTACTCATTTTGCAACCTCTGATGAGGCTGGCAGTGAATATGCTAAACTTCAGATAAAAAGATTTGATCGGGTAATAAAAGAATTAAAAGAAAAGCATATTAACTTTGGATTAGCTCACGCTGCAAACAGCGGTGCAATTATTGATTTTCCTGAAGCGTACTATGATATGGTTCGTCCCGGAATTTCATTATATGGATATTATCCTTCGCTTCAAACCTCAGAATCCATTAAATTGTATCCGGTAATGTCATTAGTTTCCAAAGTTTCAACAGTTAGAAAAATTCAACGTGGAGAATCTGTTAGTTACAGTAGAAGATATTTTACTAAAGAAGAAACTAAAATTATTTCAGTTCCGATTGGTTATGCTGATGGGTTTTCTAGATCACTTACAAATAAAGCTCAAGCCATTATAAAAAATAAAATTTATAATCAGGTTGGCACTGTAACGATGGATAGAATTATGTTTGATGTTGGAAATGATAATATTAAAGTTAATGATGATGTAGTCTTAATTGGTTTAAAAGGTAAGCTTAAAATCGATGCCTGGGATTGGTCAAAAAAAATAAATACAATACCTTATGAAGTAACTTGTGGAATAAGTAAACGTGTGCCAAGAGTAGTTAAGTATTAATGGATTTTATAAAACACTACATAACTCAAAGTATTAATATTGCTGCAAACAATTTGCGATTGAATAATCAGCAGATTGAAGTTGTTGCGTTGTTGAAACAAACCATATCTAAGTCAGAAAATCTTAGTGATGATCTTATTAATATGAAGAAAATCACTGAATTATCCATGCTGGCAATTCGGTTGAATGAGATTTATAATTCGTTATCTCAAAACCCGATTGATCTTTTGAAAATATCAGATCAATTTAAAGAGCATAGCAGGTATCTTATTAAAGATCTTGGACACATGCTTGATATTACAACTCCTGCCGCATTTAAAACGGCAATAGAAAAACTTAACAGTGCAATAGTTTTTCCAAAAGAAGAAATTAAAATTGATTTATCAAGGCGTGTTCCGGAAGAAGACCCTTTTATAAAATCTGAAGCTGAAGAGATAAAAGAAAAAATTATTTTTAGTGAAGATTTGGAAAATGAAGATGAGGATCTCATTCAGAAATTTGAGCCGACAATTCTAGGGCCCATAAAACCGTTGGATAATATTCTTAAAAAAATATCTAACAATGAAATTGACTACGAGGAACTGATTAAATTTGCTAAGATTATGGATGAGAATGCTGTACTATCCAGAAAAATTGGATTTGAGATTCTCTCAGGAATGCATCGAATAATTTCTAAAGCATTAATATTAATTAAGAACAGAGAGTTAATGCCCGGTAAAGAAGTTATTGAAAATCTAAGAGCATGTTTAATTGTAATCGTTGCAGTAGTGCGCGGTAAAGATGTTGATATAAATAATTACTTAAATAAAGCAGAAGATTTTGGAAACAAATTAGCAACCATAAAAAGTAAGGAATCTACGTAATGAGGTTATACGCAGTAATAATGGCGGGTGGGGTTGGCTCACGCTTTTGGCCAAGAAGCAAGAAAAAAACACCAAAACAGTTATTAAAAATATTTGGTGAGCATACGATGATTGAGGCAACAGTTAATCGTTTAGCAGGCTTGGTAGATAAGAAAAATATTTATGTTATCACAAATGAATTGCAGAGACCTGAAGTAATAAATCAATTACCGGAAGTTCCGGCAGAGAATATTATTGAGGAACCATTTGGCAGAAATACTGCTGCCTGTATTGGATTGGCATCTGTAATTATAAAAGCTAAAGATCCGGATGCTGTAACCATTGTTCTTCCTGCAGATCATATAATTAGAGATGAAGATAAGTTTAAGCAAGTATTGATAAACGCTGCAAAGTATGCTAATGAGTCTAAGGGATTAGTTACAATTGGTATTACTCCCACCAGACCTGAAACCGGTTATGGATATATTCAAATTAATGATACGCAAGTTGCGGAAAATATTTATCCTGTTTATACCTTTGCAGAAAAACCAAATTATGCAACAGCTTTAAGATTTGTTGAAAGCGGTGATTTTTTATGGAACAGTGGTATGTTTATCTGGCGTACAGATGTTATCCTTGATGAAATAAAAAATCTTATGCCTGATTTATATGAAGGTTTAACATTAATAGAAAAAAGTTTGACTAGTCCTAATTTTAAAGTAGAATTAAAAACAGTTTATGCACAGTTAAAAAAGATTTCCATCGATTACGGTATAATGGAAAAATCTAAAAAAGTATTTCTGACAAAAGGAGCATTTAACTGGAGCGACGTAGGGAGCTGGGAAGAAGTTTATCAGTTATCAGACAAAAATGAAAACGGTAATGCGGCTATCGGTAAAGTTTATACAAATATGGTATCGGATTCGTACATCTACTCGCCTGATAAAGTTACTGCCGTAATTGGTCTTGATAATGTTATTGTGATAAATCATAACGATACTGTTTTAATTTGCAGACGCGATAAAGCACAGGATGTTAAAGAGATTGTAGATTATCTAAAAATTAATAAAATGGACGAATATATTTAGTTCATTCGGAAATCTCTTTATAAGATAATATTTTTGATGTGAAATTATTTAATCATTTTACTTTAACCATCTTTTGTTTGTGTATCCAAAACCTATGTAATCGATTTTAAGAGGAAAAGATTGTTTATTATTAATTCTCCTATCGTTGAAACGAAACAAGTTCACGAAAATATTTTTATCCAAAAAATTCACTCGCCTGAAATTGCACAGTTAATTAAACCTGGACAATTCCTAAACATCCGTGTTTCTGAAAATACTTTTCCGCTGCTGCGAAGACCATTCAGTATTTGTGATGTTGAAGGTGATAATATCTTTTTGATGTTCAATATTTTAGGTGAAGGCACTAGAATATTAGCTCACAAACATCCAGGAGATTTGGTAGATATTCTTGGTCCACTTGGCAATGGTTTTAATCTTGAAGGAGATTATAAAACTGCAATTATTGTTGCCGGCGGATTGGGTGCAGCACCATTCCCATTTGTCACCAGAGAAATAAAAAGCAAAAAAAACATTGTCTCATTTGTTGGCGGAAGAACCAAACAAGATGTAATTACATATGGATTTGAAAATCTGATTTTATCTTCTGATGATGGTTCATTAGGGTTTAGAGGAAATGTTGTTCAGTCTTTAGAACAAAATTTAGATAAGATTGATATTGCTTCATCAAAAGTATTTGCATGCGGACCTAATGCAATGCTAAGAGTACTAAAAGATTTTTGCTTAAATCATAATCTTGACTGTGAAGTTTCAACAGAATGTGCAATGGCTTGCGGATTTGGAATATGTCAGGGATGTCCGATTGAATCAACATCGAACTCAGAAAAATATCTTTTGGTTTGTAAAGATGGTCCTGTTTTTAATGTTAAGGATGTTGTTATATGAGCAAAGTAGATTTATCTGTTAAGATTGGCTCATTACAATTACGCAATCCTATTATGCTTGCATCCGGAACAGTTGGATACGGAAATGAAATTTCGGAATTCTCAGATCTAAATAAGCTTGGTGCGATTGTTACAAAATCATTGAGCTTAAAACCACGAAAAGGAAACCCGCCGCAGCGTATCGTAGAAACTCCAGCAGGCATGCTAAATGCAATTGGTCTTGCGAATGTTGGTGTTGAAGAATTTCTAAAAGAAAAGATTCCATTTCTAAAAAAGTTTGATGTTCCATTAATTTGTAATATTGCAGCCAGCACTGTTGATGAATATGTTGAATGCGCTAGAATTTTAAATTCCGAAGAAACAATAAAAGCTTTTGAGATAAATGTTTCTTGTCCCAATGTTAAAGATGGTGGTTTGCAATTTGGTAATGATAAAAGTGCCGTTGGTAATGTTACCGCAAAAGTTAGGGCTGTAACCAACAAGCCTTTAATAATTAAATTGTCGCCAAATGTTTCATATATATCAGAGTTTGCGCAGGTTGTTAAGGATGAAGGCGGCGACGCTGTTTCTGCAATCAATACATTAGTTGGAACTGCATTTAATATCTTTACAAGGAAACCAAAAATATTTAATGTTAACGGAGGTCTTTCGGGTCCGGCAATTAAACCGGTAGCTCTTGCAAAAGTTTTAGAAATATCACGCAAGGTTAATATCCCAATTATCGGTATCGGTGGAATAATGAATTGGAAGGATGTAATTGAGTTTATGATTGTTGGTGCTTCTGCCGTACAAATTGGTACTTTAAATTTTATTGATCCAACTGCGCCTGAAAAAATGATTAAAGAATTAGAGGATTACTGCATTGCTAACAAAGTAGAAAAAATATCTGAGTTAACGGCATCTTATATTATATAAAATGGATATACAAGAATCATTAAATAAACTATTTGCACTTCATACGTTTGGAGTAAAACTTGGATTAGAGAACACTCAAAAGTTTTTAAAGGCAATAGGAAATCCACAAAGTAAATTAAAGACAGTACACATTGCAGGATCCAATGGAAAAGGAAGTACATCATCCTTTATCGCAAGCATTCTTATGGAAAACGGATTCAGAGTTGGACTTTACACCTCACCTCATTTTGTAAAGTTTAATGAAAGAATATCTGTTAATGGTAAATATATTCCCGATGACTTTATTGCAAATTTTATTGATAAGCATCAAAAGTACATAAATGAATACCAGCTTACATTTTTTGAAGTAACAACTGCAATGGCATTTGAGTATTTTTATTTTTCTGGTGTAGATTATGCCGTTATAGAAACTGGATTAGGCGGAAGACTTGATGCAACGAACGTCTTAAATCCACTTGCTTGTGTCATTACATCAATTAGTTTAGAACATACTGCGATTCTTGGTGATAAGCTCGAACAAATTGCATTTGAAAAAAGTGAGATTATAAAAAGCGGATCGAAAACATTTATTGGATTATTACCCGAAGTGGCAATAAAAGTAATTGAGAAAAAATGTTTATCGGTTAAATCACCTCTATTTTGTTTGGAAGAATATATAAATGAGAAAAACGATAACGTTCAGCTTTATACAGAGGAATTAGATTTTGATGAATGGGAAGTGCCTTTGATAGGTAAGCATCAAAAATACAATGCTGCGCTTGCATCTCTTTGTGCTGCTAAAACTTTTGATATTGATGATCCCGCTGTTATAACTCGTGGAGTAAAAAATGTTGTGAAGAATACAAAGCTTCAGGGCAGATATGAAATTATATCTAATAGACCCCGAATCATTTTGGATTCTGCACATAATCCTGAAGGAATTTCATGTTTAATTAATCAGTTTGATAAAGAAAAAAATAATTATAAAGTATCTTCATTATTATTTGGAGCAATGAGAGATAAAAATATTGATGAGATGCTTCTGCTGGTCAAAGATAGTTTTACTAACATCTACTTTTATGAAATTAATTATGAAAGAGCTGCAAGTTTAGGATTATTGAAGGAACGTGCTGAAAGACGTGGTATAAAATTTTCAATTGTTAAAAACTTAGACGAATTTATTAAAGAACAATTTAATGGTGACCAAAATAGCTGTCTGGTTATTGCCGGGAGTATGTATTTATTGGGTGAAATAAAGTCTATTTTACACAAAATTAAATCTTGACAATATAAATGTATGTACGTAAGTTTGGCTAAGACCTCGAGTTCCTTTCGTACATTTAAGAAATACCACGAGAGCTTATCAGGATTTAACCAATTTGAAAACAATTTTAATCTAAACAATTCAACAAATAAAAGGTACCCCAAATGCCGATGGACATTTCTGAACTTAAATCAAAGAAGATTGTAGAATTAAACGAACTTGCTAAAGACCTAAACATAGCTGGTTACAGCGATCTTAGAAAACAGGAACTAATCTTCAAGATACTAGAAGCTCAGAGCGTTAAAGATGGTTTAACATTTTCTAAGGGAGTTTTAGAAGTGCTTCCCGATGGATACGGATTTTTACGATCTTCGGACTATAATTACTTGCCTTCACCCGATGATATTTATGTATCGCCATCCCAGATTAAAAAGTTTAGCCTTAGAACAGGTGATTTTGTAAGCGGACAGGTAAGACCACCGAAAGAGGGTGAAAGATTTTTTGCTCTGTTAAGAGTTGAAGCAGTAAATGGTCTTTCGCCAGAGCATATAAGAAACCGTACTTTATTTGATAACCTTACACCTGTTTATCCAACCAAAAAATTATTACTTGAATCAGTCCCCGGTGAATACTCAACAAGAATTATGGATATGCTTGCGCCTATTGGCAAAGGACAAAGAGGATTGATCGTATCGCCTCCTAAAAGTGGTAAAACAGTTCTGCTGCAAAAAATTGCAAACTCAATTACACGTAACCATCCCGAAGTAAAATTATTAATTCTGCTTATTGATGAAAGACCTGAAGAAGTAACAGATATGGAGCGTTCCGTAAAAGCAGAAGTTATTAGCTCAACTTTTGATGAGCCTGCAGACAGACACGTTCAGGTTGCAGATATGGTTATCGAAAAAGCTAAAAGACTTGTAGAAGCAAAGGAAGATGTTGTGATTCTGCTGGATAGTATAACGAGATTAGCGCGTGCCCACAATATTGTTGTTCCTCACAGCGGAAGAATACTTTCAGGCGGTGTGGATTCAAATGCACTTCACAAACCAAAAAGATTTTTTGGTGCGGCAAGAAACACTGAAGACGGTGGAAGCTTAACCATCATTGCAACTGCATTGATTGATACAGGAAGCCGTATGGATGACGTTATCTTTGAAGAATTTAAAGGTACTGGTAATATGGAACTTGTTCTTAACAGAGATTTAAGTGATAGAAGAATATTCCCCGCAATTGATGTTAATCGCTCCGGAACAAGAAGAGAAGATTTATTGATGAAAGAAGATGATCTTGCTAAAGTTTGGATACTTAGAAAAATTCTTAGTGATTTTAATCCTGTTGAAGCAATGGAATTTTTACTTGATAAAGTTAGAGGAACAAAGAACAATAAAGAATTCTTAAATAATATGAACAGCTAATCCAGACTGTTATATTTAATAAATCAGGGCAAATCTTTTTCCGGTTTAATTAATCTGATTGAATTTTATTTAATCTATTAAAAAGTTTGGGCTAAAAATTGAAGAAAATAATTTTATTAACATTCGTTTTTGCAGCTCAGTTATTAGCACAGCCGGATTTCGTTATTCAGAATGATATAATCCAATCGGGTAAGTTTTATAATTCTGAAGTACATTTCTTTCCAGCAGGACAGGAATATTTAGTTTATTACTCCTACAAAATTTCATACTCCCAACTTTTTTTCGAAAAGAATGCGGATCTTTTCCATGCCGGATTTCGGGTAAATATTGAGATCAAAGATTCTTCAGATAAGATTATTAAAAGAGTTTTTGATGATAGAAAATTATCAGTTAAAGATTTTGATGTAACTAACTCTCCAAATACTTTTTTACAAGGGGTGTTAAACTTTATTCTGCCCGAAGGCAAGTACAATCTTATGGCAATTATTTCTGATCAGACATCCAAACGAGAGCGAAGAATACCTCCAATGGGTTTAGAAATAAATAAATCAAAAATTATACTAAATCCAATTGTGTTTGATCCAGGCAAAATTAAATGTGATGAGAAAGAGTCTTTTGTCCTCTCAAATAATTCTGCATCAATTCCATTTAATAAGCCTACTAATGATTTAGTAATTCCTGTTAACGATCCTCAAATAACCTCTCTTAGTATTAAAGTTAAAAGGGGTGATAAAATAATTATCGAAGATGAAAGGATTACTGAATCATTTCAAGCAAATCCCGAGATAAAACTTTGTGATGATAAAGTGGTTATTACGCGAGGCAGTGATTCTACTAATATCAAATTGTTTATCGCAAGAAATTTCTCTTCAAAATTAACTGAAGGTCCAGTTGAGTTAGAAGTTTATCCTGATGATTCACTAAAAAATAAACAGATTTTTAATCTAAATGTAATTTGGATTGGAAAACCGATTAGCTTATTAGAGCCCGAAGAAGCGATAAGATTTATAGAAATAATTGAGGGTAAAGAAGTTGTTTCAGATATCTTCAGCAGTAGTGGGAGTGATGAAGAAAAATTATTCAATTATTGGAGTAAACAGGATCCAACACCCGAAACAAAATTCAATGAGCTGATGAACGAGTTTTATATGAGAGTAGATTATTGCGAGATGAATTTTAGATCGCTGACTGGCAATGGCGGAGCTAAATCTGATCGGGGTAAAACTTATATAAGATTTGGTCCGCCTGATTCTATTGAGCGTGATACTAATAACGATGATAAGGTTGTTGAATACTGGACTTACAGAAAATCTCAGAAAAAATTTGTTTTTGTTGATACTGAAGGCACTGGTAAATTTACCTTAGTGAATGGACAATGACACGAGTTGTTTTCACTTGCGGCGATATAAATGGAATTGGACCTGAAATAGCTTTAAAAGCTTTTTCTAAAATCTTTAATAAGAAGAGTAAAAATCAAATAATATTCGTTTGTCCAAGAAATGTATTTGAATATTATTATAAACTTTTAAAAGCTGGGTTCAAGTATCAGATAATTAATAAAGAATCAATTTCATCCTCCCGGTTAAACTTGGTTCCACTGCCAGATACAAAGATAAAATTTGGCTATCCTACAAATATCTCAGGTAAAATTGCATTCGATTCAATAATTGAATCTTTGAATTTGATCGATCAAAATCTTGCAGATGTTTTAGTAACAGCACCAATATCAAAAGAAGCTTTTAATCTTGCCGGTATAAATTTCCCGGGTCATACTGAGTTGCTGGCGCAGCATGAAAAAACCTATAATTATATGATGCTCTTTCTTTCAGAAAAAATAAAAGCTGGATTGCTTACAATTCACTCACCAATTTCTAAAGTTCCAAAGCTTATTAAAAAAGAAAAAATTGTTAAAGCTATTGAGTTGCTTGATCTTACAGCTAAGCAAGATATTGGAATAAATAAACCTAAAATTGCAGTGCTTGGATTAAATCCGCACGCAGGTGAAAATGGACTGATTGGAAATGAAGAGATTGAATTTATTGATCCTGTTATTAAATCTTTACAAAAAAGAATTAATGTTTCAGGTCCCTTCGTTCCGGATGCATTTTGGGGAAACAAATCTTATAAAAAATTTGATATTATTTTAGGAATGTACCATGATCAGGTATTAATTCCGTTTAAGCTTTTAAACTTTAATAGCGGCGTAAACTTTACAGCAGGCTTAAAATTGATTCGCATTTCACCGGATCACGGAACGGCTTACGATATTGCCGGAAAGAATAAAGCAGATGAATCAAGTATTCTGCAATCTTATAAATATGCAATCAAGATATTTCAAAACAGGAATCGCTCCATTGCAGAATATAAAACAGATTGATCCATATCTGCACGTAGCAAATATCTATCCCCATCTTATGAATTTTGTAAGTTATAAGTGGTGGGCAAGATATATTTACTCAATAACCAAACCCAAAGTTGTAAAAAACCCAATTGTACTTGAACTTGCAGGCGGCAATTGCGCATTAGCTGTGCATCTATCCAAACTCTATAAAAATTATATTGTTTCGGATATTTCTAAAGGTATGCTGAGGCAGTCAAATAATAAATTGAGTAAAGTCTGCTGTGATATGACAGCAATTCCGTTTAATAAAAAGTTTGATCTGATTTTAACTTCATTCGACTCTGTTAATTACTTACTTAGTAAAAAAAGATTGCTTAAGTTTTTTAAGGAAGTTAATAATCATCTAACTGAAAAAGGAGTGCTAACCTTTGATGCTGCACTTGAAAGCAACAGTTACAAACATCAGAAAACTGCGGCAACAAAAGGACGAACTAAAGGTTTTAATTATTATAGAAAAAGTATTTTTTTACCAGCAAGTAAAATCCATAAAAATATTTTTACAGTTGCTTATCCTGATGGAAAAATATTTACAGAAACACACAAGCAAAAAATTTATTCATACCAGACTTTTTTTGAGATGGCTGAAAAGTCCGGATTATATGTTGTAAATTGCTATAAAGCTTTTTCATTTACCAAAGGCAAAGCAAGTTCTGATCGCGTGCAATTTATTATGAAGAGGAAAGTTTAATGTTATCAATTCAGAATATTAGTTTTAATTATGATAATCAGGTGCTATTTGAAGATGCAAATCTTGAATTAAAAGCCGGTGAGTTTGCATTTCTTATCGGTAAAAGTGGTTCCGGAAAAACTTCACTTCTTCAAATGATTTATATGAATTTGCTTCCTCAATCGGGAACCGTTACTGTTGGGAATTTTAATTCTAAAATTATTAAAAAGAGTGAATTGCCTCTTCTCAGAAGAAAAATTGGGATTGTATTTCAGGATTTTAAGTTACTTACAGACAGAAATGTTTTTGAGAACCTATCTTTTGTGCTTGAGGTTACAGCAACGCCCAAAAAGGAAATAAAGAAAAAAGTTAATGACGCCCTTAATGAAGTTGGATTATCACATAAAAGATTAAACAAACCTGATAATCTTTCCGGAGGTGAAAAACAACGCGTTGCAATTGCACGAGCAATATTAAATGATCCATTAATTATTCTTGCAGATGAACCAACAGGTAATCTTGATCCGGAAACATCAGGTGAAATATTAGATTTGTTACAAAAGATCAATAAACGAGGCACAGCGGTTTTATTTGCAACTCACAACTACGATATGGTTAGGAAAGGGAATAGCAGAATATTTAAGATAGAAGACAAAAAAATTCTTAAAGGATTTTTAAAGCAAAAAGAATTGTGATTAGTACCGTCATCCTGAATTTATTTCAGGATCTTTTTTAGTCACAAAATCAATCAGGATATACAACTTTATCAGTGATAAAGGTTTTTTAACTTTAACGATTCAACTATTTTCTTATTAACATTTTCAACTGTATCAAATCCGTTTACTTCGATAACTCTATCCTTTTTTTCATAATAACCAAGCACGGGCAAAGTAGAAGAATTAAAAATATCCAACCTGTTTTTTATTACTTCTTCTTTGTCATCATTTCTTAAATAAAAACTATTTTTAGCGCCGCAGTTTGGACAAGTATCCAAACCTTCAATCTCTTTTAAAATAAAAATATGTCCGCATTCTTTGCATGCTCTTCGATTGTTAAGTCGTTTGATTATTTCTTTTTCATCTGCGGTAATATGGATAAGAATTGCATTATCGATTTTTATCAACGCAAATAATTTATCTAAAGCCTCCGCTTGTACAGTCGTTCTGGGAAAACCATCAAGAATAAAACCATTCTTGCATTCCTCAGAAGTTAGTACTTCTTTAATCATGGCAATCATTAAATCATCAGGAACAAGTTCACCTTTAGACATTAACTCGCCGGCTCTTTTACCAAGTTCTGTCTGATCTTTAACCGCTTTACGTAGAATATCTCCGGTTGAGATGTGAGGTATATTTAAATTTTTAGATATGATTTTTGCCTGGGTGCCTTTGCCAACCCCTGGAGATCCGAAAAGAATTAAACGCATAAAATCTTCATTTTTTTTATTGCAAATTAGAAGTAATTCGTTACTTAAACAAGAATTTAAGAGTGAATGAAATTATTTTTTTGTCTTAAGCCGTTTTTTGGTAAAGAATGATTTTAACAAATCTTCGCTCTCTTTTGCCAGGATACCGGAAAAGACTTTTATTGTGTGATTGGTCTTTGAATTCTCCGCTAAATTATGAACACTGCCGCAGGCGCCAAACTTTGAATCACTTGCCGCATAATATAAATTATCGATTCTTGAAGACAACATTGCACCTGTGCACATTATGCAAGGTTCAAGTGTTACATATATTGAGCATTCATTTAATCGCCAGCTTTTAAGATGATTTGATGCAGAAGTAAGTGCAATCATTTCTGCGTGTGCTGTTGCATCGTTTAATTTTTCAACCTGATTATAACCGCGACCGATGATTTTATTTTTATGAACAACAACTGCTCCAACCGGAACTTCATCTTCCTCAAATGCAAGTTCAGCCTCCTGCAGGGCAGCATACATAAAACGATATATATCTTCAGAAAATAACATTGTTTAATGGATGCTGTATGATGGAATATGGTTGATGGATAGACTAGAGATTGTTAAGTGTTTATTCAATTTTATTTTTATTCCTTTATTGGAAAATAAAAAGCAGACTAATTCGCCGCGGCGAACTGCTCTAAGAATTTTATTTTATTGCCAACTGCATACTGCCGACTGGTTTTTGTACGCCCGGAAGGATTCTGGCGAAGCCATGCCAATGGCAGAACCCTCAACCCTTTAATCAAAAATAAAAAAAAGTACGCCCGGAAGGATTCGAACCCTCAACCCTTTGATCCGAAGTCAAATGCTCTATCCAGTTGAGCTACGGGCGCAAATAGTAAACAAAATTTTTATGACAAATATAATATTTTGTTGTTAAGATTATGACACATTTAAATTAAATATATTAATCCTGCCAACCAGTTAATTTTCCATTTTCAAAATATAAATATTGGTCTGCACCATAAACCCATTGTTCATGTACACCCCAGCTACCAACAGTTCTGTTGATATCGTCTGGTTGACCCCAACTGTCCAATACCATCTTGTCTGTCATACCTATTTGAATATTTTTATCAGCAACAATGGTTCCCCACTTCTTACCATACTTTTTAACGTAAGTATCTTTTCGGTTCTTTAGTTGTTGTTCTTCATAAAGTTTCATCTCGTCATATTTAGCTATTTCTCGCCTTTCAAGGAATGAATCGACTGCAGCCAATGAAAACGAACTATAACTTATATAGCCATCAGAATCACCATACCTAACATAACACACATAGTATTCAGGATAGAACGCTTTAACAAATACGGAATCATTTTTATAAAGTGTCTTCCAATTAGATGACGTATCATATATATCGTTTTTAAATATTGCTTTAGGAGTAATAATCTTTGTATAAGAATTTATTATAAGGCTGTCGTATTTGGAGAAATCAAATCTTACTATAGGTTGGTCTATTATGTCAGATGTTATGTTTAAAAAGTAACGTTGATTAACTTTTTTTTGTTAATCAAAATTATAAAGGAGACTTGCAATGAACAACATAACATTTTCAAATTCGTCTTTCTTTGTTGGTATTGATACTCATCTTAAAAACTGGAAAGTAACAATACGTAACTCCGGTTTAGAACTAAAAACATTTTCAATGAACCCTTCACCAGAAGAACTTTACAAATATCTTACTACTCACTATCCCGATGGAATCTACTTCCTCGTTTACGAAGCAGGTTTCTGCGGTTTCTGGCCTCAGAGAAAGTTTAACGAGCTTGGCATTAACTGTATTATAGTTAATCCAGCAGATGTTCCTTCCTCTAGTAAAGAAAAAGTTGTTAAAACTGATCCCAACGATTCACGCAAACTTGCACGTGAACTTGAAAATGGTTCTCTTAAAGCTATCTATGTCCCTGATATTAATCACGAACAACTTCGCTCACTTATGCGTCTTCGTTTTCGTTTGGTTCAGAATCAAACAAGAATAAAGAACAGAATTAAAATGCTCCTTTACAACTATGGTATCATTATTCCTAAAGAACATATTACAAATCCACGCTGGTCCGGTTACTTTATCCATTGGCTTAAATCTATTAAGCTCAACTCAACTGCCGGACAGTTTACTCTTGATAATCTTCTTTTGCAGTTAGATCAAACAAGAGAAC
>JBGAWM010000063.1:0-16678 GCA_044227615.1 Ignavibacteriaceae bacterium
GGCAGTCGCCAGTCGGCAGTCATCAAACATTAAAAGTGTACGATGTACTTGGAAATGAAGTTGCATCATTAGTGGATGAATTTAAGGAAGCGGGTTCTTACGAGATCAGTTTTGATGCTTCTTTTTTATCAAGCGGAGTTTACTTTTATAAACTACAAGCCGGCGATTTTTCTCAAATTAAAAAAATGGTTTTAATGAGATAATATAATAGACGGTTATTAAAAAGGTGATCCGTTGATCACCTTTTTATCTAGAAGTAATACAAATATTTAATCTTAAGAACAGCTGCACGATCTGTTGTATGCATTGTGTTTGGAAGCAGATTATTCATACTATTTTCTGCTGCGAGTGCCCGCAAAATTGTCCACTTTCTTATGGTTACTTGCCCTTAACAAGCTTAATTTTTGTTGCTATTGGTTAATTAATAATAGATATTAAGCATATAACTAATTCACCTCCTTGAGGAAGGATCTATAATCGTAATACTTTTATTGTTTCCTTTCCTCAATTATTCTTCTCTCCTTAAGTGTGAATGCTGTTCTCTTTATGGAGACCTGTATTTGCTAAAACATAAATTGTGCAAAAGTTAATAATTAACTATTGCCATATGTTGTTTAATCATAAATTAATTAAGGAGACACAATGAAACTTCAGATTATCTTTCCGGCATTTTTATTTGCTTTAATTGTATTTGGCACGGGGACAATTGCACAAATAACAATTACTTCTACAGACGCATCTGCAATTAATGCGGTTGGCAATGTAATAACAAATCATTTTGATTCAACAATTACCTCTGTTGATATTGGCTCGCCTGGTGCAACATCGTGGAATTTTTCTACACTAAATTCTCATCTTGCTAATACGTTTACAAGTGTAGTGCCTTCTTCGACACCGTATTTGTCTGACTTTCCTGGGGCAAATGTGGTTTTTACTTATAAAGAATTAATAGGCACTGATACCGCTGATGGTTGGCAATACACTACTCAAAATTCTGGAAATTATTTAATGAATGGTGTTGCATCTAAATCCGCCATTGGCACAGATATAATTCTTTTGAAAGCGGTTTATTCTCCTGCTCAAAATTTTTTTCCGCTTCCATATACTTATAACAACCAGTGGGGCAGCAGTTTTACTATTACTAACACAACATATTTTAATGGCGCGCCATTCATTACAACGACTGCAAACCACACAGAAACTGTTGTGGTTGATGCCTGGGGTAATATGATAATGCCTGGTGGAGCTGTTTTACAAGCATTAAGATTACGCAGGGATGACCGATATACTTCCCCAACATTTCCCTTTTATAAACGCGTAATATCTTATTCATTCTTAACTAAATCCGGTTCGGCAGTAGAGATTGTAGCAAGGGATACTTCGGCGCTTAACAGTGGAGTTATTCAAACCGATGGTGTTACCTGGAGTATAACTGGAATTACCGGTGTTGAAAACGAAAACCAAATTCCAACTGAATATTCTTTAAGCCAGAACTATCCAAATCCATTCAACCCATCAACATCAATAAAATTTTCAATCCTAACTTCTGAATTTGTAACATTAAAAGTTTATGATGTTCTTGGAAACGAAGTAGCTACTTTAGTTAATGAAGAAAAACCTGCTGATAGCTATGAAGTTGAATTCAAGTCCTCAGTAGGCAGTTTTCAGTTGGCAAGCGGAATATATTTTTATCGTTTACAAGCTGGAAGTTTTATTGAAACTAAAAAGTTAACACTAATTAAATAGGAAAATAAAAATGTTTAAAGAAAATTTCTTTAACCCAGAAATGATAGCAGAACTTTTATTACTTGTAGTTTTGATTATGGTAGCTCCAACTGCCAGAGCCCAAAACGAGGGGCATCCGTTAATAAAGGGATTTGAAGGCTCCGTTATCCAAGGACAGGAAGTGAAAGAGTTTGATGAACAGACGCTTGTAATCGGAAAAGTTCAGGATGATGGTTCAGTTAAAACAGTAAAACTTGAAGGAAAAATTACAAAGATTGATTATGGTGATCCTGAAAATCGCTCTTCGCTTGAGCGTATTCGTAATTACGAACAGGCATTTAAGAAAGCCGGGTTTGAGATTAAGTTTATGTGCGGCAAGGAAGAATGTGGACATCAAATTGGAATTGAAACGATAGGGTTCTATCCGCCTGAGCGTTACCTGACTGCTTTTCAAAAAAGAAAAGAGGGCAATGTATGGATTGGAGTCTTTGTTCCTGCGGGTCCATGGTCAAAAATTATAGTAGTTGAAGAAAAGCCGATGGAAACCGAAATGGTTAAAGTCACTGCTGAAGTTTTTAAATCTAATATTCTTAAAGATGGTCACACGCCAGTTTACGGAATTTACTTTGATACCGGCAAATCCGTTATCAACCCGGAATCTGATGAAACGATTAAAGAGATAGCTGCACTACTTAAAGCAAATACTTCAATGCAGGTTTATATAGTTGGGCATACTGACAATGTGGGCAAGCTTAAGGATAATATGGAGCTTTCCCAGAAAAGAGCCGAGGCTGTTGTTAATGAATTAATTACAAAGTATAAAATTCCTTCAACAAACCTTGAGGCGAGCGGTGTTGGTCCTCTTGCACCTGTTTCAACAAATGATACTGAAGAAGGAAAAGAATTAAACAGACGAGTTGAGATAGTAAAAAAATAATTATTGTAAGCTTAAAAATTTTTATAGGTGTGAATGTGAATGGCGCAAATAAAAAGAACAGATTAAATTTAATTCAAGTAGAATCCCTCGCTGTTTTCTTTATGATAACAGTAACCATTTTGATTAATGTGTTTGCAAATGCATCCCCGCTAATAGCAAGGGAAAAGAACCAGCAGGATTCAGTAACGATTAGAAATGATGAGTATAGATTTGAATTAACAGTTCCCAAAAACTGGACTTACAGGAAAGGCATAAAACCTGACCCTGATGAAGGTATGCGGTCTGGTGAAGCAAGCTTCTCAATGTCTGTTGGTGGAAGTGATGAAGAGCCGGAAAACTGGAACGGAATTGTTTTTAATTCATCCGGTGCATCGGATAATCCGCGGCCATTTGTCAGCGTCTATGCACACGAAAAACCCAACCAAACCCCTGAAGAGTTTGCAAAGCTTTTTGAATCGATTGTAACCATGTACGGTGGAAAAGTGTTGAACATGAACAAGGAGTTCTCTGTTGGTGATGCGAGTGGTTTTGACTGTAACTATAACCTTTTTGTCCAGTGTCGTTATGTGGCTTTATACAGGAACGGAATGCGTGTTATCATTCATTACTTTTTCCCGGCAAGTGACACTGCTCTTTTTGATAAGTATGCACCTGAGGTTGATTCAGTAATCCGGTCGTTGCTTATTGAATAACTTGATTAGCAATTAAGTTAGCGCTATTAATTTAGAAATTTTAACAGAAATACTTAAAAACTAAGAACACAAGGAATAACATCATGAAACACATTCACTTACCTTTTCGGTTGCTTATAGTATCAATCTTTGTTTTGCTATTTTCTATCACCTCAGTACATGCACAATGGACACAAACCAATGGACCCGACGGCGGAGCCGTTAGTGTTTTAGCGGCCTCTGGTACAAATATCTTTGCTGGTGGATTTGGAGGCGGTGTAATTCGTTCTACAAATGGCGGGACAAGCTGGTATGCAGTTAACAGTGGGCTTACAAACACTTATATCGTGGCTCTTGCCGGCTCCGGTACCAATCTCTTTGCCGGAGCTTTTAACGGCATAAGTGGCGGTGGCGGTGTCTTTCGTTCTACAAACAACGGCGCAAACTGGACTGCAACTACTAACGGCTTAACGAGCAATAATATCCGATCTTTTGCCTTCTCCGGTACGAATATCTTTACCGGAACTAGCGGCGGTGTTTTTCTTTCCACCAACAACGGCTTAAACTGGACTGCCGTTAATAACGGGCTGACAAATAATTCTGTATCTTCTTTTGCTGTCTCCGACACGAATATCTTTGTCGGAACTGGCGGCGGTGTCTTTCTTTCCACCAACAATGGCTTAAACTGGACTGAAGTCAATATCGGCTTGACGAGTTTGTATGTTAGTGCTCTCGCAGTCGCTCCCGATGGGGCAGGCGGCACGAATCTCTTTGCCGGAACTGGCGACGGTGTTTTTCTTTCCACGAACAACGGAACAAACTGGGCAGAAGCAAATAACGGCGTGACGAATACTGATGTACGATCTCTTGCTGCCTCAGGCACTAATCTGTTTGCCGGAGCTACCAACGTTTATCTTTCCACAAATGAGGGCCAAAGTTGGGCTAAGGTCAATAACGGTTTGACGAATGCTTATATCTACTCTTTCGCAGTGAGCGGGTCGAATCTCTTTGCGGGGACCTCTCTCGGCGTTTTTCTATCTACAAACAACGGAACAAGTTGGACAGATGTTTTTTCTGGTTTAAACGATTATGTTTACTCTGTAGCTGTAAGCGGAACGAATATCTTTGCAGGGTTTCTAAACTACGGGGTCTATCGTTCCACAAACAACGGCGTAAATTGGACAGCTAGCAGTTCAGGCTTGGCTTACTTTCCTGTTATGTGTTTTGCTGATAGCGGGACTAATCTCTTTGTGGGCACAGAAGGCGGCGGCGTTTCTCTTTCCACGAATAATGGCAATAGCTGGACGGCGGTCAATTCCGGCTTGAGCACTTATGTTTATTCTTTGGCTGTTATCGGGCCTAATCTCTTTGCTGGTACACTAAGCGGCGTATTTCTTTCCACCAACAATGGCACTAGCTGGACTGCCGTAAATACTGGTTTGACCTCTGGGTACGTTTACGCTCTTGCCTCTAGCGGCACAAACCTCTTTGCCGGGTCTGGTACTGGTGGCGTCTATCTTTCCACGAATAACGGCACTAACTGGGCAGCTGTTAATACGGGCTTGGCGAACACAAGTGTTCGGTCTCTTGTTGTCTCCAGCGGGTTCCTCTTTGCCGGAACTGTGGGCAACGGAGTCTGGATGCGATCGCTGTCGGATATGATTACAGATGTTGAAGATCAGAATAACGAGATTCCGTCTCAATTTACACTTAATCAAAATTATCCTAATCCATTTAACCCGTCTACAATAATTCAATTTAAGTTACCAAATTCATCATTCGTAAATCTTAAAGTTTATGATATGCTAGGAAATGAAGTAGCAGCGTTAGTTAATGAAGAAAAAGCTGCTGGAAGTTATGAGGTAAATTTTAATGCAAGTGCATTATCAAGTGCAGTGTATTTCTATAAACTTCAAGTCAGTGATCCCGAATCAAGTTCGGGACAGGGTTTTATTGAAACAAAGAAGATGATTCTTTTAAAATGAAAAACAATAGCATTAAAAATATTTATTTGTTAGTCGGAGTGTATTCCAATTTCACTCATAATTAGTTGAATGGAGAACAATAGGATGAAAGCAATAATAATTTTCGTCGCAGTAGTTTATTTCTTGATTTCCAGTAATACACGGTTATTTGCTGGCGGCTGGACGTTGATGCAAAACAGTCCAACAACAAACGACCTGCACTCGGTTTATTTTCTTGATGATAATACTGGCTGGATTGCCGGAAACAACAGCACAATTTATAAAACAACAAACAGCGGTGAAAGCTGGATTCAGCAGACAAGTCCTGAAGCAAGCAATTTTCAATGTATTACTTTTGTTAATGATGATACGGGCTGGGCTTGCGGAACCGGTGGAACCGTTATTAAAACAACTAACGGCGGCACCAACTGGATCTCGCAGTCATTTACGGGATCAAAATTTAATTCGATGTATTTTATAGATGCGGATTCGGGGTATATTACAGGAGCTTTTGAAAATATATATAAGACTACTAATGGGGGAAGCTCATGGATAGTACAGCGAACAGGACAAAACTCGAATTTCTACAAAATAGAATTTACAAATTCAACCACCGGATTTGTAGTTGGTGACCTTGATTTAATATATAAAACATCAAATGGTGGCCATGATTGGATATTGAAAAGCGGAGCGTCATTTCTAGGCCAAATATATTATACTATTGGAGACCACTTCAAGGATGATGGCAATATTTTTACAACAGGAACTATAACAAAATATTCAACGGATGATGGAGAGTCCTGGAATTTGGGTGGATTCCCAACAGAGCCTATATTTTCTTTGGCTGATTTGGGAGCCTATAGATATCTTGGAGTTGGTGGGAATGGTTATATAGTAGAAACTTCTGATGAAGGTATTACATGGACACAAGAACAAAGCCCTACCGCGCAAAATCTCTACTCAGCTCATTATCCAGATTTCTCTAATTACATTTGGACGGTTGGTGCAAACGGAACAATATTAAAATATATACCGAACTGGAAATATGCATCAGATCCTTTTAGGAACTATAAAGATGTTGATTTTATTAATCAAAATACTGGCTGGACTGTTAGTGGAAGTTATATTGCAAAAACTACAAACAGCGGTACAGATTGGACAGCTCAGACTTCTGGGACTACAGCAGGTTTATATTCAGTCTATTTTACGAATGCAAGTACAGGTTATACTGTCGGTAGTTCAGGTACGATATTAAAAACTACAGACGGCGGAACAAACTGGACACTACAAACTTCAGGAATTTCAGAACTTTTATCCTCAGTCTATTTTATAGATGCTAATTTAGGCTACGTTGTTGGCTTGACTGGTACTATACTTAAAACGACAAATGGAGGCACAAACTGGACACTACAGTCAAGTGGAACAAATTATTCTTTATCCGATGTTTTCTTTACTGATGCGGATAATGGTACTGCTGTTGGGGGCTCTGTTACTTTAGGTATAATCCTCAGAACTACAAATGGTGGAACAAACTGGACAACTCAGGCTTCGGGAACCATAGAATCGTTATCTTCAGTTTATTTTTTAGATGGAAATACAGGTTGGGTCGTTGGATGGAATGGGGCAATTCTTCACACCACGGATGGAGGTACAAACTGGAGGGTGCAAAATTTAGACACCACTAACAATTTTAATTCAGTATATTTCATAGATTCTAATGTTGGATACATAGGTGGAGAACGGAGCATTTATAAGACAAATAATGGAGGCAATAATTGGTTTGAAGATGATGTCCCAGGGAGATTTTGGGGCCTGAATAATATACAAATAGTGGTTGAAAATAATACTGCCGTTGGTTTTGCCGCGGGTCAGGGCGTTCTCCGCACTTCCTTCGAATACTTAGGCGGAGAACCGGGCGGCAACAGCGGAAGCTACCCCGGCTGGGTACAGGTTAACAGCGGCACCACAACCGGTTTTATCTCAAGCGTAGATTATATAAATCCGTTTGTTGCATTCGGTGTCGGCGGTCCCAACGATCTGGGCTCTGAAACTGGAATGATTTTAAGAACAATAAACGGCGGGCAAACCTGGACGAGGCAGCAATCAAATGTAACAAATGGCTATTTTACCGATGTTTCATTTGCTGATGTTAACAACGGTATTGCGGTAGGTCTATATGATAAAATAGCACATACAACAAATGCCGGGTTAGATTGGGTCCTGCAATCAACCGGAACCAATAGTTCGATTGAGAGGGTTGATATGCTCGACATAAATAATGCATTTGCCTGTGTTGGCAGTTTGATGTTACACACATCCGATGGAGGGTTAAACTGGGAAAATCGGTCCAATGGAGTATCCGGTTATTTTTGGGGCCTTGACTATATTAATTCAACAACTGCCACAGCTGTTGGATGGTTTGGAAAAATAATCCGAACTACAGATGCAGGTCTTAATTGGTTTGAACAAACAGGGGGTGGTAATCTGAATTTATCGGGGGTCAAATTTATAGATGTTAACAACGGAATTGCAATATCAAATGAGGGGCCTGTACTACGTACTACTAACGGAGGAACGAATTGGACTCAGACAGTTACCCTTAGCGGTTTTGGGGCAGACATAAGTTATAGTGATTCTAACACAGTTTTTATTGTTACGCAATCTGGGGGTGTAAGTTGGGTTTACATTTCTACAGACGGAGGTTTAACCTGGATGTTGCAGACCACCGTTAATGGATCATGCTCGTCAGTCTCTTTTGCAGATGCAAATAATGGTTTAATTTCAGGAACTGCCGGACTTGTATTACGCACCTCAAACGGCGGTTTCATTTCAGGAACTAACTCTGCATATAACAGGAATGGTCTTAACTTGCCAATTGGCGATTTTCAGAATACTGATGACAGTATAAATGTTAATATAACTTATAATCCAAGTGCGAATGCTGTAACACGAGTATATGTTACTATAGATACAGTGCTTCATACAAATGACGGCGACCTTGAATTTTACCTGGAACACAATGGTATAACGGATACGCTAATTTATCAGAATGGTGAAGGTGGTGAAAACTTTCTGGGCACTTTCCTTAATGATGAAACTAATTTTCCCTTAGTAAGCGGCACGGCGCCATTTAGAGGTTCATTTGAACCCTACAGACCACTATCAAAATTTAACGGACAGGATCCAAGTGGGTCCTGGAAACTAAGAATATTTGATGGAGCTTCGGGGAACACCGGAACGCTCAATGCCTGGTCTCTTACTCTTTTATATCAAACAGCAACTGATGTAACAGATGATCATCAGATTCCTTCACAATATCTGTTATCTCAGAATTATCCAAATCCATTTAACCCGAGCACAACTATTCGCTACGGGCTTACACAACAATTGCTTGTTAGTATAAAGATCTTCAATATACTCGGGCAAGAGGTTGCAACATTAGTTAATGAAGAAAAACCAGCTGGGAGTTATGAGGCTAATTTTAATGCACGCAAATTATCGAGCGGAATATATTTCTATAGAATTCAAGCAGGCTCCTTTGTGGAAACGAAAAAGATGATTTTACTTAGATAATTTTTTCTATTACAGGTCGGATATTCAATAAGGCGATCAACAGAAGATCGCCTTTTTTATTCTAGAAGTAATACAAATATTTAATCTTAAAAACCGCGGCACGATCTGTTGTATGCATTGTGTTTGGCATTAAGTTATTGTTCGCATCATACTGATCGCTTCGATCTTTAAATTCATTTATCGCAAAGTAAATCCAGCTCTTCGGCAAAAAGTTCCAGCTAAATAAAAATCCAACTATAATACTTTCCATTCTATCTGATGAACGAACAAAAACGTTATCAACATAAACGCTAAAGTTTAAATTGTTTACGGGGGTTAATGAGAAAAATGGACGCGCATTGTAGGTTATATCTTCAATATTTCCTGCCGGATTGCCCTCTATAAACATATCGTAAGATGTTCCAATCTCTAAAATGTCTAACGCTTTCCACTCTACTTCAAATCCGAACCAGGAATAGAAGGCAAGATAATATCTTCCGAAGTTGTATGTGTGTTCGTATCCTCCCCAAATATTCCCATTCCATTTTTGCGAAAGATCAAACCAGGAACTAAAATTAATACTGTAAGAATTATAGATTATGTTTTCATCTTTGCTTTTTCCAAAAGATGAATTTATTTCGTATCCCCAGCCATCTCTAAACTGCATGTTAAATCCAACTACGCCTTCATAATCTGTAAAGAGATCGGCATCTTCATAGTCTATTACAGGACCGAAATACAAAAACATATTTCTTATAGCACCATCATTAAAGTACCATCTTGGTCCGGTAAGAGCAACTGTTTCAAAGGTTCCTTTCCATGGAACATAGCCTATTTGTTTAACTTCAAAATCTTTTCCGATTGCCCTTAAGCGAAATAAATTTCCCCACGTTTCTGAAAAACTTGTAAATCCTGCAGATGCAGCATAGTCTCCGTTTTCATTTTCAAAAGATCTTGCAAACTGATATGCAAGCTGCCAGTCGGACCCACGGAAAGCGCCGTCAATATCAATTACTCCGTATGTATTGTCTTTGTTTTGCTTTCCAACCATCAATACACCGATTGAAGAATTATCCAAAATTTGTTTTTTAATTCTTGCCGAACCAAAATAAGCTTGTGGCTCAGTATAGTTTTCTCCATCATCAACATAATCGGTTTCGCCGGTCATCGAAACAAAACCGCCATATTCCAAATCACTATATCTTCCATATGCTTTAGTTCCAAATATCAGAGGGACCTCCTCGCCTCCGGGAAGAATTTTACCAATTCGTCTTGAATAAAAAAGCTCAAGTGGTCTGTAAAAACCGGAATTGTTTTGCCTTCCGGCAGGATTAAAAACTTCATTTCCCTCTGTAAAGAATGGTCGCCTTTCTGAAAAGTAACTTTCATATCTGCTGATGTTAAAAGAAAAAGGATCTGCTTCTATCTGAGCAAAATCTGGATTCGCTGTTAATAAAAAGGTTAATTGTTCAGATGGATTATAAAAAACATCAAGACCAGCGCTTGGATCAAAATCATATTTATTATCGCCAAGGTAAGTAGATTTTGCAATTCCAACAGGATAAATTTCTAAATTTAGTCCTGTAAAAGTAGGTTTAAAATCTTCAAAAATAAGTTTTCCGAATTTAGAAATTCTTTGTCCTTCGCTTTGTTCATACTCGCACCAGTAAATATCTTCTTTGTTGTAGGATCGCCAGCGGTCAAAATCTAATCCCCACTCGGTAAGATTTTTGTCATACTTGATTGATTTATATGGGATTTTTATTTCAACCACAAAACCCCAATCATAAATCTGAGATGTTCCTTGCCAGATACCATCCCAGCTATAATCACGGTTACGTGCATCATCAAGCATTCTTGAATCCGACTTAACTCCGGATGCATTAACAGCAAACTTGTAAGCAGTTTGTTTGTCATTAAAAGTATCAAACATTATAGAAACAATATCTCCCGTATATGCATCTTGCATTCCTGCATTTGCCTGGATGTAGTTTCTATCGTCATAACAGATCATTAAACAATAAATCGCTTCTTCGGTAGTGAGCACCTTTGCAATAGTTTTTACGGAGGTTGGTTGGTTAAAGTAAGGTTCTAATTGAAAAAAGTTAGTTGTTGAATCGGCAAAACTCCAAATATCATCAACAACTCCATCAATATTAATCTCCTTATCTATTTTAATAAGCAGAAGAGATTTTTCTTCATTCTTGCTTCCTACGGTTGGAAATAAAAAAGTATTAAATAGAATTAGTACGAGTAGTATAAGTTTATCCATAAAGTAAGTGTTTTTAAACTTTAGATTGATTTTGTTTGCCGAAAGTTACTTTATGCAGATAAATTTATTTTGTTTTTTATATGAGCGGTTAATATTTTATATAAATGACAGAGAGGGGTTAAATTTTTTTTGTAAAATATTTTCACAGTAATTCTTTCTCAAGCATAATACTTTTTTACAACCAAATTTTGATTGGTCTTGTTTTTTGATTTAATTTAAACTTAATAATTAGGCTCAATATTTGATACAATAAAATAAGGAGTTAGATGTTATGCAAACAAAAAAACAAAAACATTATTTGTTTTCTATATCGTGTAGCATTACAAAATATACGATTGACTTAAATCCTTTTACAGTGCTTCTTCTGTCACTAATTACCTTAACGTACTTAGTTTACCCACAAGAAAATAATCTTGAAAGAGGAAAAACAAGAGTAACAAATTCTATCCAAAGTACTTCATTTAATCCGCTTGGAACTATTAACACACAAACCGGAATCTGGACTGAAATAAGACCCAATGTACCAAGAGTTGACTATTGGGGTGTTTATTTTATTAATACCGATACAGGATTTGCTTGTGGTGTAAATGGTGCAATTATCAAAACTACTAATAGTGGCGATAGCTGGACCACTTTGAATAGCGGAACAACAAAAACACTAAAAACAATTGGAAGTTATGATGGCAGTTTAATTATTGCTGCTGGCGATAGCGGAATAATTATTAGTTCAACAGATTTAGGGGAAACTTGGAGAATCATTAACAACAGTAGTAACCAAAATATCTGGAACATGCAGATGCTAACACCCAGAATAGGGTGGTTAGTTGGTGAGGGCTCAACTGCGCTTAAAACAACAGATGGCGGAAATAGCTGGTTAAATCAACCAACACCACTTACCGGATTTGCTTATTGGGATGTTTCATTTCTTGATACTTTATTTGGTTATATATCTTGTGATGGCGGAAGAATATTAAGAACATCAGACAATGGCATTAGCTGGGATGTAAAGCAAGCAGGTGATAATTATGGGTTATTTACAATAGAAGCAGTTACCAGAACAAGTGCAGTTGCACTTGGTTTTGCAGGTAAGCACGTTTACACTAGCGATGGCGGAGCTAATTGGAATTTTATTACTTTTTTAGGTGGAAGCGAACCAAACAATATTGCTTTTATTGATACGCTACACGGCTTTGCTGTTGGATTTGGGGGATGCTACGAAACTACTAACAGTGGAAGAAACTGGACTTGGAGAAGTGATATGGTTGATGGTGCTAGCATAGTTTTTCCTGCAAATAATACTGCGTATTATGTTGGTAAATATTTAACAATTAGAAAGACAACCGACACTGGATTGATTTGGAAAAAGTGTGTTATAAATGATGATTTTATAGATGTGTTTTTTACTGATGAAAACACTGGATGGCTAATAGGGCAGGAACTGTATAAATCTATTTTATATAAAACTTATGATGGTGGAATTACATTAACGCCGATAGAAGATTTCCCGGGGATTAATCCTTCGGCATTATATTTTACGAGTAACCAAACCGGTATAGTAGGTGCGCGGAATAAAATCTTTAAGACAACTGATGCAGGTATTAATTGGCATCCAGTTTCGATCAATGATTATGATAGTCTGTTTATTGGTGGTGAGTTTAAACGATTCTTTTTTTTGACAAATGAAATAGGCTGGGCAATTAATTCTGGTTCTGTTGTAAAAACAACAAATGGTGGGAACGATTGGAGTGTGCAGTTATATGCTGAAATATTAGCTGGCATACATTTTAGTGATACCCGAAATGGTTGGGTAGCACGAAGTGGTGGTGGCATTGCCCAACCATTCAGGTCTACGGATGGCGGGATAAATTGGATAGAACAGTCTAGCCTAACGTTTAATACCACTAGCGATGTTTATTTTAGAGATAGTCTAAATGGTTTTATTACTAGCTCGAATACACTTTATCGAACATACAATAGGGGATTAAATTGGCAATTAGTAACAACTGGTTCAAGATTTAGTAATATAATTAATAAAAACATCTTTCTTTTAGGAGTTCAAGTTAGACAATCTACGGATAGTGGTGATAATTGGATTGTAATACCAGAACTAAGTAATAGAGAACTTTCATTTATACGACTAAACGACATTAATAAGGGCTACGCTATTGGTTCAAGAGGGCTTGTAATAAAATATTATGATGAAGATTTACCGGTAGAACTTATATCATTCAATGCCGAAAAAGGTGATGAGAATAAAACAATTCTTAAATGGAGCACAGCAGCCGAAACAAACAATCGTGGATTTACAATCGAAAGATTAAAGATTATTCGGTCAGATGAACAAGTTTGGGAAGACGTCGGATTTATTAATGGGGCAGGCACAACTACTGAAACTAAAACGTATTCATTTGTTGATGAAAATCTCAACCCGGGTAAATATAAGTACAGATTAAAACAAATTGATTTTGATGGTTCATTTGAATACAGTAAAATTGTAGAAATTGACATACAATTACCCGAACAATTTAAACTAAATCAAAACTATCCTAATCCCTTCAATCCCAAAACAAAAATAGAATTTCAATTACCTCAAAGTACTAATGTTAAGTTAACCGTATTTAATATTTTAGGCGAAAAGGTAACCGAAATATTGAATGAAGAATTGGAGGCTGGATTTTATTCTTTTGATTTTGACGGCAAATATCATTCAAGCGGAACATATATATATTCTTTACAATCAGATTATTACAATGCAATTAGAAAAATGATTTTATTAAAATAACCCGCCAATGGTTGGCGGGATGTAAGAAATAACTATACAGGAGGAGCTATGAAATCATTTATTTTTTCTCTGTTGCTTATTTTTAGCAGTTGCTTGCTGTATGCTCAGCAACAAAATAACCTGCCACCGCAAGCTGGTCCCACTCCAGATGTATCAACATTATTATTGCAAAGCCCATCTAATGAAAACTTTCCAACACCAGAAAATATTTTGGTTGTTTATAAAACTTCAGTTGGTTCAGATTCCATTTCCAAAAGAATAGCTGATTATTATATTAGCAAAAGGGGAATCCCTTTGGTTAACAAAAAAGACATAACGATTCCACAATCATATACATACCCAGAGGGTGTTGTAACTTTGTTTGATAATGGTGAAGATATAAGAGGTGAAGGTAATCTTGGTTGGCGTTATACTTATGATGTCATAGCTACTCCCATCCAAAATTATTTAAATAATACCATAGTAAACGGACAGCCTCTAAAGGACAGGATAAAATATATTGTTTTTTGTAAAGGCATACCACATAAGATACGTTATTTGCCTTATGATGATATAACCTGGAAATCAAGATATAGATGGCATGCTTCTGTCGGTGCACTACTTTGTTTAATAAATCAGCCAGATAACCGAAATTTTCTTCAATTATATAATTCCTATGTTACATCACATAACAATCCACTATATGGTGTAGATGCAAATGCATCAATGAATTACCGTTTTAAATCAAATCATTTTGTTAATGCTGGTGGATGGTACACTCAATATTTGGTGTCATGGTTAAATGGTGATACTTATTCGGATGTTATTGCTATGATAGACCGATCAGCAACTCCAAATTATTCAGGTCAAAAAACTTGGATTATTGATGATGATCCGTATGCTTATTGGAATAATTTTTCAACATCAAATAACATATTAATTGGCAAAGGATTTACAACAGTATTTGATAACACCACAACTTGGTTGACTTCAACTCAGGATCAAGTGATCGGTTATTTATCAAATGGAGTGCACACAACTAATCCGATGCCCCCGACTTACATTAGAGACATACTTGCATTTAATTATGCAAATGGAGCCAACTTTCTAAGTTGGGAAAGTTTTAATGGCTTTAGTTTTGGAGTAAGTCGTGCAGGTCAAGGCTTAATTTCAGATTTTATTTTCAAAAACGGCACCGGCGGTAGTGGTCATGTTTACGAACCTTATACCGATGGAGTCACACAAGATTATTACACAATGCCTGCATATTCAATGGGATATTCTATAGTAGATGCTCAATATCAAGGTATTTATTACAACGCTTGGCGCAACATTGTAGTCGGTGATCCACTAACAACAATAGCTTGGGGCAAGCAAAGTTTAACTTCAAACTTAAATTGGAGTGGAACGAACCTTGTTACTGGTGAGATTGATATTTCAGATTTAAAAACATTAACTGTTGCAAATAATTCTGTAATAAACTTACGCCACCAAGGTTTTATTACCGGAGAAGGAAAATTAATTTTAGGTCAAAATATTACATTCAATCTTTATAGCTGGCAAAAAGGTTTATTCTTGTCTTATGATTCAGATAACCCACGATTAGTTTGGGGTGCACACCCTACGCTTGGTTCTGGTGCTAATTACAGAGTATTTAGAAAATTTGGAATAGCTGGTTCTTGGGAGCTTATAGCAACTACTTCAGCTAAAGAATACAAAGATTTACAAATGCAATTTAGTCTTATCGGTGACGAAGCAGATAACTTATTTTATAAAGTAATTGCATTTAGTGAATTGCCGGGAACTTACGAGTCAAATATAGTAGCCTGCACAGGAAATAAAGCTCCTAAAAAGATAAAAACAAATCAAAATTTAAATTCACCGGTTGAATATTCTTTGGAACAAAATTATCCTAATCCTTTTAATCCAACCACACAGATCAACTTTTCCATAAAAGAAGCAGGATTAGTACAAATAAAAGTTTTTGATATACTTGGAAAAGAAATTGCCACACTTGTAAATGAAAATAAGGAGGCTGGTTATTACAGTATTGATTTTGATGCAGCAGAACTACCAAGCGGTGTTTATATTTATCAATTAACAACACCTGGTTTTACTCAAGCACGGAAGATGATTTTAGCAAAGTAGTTTTATTAATAGAGATGACATCTTTTTAAAAAGATGTCATCTCTAAATTCTGAGTTTAAAAAACAAAAGCCCCGATAAATCGGGGCTAAAACCTGAAACGAATTATTTGTTATCCTAAATAAGCTTTCAGTCTGCCGCTTCTTTTTGATTGCCTTAAATTTCTTAAAGCTTTTTCTTTAATCTGTCGTACGCGTTCACGAGTAAGATTAAATCTTTCGCCAATCTCTTCCAAAGTAGCTGAATGATCTCCATCAATTCCGAAGTATAATTTTATCACTTCTGCTTCTCTTTCTGAGAGAGTTGAGAGAACATTTGCAACTTCTTTTTTCAAAGACTCGGTCATTAATTTATTATCCGGCAAAGGCTGTTCATCATTTGGAAGAATATCTACCAGGGAATTTTTTCCATCATCACCTTCTTTTAAAGGTGCATCCATTGATACCTGTCTTCCTGCAATCTGAAGTGCATAAGCAACTTCTTCCGCGGTCATATCAAGAATTAAAGCAAGCTCATCGGTTGTGGGCTTACGTTCATATTCCTGTTCAAGATCTCTGTAAGCTTTGCTTATCTTGGTAAGATTTCCTACTCTGTTAAGCGGTAATCTTACAACTCTTGATTGATCTGCAATTGCCTGCATAATAGATTGTC
>JBGAWM010000064.1:0-16308 GCA_044227615.1 Ignavibacteriaceae bacterium
CAAGAAGAGAGTTTGCCTGCTCGGTGTTGTAACTCGTAAAGAAAGCCCAATCGTGTGAAGGACCTTTACCAGCATGTGCAAGATCATAATTAAATCCGGGTACAATTATCTGAAACTCCAAATTCATTTTTTCAGTTTTAGGATCAAGTTTAATAAAACTAATTGTTCCCTTAAAATTTTCTTTGTAAGATGAAATTGAAACATCATTTTGTGGAATGGGTAAACTGAACCTTGTAGAAGCAACAATGTATTCTGTATTTTCAGTAACGAAAGGTGACGCGTGGTTACCAGCTGAATTTGGTATTTCAATAATTTCAGCCGTTTCAAATTCTTTCAAATCAATTTTTGCTACACGCGGAGTATTATTTCCGTTGATAAAAATAAATCTACCATCCGGTACGCCATCAGTCATAGAGAATTCAGGATGATGAGCATCGTCCCATGGAATAAATCCATAAGATGTATTTAGCATAGCTTTTGTTTCTTCCGAATATCCATAACCGGTTTCCGGATTTTGTGCAAATACAGAAATTGTTTTAAAGTGTCTGCCCGAGGGTAATCCATATACACCCATTTGCCCGCTAAAACCTCCGGAGGTAAAAAGATAAAATTCATCATAATTGCCCGGCGCAACATAAACCTGTTCAGCTTCATTGCCAGACAGCGAACCCTTGGATTGATTGCATCCAGCATAGGTTAGTGCAATTAAGAACAAAATTCCAAAAACACTAAGCAAAGTTTTTTTTGATATGTTTTTCATAAGCTGCCCTTTATTAATGATTATTTTTCGTCTGCTACTTTTCTAAAAAAATCGAGCATTGCTTTTGCTTCATCAATTGTAAGATTTTGATTCGGCATTTGCGTTAAATACTCTCCTAATAATTTTTTTGCTTCCGGATGTCTTTTATAGTTTTCTTCAGGATTAAGCATAAAATTTAAAATGTACTCCGGACTTCTTCTCTTAAACACATCACGCTGAGCAGGCCCAACATACTTTTCATCCAGCTTGTGGCAGGATGCACATTTAGTATCAAAAATTTGCTGCCCTTTTTTGACCAGTGCAGGATCAATAGGTCCCAATTCAATTTTCTGTTTAATTGGTCCAATACCATTTTCTAATTCAAAATCTGAAAGACCACTTGTATTCTCAACTTTTTTGGTATTACTAAATTTTGATGGATCCTGAGCGGTATTGTCACCGCAGGCAAATATCAAAAGAGAACCAACTAAAACTAAAACGAATAACAAAGAATTGTTTTTAAGGAACTTCATTTTTTACTCCATTTATTTGTTTGTAATAAGACTTTTATGTCTAATTTTTTCATCTACTTTATATATGTACCTAAGCAAAATAACGACATTTTCTATAATCGGATTTTTTACTCCGATTAAAATATTAACTTTTTATTTTATTGTCAACATCCATCGAATATTTTATTTAGAAGAACGCACCATCTCCACCCAAAAAAGTAACTATTAGTTCAAATTCTCCATTGCTTTTCCAATTTCATTTGAATAACTAAAAATTGCCTCGGCTCTTTGAATATCGATATCATTTATATTTTCCATAAAAAAACTTAGAATTAAACGTACTTCATCATCGTAAATTACAGGAAAACAAATAGCAGAATTGAGTTTACTTTTAACTGCAAGCTCAGTTCGTAAAATATTTTTATCTGCGCTTATATCGTTTATCCAGAGTAATTCATTTTGCTGCCATACTCTACCTATTAAACCAATGCCTTTAGGAAACTTAAAGCAGGAACTATATTTAGAAAATTTTTCAAAATATTCTTCTTTATTACTCCAGTACCCTGCCCAAGTCATAAACTTATTGGATTTATCAGGCAACCATAATTCAGCATAAGGCCAATTGTTCAGAATGCACACTTTCTTTTCAAAGTATATCATTGCAGATACAATATTGCCCCACTGTCCTAATTCGCCAATAATATTCTCTAAATCATTTGATTTCATATTAACCATTATTGTGGAAATTTGCTTAAATCTATTTAACCATAGTTAAAAGCATTTTGGATTTTACAGCCGCTTTTAATCCGTGCGGAATATCTGCAGGCATTACAAGTATTTCTCCTGCTTTAACGTTGTATGGATTTCCGCCAATCTTTATTTCCATTTCGCCATCAACCATGTAAACAACTGCTTCAAAAGGTGAAGTGTGCTCTGTTAATGATTCATCTTTATCGAATGCAAAAAGCGTGATGTTTCCGTTTGGCTTTTTAATTATTTGTTTGCTTACTATCGAACCATTTTGATATCCAACTGCATCAATCAGTATTTCTTTATTTATTGTTTCTGCCATTTTATTTTTTCCTTTATGATTTATTAATGTTTTTACTAATCCAGCATTTTTAAAAATTAAAAAAACTTGTACCAATTATTTAAATTTTATTCTGATGTTTAATGCCCTTCGTGCGAGACGCCGCCGTGTTCAATAATATCGTGAATTGCTTCAACTGTATGTGTGTAGTCAACATAGGCAGCTACAAATTCTCTTCCTTTTTCAACCGAATCATCTTTTACTTTATTGAGTTCCGATACTTTTTTATATTTCTCACGAACTACTTTATCAATATGATTATTCAGTTTGAGTAAAAAATCGTCTATATTATTCTCTATGAGAGCTTTATCAGTCATTTGAATAATCTGTTTTGTAGTACCCGCAGGTTTTAAGCCGGTGTATGGAGCACCTTCAGTTTCACGGTGCAAGCGTACTAGAGTTTCGAAAAAATGTTTCTGCACAATCTCAAAAATATCTTTATCTCCGTTACGCAATTCGTAAGTTTTATGAAACAAAGTTGTAATCTCTTTCTCTTGTTCTTTAGTTACCCATTTAAGGACTAAATTAACATTGTTTGTTTCGAGTGCCTTTTCAGCATCTTTAATAACTGGTCCGTCATAAGAATCACAATGGGCAGAAGTTGTATTTGTGAATATGAAAATGAATGATGCTAAAAATAGCATTCCAGCAATTTTTGATTTGAGTAACATATTTTTTTCTCCTTTAATTAATTTTTTATTTATTTTATTTTAATTGCATCCATCGGACAAACAGCGATACATTTAATTTTATTTAAACCAGAACACTCGTCGCATATTTCAGTTACAATAAAATAATGTTCGTTTGAAATAGGAGCTAAACTCTTTCCATTATTCTTCAGACTTTCGCCGGGCTCATAAATTGCTTCTCTTGGACATTCAACTGCACACGCTCCACAATTGATACAATCATCAGTTATGATCATTGACAATAAAACTTTTCTCCTTTCGCCTCACGATAATGACTTATGACTTATTTTATAATGCCCACAGTTTAAAATTAAAAGAATAGGTAAAATCTTTAGTGATAAAAAATTTAGAACTGTTCCTATTCAAGCAATTGCCCAACTACTATCTCTCCTCACTTACTTTTTGAGCCACCCATCCGCAATGTATAAATGAATTATAGAATCGATTAATTTTCTCAAATCCTGCTTCTGTTAACAACTTTAGTAATTCTTGTTCGTTAATTAAATTTTGCTTACTTGATTGAAGGACTATCTTTTCGACCAATTCTGGTGGTGCTCCTTCAAATTTCATAAAGTTTTTCCAGGACTTTGTGGTATTACTAAATTCTTCTTTGTTTGGATCACCGAATTGATCTATTATGACAAGCTTAGCACCAGGTTTTAATCTTTTAGCGATATTATTGAGCAGCGAAATTTTATCCTTTGTTTCGGGAATAAATCGAAGTACAAATAGCAAAGTTGAAAAATCATATTCTTCTTTTTCAGGCAAACTTTCTACATAACCTTGATGCATCAAAACACGATTGCTAAGATTGGATTCATCAATCTTTGACTTAGATAATCTTATCATTTCTTCTGAAGGATCAACACCAGTCAAACGCCAATTCGGCATAAGATTTCCAAAAGTCGTTAATTCAATTCCACTTCCGCATCCCACCACCAATACATTTGCAGCCTCGTGATGCTCCACTTCTAAAAGAGATAGCACCATAATAAAAAGCTGATCGTAACCAAAAATTGCTTTACGAGCAAGCTGTTCATAATTAGTTGCATTCTTTGAATTAAAATTTACACTGATAAATTTTTCTTTCATTTTAAAACTTTTCTCCTTTTGCTTCTCTGTATTGACTTCCAACCGCTCTTATCCTTCCCCACATTGAATAAAAGAATAAAATCATTGCAGCAACTTGTAATGATGAGAATATCGCAATTGCCGTATTCACCCAACTGATAAAGTAGAATGATGCTATTACCTGAAATATAAATCTTAATGCTGTTGCGATAGTCAATAACCAATAAGTAATTGAAATTAAATCCGGATTATATTTTTTATCATCTTTTTCTGGTCGCGGAAAAAACCACAACGCAACACCCATAATCATCATCATAACTGAACCGACAAGAATTAAGTGAGTGTGTGCAGAAATTAATTCTTGTGTATAACCGGTTTGATAGACATACTTAGCAAATGACATATAAAGTCCTGTAAGTATTCCAAGCACAAGAAAAGCTAAACTGGTTTTAATAAAATATCGTACGGTAGTAAACATATTCTTCTTTTTGAAAATTGATAATCATTCTGTTTTCAATAGTCAAGTTAATTGCTTTGTGTATTAGAAGCCTTGACTTAAGTCAGATTTTAAACGAATTAATGTGCAGTAATACTTTTCTCTTATAAACTTCAAGGCAGTTCAAGTTTAAAGGTCCATTCTTTTTTAAAATACTTCTTGACAAGATAGAATAATCTTTCTAATTTAATATCGGACTTTTTATTCCGATTATATTTATTAAAATTTATTTAATTACATTTGAATTAAATCTAAGAAGTAGATATGATTAAAAAATATTTTTCGATTACTCTTAGTTGCTTCTTCACTTTCATAATTTCATTGAATGCGCAGAATCAAGGTGAACTGCTTTTTAAACAAAAATGTACAGCTTGCCATACTGTTGGCGGGGGAAAATTAATTGGTCCCGATTTAGCCAATGTGCAAGTAAGAAGAACAGAAGAATGGATTATAAAATTCGTTCAATCTTCACAAAGTGTAATTAAGTCTGGCGATACTACCGCAGCAGCAGTTTTTAATCAACACAACAAAGTCGTTATGCCCGACCAGGATTTAAATGATAATCAAATTAAATCAATCGTTGCTTACATCGCTTCCAACAGCCCCGATGTTAATAATCCAAATGTAAAAACTCCCTTACAAATTTTTAACGCCGCTTCAATAACTGCGGCAGATATCGAAAAAGGTAAAAATATTTTTGAGGGTTTAACTAAACTTACAAATGGCGGTCCTGCTTGTATTTCCTGTCATAACATTAATAATCAGGTAATGTTTAACGGTGGACTTTTAGCAAAAGATCTTACAACAGCATTCTCACGTTTAAGTGCTGCCGGTGTTGATGGCATTTTACGAAACCCACCTTTCCCTGCTATGGTTAATGCGTTTGGTTCGGCTCAATTAACTGATCAGGAAGTTAAAGACATACTTGCTTTTTTATACTATGCTGATAGTAAAGGAGAAGTTCAGCTAAGCCTAATACAAACTCAGTTTGATTTATTGATAGGGATTATAATAGGAATAAATATAGCACTTGGGATATTTTTCTTAATGTGGCAAAGAGTTAAAAAGTACAGTGTAAATTTTTTAAATAATTAAATGGCAGTCTAATGAGTTGGATAAAAGATATTATTTCTCCCGACACTAGAAAATGGGAAGAGTTTTACAAAAACAGATTTCAGCATGATAAAATAGTACGAAGCACACACGGCGTTAATTGCACCGGCGGCTGTTCCTGGCAAATTCATGTTAAAGAAGGAATTGTAGTTTGGGAAACTCAGCAATTAGATTATCCTTTATTAGAAGATGGTCTGCCGCCTTACGAGCCACGCGGCTGCCAGCGAGGAATTTCATTTTCATGGTATTTGTACAGTCCGCTCAGAATTAAATATCCGCTTATCCGCGGCGCATTGATTGATGCTTACAGAGAAGAAAAACAAAAAACCGGTGATCCACTTTTAGCATGGGAAAATCTTCAGAAGGATACGGAGAAAAGAAAAAACTATCAGCAAGCGCGAGGCAAAGGTGGATTTAGTAGAGCTTCATGGGATGAGATGCTTGAAATAATTTCTGCTGCAAATATCTACACTGCAAAAAAATATGGACCGGATCGTGTAATTGGTTTCTCGCCAATTCCTGCAATGTCTATGCTTAGCTATGCGGCAGGAAGCAGATTTCTTCAATTGTTTGGCGGAGTTAATCTTAGTTTTTACGATTGGTACTGTGATCTTCCAAATGCATCTCCAGAAATTTGGGGCGAGCAAACCGATGTTTGTGAGAGTGCTGATTGGTTTAATTCTAAAATGATTGCAGTGATGGGCGCTAACTTGAATATGACCCGCACACCCGATTGCCATTTCTTTGCAGAGTCCCGTCATAACGGAACTAAAGCGATTGTGTTTGCACCGGATTTCAATCAAGTTGCAAAGTATGCTGATCAATGGGTTCCACTCCATGCCGGTAGCGACGGTGCCTATTGGATGGCAGTAACGCATGTCATTCTAAAAGAATTCCATCACGAAAAAAAGATTCCATATTTTCTCAACTATGTTAAGAAATATACTGACTCACCTTATCTCGTTGAGCTTGTTAATGAAAATGGTACTTACAAACCAGGTAAACTTGTTCGTGCAAATCGAATAAAAGAATACAAAGATATTCCCAACGGCGACTGGAAATTTTTAAACATTGATTCACAATCCGGAAAACTTGTTGTTCCAAAAGGCAGCGTTGGTCACAGGTGGGATTCAAAACAAGGTGATTGGAATCTCAAGTACGAAAACTCAACGGACAATTTACCCTACGATCCGGTATTAAGTTTGGTTGAAACGCATGATGATATTCTGCAAGTAGAATTTGTTGAGTTTGGTTTGAACATGAAAAAGTTACGCGGAGTGCCAATAAATTTTATTGAAACGATTGATGGGAAGAAAATCCCGGTAACTACTGTTTATGATTTAACAATGGCACAGTATGGTGTTGATAGAAATTTAGGCGGCGATTATCCAAAAGATTATTCTGATAAAGATTCTTCCTACACCCCCGCCTGGCAGGAAATTTTTACAGGAGTTGATTCAAAAACAGTAATTAGTTTTGCCCGCGAGTGGGCGAATACTGCAATCAGCACTGAAGGCAAATGTATGATAATTATTGGCGCGGGAGTGAATCACTGGTTTCATAATAATTTAATGTACCGCGCGGGAATTATGGCTTTAATGCTTTGCGGCTGTGTTGGAAAAAACGGCGGAGGATTAAATCATTACGTTGGTCAGGAAAAATTAGCGCCAACCGATTCATGGGCAACAATAGCATTCGCACGCGATTGGGTTGATGCAGTGCGTCTTCAGCAAACGCCAATCTGGCATTATATAAATACTTGTCAGTACCGATATGATGGAAAAACATCAAAGTACAACACGGCGCCGGAAAATGAATTAACAAAAAAGCACATGGCAGATTTAATTTTTAAATCTGTACGAATGGGCTGGATGCCGTTCTATCCACAGTTTAATAAGAACACACTTGAGTTAAATAAAGAATCTAAATCAAATAATCCAGAAGAAATTAAAACGAATGTTTTAGAAAAACTTAAATCAAAAGAAATAGAATATTCTGTTGCCGATCCCGATGCAGATATTAACTTTCCAAGGTTGTGGTATATCTGGCGAGGTAATGCAATTGCCGGCAGTATGAAAGGGCATGAGTTTGCTATCAAACATTATCTCGGAACACATTCAAATCTGATTGCAAAAGACAATGAAGAAAAAACTGAAGAAGTAAAATGGCACGACATAGCTCCGGTTGGTAAAATGGATTTAGTTGTTGATTTAAATTTTAGAATGGATTCATCCGCACTTTATTCTGATATCGTATTGCCCGCCGCTTCATGGTATGAAAAAAATGATTTGAACAGCACCGACATGCATTCTTTCATTCATCCTTTATCAGCAGCCATTGCACCGGTTTGGGAAGCAAAAACTGATTGGGAGATTTTTAGAAACATTGCATTTGCAACGAGCGAGTTAGCCAAAAAACATTTCAATCGCCCTCAAGTTGATATTGTTACTTCTCCTTTATCGCACGATTCACCGGATGAAATTACTCAGCCCACAATTAAGGATTGGTATCTGGGAGAATGCGAAGCCATCCCTGGAAAAACGACTCACAAGATTGCTATAGTCGAAAGAGATTACACAAAAATTTATGATAAATTTATTTCGCTTGGACCAAATGCAAAGACAAAAGGAATGGGAGCGCACGGTAACCATTATCAGTGCGATGATTTTTATGATGACATGAACAAATCAAATTATTTTCCAACCGAAAAAATTGATGGTAAAATTTATCCCTCACTTAAAGAAGATGTATCTGCTGCAAATGCAGTTTTATATCTCTCATCGCTCACGAACGGCGAACTTACTCACAGAGCTTACAAATACATGGAATCAAAAACTGGTTTGGCTCTTTCTGATCTTGCAGAAGGCAGCAGAGATGTAAGAATCAATTTCAAAGATTTACAAGCACAACCGCGGAGATACAATACATCGCCGGTATGGTCAGGATTAATGAATAACGGAAGAGCATATTCTGCATTCACATATAATGTTGAAAGATTAGTTCCGTGGAGAACTCTTACAGGTCGCCAGCATTTTTATTTAGATCATGAAATGTACATTGCATTTGGCGAAAACCTTCCGACATTCAAGCCTTCACCCAAGCCGGAAGTCTTTGGCGACTTAAAAGAAACGCTGAAAGATGGAAGCGCAAAAGTTTTGAATTGTTTAACTCCACATGGTAAATGGCATATCCATTCAACCTATATGGATAATTTGAGAATGTTAACTCTTGGAAGAGGAATGGAACCTTGCTGGCTTAATGAAGAAGATGCAAAAGAGCTTTCTATCAATGACAATGATTGGGTTGAAGTTTATAACGATAACGGAGTTTACTGCACGCGTGCAGTTGTAAGTTCTCGAATTCCAAAAGGAGTTTGCATTGTTTATCACACAGTCGAGCGAACGATATCTATTCCTAAATCTCAGATACGCGGAAATAAAAGAGCGGGCATGAATAATAGTATCACCAGAATACATTTGAAACCAAATTTCCTTGCGGGCGGATACGGTCAGTTCTCTTTCCATTTTAATTATTGGGGACCGAGCGCACCAAATCGTGATACGCACGTGGTTGTTAAGAAAATGACGGCGGTTAATTTCTGATTTATTATTTATTATTGATTATTTATGATTGAAGAGTGGAACGATGAAAAAGAATTAAAAAATATTTTTAATTAAATGCTTTCAATCAATTTTGAATTTAAATAAACAAAAGCGGCGAAACCATTTGCAAAAGCGATTGAATAATAAATATTAAATAATAAATAGAAGATTATAATTAATGGATAAAGAAGAACTTAAGAAGAGGACAAAATCTTTTGCACATCGATGTGTAAAGTTAGCTTTAAGTTTACCCAATACAATCCTTGGAAGGCATTTGCAAGGGCAGTTAATTAGAGCAGCTACTTCTGTGGCAGCAAATTATCGGGCTGCTTGTTTAGGACAATCGCAAGCAACTTTTATAGCAAAATTAAGTATTGTTATTGAAGAAGCAGACGAATCTTTGTTTTGGTTGGAGTTTATACTTGAAGAAAATCTGATTAAGAAAGAACTAATTGATAGTTTAATAAAAGAAGCAGGCGAATTAACAGCAATATTTATTGCGTCAAGAAAAACAATTCAAAAGAATAATAAATAATCAATAGTAAATAATAAATTATGAACGTACGATCTCAAATCGCAATGCTATTTCATCTCGATAAATGTATCGGATGCCACACTTGTTCTATTGCCTGTAAAAATATCTGGACAGATAGAAAAGGCGCTGAGTATATGTGGTGGAATAATGTCGAAACTAAACCCGGCACCGGTTATCCATCAAAGTGGGAAGATCAAAATATTTATAAAGGTGGATGGAAGAAAAATGGAAATGAAAACATTTCGTTAAGAGGATCAGGAAAGTATAAAGGGCTGCTTAACATTTTTCATAATCCATATCTGCCGTTATTGGAAGATTACTATGAACCCTGGACATACAAATATCTTGATCTGATTGAATCGCCTCAAGGAGATGATCAGCCGACAGCGCGCCCTGTTTCATTGGTAACAGGAAAACCGATTGATATTAGAACAGGTCCAAATTGGGATGATGATTTAAGCGGTACTCCGGAATATGCAAGGCACGATCCAAATATTAAAAATTTAACGCCGGCAGAACAAGAAGCAATGTTTCAATTGGAAAAGATGGCGATGTTCTATCTGCCAAGAATTTGTAATCACTGTTTGAATCCCGCTTGTGTTGCTTCTTGTCCATCGGGTGCAATTTACAAAAGAGGTGAAGATGGTGTTGTGTTAATTAATCAACAAGTCTGTCGTGCGTGGAGAATGTGTGTTACAGCTTGTCCGTACAAAAAATCTTATTACAACTGGAGCACCGGTAAATCTGAAAAATGTATTTTATGTTATCCGAGATTAGAAGCGGGACTTGCGCCTGCGTGTATGCACTCCTGTGTCGGAAGAATCCGTTATCTCGGGGTACTTCTTTATGATGCAGATAAAATTCAAGATGCAGCTTCGGCTCCTGATGATGAATTGATTGAACGCCAGCTTGATTTGATTTTAGATCCCTTTGATGAAAAAGTAATTCGCTATGCAAAAGAAAATGGGATTGCAGATTCAACAATTGAAGCCGCACAAACTTCACCCGTTTATAAATTTGTAAAAGTTTGGGGATTGGGACTTCCACTCCATTCAGAGTTTCGTACATTGCCGATGCTGTTTTACGTTCCGCCGCTATTACCGGTTATGGCTTCGCTAAGTGATACAGACAATAGCGAACAATCCGTCAAGCTCGATCCAATTGCAAAGTTCTGGAATAAGAATACACTTTACGATACATCCACAGATGCTTTGTGGGGAACGATTGAGCAAGCGAGATTTCCAATCAAATATATGGCTAATATGTTTGGAGTCGGGAATGAAGGAATAATTAAAAATGTTTTAAGAAAACAATTAGCAGTTCGTATTCACCGAAGAAGTGTAACTGTCGGTGATATAAATAAAACTTTGGTCGAAGATGCGCTAAGTGAAGTTAGTTTGAAACCTGATGATGCTGACGATATTTACAAGCTAACATCACTGGCAACTTTTGACGACCGATTTAATATTCCTCCCGCTCACAGAGAGCAGGCTTTGGAGATGCTTGAAAATACTGGCGATGCTAAAGGTTCAACGGGATTCGGGTTTAAAGAAAAACCGGCAAGAGGAATTTAATTGATTATTTTTTATTGACTATTGATTATTTAACGAAGGTTTTTTTGCTTATTCAATAATAAATAATAAATAATAAATTGTAAATCATAAATAGAAAATAATAAATGAAAACTTTCTCATCACTATTATCTTATCCAAATAAAGACACACTCGCAAAGGTCGAGTCGCTTCAAGAGTTCTTAAATCAAAAATATCCTGAAGCTGCAGAAGTAATGCGTGAGTTTTCAGAGTTTGCAAAAATAATTCCTTTGTGGAAGTGGGAAGAAATTTATACGCGAACTTTTGATGTGCAGGCTATTACAACTCTTGATGCTGGATATGTTCTTTTCGGGGATGATTATAAAAGAGGCGAGCTGCTCGTTAATCTCAGCAACGAACACACTAAGGCGGGTAACGATTGCGAGACGGAATTAGCCGATCATCTCCCAAATTTATTACGGCTTCTCGATAAAGTGAACGATAAAGATTTTAAGGATGATCTTATTTATTTAATAATCAAACCTGCACTAAAAAAAATTATTAGTGAATTTGAAAGCAGAAATATTGAAAAGAAAAATAAGGTTTATGAAAAGCATCATCGCACTTTAATTCAATTTGAAAATAATTACGGGACAGTGTATCAATCTTTACTTAAAAGCTTATTGATATTATTGAACAAAGATTTTTCAGATGATGATAAACTTATTATTGATGAACAAAAATTCACATCCAAATTTGCAAATGAAATGGAAGTGCCGGAATAGGAGTATGAAATGAATTTATTAAATAATTTTTTCTTTATTGCTTTACCTTATATCTCACTCATTGTTTTTTTAATTGGTTCTGTCTATCGATATAAGTCAAAAAAATTTACTTATTCTTCTTTGTCTTCACAATTTTTGGAAACGAGACGATTATACTGGGGTTCGCTTCCCTTTCACTGGGGAATTGTGTCACTCTTCTTCGGTCACCTAATAGCTTTTGCGATTCCTCAATCAGTCCTTCTTTGGAATCAACAACCCGTTCGTTTGGCAATACTTGAAATTACAGCTTTTGTCTTTGGTATTTTAACATTGGCAGGACTTATCAATTTATTTTATAGAAGAATAACTAATCCACGTATTCGTGTTGTTACTAATTATATGGATATAATTCTTGAATTACTATTGCTTGCTCAAATCTTTTTAGGGTTGTGGGTTGCTTATGGATTTCGCTGGGGTTCTTCCTGGTTTGCGATTGTACTAACACCATATTTGTATTCCATTTTTAATCTTAATCCGCAAGTGGATGCTGTTATTATGTTACCTGTAATTGTGCAGCTTCATATCATCGGTGCTTTCTTAATTGTTATGATTATTCCATTTACACGATTAGTTCACTTTCTTGTTTTCCCATTGAGCTATCTGTGGCGCCCGTATCAAAAAGTTATTTGGAATTGGGACAGAAAAAAAATAAGAAGTGCAAAAACAAATTGGACGATTAATAAACCAACTAATAATTGATTAGCTAACCTTAAGGAAAAAGGCGAATTTATTTAATTTGAATTAATAATTATTGTTGTCATACTTCGACTTTGCTCAGTATGATAATGTAAATAAATAATCAAAGCAGAGTCACTCTGAACGAAGTCGAAGAGTGAATTTAATAAATAACCTTGCGCAGAAAAATTACTGCGTAAGCGGAATGATTGAATAGAAATGGAAGAAACGATAACAAGTAAAGCTCACCGAATATTATTCTTCAACACACTGGCATTTACGATTTGCTTTTCTGCCTGGATGCTGAACGGAACGTTGGTTTCCTTTTTAGTTGATAACCATGTTTTTGATTGGAGTCCGGTACAAATTGGCTGGCTTCTTGGTCTGCCGGTTCTCACCGGTTCAATTTTTAGATTGCCTGTTGGTCTTTTAACCGATCGTTTTGGCGGACGATACATCTACAGTCTATTGATGTTAGTCTCTGCCGTTCCGATGTTTCTGCTTTCATTTACAAATTCATATTTTTTATTTCTTCTATGCAGCTTTGGATTTGGATTAACTGGCGCAAGCTTTGCAGTCGGAGTTGCTTACACATCCGTTTGGTATCCGGCAAAGTGGCAGGGAACAGCCCTTGGAATATTTGGACTTGGTAATCTCGGTGCTGCATTAACTACTTTAATTGGTCCTTCAGCTTTACAATTTTTAACTGACTCCGGAAAAAATTTAGATCAATGGCGCTTGCTGCCGATCATTTACGCAGTTTTACTTTTGTTGATGGCTGTAATATTCTATCTTTTTACCGAAAACAAAAAGCCGCCGCGAAGTGAAAAGAAATTTATAGAACTTCTTGAGCCGTTACGAAATATAAGAGTCTGGCGTTTTGGACTTTATTATTTTCTTGTCTTCGGATGTTTTGTTGCATTCTCACAATGGTTAGTGCCTTACTATCTTAATGTTTATTATATGTCTTTCATTCAAGCCGGAATGGTTGCAAGTTTATTCAGCTTTCCTGCAAGTATAATTCGTACACTTGGCGGGTGGTTATCGGATAAATATGGACCGCGCAAAGTACTTGTATCGGTTTTTATTGCATCAACTGTATTAGGATTGTTATTGGTTTTTCCAAAAATGGAATTGTACTCTCCCGGCAAAGGAATAATATCAAAGAACAATGGTGTAGTTACATCTATCTCTGAAAAATCAATTAAAGTTGATGAGATAGATTATCCTCTTACTTCTCTAAAAAGAAATGCTGATTTAGATGAAGATGATTTTATAGTTTTTCCAAAAAAAATTATGTGGCAGGAACCTGCAGTAAAAGTCGGTGATACTGTAAAAAAGAATCAGCTTATCGCCAAAGGAATTACAAAAATAAATTTTCAAGCGAACGTAAATATTTTTGTTTTCTTTGTTCTCTTAATTGGATTATCGTGGGGACTTGGGATGGGTGCAGTTTATAAATTTATTCCAATGTATTTTCCAAACACGGTTGGCGTAGTTGGCGGAACTGTTGGTGTCTTAGGTGGTCTCGGTGGATTTTTTGGACCAATCTTGTTCGGCTACTTGTTAGAATTTACCGGGTTATGGACAAGCAGTTGGATATTTATATTTATGCTTTCCCTCGTTTGTCTGATATGGATACAAATAACTATTAGCAAAATTAATAATCATAAAATTGCAGGTATAAGATGAAATTATTAAAATCAACCATTAGCTGGTTAGAGGCTCACAATAATATCGCATATTCAATAGTACGGATATTTTTAGGTGTTGCATTATTTGTAAGAGGTGCGATCCTGGCTTCCGATCCGGCAACACTCACTCAACTTGCCGGCAGTAATCAGTTTTATTGGTGGTATTCATACATAATTGTCATTCATATCATCGGCGGTTTTCTTTTGGCGATAGGGTTTGTTACTCGGCTTTCTGCATTTTTACAAATTCCCGTTCTTGCTGGTGCGGTTTTCTTTCTACATCTTCAGAAAGGCTTAGCAACAGCAGAACAATCATTAGAACTGTCTGCTTTAGTTCTTGTTCTTTTAATAATCTATTTTTTCTTCGGTTCAGGTGTATTATCAGTTGATAATTACATTGCAAAGAAGAAACCAAGTAACTAGTAGGGACTTCTGAAATTTGAGATGAATATAAAGTATGGATAATAAATCAATATTTAGATCGAACGACGATCCAATCAAAAGATTTGTTGAAAAAGATAAAGATCATGAAGAACTTTCTCCAATGAATCCGCCTGATGCATACAGTCCGCAAAACATTGAAGCTATTCCTTATGAAAAGCTGTCCCCTTTTCTACAATCTTTAATCGATGAACACAAAGTATTTGCAAATGTATTAAATAAGTTTGAAGATGCCCTGATAAACTGGCGTAAGAATAATTGGGTGTTTACTGATGAAATTGATAAGGGACTGAAGCAATTCTTTAGTTTCTTTGATGAAAAAGTTCCGTTGCACAATCAGAAGGAAGAAAAAAAATTATTCCCACTCTTACATATTAAACTTATCGAGACAGGTGAACATAATTCTAAAGACTCCTCTTTAACCGGTATAAATATTATGGAAGATGAGCATCTAAAAGTTGCTCAGGCAGCCGCAATTGTTTTTAATTTTTTAGGATTGGGTTCTCGTTTACCCGATAAGCGTTCGCAAGAAATTACTTTTGAAGCCGCTTATGAACAAGGTATTGCAATTGTAGAAACGATGAAGCTGCACATCTTCAGAGAAGAGAATATACTGTTCCCGCAAGCTATGCAATTGTTTTCTTCATCTGAATTTGAGAAGTTTAATTGAATGCATTCTTAATCGTAAATAAATACAAGTATAATTGTTCTTTTAAATATTTTCTCCGAGTTGATGAGTCTAAGTTCCAAAGATTGTCATGCCCGCGAATGCGGGAATCAAATTACAGAAGTAAATATGATTCATCAGCCGAAATGTCTGGCTTCAGAGAGATAGGGTAAGTTTGGAAACGAACTTGTCCCGCTAATTGCAAGATAAACCTGCCAGTTCGTCGATGTTAATCGATGGAACGCTTTGTAAAGGAAAGTTTAGTTTTATGGCTAAAAAAATTTAATCGCAATTTTAAACCCCGCAATGAAAAGCGGGTTTTTTTGTTGTTCGTGCTCCTTGTGTACCTTCGTGAAAACCCTTTATGAACTTTGTGGTAAAAAAATGATTAACCACGAAGTAGCACGAAGGAAGGCACAAATTAAAACAAGGTAGAATTATGATAAGTTATAATAAAGCACTTGAAATAATTAAACACGAAATTGAAAAATTAACTCTTCATACAGAAGATGTCGATATTCTCGAATCTTACAACCGCATCCTTGCGGAAGCACAGCTGTCCAAAATAAAATAGAAGAAGGCAGAAAGATTTAATTAACTCCAGTATGGGACAGATTCTCTATTTTCT
>JBGAWM010000065.1:0-16141 GCA_044227615.1 Ignavibacteriaceae bacterium
TTGAAGATTCATATCAAAAATTTTTGACTCATATTGGAGATATGAGAATAAAAAATATTACAGCCAGACACTTTGATGAACTGGAAATTGAATTAAAGAATAAAAAAAAGCCATTAACAAATAATTCAATAGCGAGTTACTATAATAAACTATATCAAATCTTTAAATATTTTGTAGGACAAGGATATATCGAAAAGAATCCGGTTCCCATTAAAAAGATGAAACCGAAAGAAATTGTTACAATACCGGAGAAAGAACTTCAGGAGATATTAGGATTACTAAAAGAAAAGAACAGGGAACATTATCGGGTAATATTCTTGTTGTTAGCGACAGGAATGAGATCAGGGGAGTTGACCAGATTAGATTGGAAAGACATAGACCTGAAAAACAATATAATTGCAGTAAAAAATACTAAGGCTGATAGAGTTGATTTTATTCCAATTTATTCCGAACTTAGGCACTTCCTTTTAGAAGAGTTTGATAAACGCGATGGTAAAGTAGTCCAGTATGCAAATAAAGACTCTTTAAAATTTTTCAAAAGGTTTCTGGAAAGAGAAGGTTTTCATCATTACTCAATACATACATTGAGGAAAACCTACATTTCAAGATTAGTAAATTCTGGTTTGAGTGTATATGACGTTATGACTTTGGCAAGGCATAAGTCGATACAAACAACATTGAAACATTACACTGCAGCAGAGTTGTCCAGGATAGGAAAAGAAGTTTCAGATAAAGCAAATATGGGCACGTTTTTGGGCACGAAAATTCAAAAGCCGTTAAAAGTTGTGAATTCGGAGTAAAAACGAAGCATTTTGGGGTTGCCCCAATGCTTTGGGAGCAGGAGGTCGCAGGTTCGAATCCTGCCGCCCCGACTTAAATTTCCTTTTGGCTGTTCCTTTTATAGTTTTACTGTGTATTTTGAGCGCCCGTAGCTCAATTGGATAGAGCATCAGCCTTCTAAGCTGAGGGTTAGTGGTTCGAGTCCACTCGGGCGTACAATTGAAATTTTGTTAATGCGTCCGTCACTCAGTTGGATAGAACATCAGCCTATAAACTGATGGTTAGTGGTTCTGGCAAAGCCACACTCGGGCGTACGAAAGATTGTTCTTTAAATGGTGAGCGTAGCTCAGTTGGTTAGAGCACCAGGTTGTGGCCCTGGGGGTCGTGGGTTCAATTCCCATCGCTCACCCAACCATTTAATTTTTTTGAGTTTAGATTCCAAAGGCCCCATCGTCTAGTGGTTAGGACATAGCCCTTTCACGGCTGTAACAGGGGTTCAAATCCCCTTGGGGTCACTAAATAGCCTCGAAATGTAAAAAATTTCGGGGCTTTTTTATTACTATTCATTGAGTTCATTTTCTTTTACCAAAGACTTATTTTTATTTAATTAAAAAATGAAAGATTAAATACAATGAAAAATTTAATAATGATATTACTCGCAGGTATAGTTCTAGTATCCTGCGCAGCAAAAAAAGATCAATTTATCATAAAAGGATCTATCACTGCTAATGATTCTTCGATGATTATTCTTCAAAAACTAGGAAGTGATGGCTGGGAAAAACTTGATTCTGCAAAAGTGATTGACGGAAGTTTTACTTTTAAAGGATCCGTTACCTTACCAGAGATGTGGTATCTAAAAATCAAAGAAAATGAAGCGTCTGTTCCAATTTTTGTTGAGAATGCAGAGATGGATGTTAAAATTTATCCAGATAGTATTGATAAAAGTAAAGTTCTGGGATCTTCCTCGCACGACATTTATATGAAATATGTCGAAATGGATAAAAAAAATATGACGAGGATGGAAGAAGTATACGATGCTTGGAAGTCAGCTAAAGATAAAGGTGATACGTTGTCGATGAATAAAAACGATCAGATTATTGAAGAGATTGAAAAAGATGCGAAGGCTCAGCTAATATCTTTTATAAAACAAAACAATAAAACTAGTGTTTCTCCCTACTTGATCACTCGTAATTCGTGGCAATTTGATTTGACTGAATTAGAGGACCTGCTGGGAGTCCTGGATACTTCAATGAATTCCTCCACATATTATCAGGCTATAGAAAAAAGAATTGAAATTCTTCGCAAAGTCGCTGTAGGTCAGTTTGCCCCCGATTTTAAAATGAGCGACGTTTCAGGAAATAATGTATCGCTTTCATCATTTAAAGGCAAAATTTTACTTGTTGATTTTTGGGCTGCTTGGTGTGGACCGTGCAGAGCCGAAAATCCTAATGTAGTCAAAGCTTGGCAAAAATATCATAGTAAAGGTTTTGATGTTCTCGGAGTTTCGTTTGATACGAATCGGGATAAATGGATCAAAGCAATTGATGATGATAAATTAACCTGGACTCAAGTATCAGATTTAAAAGGTTGGGGTAATGAAGCAGGAAAATTGTACGGCATAAATTCCATTCCGGCAAATGTACTTTTGGATAGAGATCAGAAAATCATTGCCTCTGGTTTGCGTGGTGAGGATTTGCATAAAAAATTGGAAGAAATTCTTGGATTATCAAAAGCCTCAAAAGAGTAATTATCTTACAGAAAGCATTAGTGGAAGGTTGTGTGCTTGCAAACGCATCAATGCTCTCATCCGTTATTCTGGTTGTGTTTGAATTGCTATTAACTATGTTTATCAATGACTTATACTTTGTTTAGTATGATTCTAAAAGTGCATTTTTAGGCTAGTTGTTTTATTATTGCTTTATTTTTAGTATTACACGGCAATTTTAATTGTTATTTCTTTTGAATTTGTTATTCAAAAGTTTTGTTGATTGCTAAAAAGGTTTAGTAAATCTTGGTAACGCATTAGTGATAAAGCAATTATTTTGGATTGGGACCTCTTACCACCAAAATCATTAATAATTTAAAGGATTAAATTCTTTCAAATTTGCAAACCCAAAAAATTTGCATAAAAAATTACTATTGTATTTATATAATTTTGGTCAAGAATTAACGGAGAATTTATTTTGAAGATAAATGTGGTTCACCTTATAGCTGTATTGTTTATATTAATTTTTAGCCGTGATATATATTCTCAAAACTATCTGGGCCTAAACGATGGTTATGCAGCAATTTTATCTGAACGCGGTCAATCTTATGATGCCTGGTCTATGAGTATGGGAAACGCCTACTCAACTTTTGGTAAAAGTTATACAGCAACATTATTTAATCCTGCAACATTAGCTACGGCGGATAAACTTAGTCTTACAACTTCAGTTGGAGCAAATCTTTATAGAAATACAACTAATTATATATCTAATGAAACCAGCTCATTAAAAACTCAAACAAATTTTAGTCAGTTTGGGTTGGTGTATCCAATTAAATCTGATAGCAGCGGAAGAACATTTGCACTTTCGTTGGGTTACAATAATTCAAAAGATTTTAATAGAATTGTTGAATTTGAAGGCTTTAATCCCACTGGTTCTTTTGTAAATGATTTAGCTTCAAACGGAAAAGAGATTGCTCGAAATTTATTACTCAGTTATCCATATTATGATCCAACCTCTGGCGAATATTTTGAGGACAGAACAATCCTTAATAATAGTTTGCAGCAGAAGGGATCTTTGATCAATGAAGGCGGAATAAATAATTGGTCTGCCGGTGCCGCTTACGAATTTGCAAATAATGTATTTTTTGGTGCAAGTGTAAACTATGCAATCGGAAGACTTCAAAGTAATAGAGAGTTTAGCGAGAGTGATGTAAATGATGTTTACACTTCCGCCATTCAAACAGTTCCGGATGCGCCTTTATCAACAGGTTTTGATTCTTATTATCTTAATGATGTTGTTGATTGGAGTTATAATGGCTGGGATGCAAGATTTGGATTGCTTTATAAATTTTTCGACTTTATTGCACTTGGCGGTTCTGTAAAACTGCCTACTACTTTTATGATTAGTGAAGATCATTACTTTAATGGAGAAACAATTTTTTCGTCCGGTTACACAGCCAAACTTGATGTTCCGGTTATAAGTTCTGATTATACGATCACATCGCCATTTGAATTTACCGCTGCAGCTTCAGTAAATATCTTTTTTATTACTGGTGCCGCTGAAGTTTCTTATACAGACTACACTCAAATGAGATTTTCTGGTGACGCTGAGCTTCCTGTTTATGCAGATATAAATAAACTCATTCTTGAAAAATATACTCAGGTTTTTAATCTGCGTGCCGGAGCGGAGTTTAGGCTTCCTTTTACAGGATTAAGTGCTCGTGCTGGATTTATGTATAATCCTTCTCCATTAGCAGATACTCCAACAGAATATGATAGAAAAATATTTAACGCTGGTTTAGGAATTAGTTCCGGCGAAGGAGATTTTGAATTTCATGTAACATACTCCCGAAGTTGGTGGGATGAACCGGGTGAAGGCTTTGGACCAAATATTCCGCCAATCGATCAATCAATTAGAATAGATAATATTATGACTTCATTTACGGTTAGGTTTAATTAGGATTAGTAATATTTCTATATAAAATAGATTTATAATTTTGAGTCTCATAGTTTTTACTATGAGACTTTTTTATTTTATACCAATAATATTTTAATGAATTAAAAAATTACTCAATGCTAAATTATATTCTTGTCTCAGCTGGAGCTGCAATCGGCGGTGCACTTCGTTTTGGAATCTCGAGTTATATCCAAAGAAACATTTCTGTAATATTTCCTTACGGCACTTTAGTGGTAAATGTTGTTGGTTCTTTTATTCTTGGAATGATAATGTTCTATCTGAATGATAAAGAATTAATAGGAAGTGAATTTAGATTATTTCTTACTGTGGGATTTTGCGGAGGTTTTACCACATTCTCAACATTCTCTTACGAAACATTAAACTTATTTCGTGATTCAGAATTTGGTCTTGCAATTTATAATGTTCTTTTAAATGTGGTTTTATGTTTAGTTGGAATTTATCTGGCTTACTTAATTTCAAAAATTATAGGTTGATTTATGCAAACTAACAGCGAAGCAAAACTGTTAAGAATATTTATCGGTGAAAGTGATAAATATAATGGTAAACCTGTTTATGAAGAGATAGTATTAAAAGCACGAAAAGCAAACTTAGCAGGGGCTACTGTTATCAAGGGAATTATGGGATTTGGTGCAAATAGTAAAATTCATACCACAAAGCTTCTCACACTTTCCGAAGATCTTCCTTTAATCATTGAGATAGTTGATAGGTTAGAAAAAATTGAAAATTTTATTCCAGTTGTGAATGAAATTTTTGAAGAAGCTAAAATTGGCGGCCTAGTAACGATTGAAAAAGCGGAAGTGATAAAATACTCTGCTAATAAAATAAATAGAGTGTAATAAAATCAGAATTGGGTGCTTTTTGATTTTTTAAAACTTCTGAATGCGAATAAGGTCTGCTTGAGATAATGAGCAGGGAAGTAAGTTTTCAGTCCATATTCATCAGCTTTAGTTTCCGGTAAGTAAGCAGTTCCAAACATCCAATCCCAAAAAGCAAATTTAGTAGCAAAGTTTCTATTTCTTCCTTTACCGGTTGAATGATGCCAGCGGTGCATTTCTGGTCCGTTAATTATTTTTTGCAGCCAGCCGGATTTAATATCAACATTACAGTGAATGTACATTCCCCAAACAGCGCTTATTAATCCTTTATATGCAATTACTTCTACAGGCGCACCGAGTAATATTATTGGCGCAAATTCTATTGTTTGATTTAAAATAATTTCCAAAGGGTGCGATCTTGAACCGGACAGCCAATCAACTTTTTTAGGCGAATGATGAGCTTCGTGTATTCTCCACAACCATTTATTTTTGTGCATCCAGCGATGCATCCAGTAAATGTAAAGATCGTGAGTAACAACAAAGAAAATTAATTGTGCCCAAATAGGAACGGTTGCGAATAATTTTAATCTCGATATTCCGGTTGAGTTATCAAAAAAATTAATAATCACTCCAAAAATCAGAATGCTTAAAATATAATTTTGAGCAATCGTGTACATTGCAAAGTCATCAAAAAAACCTTCACGAAGAATTTTCTGACCTTTTGAATACGGAAATATTCGTTCAAGTAGTACAAATGCCAACGCCGCAAGAATAATTAACGATGTTGAAATTATTTCTGCGGATGACATACTATTTATGTAGTCGTAAATTGTACTAAATAATTCTGAAAAAATGTTTGCTCTCATAATTTATAGTTTTGTCATTGCAAATGACCCGCCACGGCAGATTCGAGTGAAGCAATCTTTTTTATTTTGCGGATTGCTTCGTCCCTCGCAATGAAGAACCTGAATTATTTAACTCGTCTTAATTTTTTAATTTGTCCTAGTTCACTATCGTAAACTTTTTTAATACCATCACCCAAAGATTTTTCAATATCACGGATACTAGAAACTAATCTTTCCATACCACCGATTTCAACAGACGCAGCTTGATCAGTTCCCCACATAGCACGATCTAATGTTATATGACGCTCCACAAAGCAAGCTCCAAGAGCGACTGCAGCCCAGGTTGGTGCCAGACCAACTTCGTGTCCGCTATAACCTATGGGAATATCAGGATATTTTTGATTAAGCGTTTCAATCATTCTAAGATTTAATTCTTCATTCTTACATGGATATGCAGATGTTGCGTGAGCGATCATTAAATTATTTTTATCCATAAATGAAATAGCTTTTTCAATCTGTTCTATCGTGGACATTCCTGTTGACATCATAATCGGTTTATTTAATTTTTTGTGTTTCTCTAAAAGTGAAAAATCCGTCAATGCGGCAGAGGCAGTCTTATAAAGCGGAGGATTAAATTTTTCAATAAAATCTACTGCGTCTTCATCCCAGCAGGATGAGAACCAAATCATTCCAATCTCTTTACAGTATTTATCAATCTCTGAATATTCTTTTTCGCCAAACTCAACTTTATGCCTGTAATCGATGTAAGTCATTCTGCCCCATGGAGTATCGCGTTCAATATTCCATTGGTCTTTTGGAGTACATATTTCCGGAGTTCGTTTTTGGAATTTAACAGCGTCGCAGCCCGCGTGTTTTGCACCTGCAATTATTTTTTTTGCTATACCTACATCACCGTTATGATTTATTCCAATTTCGCCCACTACAAAAACAGGATGACCATCACCAATAAAACGGGAGCCGACTTTAACTTCTCTTTTGGTCATAAAATTCTTTCAAAATATTTTTAAGAATTATTCTTAAATGCTAAAATCAATTCGGCAAACTCTCTAAATGCACCGTAACCAGCTTTTGTTTCGCAAACAAAATCAGCAATATCTTTTATAAAACTCATTCCATCATTTGGGGTCGCGGTAAAACCACAAAGCTTCATAATTTCATAATCATTTGCATCATCACCAATGTATGCTATTTCTTCCGTAATAAATCCGTTTTTCTTCTTTATGATTTCTAAAACTTCTTCTTTTTTATTTACACCTAAATAGAATTCTTTAATTTTTAATTTTTCTGCGCGAGTAGAAACAGCTCTTGAATTTTCACCAGTAATGATAATAGTTTCAATTCCCGCATATTTCCGTAATCTTTCGACACCCATTCCATCACGAATTGAATACCTTTTTAATGCTTCACCTTCGTGTCCATAGAAGATGCCGGTATCAGTTAGTACTCCGTCTACATCAGTTAATATAACTTTTATTTTTTCTGCTTTGTTCTTTAAGTGCAGATTTTTCTCTTTTAATTTATTATCAATCACCATGCTGTCCAGCCTCCATCAACTATTAAATTCGCTCCAGTCATATAAGATGAAGCATCGCTTGCTAAAAATATTATTGCGCCTTTGTAATCTGTGGGTTGTGCCATTCTGCCTAACGGAGTTTTTGCTGAATAATTTTTTATAAAATAATCATCCTGTTTATTTTCAACTCCACCGGGAGTTAATGTATTAACCCGAACTCCTTTGTTACCCCAATAAGCAGCGAGAAATCTTGTAAAGTTTACAATCGCACCTTTTGTTGCAGGATAAGCAGGAGATTTATAGAATGATTGTGTGTCATCCGGTTTTTTGTAGATTGATTGATCAGGTCCAACTAACCCATAAGTTGATGCAATATTAATGATACTTCCTTTACCAGCTTTAGCCATCACTGTTCCAATAACCTGTGAACAAAGAAATGTACCGGTTACATTTACGTCAATAGATTTTTGCCACATCTCAAGCGAGTAATTTTCAAACATAGATTGTTCAGCGGCAGCTTGAGGATTTTCGAACATATCATTTATTGCAGCGTTGTTTATTAATACATCAATCTTCCCAAATTCTTTTAAAGATATGTCTCTAAGATTTTGAACAGAAGATTTACTTGTTATATCAACTCCAACTCCAATTGATTTGGTTGGAAGGGAAGAAGCAAAATTTTTACACTGTTCTTCATCAAGATCGCAAACAACAATATTTGCACCGGCATCAGCAAGTGCCTGGCAATGATTTTTGCCAATCAAGCCAAGCGCACCGGTTACAATTACAACCTTGTTTTTTAATGAGAATAGTTCTAATGAGTTCATTTCATTTTCTCTTTGTCAAGCTGAACTTGTTTCAGCTTCTTTATTTTAACAAATTAATAATTGAGATTCCGAAACGAGTTCGGAATGACCTGAAGTTATTTCTTCTTTGGTTTCATATTAAAGTTACTAACTTTTCTAAAAACAGGACCAACAGGTTCTCCTCGTAAATATCCTTTTACGTTATTCTCTTCAACAGCTTTTTTTAGTATTGGAAGAACTTCTCTATAAGCTTTTAACGTGTACTGAATATCCGTATCGGAGTGAGAGAAACACATATTGTGAAATCCGCCCCAAAGTATTCCGCGTTTTATCATTTCCTGCTGAACAAGTGATTTCATTTCAAGTGGGTTTCCAGCTGATGCATCAAAAGTTACAATTGTTCTGCAATCAAAACCTGTACACTTAGTATAATTCATTCCAAGTTCTTCAGCGATTTTATTATATCCAATTTTTAATTTGTTTCCTTGCTTTGCTAATTGTGCCGGAACATTTTTTTCGATCATTTCATTTATCGTAGCTTTAACAGCAGCAAGTGAAAGTGCTTCACCCCCAAAAGTTGTAAAGAAGAATACATCTTGTTCAAGTAAAGACATTATATCTTTTCTTCCTGTTAGAATAGATATCGGCATTCCATTAGCAACTGCTTTAGAGAAGCAGGCGAGATCCGCATTAACTCCAAAAAATTCTTGTGCACCTCCCAGAGCAATTCTAAATCCGCTCCACATTTCATCAAAGATTAAAAGAGTTCCATTCTTAGTGCAAACTTCTCTTAACTTCTGCAAAAAATTATTTTTTGGTTCTTCAAATACATAAGGTTCAAGTATTACACATGCGGTTTCTTCATCAACAGAATCAATTACGGATTGAATATCATTATAACTTATCGTATAAGTTAAATCCTGAATAGCTTGAGGAATTCCTTTATTCCTATCTGTTACCGCAATGTACCAATCGTGCCAGCCATGATAGCCGCAGCATAAAACTTTTTCACGTTTTGTAAATGCTCTTGCTAATCTTACAGCAGCAGAAGTAACATCTGCACCAACTTTGCTGTAACGAATTGATTCTGCATTTGGAACAACTTTATGAATTAACTCAGCAACTTCAACTTCAAGCGGATGCATAAGCGAAAATGTAATCCCATCTTTTAATTGTTCTTTGATTGCATCATCAACTTTATCATAAGCATAACCAAGAGAAATTGGACCAATTCCCATTTGATAATCTATATATTCATTGCCATCAACATCCCACACATGTGAGCCTTTACCGCGCTGCAAATATTTTGGTGCAACACCTTTTACATTTTGTTGGGGACCTTTTGCAAGTGTTTGTGTTGTGCAGGGAATTAAATCCAATGCAACTTTATAATATTCATCTGACTTTTTAATTGTCGGATAATCTGTATTTAATTCTACTTTATTTGGCATCGATTAACTTTCGTAAGACAGACTTATGTCTGTTGTTATTATGTTTATTGTTAAAATCTAACAGACTAATCCGCCGCGGCGGACTGTTCTACGGTTATTATTTTATTCTATATAATTTTTGTTTGATCCGATGAAATTGTTTTTAGTTCATCAAGATGTTTTCTGTACCAGTTAACACCGCAATATTCTTCATTTATTTTTTTAATACCTGGTTTTCTCTCTAACAAATCCAAAATATCTTCAAGCGTAAATTTATTGTTTATTGGATAAAGTTCATCATAAACTTGTTTTATGAAATTGTAATCTTTTTCATAATCAATTGTAAAACGATGAGACATCGAATAATCTAAACCAGTTTCCCATTCAATATTTCCAACTCTAAATTTATCAGGATTCTCCCACAAGTAAGGAGTTGTATGTTCACGTTCAAAATCTTTTCTAGCATTTAACCATGCATCTTCAAGAACTTTTGTACTCATAATCTCAACATCATTTCCATCAGGGTAAGTTGCCGGATGCAGATTAGATACATAATCATATTTATCTGAATTATTTATATAATAATCTATAACTCTATCAATTACATCTTTGTCAATTAACGGACAATCTGAAGGAATTTTAACAACTGCATCTGCCTTAAACAATTTTGCAGTCTGATAATGCCTATCCAACAAATCAGTTGAATGACCACGATAACAATTTATTTGATATTCTTTGCAGAGTTGTTCAACTTTATCATCGCTTTTATCTGTAGTTGTTGCAATAACAATTGTGCCATTTAGTTTAGATGCTGCAACTCGTTCATACATTCTATACAGTAATGGTGCGTTTGAAAGTGGTAGTAATATTTTATTTGGAAGGCGACTCGAACCGGTTCTTGCTTGAATGACTGTAATAATATTTAATTTATTTTTCACTTTATTTAGAATATAGATTTTGCTCGTGCAAGTTTTTGCTTAAGCATGTATTTGATTTCTAATTTGAGATCTTCCATATATTTATTTTTTTCTTTTACCCTTACAACAGGTTTTGTTGAAGAGAGTAATTCTCTTGCAATTTCAGCAATAGCTTTCGCTGACGTTCCGCCATTCTGTAGAGGGAATAATCTTTTAATTTCTTTAAGATCGATATTGCAATAAACTTCTTTGCCCAAAGCAATGGCTGGAAATATTGTACTGGAAAATCTTGTAACTAATGCATCACAATTTGCTATCATAGGATCAATACTTACTCCGTGATAGACTAATGCATCAGGTAAATATTTTTTTACTTCAGCGGTTCGTTTTTTAACTAGCTCGTTAGGATGCAGCTTAACAATAATTTGTTTATCGCCAGCAATTTTTTTTGCATTTAATAAAAACTCTTTTCTGTTTTCATACTTCGTGGTTTCTCTAACATCCGATGTTGCTACAAGTACAAAGTTTTTATGTTCAAATTCCAAACTTCTTAACTTTTCAAAGTTATCAAAATTTGGGATGCCTGTAACACGAATTTTATTAGGATTTACACCTCTATCAATAAATTGTTCTCTAAATCCTTCCGAAGCTACACAAAAATAATCGTACATGTGGGATAACCCTGTCATCGATGTACTAGCGCACCAACGACCGAGTCCAAGAAATCTTGTGACATGATATCGCCAATCAGGCGGATCAGTCATTCCTTCCTGAACAAGAATTGTTTTAAACTTTTTAATATTTCTTGGTACAATTAAATCCTGCGAAGTAAAAACCAAATCATAGTTGTCATTCTTTCCCTCAAAATCAAGCTTAAGATTGTTTTCTTTAATGTACTCGAGGGTCTTTCTTTTGAATGTGCCTCCCATAATTGTAAACTCAAGCATTTTCAATTTGGTCATCACCCAGAGAGGACCACTTGCATAGTATGGCGTAAAATATGCATCACACTCTGGAAGCTCTTTTGAGATTTGGTGCATTATGGTGGTTTGATTTATTGAACCACCAATAAAAAGTATTTTGGGTTTATTCATTCTAAAATATCGTACGATGTAATCAAACTAAAAAAAATAAATTCTATTTTGAACGGAATTGTTTTATTTCTATTTCAAATATAACACACATCAAATTTGTAAAAAACTTAATTAAAACACTCAAGCAAATCGTGATTCCTATCAAACATAATATGGACTATAAATAGTCATTATGTTTGATTTTAGAGTTAAAACTGCGGTTGTGCAAATTTTAATGTTTCACTAAATTGCAAATAATAAATGACTAAATAAAGGATCGCTCATGACACTTCAAAAACCAAAAAAACTTAATAAGAAAGATGTAATTGGAATTATTTCTCCCGCTTCTTCACCGGATGAGTTTGCAAGGGTTCAAAAGGGTGTTAAGTATCTTGAAAGTTTAGGTTATCGTGTAAAGGTTGGAGCAAATGTTGGGAAAAATCATGGTTATTTAGCTGGATCGGACCAGGAAAGAGTTGACGATATTCATTCAATGTTTAAAGATAAAAATGTTAAAGCCGTTTTTACTCTGCGTGGAGGATATGGCGCTTTTAGATTATTAGATAAAATCGATTATAGATTAATTAAAAATAATCCTAAAATTTTTGTTGGCTACAGTGAAATTACTTCTCTTCAAATGGCATTTTTTGAAAAAGCCGGATTGATAACTTTTGCAGGGCCAATGGTAGCAGTAGATTTTTATGATGAAGTGAGTCAATATACAAACGAATATTTTTGGGCGACTATCACTTCAAATAAAAAATTAGGAAAAATAAAATATCCTGAAAACCAAAAAATGCCTCATCTGCATAAGGGAAGTACATCCGGCAGATTGATCGGCGGTAACCTGGCTGTTTTTACCGCACTGCTTGGCACACCTTATTTCCCAAATCTTACAGGTAAAATTTTAATGATAGAAGATATTGGTGAATTACCTTATCGTGTTGATAGGATGCTAAATCAATTGAGACTTTCCGGTGTATTTAAAAAAGTAAAGGGAATTATTCTCGGCAGATTTGTTGATTGCAATGAGCACGATCTTACCAAAAAAACTTTAACGATTGGTGAGGTTATTGCTGATTATGTAGGAACTCTTGCACTTCCTTCAATATATACTTTTCCACATGGACATATAAAAGATTTTGTTACAATTCCGTTTGGATTAAAAGTTAATTTGAATGCAACAAAAGGTATAGTGGAATTTGCTGAAAGCGCTGTTAAATAGAATTTTGTAAAAAAGTAAAATAAGATTTGCTCTTAAAATAAAGTTCAGTACGATAGGCAGATTCTGCGTCATCAAACATTCCCCAGACTGTTGATCCGGTTCCGGTCATCATTGAATATGCTGCACCGAAATCTGACATCTTTTCCTTAATGTACTTTATTTCCGGAAAATGTTCGAACACAATATGTTCAAAATCATTATCTGCTATACTCATTATTTTATCAATGGTTACTTCATCTTGTCCAAGTAATGATTTTAAACTTTTTACAGGAGGTTTGGGTTGAATCAATCCAAATGCCCATCTTGTTGCTACATGAATTCCAGGATTTACTATCAAGAGAGATTTTTTCAAATTTATTTTCATTGGGTATAATAATTCACCTCTTGATTCAGCGAAAGCTGGAAACTGATTTAAAAAATATGGTACGTCAGAACCAAGGTTAAGAGCGAGCTCGGATAATTGTTTTTTATCTATTTTAATCTGATAAAGTTTTATCAGTGCTGTTAGTGTTGAAGCCGCGTTAGAACTCCCTCCGCCAAGTCCTGCACCAATTGGAATATTTTTATTTAGATAGATATTAACAGGAATTTTGATATCGAACTCATCTTCCAAAAGTTCTTTTGCTTTTATAATAAGATTAGTTTTTTCTTTATTAAGATTTTCATCGTTACTGTTGAAAGAAAATTTATCCGATTTCGTAAAAACTAAATCATCACAAAGATTTAAAGGATAAAAAATTGTTTCAAGATTGTGAAAACCATCATTTCTTTTCTGAACAATATTAAGTCCAATATTAATTTTGGCAGGGGATTTTACTAGGATCTCATTCATCCAATAGCAGCTTTAATTTTTTTGTATGTTCTGGGGAAGAGCCGCAGCAGGATCCAATGAAGGAAGGATTAAACTTAAGATATTGCTTTGCTCTTTTTGCATATTCAGCGGGAGAAATGGCACAATCAATGCTTTGATCAGTGAACTTGCCGCTGCCGCAGTTAAGATAAAATCCCCAATTCATATCGGGTTTTAATCTATTAGTTGCATTTTCTAGAGCATCAAATGTTATGCAATTAAATCCAATTGCAAGAGGGTGATACTTTAATACAAATTCGATTGCATCAGTAAGGTTTTCACCCGAAAGAAGTTTCGGTTTATCAATAAAGAAAAAGTTCATAACAAATGGTATATGATTTTCGCCGCAGTATTTTGAAATAAACTTAATCTCATCAAAATGACTTTGAGTTTCATTCATAATAAAATCACAACCGGCTTCCATTAAAGCATCAATATGTACTTTATGATTCCATTCTAAATCTTTTTGTGAAATTGTCCTATCAAACTGATAACAATCTTCAACCGGCGGGTTTGAACCAGCAATTAATATTGCAGATCGTCCGCGTGCTCTTTTAGCTAAATCAACTGCCTTAGAAACACTTCCAACTATATCTGTAACTCCCGAAGAAATAAGTGAATATGGATTTGTTCTAAAAGTATTTGTGGTAATAATATCAGCGCCTGCCCTTATGTAATCTTTATGCAGCGTGATCACTTCCAATTGCGAATCATCATTCGCTTTTGCGCTCCATACTCTTTTATTTGAAGTTAGCTTTTTCTCTTGAAGAAGACTTCCCATTGCTCCATCTAAAATTAAAGGGCGATTTATTTTTCTAGCTTTTTCAAATACGTTTTCTCTTTCCTGAATTTTTACTTTGTCAAATCCTTCATAGTATAGATCAATTTCATTTATAATACGATTAAGATCAATATTTTTAATGCATTCAAGATCGAATGGGCATTTCTTCTTCCAGCACGGAGAACATTCAAGATCTTCCTGATATAATTTTACTCCACGATCATAAAGATCAATTTCAGTCCAGCAGCTTAGCCCAAACCAGGCTATAACATATTTTTTCAGAGCGATAGCTAAGTGCATACCAAAAGAATCACCTGTAACAACAATTTGAGGAATTGATTCGTAACAAGCTCCTTTTCTTACACCATCTGTGGTTGGAGTGTTTATAATTCTGCCTCTAAAGTAATCCGCTATCTCTTTATTCCTCTCACTATCTTCTGGGCCGCCAAGAAGCATTACCTTGTATTTTCTTTTTGCTAATAATTTATTGATTAAAAAAATATGCTGACCAACAGACATCTTTTTATTTGGATATAAGTTCGAACAGCCTGTGTTAAATCCAATTATTTTATCAGTATCTCTTAAGCGAACATTTCTTTTATAATCTTCAATAAATCTCAGTTCATCATTGGTAAAATTGAAAACATAATCATCACGTTTGTAATCAAGTTCAAGAGTTTCAGCCAAATAATCCTGTCCGGTTCGCTGATTAACTTTAAACTTAAAATGGTCATCCATACCAAGATTATAATTATAGTGTGCACCTTCATTAACAGGAATAATTATCCCGTTATTATCAAGCCCAAATCCTAATTTTTGTTTAGCGTTTACAGAATTTAGCATTGCACAGGAACGCTGAGATTTATCGACATTCATCACAATATCAAACTCAATTTGATTTAAGATTGAGATCGATTCTGCATCATAGATAAATACCTGATCAATGTACTGATTATTGTAAAGAAGGGGAGCAGCAATTTTAAGAGTTACCCAAAATATTTTTGATTCTGGAAATTTTCTTTTTATTGACGGAAGCTGTGCGGTAGTCATCAACACATCTCCCATTGCATCAAAATTAATTATTAATATTTTCTTACCGATTGGATTATTTTCCTTACAGCCATCTTTCCAGCAATTATGATCGGGAAAACAGGGTTTATAGCCGGAAAAATTTTTACAGGATGGGATTATTTCGTTCATTTATTTCTTCTATTGGGATACTAAATAAGAAATTTGAATATCTAAAATTAGCTTAATTATTTCTGTTTTAATAAATTTTAATTCAAATATAATAAAATATAAATATTAGTTGCAGGATTTGAAATGGCATAAAGTCAAACTTAGTTGAAAATAGAGACTCCATTTAATTAAGCTACTTTCTGTTGTTTAATCTTTAATTCTG
>JBGAWM010000066.1:0-3767 GCA_044227615.1 Ignavibacteriaceae bacterium
ATTTTATTTAATCCTTATTTTGTTATTAAATGTTTTTATTAATATAAATTAAATAACACTTTAAGTCTAATGGAGCGTAGTCGAAGTGTGACCATCATTCTTCGACAGGCTCAGAATGACAAAGGAGCAAGATAAAATGGAAACTAAATCTCAAATACTTATTCTAATTGCAATTCTCTCTTTAAAAGTTTTTGCTGATGGATTTATTGTGATCCCCAGACCAAATCCATTACCAAATCCTTTTCCGTTAGAAGTTGTTTATCACAAAGTTGACGTGAAGATTGATGGACAATCAGCAATAACAAAAATTGATCAATCATTTTATAATCCAAGTCAATCTCAGCTTGAGGGATTTTATATCTTTCCAATTCCTAAAGGTGCAGTGATTAACAACTTTACAATGGTGATAAATGGCAAAGAAACTAAAGCTGAATTGCTTGATGCAGATAAGGCCAGAAAGATTTATGAAGATATTGTCAGGCAAATGCGAGATCCAGCTTTGCTTGAATACAGTGAACAAAACATTTTTAAGCTGCGCATCTTTCCTATCGAACCGAGAAGTGAAAAGAAAATTTCAATCAGTTACACTCAGGTTTTGGAATCGGATAATAATTTATTCGAATACATTTATCCGCTTAATACTGAAAAGTTCTCAGCAAAGCCCTTAAAAAATGTTTCTGTTAAAATTGATTTGAAATCGATTGAAAAAATAAAAAACATTTACTGCCCTACTCACGAGGTTGATATAGTTAATAAAAGTGATAGTCATTCAATTATATCTTATGAAGATGAGAGTGTAAAACCTGATATCGATTTCAAACTTTATTTCTCAATAAATTCTTCTGCAGTTGGATTATCCTTACTTAGTTATCAAACCGGGAAAGATGACGGCTATTTTTTATTAAGTGCTTCTCCTTCAATCGAAATTGACAAAACACAAATAGAAAGCAAAGACATAACATTTATTCTTGATGTTTCAGGAAGTATGAGCGGCGAAAAATTAGAGCAAGCGAAGAAAGCATTACTTTATTGTATAAATAATTTAAATGCTGGAGATCGTTTTAATGTGATAAGATTTTCAACGGAAGCATACTCATTATTCAATTCATTAAAGAAAGCCGAAAAGCAAAATATCAGTGAAGCAAAAAGATTTATCGATGACTTTCAGGCAATCGGGGGAACTAATATTGAAGAAGCTTTCAATCTTGCTTTTAAAAATTATACCAAATCTAATCATCCGCACTTTGTAGTTTTCTTAACAGATGGCAAACCAACAATTGGGGAAATGAACGATGAGAAATTAATTAAGAGAATATTGAATGTTAATAAAAGTAATTCCAGAATATTCACTTTTGGAATTGGTGATGAAATAAATACTCATTTGCTCGATAAACTTACAGATGCAACAAAAGCCTGGCGAACTTATGTAAGTGATGATGAAGATATTGAAATTAAAGTCTCAAATTTTTATGATAAGATTCAATCTCCTGTACTAAGTGATTTAAAATTAGCTTTTGATAATGTTGAAGTTTACCAAACATATCCAAAGGATCTGCCTGATTTATTTAAAGGTTCGAACGTATTAGTCTTTGGCAGATATAAAGGAAATGGAAATGGTAATGCTAAGATTACTTTATCCGGAAAACTAAACGGCGAACAAAAGAAATTTGCACTTAAAGAAAATTTTACTTCTTCTGATGATGAATACAATTTCATTCCTCCCATTTGGGCTTCAAGAAGAATTGGATATTTACTTGATGTGATAAGATTAAATGGTGAAGACAAAGAACTTGTTGATGAAGTAACCGCGCTCGCACGGGAACACGGGATAATAACTCCATATACAAGCTATTTAATTATGGAAGATGAAGAAATCAGAGTACGCGGAGGAAGACTTGTGAATGGTTTGCAAACTCTTCCACCAAGACCAGAATTGAAAAAAGAAAATGAAGCTGATTACTATAGAATGAAAGATAAGAGTGGTCGTGGCAGTGTTGAAGTGAGTGAAGAATTTCAAAACTTAAACTCGGCAACAAATTACAGTCAGACTCAACAAGGCAAAGAGAGATTATTATACAAAGATTCTAAAGGGAACTTACAAAATCTTTCTCAACAGGTTAGGAATATTATGGGAAGAGCTTTTTATCAGCAGGATAAATTTTGGGTTGATAGTGAATTGCAAAAACGTCAGACGTCAGAAGTCAAACGCATTCAATTTAACTCGGATGAATATTTTTCTCTATTAAATAAAGAACCAGAGACTGCACAATTTTTAGCTCTAGGACAAAATGTTAGATTCTATTATAACAATGTTTTTTATGAGGTGTTTGAGTAATTTTTAAAAATGAATTTTTATTATTTAGAGGAGAAATTAAATGAAACTTTTATTATTTATTTTATTTTTGAGTTTTTCAATTACATTAGCACAAATTGACTCAACAAATACTCCGCCAAAAAATGAACCTTTATTAGGTTTTGCTGTAGATATAATGCCTGAAATTATTGGCGGATTAGATTTACTTCAGAATGAAATTCAATATCCCACTGAAGCCTTAATAAATCAAATTGAGGGGAAAGTCTATATTTTAGCTTTTATTGATACATTAGGAAACCCGTTAAATGCAAAACCGATTAAGGGAATCGGTTATGGTTGTGATGAAGAAGCCAGAAGGCTTATTATGCAATCAAAATTTACTCCAGCAATGACTAGAGGTAAAAAAGTAAACAGTCAAGTTTCGATACCAATCGTTTTTAAACTGCCAAAACAGGAATAATTTTTCTCCTCAATTCTCGGGAAGTCTCGGACTATTCTATGACTTCAATAATTTTTTTCCAACTTTTCTTCTACAAACCGCAAAACTTCTCAGCTTCATTCTTTTGGACAGAATTTAAGATTTGTTCACAACAATGTTTTTTTATGAGGTGTATGAATAAGTTGATTTACAAACCCAGTTCCGTTGAGGAACTTGGTTTGTTAAAATGATTATAATTTGCCTTCCACAAACCCCAATACTTCTGTAAGCTTTTTCTGAGCTTTATCTTTTAATTCTTCGCAGGTTTTTCTCATATCAGAATTAAACTTTTCATCTTTAATATCTTTAAGATTGATGAGCACATTATAAATTCCGCCAAGAACACCTGTGTAAGCGCTTTGTGCGCCAACACCAACATCTGTAATAGAATTTGGATTTCCATACTTTGCAACTGTCTGTGCAATTTCAATAGCTTCATAACTTAATTGAGCTGTGTTTAATGGAACCCGAACTGCCTGCTTCAATCCTTTCTGCATTGCTTCTTCTCGGACTTTCTTTTCTTCTGCAGTTTTGTTTGGCAATCTTCTCGCAGTCATATAATCGTTAAATGCATTTGTGTCATCATCAACAGCTTTTACTAAAGTATTTTTTATTTCCTGACATTTATCCGCTGCATCATTTAAAATTTTATCAGTCTCAATATCACTGCCGCGTTTGTTTGCTGTAAGATTTGCTACCATTGAAGACAAAGCAGCACCAAGTGCGCCGGATAAAGCTGCAATTGAACCACCTCCGGGAGCTGGAGTTTCTCGTGATACTTCATCAACAAAATCTGTGAGCTTCATTTCAACTAAAGCTGTATCAATATTCTTTGGTAAACCTAAAACTCTTTCATCAATTTTAAATTCAGAAACATCATTCAATCCAAGAGATTGGACTGCTGTGTTTAAAATATCACGAATTGGAATTCCCGTTGAACGATGCTGTTTTCTTAAATAATGTTTCCCTATTTCA
>JBGAWM010000066.1:3775-16041 GCA_044227615.1 Ignavibacteriaceae bacterium
AACTGCTGTGTTTAAAATATCACGAATTGGAATTCCCGTTGAACGATGCTGTTTTCTTAAATAATGTTTCCCTATTTCAAGTAAAGCAGGGTAAGGAACCATTCCAACTATTTCACTTCCGGTTACTCGAAGACCTCTTTCAGCAGCAAGTTTTTCTGTCTCATCAAAAACGTGATGCATTGATGTCACTTTGTAATTTGTTAAATTTATTGAAATCTGCACACGATCATATTTTGGAACTGACCAACCTATTGCTTTACAATATTTAAACTTACCGGGAATTTTAACTGATTGTCCTTCTGGTTTTTTTGGATCAATGCCATTTAAATCTAAAAGTTCAGCTAAATCAAAATTAAATTTTTGCTTGCAGTATTTAATTGTTTCATCAATTGTCTTTCCAACAAAATCATCAAGTCCACTTGGATATGAACCAGCTTCATATTTTAAAATATCATTGGATTTAAAGTAGAATGGTCCATCTCCGCCTTTACGAGCACTTCTTCCCTTTTCTCTTAACTCAAATGCAATATCAGTTGCGTATTTTTCTTCTCGAGTGTTCAGGTTAATGTTATACGCAATAAGAAATTCTCTAACACCAATTACAGTTCCACCCGCTTTTGCATTAAACTTAACGGGACCGAAATCAGGTTTCCATTCAGGCTTTTTTAATTTTTCTTCAAGTGCTTCATACTCACCTTGTCTAATCTTAGCAAGATTTTCTCTTTCAGGTTTTGCTGCGGATTTTTCATAAAGGTAAACCGGGATGCCAAGTTCTTCACCAACTCGTTTTGCAACTTCCTTAGAAAGTTCGATGCATTCTTCAGTTGTTATTCCGCTTACCGGCACAAAAGGACAAACATCAGTTGCACCCATTCTTGGATGTGAACCTTTGTGTTTACTCATATCAATTAGCTCAGCAGCTTTTTTAATTGAGTTGAATGCGGCTTCCTTAACTCCTTTTGCATTACCAATAAAAGTAACCACGGTGCGATTCATATCGTAACCGGGATCAACATCAAGAAGTTTTACACCTTCTACTTTTTCAATTTCATCAGTTATTTGTTTTATAATTTCAGGACGCTGTCCTTCAGAAAAGTTTGGTACGCATTCAATAAGTTGTTCGTTCATTTGGTTCCTCTTTTTGCGAATGTCATTCCTGCGAAAGCAGGAATCTATATTAATGTTTTGTGGATTCCCGCCTGCGCGGGAATGACTAATTGCTTATTACAAATTTAAAACAATTACTTTGAATTCTCATCTTAATATTCAATTAATTTATATTAGCATATCAATTAAAAGTGAAATTTGAAAATGGAACGATTAGCTTACCGGATTCTCAAAGCAGGATCAATAAATAACTTAAAACTTGTAACAGAAAATCTGCCAGAGCCAGTAGAAAATGAAGTTACGGTTGAAGTGAGAGCAATTGGGCTGAACTTTGCAGATATTTTTGCAATACAGGGTTTGTATTCTGCAACTCCAAAAGACAGTTTTATTCCTGGTTTAGAATATTCTGGAATCGTTATCAAAAAAGGGAAAGAAATAACAGAGTTTGAAATTGGCGATAAAATTATGGGTGCTATCAGATTTGGGGCTTACACAACTTATCTGAACATAAACAAAAATTACATATTAAAATTACCTGATAATTGGAGTTTTGAAGAAGGCGCAGCTTTTATAGTTCAATCATTAACGGCGTATTATTCTTTAGTTGAACTTGGGAATATCAAAGATCAATCCACGGTTCTAATTCATTCCGCCGCTGGCGGTGTTGGGATTTATGCAAATCGAATCGCAAAAAGATTTAATGCTTATACTATCGGCACAGTTGGAAATAAAAATAAAATTGATCTTCTTAAAAAAGAAGGATATGACGATGTTATTGTTCGTGGAAATGATTTCTCTGAAAAACTGAAGCAAAGTCTGGATGGAAGAAATCTTAATATCGTTTTAGAATGCATTGGCGGAAAAATATTTTCTGAAAGTTTTAAACAAATGAGCGCAGGAGGAAGAATAATTGTGTATGGGGCAGCGCAGTTTTCTACAGGTAGTTCTTCTCCAAATTACTTTAAAGTATTAACAAAGTATTTAACACGACCGAAAGTTGATCCTCTTTCATTATCAGATAAAAACAAAAGCGTAATGGGATTTAATCTGATTTATTTGTGGGATAAGGTTGAACTTATGAAAAAATATCTTATCAATATTTTAGAGATGAATCTTCCCAAACCTTTGATTGGTGAGGTGTTTGAATTTAAAGAATTACTAAGTGCTGTAAAGAAATTTCAAACTGGAAAAACAGTAGGCAAGGTAATTGTGAAAATCTAAATTTAATCTATTCACTTTTCCGAATAAACTTTATACCAATAAGATTTTCGAAAACAAAATCAAGATTACAAAGTGTGGCTCCATAAATTCGATCTGTTGTATAAATCAAACAATCTTCCATAGGTATTTAAGGCTCCCAGACTATTTTTAACAGCTTGAATAGAGATAGATAAACCTACATCATTAACTTTTCCTTACAATTCTAATTCTGCCTTTACTTCAGTAAATTAGCACGTCAAATTTTAATCACTTGGAGAACGATGAAAAAAATAAGAAACATTGCAATAATTGCGCACGTTGATCACGGTAAGACTACGCTTGTAGATCAAATATTAACACAATGTGCTGTTTTCAGATCAAATCAGGTTGTACGCGAACGATTTCTTGATTCGGATGACCTTGAAAGAGAACGCGGTATAACTATTCTCGCTAAAAATATCAGTATACCTTACAAAGACTATAAGATAAATGTAATTGATACTCCCGGACATGCAGATTTTGGCGGTGAAGTTGAACGCGTGCTGAAGATGGCGGATGGTGTTCTACTTCTTGTAGATTCATTTGAAGGACCAATGCCGCAGACAAGATTTGTACTTGAAAAAGCATTAGCATTGCACCTACTGCCTATTGTAGTTATCAATAAAGTAGATCGTCCGGATAATCGCCCAGTTGAAGTACTTGATGAAATCTATGATTTATTTATTGAGCTTGATGCCCGCGAAGACCAACTGGATTTTCCGATAATTTATGCAAGCGGAAGAGACGGCTGGGCAATTAAAGATATGAAAGATGAACGCAAAGATTTAACTCCGTTACTCGATTCTATTATAAATGATATACCCGCTCCCCCAACTAAAAAAGGTTCTGTCCAGCTTCAGGTAATGACCTTGGACTATAACGATTACGTCGGAAGAATTGGAATCGGCAGAGTATTTAGAGGCAAGCTAAAAAAATCGGAAAAACTTTCAATCATAAAAAGAAATGGAACCATTCACGCAATATCCATTAAGCAGCTGTTTATTTTTGAAGGATTAAACAGACTTGAAGTTGAAGAGGTTTCTTGCGGTGATATTTGTGCTGTTGTTGGAATAGAAGATGTTGATATCGGTGATACAATTGCTGATGCAGAGAATCCTGAACCACTCCCAATCATCTCGATTGATGAGCCGACAATTAGTATGACGTTTACCGTCAATAACTCCCCTTTTTATGGAAGGGAAGGAAAATACGTTACCTCTCGTCAACTTAGAGATAGATTATATAAAGAACTTGAACATAATGTTGCACTTAGAGTTCAGGAAACTGCTTCACCGGATGCTTATAGAGTTTCCGGAAGAGGGATTTTGCATCTTTCAATCTTGATTGAAAATATGCGCCGAGAAGGTTATGAACTTCAGATACGCGAACCAAAAGTTATTTATAAAACTATTGAAAATAGAAAAGCAGAACCGATTGAAATTATGGTGGTTGATGTTCCCGCTGAGTTTGCCGGAAAAGTTATTGAGCTTGTTGGACAGCGAAGAGGTGAACTGATGAAGATGGAAACAAAAGGGAAAATGAATAAAATTGAATTTCATATCCCATCACGCGGAATTATGGGATTGCGTACAAAAGTTTTAACCGCTACTCAGGGTGAAGCAGTTATGCATCATAGATTTTATCAGTATGAATTTTTTAAAGGCTCCATTGGAACAGCAAAAAGCGGAGTGATAATTTCAATGGAAGAAGGTGCTTCTACCGCATATGCAATAGATGGTTTGCAGGATAGAGGTAAGTTTTTTATTGAGCCTGGGGAAATAGTTTATAAAGGTCAGATCATTGGGGAACACACAAAAGAAAATGATATTGAAGTAAATGTTCAACGTGGAAAAAAATTGTCCAATATGCGTGCTTCAGGTTCAGATAAAGCAGTTAAGATTACTCCTGCAATTAAGTTTTCATTGGAAGAAGCATTAGAATATATTGAAGATGATGAAATGGTTGAAGTTACTCCCAAATCAATAAGGCTTAGAAAACTTTATTTGGATACGAATGATAGAAAAAGATTTAATCTTGGAAAGCTAGCTCAGCAATAAGATTAAATTTCAAATATTTCTTCGGGCTGATAAACTTTAATTTTATCAGCTAAATTTTTATTAGCAGATTTTATCATTGCTTCTGCAACTTGGGAGGCTTCGATCGGTCGATATTTTTTTAAAGCCGGAATAATTTTAGTAATTGTTCCGGTTATTTTTATTCCTAATGATTCTCCAAATCTTTTTTCACTTCTTTCACCCACAAGTATGGATGGTCTAAAAATAAAAATCTGATTAAAATTTAATTTCTGAACTTTTTCATCCAGACTTCCCTTCATCTGCAAATAAAAATTACTCGATTTAGAATTAGCACCCATGGACGAGACCAGTAAATATTTTTTTACTCCACTTTCTAATGCGCCTTTGGCAGACTCATATTGATATGTAAAATCAATTTTATATTGAGTTTCTTTACTTCCCGCTTTTTTAATTGTTGTTCCAATTGCAGAATAAAGTTCATCACCGGCTAATTTATTTTTCCACAATTCAATATTTCCAAAATCAACTATATGCTCTTCAAGTTTTGGATTATTTATTCCAACTGGTCTTCTAACAAATACTTTTACTTTTTCATAACGATTATCATTAAGTAATTTTTGTGTGATATGCTTCCCAACTAATCCTGTTGCACCTATTACGATTGCTGTTTTCATGATTGATGTTTAATAAAAATAATTATCTACTTTATATTTTGGTTACCGATGTAACTGAGGTAATAGTCATTTCGAAGGAGTCCTCTGCCATAGACATCCCTTTGGGAGACTGAGAAATCTGATAATTATTAGATTTAGATTTCTCCCTTCGGGCAAAATGACCTTTAAAAATCTCAAAGGACTAATATTTAGTATCAAGCTTATAATTACTCAACAATTATTTCATCAACCATAAGCCAAGGTTTGCCGCCTGCTTCAGGATGATAAGAAGGAAGTTCTGGAAGATTTTTAGCAAAGATTTTTATGTACCTTCCTTTTGTATTCTGAACTTCCACCGAAAAATCTTTTTGTACCCAATCAGGGTTTCTTACTGATGATGGTATATCAACTTTTCCAACCTGGCTAAAAGAATTTCCATCTTCTGATGAAAAGAACTCGATGTACTCAGGAAATACTACCCACGAGGATGATGCTTGAAAAAATCCAATAGACATTTTATTTATATCAGTCAATTCACCCAAATCAATAGTTGCTTCAAAATCAGTTCCCTGAAATCCTTGCCATGATTTATCTCCACCGCGAAAACTATCTGAACCTCGCAAACCATCTGTCAAAGCACCATCACCGCTGGATGGATATTTACTGCTAAAAGGAAATGTTAGATTTACATTTTTTCTCGTTGCTTTGTTAAAAGTAAAACTATGTTTAAATACTTTGCCCACATCACCTCTGCTGTGCGCAAAACTAAATTCTAAATCTTCTGATTTGGGAACCTGCAAATTAATTATCTCCACTCCTATAGGATTGGACATTATAGGTCCGCGTTGCTTGCTGTATACATAATTAATAATATCTTTTTGCAGCAGAGTAATTTGGAGATCGAATGCGTTTGTATTTTCGTTAAATACTTTCACAATTTCGAATGGCTTTGTTTCCAATCCATAATTAACACCGAGAACATCCAACCTATTATAATGTTTCTGAACTCTCTGTCTGAACTCTTCATAATTTCTTTCCGTAGGATAAGTCCAAACAACTTCAGATAAGGCTAACATTCTTGGGAACAATCTATCATCTATTAATTCCTGTGGTGCATACTCGCTCCACATATTTCCTTCACTTCCAAGTACGTGTTTTCTTTCATCTGCGGTAAGTTCGGCTGGGACAGGATCAAACAAATATACTTTTTGCATATCAGTTACATCAACAGGATAATCAAAATAACAGTGGCTTGTTGGTGAAACAATTACATCGTGTCCCTGTTTAGCTGCATCAATCGCACCTTTAACTCCGCGCCATGATTGAACAGTCGCTTCAGGTGCAAGACCGCCTTCAAGAATTTCATCCCAGCCAATAATTTGCTTTCCTTTTGAATTGATAAACTTTTCCATTCGTTTTACAAAATAACTTTGTAATTCATGCTCATCTTTTAAATTTTCTGATTTAATTCTTGCCTGACACTTTAGACAATTTTTCCATCTGTCTTTAGGCGCTTCATCTCCCCCGATGTGAATATATTTTGAGGGAAATAGTTCAATTACTTCTGATAGAACATCTTCAAGAAATTTAAAAGTTTCTTCATTACCTGCACAGTAAATATCTTTATAAATGCCCCAAAACGTTCCAACTTCAAATGGTCCCCCGGTGCAAGAAAGATTTGGATACGTAGAAATTGCCGCTGTTGAATGTCCGGGCATTTCAATTTCAGGAACAACATTAATAAACCTGCTTGCGGCATACTCAACAACTTCTTTTATATCTTCCTGAGTATAGTAACCGCCATAAACTGAACCATCATCGTAAGTTCTGAAAGCACCTTTTTTTGTAAGTTCTGGATATTTTTTTATTTCAATTCTCCAAGCCTGATCTTCAGTTAGATGCCAGTGAAGAGTGTTGAACTTATGAAAGGCAAGAAGATCAATATATCTTTTAACAAATTCTTTAGTCATAAAATGCCGGCAGCAATCCAAATTTAATCCGCGCCATAAAAATTCGGGCTCATCAAGAATTACTACGTTAGGAATAATCCACTTTACATTTTCAACTTTAACTTTTGATTCAATCTCATTGGGTAAAAGTTGGCGAAGTGTCTGGACTCCATAAAACAATCCATTCAATTCAGCGGCTTCAATCATTACATTGTTTGAGTTTACAACGAGGGTATAACTTTCTGTTCCGGTATTTTTCGAAGAATTTGAAAGAGAAATAATTATTGAATTATCCTCAACCTTGTTATTCCATTCTATAACCCTCAAATCGAAACCAGTTGATGCATTAATAATGTCGAATAAATATTCGGCAATTTGTTTTGCTTCTTTCTTATAAAATATTTTTGTGTCTGCATTTAACTTAAATGTACCTTCACTTAAAATAATACTTTTGGGTTTTGGTATTATGTTAATTTCCGTTTCCATTGTTTGTGAGAGCACATCAACAATAGAGAAAGCAGAAAAAAATATAAGCATTGTAATGAAAATATTTTTCATGGCATTCAATCATTTGTTAGAAAATACTATTCGGCAAATACTTGCTTTATAAAATTAAATTCTTCTATTGTAAGTGGATTATCCATTCCGCTTAGATTAGATTTAACTTGATCAAGATTTCTGAATCCTGGAATTACTGAGCCAACCTGTTTGTAATATAAAAGATATTGTAATGCTGCACGGGATAATTCCTGATTTGATGGACCAAATTTATTTTTTAGTTTTTCAATTTTCGGTTCAAGCTTTGCAAGATTTTCTGGGCTAAATCTATCTGCATTTGCACGATGATCGCCTGCTTCAAACTGCGGCGGATTACCTTGATGATATTTCCCTAACAACAACCCTTGCGAGAGTGGTCCGAAAGCAACGAAAGAAATATTATGTTCATCCAGTAACTTTCGCGTCGGAGAATTATCCTGTACAAAACGAGCATCAAGTGCACTTGCAAAACTTTGGATTACATCAGGTTTTACTTTGGGGATTAACTTTATAAAATCTTCATGCTTGTATGCTGATTGACCGATTAATCTTATTTTCCCTTCATCACGCAGTTTGTACATAACTTCTATTGCATCATCAAGATATTTGTCATTCTCACCATAATCTCCGTGGTGGAAATAATAGAGATCAATATAATCCCTTTTAAGATTGATTAAGGATTGCTCGCACTGATGACGGATATGTGCAGGTTCGTAAGCATGTTCAGCCGTTCCGGGAAACCAGCCTATTTTTGTAGCAATGATAAAATTATTAGATCGCTTACCAAGTATCCGACCGAGCATTCTCTCGGCTCTGCCGTTACCATAAACATCAGCATTGTCAAAGTGGTTAACTCCGTGATCAATTGCATAATTTATTGCTTCAGCGATTTCCTTCTCATTAACATTAGCCCAGCCGTTTGGTGTTCCGTTAACCCAATTAAGTCCGCCCATAGTCCAGCATCCAAGACTAATCTCCGAAACGCTTATATCTGATTTGCCGAGTTTTCTGTATTTCATATAATTTCCCTCTATAATGTTTTATCAAAAATATAAAAGATTAAGAGGATATTGAACTATAATTGACAATTATTAATAGAAAGAAATTGAGGAGCATTCTTAGATTCCAGAAATGAGGAATGAATTTTCTAGATCCAATTATACTGGCAGATTAAAAATACTTATTCTTAACCTGCCATCAGGAGGGATAACACATAATAATTTACTCACATTAAAAATCTATTAAATATTCTGTACCGTTAAGTTTGTGATAACTATAATAAAGATTTTTACAAATTGTACTCACTCTTGCGTTGTCATCAAAAATTGCGACACCTCTCAGACGATAAATACCAATTCTATTACCAAGTTTGAAGAGAGCTAAAGCGGCTGCAATTCGTTCTTCATCTGTTTTGCCATTTTCAAGCATAATCAATAAAGGAATCATTGATTTTGAAGCATCTTCACTTTGAAGATAAGATTCATTAATCAAATCAAATAAAACATTAGCAGAACTTGTACGAAGTCCATAATTGTCGGACTTAATTCCTACATTAAGGTTTTCAACTATCACAGATTTTTGCTCCTGCGGAAATTGCTCTGTTTGTGCTGAGACAAACGGAACTAAAATAAACGCCATTAGAACGATCAGTAAAGTTTTCATTTCTTGCTCCTTTTTAATTAATTAAAACTACACTGCTAAAGTAATTTTAAAAGAGAAGTTAGCTACTAAGTTGTTATGAGTGGTTTATTTATAATTTAAGAAGTGATTATTTGGATATGAAAGTTAAACTAAATCAATACCAAAGCTTGCTGAATAAAAGTTAAATAATAATTACTTCTATTCTATGGATTTTCCAAAGTCGATTTTGCTAAATATTTTATAATAAAATAAAGCTCCGGCGCAAGATGCACCGGAGTTTTTCCCAAAATTTTGTTTATTTGATTATCATCATTTTTTTTGTTTGAATAAATGAGTCAGCTTTAAGTTGATAGAAATAGATTCCAGACGCTGGATTCTTGATACTGGATGCTGGATTGAATTCAATCTCATAGTTTCCTGCCGTTTTGTATTCATCCACAAGCGTAGCTACTTCATTTCCAAGAACATCATAAACTATTAAAGTCACTTCACTACTTACCGGCAACTGATAACTAATTATTGTAGATGGATTAAAAGGATTTGGATAATTTTGCATTAAGTTAAATTGATCTAATCTAATGGATTCATTTACTGCATCCGTTACTATCCCAAGATTACCATTTCCGTCAACTTGCTGCGCATAAATATCTGAAGTGTTATTATTACGTAGGTCATTCCATACGATAATAGCTCCAAGAAATTTATCATTAATTATTTGTGCATCACGCTGGATTTTATTATTTGCACAAATTTTGATACCATTATTAGTCCATTCTGTAATTCCACTTCCATCGATCTTTTGAGCATAGATATCGGGATTGTATGAAAAACGTGAGTCATACCAGGTAATGATAGCATCGCCCTCATCAGTAAAAATAATATCAGGTTGCATTTGATCATTTGTCGCTGTGCAAATTGGAACACCATCGGTGGTCCAAAGAACGGATCCAAAACTATTTACTTTTTGAGCATAGATGTCTTCACTATTACCTCTGTTATCACGCCATACCACAATCGCCCCACCAGAATCATCACTAATTACATTCTGCACCCATTGATCACCAGATGCAATTGAGATTGGAACTCCATCAATATTCCAATTGAGTAAACCACTACTATTTATACTTTGTGCATAAAGATCATTGTATAAATTTCGCTTGTCTCGCCAAACAATTATTGCATTTCCAACACCATCAGTAACAATAGAAGGTGCTAACTGTTGGCCTGCATTATTGCAAACCAAAACCCCATTTGCTGCCCATTGAACCAGCCCATCTGAATTTATATACTGAGCATATATATGGGGCAAACTTCGATGATCCTGCCAGGCAATAAAGGCTCCGCCAAATCCATCACCAGCAATTGCAGGTAGAATTTGTTGATTTTCGGCAATGCATATTGGCACACCCAATAAATCCCATAGTAATGCACCAGAGCTTAAAACTCTTTGAGCATAAATATGATATGTGCCATCACGATTATCGGACCAAGTAATAATCGCACCTCCAACACCATCGCTTATAAGTGTAACAGCATCTTTTGTATTAGCAGCAATATATACAGCAACACCATCTATTGCCCATTGCACTATTCCAGCGGAATTAATTTTTTGAGCATAAATATCAACAAAACCGTTTCGTTGATCAGTCCAAACAATTATCGCCCCTCCGTTACCATCACTAATAATTTCTGGATATCTCTGATCCGTTGAGGCAGTACAGATTGGAACTCCATCAGTAAACCATTGTGCTACTCCTGCACTATTAATCCTTTGAGCATAAATATCTAAACTACTGCCTCTGTAATCCTCCCAAACTATTATTGCTCCGCCATCATCATCGCTAATGATATTGGAAAGTGTTTGGTTACCAGAGAACATGCAAATGGGTGTATTTATGGTCGAATCATTTGACCATTGTGCAAATGTAATTCCATTTATGATTAACAGCGTTATTATTATTGAACACTTTAAGTTTAACATTTTAAATTCTTTCTATTTTATGATTATTTTATTAAAATCATTTTCCTAATCTGAACAAAATCACCAGCTTTAAATTGATAGAAATAAATACCACTGGTTAGATTCCCGCCTTCGCGAGAATAACGGGCAGAGTTAAACTCAACTTCATAACTTCCTGCTGATTTTTCTTCATCAACAAGTGTAGAAATCTCATTTCCTAGAACATCATAAATCTTCAATTCTACTCTTGCTGTATGCGGTAAATGGTATGTTATTGTTGTACTTGGATTAAATGGGTTCGGATAATTCTGTAATAATGCAAACTCTGTTGGTAGTTGAGTTTCATCTTCAACATCTGTTAAAACGATTTGAAATCTATTTAATTCTGACCATGGCCCTATTCCACCATCATTTATCGTTCTAACTTTCCAATATATATTATCAATGTTAGGTAGTAATCCATCAGATACATAAAATGTGGAAATGTCTATTAACGTATCCAAAAAGGTTGATACAAGTAAAGAGTCATTGGCCATAATCAATAGATAATTAGTGGCAGTAATAGTACTATCCCAATCTAATATTGGATTTAAATTATTAACTAGTGTCGAATTATTATTAGGAAATAAAAGTATCGGAGCAGTTGTGGTGGCTTTATACATATTCCACACTTGCTGATTTGTAAGAGGAATATCATAAACTTTTAATTCATCAATGTTACCTTTAAAGTTTGAAGATCCTTCCATAAACCTTCCAATTCTCCAGTTAGTAGATAAGACAGTATTTGGTTCAGTAGTGATTACTCCTGAAGCATCTATTCTTCCATCAACATAAAGTTTGGTTGTTCTTTCAGTGCCGCCTTCATAAACTCCGGTTACAAAATGCCAAGTTGAATCAATTAGGTTTGAATTACCATACACAACACCATAACCATATCCATTACCTAATCCTAAAACATCAGTTATAAGAAAATGAAAATTAGTTGGTGCTGCCTGTGCTGCGCCGTAATGAAAAATATTACAACCATATTGATTGTACTGGTTGTTTCTAATCCAGGCAGAAAATGATCTTGGAGAATTTCCAATCGGCAAATTATTCCCTGGGTTTGTTCCTTCCACATAACTATCAACAGCATTAAAGAACA
>JBGAWM010000067.1:0-15522 GCA_044227615.1 Ignavibacteriaceae bacterium
GATGAAATAATTATTTATCATTCCGGTACTAAGAGGGCAGAGAATAAAATTTTAACCAGCGGCGGCAGAGTTTTGGGTGTTACATCAGTTCTAAAAACTTTTAATTTAATTACCGCTCAAAAAAAAGTTTATGAAGCAATCAGCAAAATTCAATTTGAAGGTATTTATTTTAGAAAAGATATCGCTGATAAAGCGTTGAAGTATTTAAAATAAATTCCGAGAAAATCTTTTCATAGTTTCTCTCTTTCCTTAATTTCATATCAATTATTAAAACTTAAATGGTTCCTTTACACGTACATACAAACTTTTCCTTACTGCACGGGACAATTAGAATTGATGAACTTATTAAAACCTGCTTAACAAACAATATCAGTTCAATTGCTTTGACGGATACCAATGCAATGAATGGATTAATTCAGTTTGCTAAAAAATGTTATGAAGTAAAAATTAATCCTATTCTTGGTACTTGTATAACCGAACCGCACGAGGAAAAGAAATATTTAATTCTGCTTGCAAAGAATAATGCAGGTTATTCTGATTTATGTAAAATAATAACTCAACGAAAATTGAATGATGATTTTTCGCTGGTTGAAATTATTAAACATCATTGGAAAAATTTATTTCTTTTAACACCATCGATCGAATTGATGAAGGATGTAAATAAGAAAAATTCTATTTATGCGGAGATAATTCCGACTCCAACCAACAAAAAAAACGCTTTAAATACTTTTCAGTTTGCTAAAGAGAATAGCATTCCAGTTGTCGCGACAAATCCAATATATTTCTTAGGCAGAGCAGATTTTGAAATTCATAAACTTGTAACTGCTATAAGATTGAATAAAACAATCTCTTCAATCTCTTCTGAGGATTTAGTTGATGAAGAATTTTATTTCAAATCCTCCCCTGAAATGGAAAAAATATTCAAGAAAATTCCGGAAGCGATGGTAAATACACACCACATAGCTGCTGATTGTAATGTTGATCTAAAACTCAATGAATATAAATATCCCAAATACGAAATATCTCATCGTGAAAGTAGTTCAAACTTCCTTAATACAATTGCATTTAAAGGATTGCAAAAAAGATATAAAAAGATTACGACCAAAATACAGAATAGATTACTTTCTGAACTTGAGGTGATCAAAGAATTAAATTTTGTTGATTATTTTTTAATTGTCTGGGATATAGTTCAGGAGGCAAAGAGAAGGGGAATGATGACAATCGGAAGAGGCTCAGCAGCAAATAGCTTAGCAGCATATTGTCTGGAATTAACTCAAGTTGATCCGATAAAACTTAATTTATATTTTGAAAGATTTTTAAACAAAGCTCGCAGCAGTCCGCCGGATGTTGATATTGATTTTTCGTGGAAAGAACGTGATGAAATTGTAAAATATGTTTTTGAAAAATATGGGTACGAAAGAGTTGCAATGATTTCAACCACAATAACTTTTCGCGCACGTTCCGCATTTAGAGAAACAGCTAAAGCATTTGGTATTTCTGATAGAGAAATTTCTAAGTACAGTAAAAAAATACCCTGGACGAATGCAGCTAACCTTCCTAAAATTTCTAAAATGTTTCCTGAATCAAAAGATGTTGGATTTGACAAAGAGCCTTGGAGAACAATCGTTAATCTTGCATCTAGGATTGCAAACTTTCCGAGGTATTTAAGTATTCATCCAAGTGGAATTGTAATCACGCCAACTAAAATTACTGATTACTGCGCTCTTGAGTACGCAAAGAATAAAGGATTAGGTTTGATAATCACTCAACCGGATATGTATTCAATCGAGGATTTAGGTTTAGTAAAGATTGATCTCTTAAGTCAAAGATCACTTGGAGTTTTAAGAGATACGATGGGAACTATTAATCATCGGCCGGTTGACAAATAAAAATTTATTCTGATTTGAGTCTTAGAAAATTTGAACCAAAAACCATTAATAAAAATGAACCAATAATCATTAATGTGTTTTCGCCGAGTTTTAATAATCCTATCTGAGAACCTTTTCCGAAGCAGCCGCAATCAATACTCAGCCCCCTAAATAAACTTATAATAATCGCGGTTGTAAATACTAATAGCATTGCAAAAAAGATAGAAGAATTTTCTCTTACAGCAATTCCAAAAATAATTAAAACTCCCGCGACTAATTCTATCCAGGGTAATGTGATCGCAAAAAAGTTTAAAGTAGAAACGGGAAGTAACCGATAATTTGAAATTGAAATTGCGAAAGCTTCCGGGTCAGAAATCTTTTCAGCACCCGCATAAATAAAAATAAATCCCAGGACTAATCTGATTAGGAAAAGTAAATAAATATTTGAAAATAAATTTTTCATCAAATTACTACTTACTTGTCGGGTAATTATTTTTAGTCCACTCATCATATCCGCCAACAAACACGTAAACCTTTTTAAATCCCATTTCAAAAAGCTCATCCCCTGAAAGAATACTTATATCGCAATCAGCACTGCTGCAATAAGTGATAACAATCTCATTTTTATCTAAGCTCTTGATAACATTTAAATAATTTTCTGAACCATAGAATGGAATATTTACCGCCCCTTTTATATGTCCTTCTGTAAATTCTTCAGCAGAACGAGAGTCTATAAATCGAATACCTTCTCTAAATAACTTGTAAGCAAAATCTATTTTTATTGCTTTTGGTTCGGTAAATGTTTCAACTGATTCAGTTGTTTTTTGACTAATACTTGGATAATTAGATTTATTTTCCGTTAAACCTGAATCTGAAACTAATTTGGAATTTGCGTCAGATGGAACGATTGATTCATTTTCCCACGATAAAACTCTTTCTTCTCTAACAAGATCTAATCTTTTGGGATTAAAATGATTGTAAAGTATGGAGATAAGAATTGAGACAAATAATATTAAAAGTATTTTGGAAAAATTTAGTTCCACTTTATAAAAAATATTTACGATTTATTTATTGAGGATTAAAAAATGAATAAATAACAAAAAGCCTCCAGGAAGGAGGCTGAGTACCGAAAGCCGGAACCTATATTGGCAAAATCCTATTTCTCTCTAAAAGTCTGTAATCTCAGCTTTTCAAATAACTTAGCTAAATTACCTTATTAATTACGTTCCCTAAACTTCCCACCTCTTCCCGAGTGTTCCTGATGGAATTGGCACGATTTGGTCACTTTTTTATAGTGCAAAAGTAACCAAGCATATTATAGAAGTCAATTAGATTACTCTATTTTTTTCTGAGAGCATTTTTGAAGTATAAATAAAATTAACTTGCTCCCAAAATAGATATACATCCGAAATATTAAAATCGGGAGCATAAGTTTCAGAATCCATATCGCACACCGGATGAGATTTCAGTAAACTTATAATCATTAACCTTTATAATATTATTTTTGCCCCACGTATTACTGCAGACAAACTGCCCACTTAAAAATAAATTATTTATTAACTCAATGTCAACAGGTAAATTTTAATACCGAGTTATAAGTTCTATTACCAAACAAAATAGTCTGATCTTCCTGATACCTGGATCTATCTGTCAGATCAAAACTGCCTCTTCTGATATATTCATAAGATCCTTTTAATCTTAAACGCAGCAATGTTGGTGTAATATCCTTTTTATTAAATATCAGAATTAATGTAGGTAGTTTGTTTGAGTTGCTTGATATGGATTTTTCATACAATCATTCTCCCTAATCAACTAAACTCTTAGTATTGAGCAACTCAGTTCTGTTTGCAATCAACCAGTCGAAGGCAGAAAACGAATCCCCAAAAATGTTGTTTAACAGAATAATTGGTTAATTCTTTGACAAATGATTTATAAACTAATTTATATTAAATTTGTTATAAAATTATTTACAGGTTTACTCTTTGCCTCTGGCATTTAGGTATACTTAAAATGCATACTTCAATTCAATTATTGAAACACTCGGTAATGCAGTAAGTAAGACAGTAAATGATCTGAATGAATTAGATAAGAAATGCAAAAAAAAATTAATCTAAAATATGAGCCGCAATCAAAATCTGAAGCTATTTCCAGGGTAGATCAGAACGGGAATTTCACAGTATTAAAATCTAAAAAAACAAACTTTTTACTAAATGGTACCATCGTTATTTCTTTATATATTTTTTCATTTTTTATAGCTCACTTTATAAAGTTTAGGTCAATAATTCCTTCAGAAAGCTATCTAAACCTATTCGGAATTTTGAGCTTTGCAGTATTTACCTCTTTGTTCCTTTCTAATAAATATAACCTTACACGGCAGCATGAACTGGGTCAGATTTTTAGAAAGTTTTATATTTCATTAATATTATCATTAGGTATCGTTGCGGCTCTGCTTTATTATTTTAATGTACAGAATATTTCAAGGGCGTTTGTTATCAGTACACTTTTAGTGGGATTTATTCTAGAAAGCATTTATTTTTATTCCATCTCAGAACGCCGAAAAAGCATCAGATTAGTTCAGCAGTTCACAGTTTCATACGGTTATATACTCGCCGATGCAATTATTTTGACCACTGTTTTGTATCTCGAAATAATTAAATCTATTGGCCAGCAAAACCTAACTGAAAAACATTTTCTAATGCTGGGTGTATTTTATTTTGCGTGGTTTATCTCTGCTGCTTCCACACATAAATTTAATCCGATAGGGAACAGTAAAAACAGATTAAATGCCGTCGGAATACAATTTAAATTTTATCTGATTATATTCTCTTTGATATCATTTTCTGTGTTCTTTCTTCAAATAAGAGATATTTACTGGATACATTTTATTGAAGCTGTAACAACTTATTCGATCTTTTCGTTTGTAATGTTTGTGTTTCTTTTTGTAGATAAAATTAAACCTAAAACAGATGAGGTTACTGCAATTTTTCTTAAAGCCTATGAACTTAAAGGACCAGCTAATTCACCGGTTGTAAGAAATCAGGATGCCAAGTTTTCATTTCACTCGCAGGAAGCAGTTGAATCTTCCGTAAAACAAAAACTTCAGTTTGACTATTTAAAAGATTATAAAGAGGTTTTTGAATTCCTTGATAAAAGGATTTCCCTCAAATCATTCGACAGCAGAAAAACATTTATTATAAAATCATCGGATACATATAATATCCAGGTTCTGGAAAATAATAGCTGGCAGATGATCATTAACCTTCACGAGTTAAATGATACACGAAAAATTAATGAATATCTTAGAACTGTAAATAATAAATTATTAAAGAATGGTTTATTTATTGGCGCTTTAATCCCTAACCGAAATAGGCACGCCAGATATATTTCTAAGTATCAGCCTCTGCTAGCCGATTTTTTATATTTTATCGATTTTATCTGGAAGCGGGTATTCCCAAAACTTCCTTTACTGCGCAAATTTTATTTTTTATTTGAAAAAGGTAAAGATCGTGCAATATCTCTTGCAGAAGGATTAGGGAGATTGGTGTATTCAGGATTTGAAATTCTTGATCTTCAGGAAATAGATAGTATGATATATTTTGCTGTAGTTAAGGCAAGGGAAGCAACTGATGCAAATGATCCTAAATACAGTCCAATCTTTAAAATGAAGCGAATTGGCAAAGACGGTAAGACTATTTATGTATATAAGTTCAGAACTATGCATCCTTACTCAGAGTATATTCAGGATTTTGTGTATAAGCAAAATAGTTTGGAGGATGGAGGCAAATTTAAGGATGATTTCAGAATACCAGGCTGGGGCAGATTTTTTAGAAAGACGTGGATTGACGAACTGCCTATGCTTATCAACTGGGTTATGGGTGATTTAAAATTTGTAGGCGTAAGACCAATAAGCAATCAGTACTTAAATTTATATTCTCTTGAACATCAAGCTATCAGGAAGACAGTTAAACCTGGCCTGGTGCCGCCTTTTTATGCTGATATGCCCAAAACAATTGAAGAGATCGAAAGATCTGAGCGAGTTTATATTGAATCCTATAAAAAAAATCCACTGCTTACAGATTTTAAGTATCTGACTAAAGCTGCAATTAATATTATATTTAAAAGTAAAAGAAGCGCTTAGAGATTTCTGAATAATGTTTGTTTAATTTTGAATGAAGAACATTGGATAGTTATCAATCCATAGATCATCAATTTTAATTTTTCAATTTCCTCTGTGAGAATCTGAATTAAAAATCTTAACTTACACCTATTATGAAAATTAGAACTTCAATAACCTTAACGATTATTATATTAATATTAATCCTTAATCATAAATCGTCACTCCTGCAATCACAAGTAGTTTATGTTCCTCTGGAAAATGATGTCTATGAATTTTTGGAAAGAATGAATTTACAGGGTCATATCAAATTAGATGATGAAGCTAAACCTTTCAGCAGAATAGTAATTGCAGCAAAATTGTTTGAGATCAGAAATCAAATACTGACAGATTCTGTAAACCTTAATAAAGTTGAAGAATCAGAACTTGAGTTTTGGGAAAAAGAATTTTTCTATGAAATTAAATCTTTGGCTGCAAAATCGGGTCAGAGCAATACATCTTTCATTAATGAATTATCTGAACGCTGGTATCTGTTATCCTACTCTGACTCCATTTTCAATGTAAAATTATCTCCTATAGCAGGCTATGGTATATCGGCAACGGGGAATAATTCCGGGCACACCCGCTGGATTGGTCTTTCTGCATTTGGAACTTATTCTGATTGGTTCGGATTCAGTTTTGATATTCGTGACAAAGGTGAATTTGGCAGTAATGTTGATAAGGATAAATATTTTTCACCTGTACGCGGTGCCTGGTACAAAGGAGCACCCGATGGAATTGAATACAGCGATGCAAAGGGCAGCATAAATTTTAACTGGAGCTGGGGACAGGTTTCTTTAATTAAAGATTATTTGCAGTGGGGGCATGGAAAATTTGGACAATTAATATTATCTGATAAAGCCCCATCCTATCCGCAGATAAGATTACAACTAAAACCTGTTGAATGGCTGCGGTTTTCTTATATGCATGCATGGTTAAGTTCTATGGTATTCGATTCAGCTTATTTCTATTATTCCTACCCGGGTACTATTAGTGAAGAATTAGTAGAAAGCTACATTCCTAAATATATTGCTGCAAATATGCTGACAATAACACCTCTAAGCTGGTTAGATATTTCTTTAGGTAATTCCGTTGTGTACGGGGGTGAGTTGCGTCCGGAATTTTTTATTCCATTTATGTTCTATAAATTTCTTGATCATAACTCCGGCCGTGGTGATGTAAATGATGCAAATGGAGTAATGTACTTTGATATAGCAGCTAAGTATCCTGATAACTTTAAATTTTACGGTACGATGTTTATTGATGTAACTGAAATAAGAAACGTACTTGAAAACAATTTTGAGAACACCTGGATAGGATTTACACTTGGCGGAAAGTCTGTAGATGTATTTTTAGATAATCTGGATGTTACAGTTGAATATACCAGATTAAACCCCTGGGTGTATGAGCACAAAAATGAAGTTACAAATTTTAAACACTTAAAATATTCGCTGGGTCATTGGATTGGTCAAAATGGTGATCAATTTAGAGTGCAGTTAAATTACCAGCTGCTGCGCGGATTAAAATTTCAGTTATATACGGAATTTATTCGCAAAGGCGGTCTTGATGAAATCTACTATGCATACGGCGGGCAGGGTGAAAAAGATCTTTCATTTTTGTATTCACCGCTAAGAAAAGAAAGCAGAATTGGTCTTGATGTCAGCTATCAATATTTACATGATCTTATATTAAAAGGCTCCTATGTTTATTCGGATGTAACTGATGAGGACTTAACGAGAGAGCCTGTTTTTTTAATAGGCACTAAGAATTCATACTCAATTACATTGTATTACGGATTATAATTCTAAATTATTCAACTCGATATTCTAAAGTTATGTATGAAAAAATATCTGCTAATCCTTAATTTATTTTGTTCATCTATTAGCTTCTCGCAGACGGTTTATGATTTGCCTGTACCTGAAAGCAGTTTACAGATGTTATTGGTATTAACTGATTCCACAACATCAACTACCGGAAACCTCGCCTATTTCGAAAGACAGAATAACCAAAGCTCGTGGGTTCAGATAAGTAATTCAATTCCTGTTGTGCTAGGTAGAAATGGGCTAGGGTGGGGTAGAGGATTAAATTCGATTGATTCATCAAAGCTGCCTGTTAAAACTGAAGGAGATGGAAGAAGTCCTGCCGGTGTATTTAAATTAGGTGCTGCATTTGGTTATGCAGGTGTAGATAAAATGAAAGGGATTAAAATTCCTTACATTCCAATCACGGAAATGGTTGAGTGTATAGATGATATAAAATCAATCTATTATAATCAGATAGTAACGCGAAATGAACTTGATGAAGTGGATTGGCAGTCATCAGAGAAAATGTATTTTGCTGAGATATGGTATGAGCAGGGTATTGTTGTTGAGCATAATACAAACCCGGTTGTAAATGGTGCGGGGTCTTGTATATTCCTGCATAATTGGTCTAAACCTGATGAGACATCGGCTGGCTGCACGGAAATGGATCCGCAAAATCTTAAAAAAATAATTTACTGGCTTGATTCTTCAGCAAACCCGGTTCTTGTTCAACTAACAATACAACTCTATCTTGAATATAAAAAGCCGTGGGCGCTGCCTGATCTGGATATTAACCGCTAATATTTAACATAAGGTGAGGGCGGGGGACCTGTCCCTATGGGAATAATCCAACACTTCACCTGTCCTTATGGGATATTCCCACATTACTCTATCCCTTTAATAAACTTTGTGTAAAAAGTCCTGATCAATTATCTGTTTATTTTTTTTGTAAATTAAATTATATGAAAAAATATATTTCATTAAAAAATTCATTTGCATTCTTAACCATCTTTGCTCTGATAGTAAATGTGTCTGTATCAGGAATCTCAAATTCATCATTAGCATCAATCCTTATAAAATTAGCTTCATCAGCTTTAATGATCTTAATATTCTGCATCCATCTGCGCCAGTCAGAAGTTTCACTTTTTACTTTGTTTTCCTCCGCATCATTAAAAAAGTTAATTATAATTCTAACATCGATTTTATCTTATCTGGCAGTTACATTAATATACTCCACTAACCCGAATTACGGCTTACTAAAAATCTTGAATATTTTAATAAGCATACTGCCTAATATTTTTGTTCTTTATTATCTCATTAATTCAATGGATAAAAACCGTTATAAAGAATATTTTATTTTTATTATTGCTTCAGGTTTTTTCTTAACACTGGCTGCTGTCCTTGTCTTTCAACCATTTGATCAATCCACTATATACCAATTTACAACCCGGCGCTGGAGCCACGTTTTTGTCGGCAGAATAATTTCCTTCCTGACTCTTATTGTTTTCTTTTATTTACTTTACCAAAAAGAATCTAAAAGAATATTTATTTACTCTGTGGTTTTTATAGTTGGATTGTACATAACATACTTAACGGGTCTAAGATCTGCTTTACTTGGTCTTTCAATCTTCACAATTGCTGCATTCATATGGTCACTCTATAAAAAAGATCTGAGCAAATATCATTACTACAGTATGATATTAATCGTAGCCGCTATGACTGTACTTATTTATATTACACCTCAAAGCTTCAGTACATCACAGCGGATAAGTAACCTGGTTAAGATAGAAGATCTTAGTTTTGGAGGGGATGCACCAATATTGACACGAGTTGAATCTTATAAGATCAGCTGGCAGATGTTTACAGAACGCCCTTTAATTGGATATGGATTCGGCAGCTTTAATGGATATAATGGAATTCAATGGCTTACTATCCAAAAATATCCGCATAACATTATTCTGGAAATCTTATCAGAACTGGGTATCATAGGTCTTTTGCTGTTCCTGATATTGTGTTACCTTATTATAATAAAAATTCTCAATGCTCACCGCTCATTTCTCATTAACCATCAAACATCAACCATTCCATTCCTCTTGATAGCTTATCTCTTCTCACTCTTCCTGGCAATGTTTTCAAAGGACATATCTACACAAAGTTTTTTATGGATGTTTCTGACAGTGTACGGAGCAGAGAGCAAAGTACAATGCGATGAATGACCATTGCATGGTATTCTTTTAATACTTAACGTTATGCGCACTGCGCTAAGCGCTTTGCGATAAGACGCCAGGCAGACTAAGTTTCATCAGGATAAATCATTTAAAATCAGCCTGCGCCCCTATGGGGTCTCATCCGCGTTATCCGTGTGCCATTGACTTATCCCGCACCTGCAACAAGTCCTCAGCGAACAACTTAATGACAAAAAATGACTAAAACCTGACCACGAATGACTATGAATATCCGCTCTACGCTGTTCGCTCTGCTCTTCCCGCTCTGCGCTGCGCAACTAAATCCATCAACCGTAATCCATTAACCATTAACCATCTCCCACCTGTCCCTATGGGATTATTCCTAAAACTACCCGCAGGAAGGGATTCCTGCGCTACATTAACCATTTTCCATCATCCATTATACGTTACGCCCTTACCGCTCTGTTGTAACGTTGTGGAAATCCCGACCTGCCTGAAGGCAGTCAGGTTTGGCTGGACACTTTGCTCTATTAAATTTACCAGATTAATCAGATAAACATCGGGAAGAATGTCTTCTCCGTTTCACTAAAATTTTTGCTTATAAGATAATATTTATTTAATCCAAGCTCAGCAGTGTACTTTTCCAGTTTCTTCAAATCACCTAAAGATGATTTTAATTTAACTTCCAAAGCAATTTCTTTATTAAGTATAAAATCAATTTCACTAATGCTTCTCTTATTATAGTAAAAGAGATCACCATAAATACTTAGTTGATTTGCAATAGCATTCTCAAATAACTGACCATCATTCACTTTACCGATAATATTTAATATACCCGTGTCTGCAAAATAAACTTTTTTCCCTCCGGCTACTGTCCTGTCTATACTTTTTGAATATTTAGGTATCAACTTTAAGAAAAATACACCCTGCAGTAACTCCAGATAATTGTAAATCTTAACTCTGTTTACACCTAACTCGTTCGATAGTTTTGTAACATCAATAATATTCCCGACCCTGGGTACAAGCATCAAAATTAAATCCCGCAATTCACGGATATCTTTAACATCAGATAAAACCTTAATATCTTTTTCAAAGAAAGAGCCAAAGATGTTTTTTAGAATTAACTTCTTAGTACTTAAATCTTTAGTTGTCACCACTTCGGGAAAACCGCCGTATTCAAGATATAAATTATAATCAGTTTCATACTTTTTGTATTCTAACAATGAGTAAGATGACTTTATGCTTAATTCCTTACTTTGCACTTCATCATTAATCCTATCTGTAAAAAACAAAAACTCTTTAAAACTTAAAGGCTGCAGCACAAATAAAAATTTTCGTCCGCTTAATGATTCCGGAAAAAGATTTTTTAAATAATAGTTAGATGAACCTGTTACAATAAATTTTACATTATACTTGTCAATCAGATATTTAATAATCTTAGTAATTTCAGGAAAGTTTTGAATCTCATCAATAAAAACATACATCCGCTTCTTAGCTGCACCTGCTTCATTTTTTAATAGTTCATAAATTGCATCATAATTAATATTCTCAAAATGCAGTAAATCCAATGGATTTTCAAAATCATACCACAGCTTAGGCTCTTTAACTTGATCATACAACTGCTTCATCAAAGTTGTTTTACCAACCTGCCTCATACCTGTTAGTATCAAAGCATTTTTGTGATCTAAATACGTTAATAGATCATTAAAAACATATCTTTTCTTCATATATGTAATATTTTTTTTACAAATATACGCTTATTTGTAAATAATTCAAACTACTATATTTGATTAACTTACTCATCAATCCAGAATCCAGCAGCTTGCCATCAACCAAAGACCCAATGACAAAGAATGACTAAAACCTGACCACGAATGAATATGAATATCCGCTCTACGCTCTGCACTTCGCACCGACAAGGTATCATCAATCATCATTCATCATTCCTTGTTCGATATTCGTTATTCCTAAAACCACACGCAGGAAGGGATTCCCGCGCTACATTGGTTCGCCACGGCGGATCTTTCAATCTTTTAATCATTAAATCATCAATCAAGAATCTTGTATCCTATTGACCACGAATGACCCGCTCTGCGCTTAGTCCTTTCCCCTATGCGCTATTCGTTTCTTGTAATTAGGTATGACTACAATTGTAGTCAAATGACTGTAATTGTAGTCAGTGTGAAATTAATTTCTTGTACAACTCAGCATATTGTTCACTAATTTTATCCCAATTATAATCAGTTATAACTTTTTTAAAAGCAGATCCAGCTTTATTTTTTATTTCAACTTCATTCTCAAGTGCCCATCTTATTTTTTTAGCTAAATCGGTTGCATCACCTCTTCTAAAAAATAGAACCTCATTAGCATTAAACACAGCTGTGTTTTCAACAATATCACTGGCAATAATTGGAGTTTTTAGTGATGCTACTTCAAGAAGCATATTTGATAATCCTTCATTAAAAGAAGGAAATATAAACAGCTTTGCGTGGTTAATGTAATTAAATAATAATTCTTTTCCCTTAATTAAACCGGTGAATTCAATATCTAATAATGATGAAAGATTTTTTATTGTATTCTTGTAAGTTCCCACCTGATCGATATCCCCAACAATAATCACCTTGCCTTTATATTCGATCAAATTAAGTGCTTCAAGAAAAATGTGGCAGCCCTTTAAACTAATTATTCTTGCTGCAGCAAATAAAAGATATCCATCGGCTTTTACTGTATTATTAATCTCTGGTACTATCGCTGCACCGTTTGGGATATAGCTTATGGGTTTTTTAGTTCTTTGTTTGAAATAATTTATATGAGGTAGAGATACAGAAACAATGTGATCCGAAAATTTTAGTGCAAGTTTTTCAAAGAATCTAAAGAAAGATTTATCCAGCACATTCCATTTATCATCATCATCTGGAATGATACCATGCGCTGTAAGCAAAACTTTATACTTGATTTTTAGTAAAGGAACAAAATAACCGCTGTATAAGTGATTCAAATGAATTAAATCATAATTGGATATAAATAAGCAATGAAAAGTTGAAGCCAGGTAATAATAAAATGTATTGATGCGCTTTATTCTTAATCCTTTAAAATTAATTGTCCTAAACCCTTCCGGCTTAAAATCCCTTGAATGATGTGTGCTTATAGTGTATACTGTGATATCAAATGTATCCTTAAGTCTTTTAACCATTTGAGCATTAGCACGTGCTGCACCGCCAAATGCAGGGAATCCCTTGCCACCTATAATTGCTATTTTATATTTTTTATGCATATCTTCTAATTAGCAAGTCATAATTCGCAAAACTTTTTTCAACACTAAAATTAGCTGCCATATGTTTATAGGCATTTTTAGACATTCTTAATCGCAGATCATTATCATTGATCATTCTAAATATGCAATCACTTATTTGCGTTATATCCTTTGGTTTACATAAAAAACCGTTGTATCCATCAATCACTAAATAACTCGAATCACCAACATTAGTACATACTACGGGAAGGGAATAGGAAAGTGCTTCCATTATTGTATTTGACATTCCCTCGTGAGTTGAGGTGCTTAAATAAATATCTGCTTTCTCGTAAAAGTGATTTATGCTTTCGGTTTCATCGTACAGATTAATAATAGAATTCAAATTTAATCTATCAATTTTAGACTTTAGTTCTTCTTTTAAAAGACCATAGCCAACGATTTTATAATTCAATTTATAATTTAAAGATTTAATTCTATCCTCAACCAGGGCAATGGAATCAATTGCGGTTCCAAAATCCTTTTCTTTAATAAATCTACCTACTGATAAAATATTTATTTCAGATTTCTGTTTATCTAAAAACTTTTTCTTATCAGGTATCTCTATCCCGTTATGTATTACAATTATCTTTTCTTCTTTTATACCGTTTGTTACATAAATATTTTTTGCTGAATAACTGTTTGAAATTACTTTTGTACAAATCTTATTAAATACAAAGCGCATTAAAATTGTTTTTAGAAATGACTTAGTCTTTGTACCCCTTATGCCGCCAAAGATATATTTTACACCTGCGGCTTTACCAACAAAACTTCCAAGGATGTTGTTTGAAGGAAGGTAATTAAATAGATGAGTTGTCTTTTCCTTTTTTAAGAAACAATAAAGTGAGAAGGTCTTTTTAATTGTACTACCGGTTAAATAATACGGTTGTACTTTTAATTTCTTGATTATTGGATGTACTTCTTTAGTATTTGAGAAAACTATTAGATTTGTATTGTATTTGTTACTTAAGTAATCACTTAATAGTATTGCTTGTTTTTCTGAACCGCCTTTACTAAGACTCAGAATAAATATGACAACGTTCGAATCCATAGTTTATTATTTCGTAGCGCCTAATTTAAAGTGACTATAGGTTAGATATGCCATTAGCTTATTCCCAAATAATATGCGCCCAAACCCTCGCAGTTGTTTTAATGAAGACCATTGAATATTAAAGTATTTAAAACCAACTTTTTCCATAAGACTTATCCACATTTCAGGATTTTGGTGTTTGTTCCATTCTATTGATGGGCTAATAGGATTTTTTAAACCCAAGTCATTGAAAAAATTTGTTCTTGAACAATCTAGCAATACTATTTTACCTCCAACGCGCAACAGTGAATATAATTTTTCGAATAACTTTAAATAAATTTCTTGTGAAATTTTATCAATATGGAGTTTTGAACAAGCTTCTTCATCTAAATGATTTATGGAGTTGTGTAATAAAATAATATCAAAACTATTTTCTAAGGCAATAAAATTTTGAAATAATTCCTTTACTAAACTTAGCCTATTAGTATGAGCTTTACTTTTTTCTTTCAGTAAATTAAAGTTCTGCATCTTAAAAGATCCTGAACCGGCATCTTCTGGCTCAAGCAAAATCGCTTCACGTGCCCCACAATATATTGAATAGAAACTAGCTAAACCAATTCCGCCACCGATATCTAAAAAAGATTTATTTTGAATATCAATATCCTTAAAGACGTAGCAAGAAAAATACCAAATTAGACTTTTAGGAGCGTGATATATTTTATAAGTTTTTAATAACTTTGTCAATTCTTTAATGTTTAGCATAATAAAAGTTAAGATTTATAATTTTATTAAAATTTAATGTTTGATTAAGTTGGTGCAACATTAGACAATTTGCTCTTTCGAATTACAAATTTGAGATGACCAAGAATTGCTCCTAAAGTAATGAAAGCAGCAGTTCGAAAACTAATTGCATTTAATCCGCCCGAAAAGGAAAGAGCTACTATTGAAAAAAATATTGTGTAAAATAAAAATCGGAGATTAATTATTTCATCTTTTATTAAAATTATTTTATATGTTCTATAGGACATAAAGTCAAACTTAGTTGAAAATAGAGACTCCATTTAATTAAGCTACTTTCTGTTGTTTAATCTTTAGTTCTGTTTTTAATGCTGTTCTAAGTAAATGTAATTTTTGATAATTATTTACTTTTTTCATTCTTCTTTCTATTTGTAACAGCGCTGTTGCCATCCATCT
>JBGAWM010000068.1:0-15327 GCA_044227615.1 Ignavibacteriaceae bacterium
AATGCTGGAAGAATTTATAATTATAGCCTACAGGTTTCCTCAGATTCAATTCAGTGGAGTAACGTGAGAACCAATATTCCGTCTGTATTGGAAGAATGGAGTATTGAAGAAATAGGTCCGATTGAAGCCCGTTATATTAAAATAATTTTTGTTGCAAATAATCAGAATGCCTGGGCTGGATTGTGGGAGTCCGAATTCTGGGGACATTTAAAGGTTCCAACTAATATTGAAGATGAAGAAATAGCCCCTACTTCATTTATATTGGAACAAAATTATCCTAATCCGTTTAATCCTTCTACGAAGATAAGGTTTTCATTACCCACTGCTTCAAATGTTCGATTATTAATTTACAACACTTTGGGTGAATTAATAATGACTCCTGCCGATGGCAATTATGAGGCTGGTACGTATGACATTGAATTTTCGGCTGCAGGTTTAGCTTCAGGAATTTATTATTACAGGATAGAGGCTGGGAATTTTGCTGAAACTAAAAAGATGATCGTGATGAAATAAGTTTTTAAATAAAACTAGAACAATCTTTTACTAGTAATAAAACCTGCTTAATAAAGCAGGTTTTTTATTAGCATTACCTGTATCTAAAATGTCTGAAGTTTATTTAACAGAATTATCTTCGGTAAATAAATTCACCTATAATTTTAGAAATCTCTTCCGGTTGAAACCCTGGTCCATTATGTTTAGCTTCGGATGGTAATTCATACAAAGAGGAATTTTTCATTAGTTTTAGATACTCACCTGAATAATTAAAAAGAGATCTTTTGTCATTTCTAGACCACAACAACAAAACCGGTTGATTGATTCGAGTAATTGCACCCACAAATGAATCATCATAACAGCTTGTAATATTAAAAGTTTGTCGACCAAGACTATTTGGAAAAAGAAAAGTGAATAATGGCGATCCGGCTATATAACCGCCAATTTTATTTAGCACACCCGGTCTATAAAACATATTACCTGGCCAATCGTGGTTCATTGAGCCGGGAAAGCCAGAAGGAGCGAAGGCTGCAACTTGTATAAATCTGTCTGGATATTTTGATGCTGCCCATAGTGAAATAGAAGCTCCCATTGAACTGCCAATTAAAATACACTGGTTGATCTTTAAACTATCAATCAAATCATTTAAATAATCAACTTGTCTATCTAAATTATAATCAATATCAGGTTTATCGGATTTTCCAAAACCAATTAAATCAAATGTCAATATATTTTCGTTTTTAAAATAACTGCTTAGTGAATCCCACATTTCGAGACTCCCGCCAAAGGAATGCAGGAATATGAGATTTATATTAGATGATCTCTGAATAAATTTATAACGTATTCTTGAATTTCTGATCTCAATAAATTTATCCTCACTTGTAATTGTATTTGTTTCGTTTGATGGTAAAAACAAACCGAAGGAGATAAACAAGAATATAATTATGATTATAAAAATAATGAAGATATACAGCATTTTCTTTTTAGCCATTTTAAATATATTTAGTTAATCCTAAATGCATGTATTAAAAAATTGCCATACTTTTTTAATTACAGAATAATCTTCTTTGGTTTAACTGAAGCCGGATTAGGCACCGCTTCTTTTCTGAACATTAATACTGGATGAAATGCCCATCTTGGGTGCATTACTTTATAGAAAACATGAACAGCATTTCTAAAAAGGAATGCTCTTAATTTGGATTTTTTCTTTAACGCTCTGAATTTAGTACTGTCTTTAGGTAAAGGGAGAAAAGTTTTTTCAGGTACAAAACCAAATTGTGATACAAAATCGATCAATGAATTATAAGTGAAGTATCTAACATGTGCATAGAATTCATATTTTTCATTTTCATCCTTCGTAAAATCGTGAAATGTTTTTCCTTTTAAAATAAAGGGTATTACAAAATGAATTCCTGTATAGTTAGGTGTTGAGAGAAAAAGATGCCCGCCTTTTTTAAGAATTCTATTTATTTCTTTCATATGATGATCAAGATTAATTATATGCTCCAATGTTGCCAGACTTATAACAGCATCAAAATATTCATCCTCAAAAGGGAAAGTCAAATTTTCATCATCAAGATCAAAAGAGGTTGTATCTAAGTTAAGCGAATGCAAACTTTTCAAACTTTCTTCACTTATATCATTAGCTATAATTGTTCCATCATATTCATCCTTAATTTGTTTTGCAACAATTCCAATTCCTGCAGATATATCTATTATTTTTTTATACCTGCCTTTTTCAAAAATTTGCGGAAAAATTCTGTGTCGTTCATGATACCATGGATACGATTCGATATCATAACCGGTTAATCTTCCATCCTCTAAAGGTTGAGCGTCATTTCTCATTATAGAAGTTCTTTCGGTTTGTTAAATAAAATTTTCAGAATCTGAAACACTCCGTCTTTAATTCTTTTTAAAAACGGTTTAATATCTTTTAAATCTGGTACTGTGTAAACATTTTGATTTATGTACGGCTTTACATAATCAATTAAGGGTAATTTTTCCTGATTATAACTTCTCAAACTTTCAACAAAATCTTTGCCGGGGTCTATCCAATAAATATTTTTTAGAAAATCCCCGGTTAGCTGAGGAACACTTCCATCAATTAGATTTCTATAAGTTATATATGGAAAATTTATCCCACATCTAACCGCTAAGGTTGCAGAGAAGTTCTGCCGCCCATTTATTTCCATTAGAACATACTTTCCGGTTCTACTGTCCTTCTTAAATTCAGTACAGGAAAACCCCTGATACCTCAAAGCATTTAAGATTTTTCTACCCGGTTCAATAACTTCATCTATTTTTTTACTAATAATTACTCTTGGAAAACCAATTCCCGGGGGAGTAAGTCTAACTTTTTCTGAAGTGAATTCCACGATTGCATTTCCGTTATGGATAAATGAATTATAATTTACACCCTGCGCATCGTTACCAGGTATAAATTCCTGAAGCATCATCTGTTGATCATAATCTTTAATATTATCGAATGCATTACTTAATTCATTTAAATTATTAATAAATAGCATTTTTTTCTTGAATGTATTATAGAAAAGATGACTAACAGTTGGTTTTAAAATGCAGGGAAATCCAAGCTCTTTTGAAAATTCTTTTGCTTCATTGTAATCTGTTGGTAAATAAGTCTTGGGAGCACGGACACCAATTTCGTTGGCTACTGAGTATGTTAGTTCTTTGCTTAGCAGCTTCTTTGTAATATCCCAATCCGGAGCTTCAATAATAAAATTCTCTTTTAGTTTGGCTTTATTTTTTGATATAGATAATAATGTTGCATCATCAGAGGCAAAGAGCACTGAACCTTTATATTTTGAAGATAAACTTAATAGATCATCAATAAATGCTTCTTCATTAATTATAGGGCTGTGAACCTTAAGATTATGGACAACATATTTAGAGACAAAGCCCATATCCAGAGGATTATAGTAAACTCCAATTACCGGAACTCCTTTAATTCCTAATCCTCTTATAGTTCCTAAACCTATTTTATGGCATCCCAGAACTATTGCTGGAATATCATTCCTGTCAACAGAATATCTGAAACATTCTACTTTGCTTGATAATCCCATAATATTACCATTAGGTATAAAAAAAATTAAAAATAACTTAACCTGTTTTTTTTACGCATATAACCCATCTATTTGCTAAATACTTAATGAAAGAAAATATTTTAAAATTGCTCGCTGTAATCATAAAATTGCTGATCTTAATATTAGTTTTTAGAGAAAGATATTCCTTTAACCAAAATCTCGGTGGACCAAAGGAAACACTAAGTGTATTTAAAGTAGATAAGTTATTTTTCGAGAAAAGCGGATTCAACTGTCGAAGAAAAAATCTTCTGTTTGTAAATTCACTATTTAAAGCAATATCCTTTAATTCAATATTTATTTTTTTTGTTGATTTTTTCTTGAATATTTTTCGGGAAATAAATTTAGATCCTCTGCTGAAGAAATAATACGGATCAAGAAAATTTTTAATACTTACTATGTTAGGCAGGGATAAGAAAAATCTGCCACCAGGTTTTAATACCCGACTGACTTCGCTGATAGCAAAGTCATCCCTTTTTAGATATTCCAAAACTCCTACACAAAGTATTATATCAAATTCATTATTATTAAAAGGAAGTTTTTCAATATCGGCTAAGCTTAAAGGAGGATGGGGGAGATATTTTTGAAGACGGTCATTGCTTATTTGCAGCATATTTATTGATACATCGACTCCGATTACAGAGTATCCGCGCTGTATCAATTCTTCGAGGTAATTTCCAATCCCACATCCAATATCTAAAACTTTTACTGTATCAGTATCGCGAACTGATTCTAATTGTTTAAAGACAGTTCTTTTTCTTGAAGCTAATTCGTATCTCGTAAAATTAGATGGATTGTTTTCATCACCATAAAGCTTAACCCAATAATCGCTTCTATGAGAAAAGAAGTCGGAAATATTTTTTTTATGTTTGTCAGGATTATCAATCATAATAGACAGATTAATTTTTCGAAATTCTATGCAACGATTTCATCGGAAATATATATAATTATAGATAAATGTGTTACATCCAATTTATGTCAAGTAACAATTTAATGATTTCATATTGCTACCGGGGATTATTAATGTATTAACCAATTATGATTTAGGGCTTCTCTCCTAATTACCTCCCAAAACCGTACCAATAGCATCATTTTTTATTTCCTTTAATATTTTTTGTATAATTATGATGAATTAGTTCAATTAAGAAAATCATTATTCCTTATAAGGGAATAAAATGATACGATTGTTAAGATTCGTCTTAAGATGGATTTCTTTTAAAGCCGGTAATATTGTTCTTTTGTTTTCAGCAGGCTAATAAATTAACAATAGTTGCCCGAAATGAATTATTAGCGAATGGATAGCTAATTTATTTTTTATCTGCAGATTATATCTACAAGAACGAATAACTTGATTGCCAGTTAGTTCAGTTAAATGTTACGGAATAACTTTAATATTTCTTTATTAAATTTTTCTACTTTTTCGATTACTCAAATCATAAATATTAATCATCAAGAATACTATCAGCAATATCAAATCAAATAAAAACTTAATGAAAAATTTCGAGGCGCATAAATGGATTTCATACAATTATGTTCATAACTGTTTTTGAAGAATTTTATAACAATGGAATTTGAAAAATAACAGGAAATAATTAATTGGAAAGATTGATAAGGTTGGTATGTAATTTTAAAATGCAAAGATCATGCTAAGATTGAATTTTAACCACTTAATAATGATTGCATAAACTTTCAACGAGTGATACATAGCGATTAGCCATAACTTTACCGGAAATTAATTTCATTTCTTCATAAGCTTTATGTGCCTGATACTTTCGTTTATCAGGGTTGAAGCAAAGTTCAATTACTTTCTCGGCAAGTTGTTGCGGGTCATTTTCTCTAACATAGCTAATACTGTCTTGCGAAAAGGTTTTTGAGAGATCGTCAAGTAGTGAAGATACAACAGGAAGGCCGGTTGCAATGTATTCAAAAGCTTTTGTTGGCAATGCGAGATTCATATAATCATTACTAAGATAAGGTACCAAACCAATATCAGAATTATAAAGCAGATCGGGAATTTTATCTCTGCTAATAATGCCATTTAAAATAATACTGTCCTCCATCTGGAGAGTTTTTATCTTTTCAATTAAAAATTTTCCATACGATGTATTATAGCCGCCATAGATGAATAATTTGCTGCCGGGTATTTTTTTAGAAATAATAGACATTGCATCAACGGCTATATGCAAACCAAATCGTTCGGCTACTGATCCATGGTAAATCAATCTTGCGTTCTGATTGATGATATCATATTTACGGGCTGGTTGAAATTTAAAAATATCATCGTTTGGAGTATTGAGAACGAGAGTTATTTTTTCTTCGGGTACTCCTCTGGCAATTAATCTTTCTTTACAAGTCTGTGTTACAGTCATTACTTTATCTGCAAATTTGCAAGACAACTTTTCAATGATTTTCACAAAAGACTTCAGAAATATTTTTTTTGCACCAGGCCACTTTTCCTCAAAAAGCTCTACTGTTAAATCATGTATATCAAGTATTAGATGAACACCAAATAATTTTTGAATCATTCCAATAAAAATTAGGTGATCAGGCATATTATGAGCTTGAATCATTGTATAACGTCGCTTAAAATAAAGCGGCTGGATTTTAAAGAACGCGACAATGAAGAAGACTGAAGAAATCATTAAATATTTTAACATACTCTCTTGTCTTGGTGCATCCATAATTCTATAGGCAGTAACTTTCCCAAATTTTTCTGCCTTTGGCTGAATGCTCGAAGAGGAGTGTCTGCATAATATATCAACTTCGTAACCAGCTTGTTCAAGTGCTTCTGCTTGCCTTCTTATTCTTGGATCGCCAGGATACGAAGCCATAGCAACCATGCAAACAACTTTTTTCTTTATTTTATTCATAAAGATATAGCAGTATTGTTAACCTTAGTATTAGCAGAGCTGTCAAAATTATTATCCAAATATTCCGCTAAATCTCTCGGCAGAGGGTTCCAATAATCATCTTTGTATTTTTCAGAAACATATTGAAGCAAATCAGTATAGAGTTTTAATGGAAATTCCTCGAGCGTTCTTTCATTATTAAAATTGATATAATCAGGATGAATATTTAGTAGAGCCATTCCGCCTTTGTCAGCAATCCAATCAAGTTTCTTTTTCCAGATATCTATTCTTTCTTCTTTCATTAGAATTAATAAAGTAAAATCCTGTACCAAAGTATAAGGAAATTCCCAATAACCAGATTTTTCTTTTTCGTTCAATACTTTAAAAGGGAAAATAGTTTCAACACCATCAGCTTGAGGTTCAAAAGGGTCGGTATCAAAAGTTGAAAGATCATACTTAACATTTAATTCATGCTGCCATTCAAGATTGTGATGCATTGCCGGCGCACGAAAACCAACTGCATTCCATTGCTTCAAGTATTCATTAATTTTTTGTGCTCTTGCAGAAAAAACTTCTTTTGAACTAAAAAGTTTTCCATCGTGATTTAATCCGTGTACACCAACCTCAAATCCATTCCGAACTAATTCAGCTCTAACTTCTGATGAAACTTTGTAACGTTCGGGGACAAAATTAAATGAAGATCTGAATCCTAAACTTTTTTCGAGCTGCATTAACTGAAGAGATTTATCATGCCCTCCCTGCAACTCAACATCGTGAGTGATAACGAAAGCAAACTTTTTATCATTCTTCCAACTGGGAAATCCTTCAGGTTTATTTCCAGCCGATTCAAGGATGGGCCAAACATCTTTATACTTATTTATTTTTAACCTGATAAGTATTCTTCTCAATAAAATTTGAAGGCTTCTAGGAATTAATGGTTTTACTATGTAATAAAATTTTTTCATTTGATAAAAAATAATTATAGATACTATATTACTAAAGTCGACTGTAAACCCATTTACCGATTTGAGCAGTTACACTAAGAGGCAAAATATTCCAAAATATTTTCTTCATCTTACTGGCTTCACCCTCATCAATACTATCAAATTCTATTTTGTCAGGCTGCGGGTAGTAATAATGATAAATAGGTACAATATCTGCACCCCACTTCTTCTTATATTTTGCCAGACCATCATTATTTTTTGAAACTTCACCTAAATCATAATAATGGTAATTTTGTTTAATTGCGTCTTCGATAGCAGTCCAATGTAAAAGGTCATTTGGTCTAAACTCAAAATAATTTCTGTCACTTCCATTAAATGCATAGATAACAGTCTCATTAAAATAAAAAAGTACAGAGCCTGCAAGTATTTTATTATTTTGTTCTGCAATTATTAATTTCATATAACCCTGAGGAATTAATCTTTCCCATAAATTTTCAAAATAATTGAAAGATCGTGCAGGAGTTACATGATGTTTCATAGTATCCAGGTATAAACCGAACCAGTATTTTAAATCTTTCTTATCTTCAGTATACCTTGTAGTTAAGCCATTTTTTATAGCTTTTTTTATACATCTTTTAATTGTGCTATGATTACTTGCATCGCCAAACTTAATTTCTGAATTTGGATCTTTAGGCAGGTTGGTAATGTATGAATCCCGCCAGTGAACTTTATATAAATTTTTAAAATGCATCTCAATATTATCTGAGAATGATTTTATCTGAAGTGTTTTAGTTGGATTTTGATTTTGAATTTTGATGCTTTCATCTAAAAGATTAATCATTATTCTCGATGAGGATGCTAATGGCCCACCTGTTGGAGTTCTCGGCAAAGATGATAATCTCGAAGATCCAACTAAACCACCAAGCTTAAATGGAAAGCCTTTCGTTGATAATAATGGAAATATGCCCACGATATTATTTGAATCATCAACACAAGCAATTTTGTAGAGTTCTTCACCCGATTCAGATTGAAGGCATGATAAATAATCGGTCAGATGAAAGATAGTTCCTTCGGGATGTTGTTTTACAAAGGCATCCCATTGCTTATCGATAGATTTATCTTTGGATAAATATGTAATTGTTTTATTGATTTTATTATTTAGCGGATTGTTCATTTTTTAATACTGCCGGTGGCTGAGAACTATGGCTGAATATTTTTTTAATTATTCCTGCCCCAATAACTTGAAATCCTGTAATAATTTCAAACACAAATGGTTTGGGATCTTGCAGTGAAAAAACCGCATAAAACTTAGGACCCTTTAATGAGTTAATCCATTGACTTAAACTTAATTCCTTTTTTCTCCAGTAATAAAATGCCGAAAGAAAGTCAGTTCTAATTTGAATCCATTTTATCCCAAGATATTTTTGGGTTCGTTCTTCTGGAAGTGGAAGATTCAATAAGTCACAATACATTGTATATAAAATCTCTACACCGGCCGCCTCCGCAAGTGCAGATCTTCCGGTTGGTCTTCCAATATTTGGTTCGATTATATAAAATTTTCCCGTTCGAACATCCCTTTTCATTTCTAAGTAACCAAGACCAAAGTAATTTACTTTTTTAAAGAGTTCTAATGTTACATTATTAACTTCATCAGCACGACATTCAATACCCAAGCTGGTATTTCCGGTAACAGGCGGATACTGCCTCAGTTTTTTTGCAGTAAATGATACAAGGGCTTCATGTGATTTACTGAAATAACAATTGCAGGAGTACAAATCTGTATCTGTGCCTTCAATCCACTCCTGAAACATCAGGACTTCATGCCAGCCAGAACACTTATTATATAAATCAAGCAGCTCATCTTTGTTAACGGCTTTGAACGCTTTTATTTTTGTATTTTCTTCCCACTTAGGTGAACGCATTGGGGGTTTAAGAATGCAAGGATAATTTAAATTATTTGATGCGGCCAATGCTTCTTCATAATTTTTAACGAGAAAATATTTAGCAACTGGCAGCCCTTCTTTCACTGCAAAAGCATAAAAGCTTGGTTTGTCCATCAACATTTCAACAGTTTCTGAAACAGGCAGAGCAATGCGATAAAGACTCTCCAATTCTTTTCGATGACGAGATATTAGTATTACACTAGTGTCTTGAGATGGTATTAAAATGGGGGGTTCATTAAATCTGTCAGAAATTTCTTTTAATGTTTTGATTAATGAATAATCTTTTGTACTTGATTGGATAATTTCAGAGCAAACATTGGTTCTAGCGCAGTAATGTTTAGGATTATTGGCAATACCTATTACAGGAATCCCTCTTGCTCTTAATATTCTAGCGGTTTGTAATCCATTAATATGATCAATATCGATTACAACCGCATATACATTGTGTTTAGTTGGTTTTATCAAAATAATTAATGATTAAGTGTTTTTACAAAATTTAGAAATATGTGAGTTAACAATGATTAAAACTTCTTCTAATGGTAAGGTTGCATCAATTTTAACAAAATTTTCTACATTTCTTCCAATATTTTCCAATGATTTATTTTTCCCTTCCAAATATTCCAAGGATGTTTCGATCTTTCTTTGGTGTAATACTTTAGGAGGAGCATACAGGAATAAAGTAAAGTCCGGTTTTGGAAGAACGTTATAGAGCAGCCAGCTATAAACTCTTGAACTCATTCGATAATTCTTGTTATTTACTTTATCAATTGCTCCGTCAAATAAATAATGCCGATCAAAAAGAATAGTATATCCAAGTAGTTGGAAAAAGACAGCGATTAATTGTCGATATAAATGTTCAGAAATTCTATTTAAAGTTCTAAAAGCAGCTCCCAATACTCCTCGAGTATCTTCCTTTCTATCCTCATTTATTGTGTGGATAGAAAGATTTTTGATTTTTCCTTTAATATTGTTTTTCTTTTTATATCTATAGACTTTTATAAAATGGATAAGTCTAGAAGTTGGTAAAGCATAATTACTAGATTCAATATTTAATCCCATATAAATATACTTCATCTTTACCGGCGGATTTTCTAAAATCTTCTTTGCTATTGTCGTTTTACCCGATCCGTCAGCGCCTATTAATGCAATTGTACTCATATTTATTTAACTAACTTTTTTATTTTAATTTTACAAAATTCGAATTTTCTAATTGTTATCTCTAAAAATTATTTTCATATCATTAAATAATCTTTCGAATGAGACGGGGTAAGGATGAAGAACTTTAAATGCTTCTTTTCCTGCAAGTGCAGTTTTTAATAATTCACTATGATGTTTGTTTACATTCTCAAGAAATTGGTTATTAAGATGAGGAAATGCAAATTTAAAAGTATTATAGTGCTGAATAAACGTGCTCATTTCATATTCATGTGAATTTATCATTCTGTCTATTACTTCCTCAATTGAACAACTTTCAACTTTTATCTCTTCACTATCGTGGCTCATAATTAAAATAATTTTATCCGGGTAAGTTTTTTCTTTATAAATCTTATCCTTAAAAATATATTTTGGGGTAACACGAAAATTTAACTGACGTTTAAAAGCAGGCAATGATTCTGCAATAACTTTTGTGACGAATGAATTTTTAAGAAATGTTTTTTTTAGAAAATTATAAACAGATTCAATAAAATGTATCAGGCTAAATAATGATTTTTTATTCTTAATTAATTTTGGGATCAGCTTACGGACCTGTTTAAACTGCCATTCCCAAACCGTTACTGCCGCAGGAATACCAAACATTTCGTCCCCGCGTTCTGAAAGCATAACTACTTCATCGCCAATATATTCGGCATCTTTATTGCCAAATGCTAAAAGAGATTCCGTCTTTCCACCTTTTGACCATCCCATAACAACGGCATTTTTTTTATTGTATCGAAATGCTGATGCATGAAGTGGGATGTAGTTTTTACTAAGGAATGAAAGATTTATTATATGGTTCAGCAAAGGAATACCCGGACTACCGCTCTGGCAAATAATCTCAAGAGGTTGTCCTATCTTTTCAAATGGTATTTTTACTTTTAACTTAGATCTACCGGATGAAAGAATATAATATCCGTCCTTATTAAAGCCAGCATTTTCCAAACCAATAAAGACGAGGTCAGGAGTTTCAAGAGAACTAATAAATTTTATTGTGATGTCTGGTTCTCGGTTTAATTCCTTTAGATGCTCTCCATAATTATTGGATATAAGTTTTAGATCATTTTCAGACGGATTAATTACCCTAATACCAACAATATTATGGATATCAAAGTCATAATAATTTTTTATTTTTTGATTCATTCCGAATTAATTAATAACTTATGTTAAGTGTGTTAGGGAAAACCTTGAAAGATTTTCTAAATTAATTTTGTTTAATTTTACCCGCCGGCGCAGATCAGGATTATTTCCAGTTCAAACTTTCGAATCGCTGCGGTGAATAAACTGCTTTTACAATGTGTCTAATATAGGTGAAAAATATAAAGGTTGATTTATTTCTATTGTGTCTTTTCTCTATCAAATTCTCGGTAAATACTTTTTCTCTGCTTCTTTTAACTCATCAGCATTTTGTAATCTAAATATTTCTTTTACAGAAACTATCTCAGGCTCAACTGAAATCAATGATCTGTCTTTGTATATCTGGCTGGCAGTATTTTGCATAGCTTTAATGCTCGATCTTAGCATATGATTTGCCCATATAATTAAACTTATTCCTGCATCTTCCAAAACTTTAGTGGGGGTTTTATAATACATCGTAGGAACAATAACAATAGGTCCCATATTTTCCCAGGCCCTCATAAAATCAAGAATCTGATCAGCCGAAGCAATTTTACTATGAATTAATATTGCATCTGCACCGGATTTATAATAAGCCTCTGCGCGTCTTAAAGCCTCAGCCTGTCCTAATCCCGCAATTAGAGCCTCAACTCTTGCAACAACACAGAAATCAGGATCCGATTGAGTATCTTTTGCTGCTTTTATCTTTCCACAGAACTCTTCTATATTGGCTAATTCTTGTTCTTCTCCATTGATGAATGAATTAGTTTTTGGAAAGAGTTTATCCTCTATGCACATTGCTGCTACATTGCGCTGTTCTAGTTTTGTTACCAAACGCCGAACGTTGTTAAAATTTCCATAGCCTGTATCGGCATCAACTAGAATTGGAATTTGAGTTGCATCACTCATAAATTCTAAAACTTCAAGAACTTGAGTCCAGCTTGCTTCATTATTATCTCTAACGCCCATTGCTGCTGACATTGAAAGTCCACTAGCCCAGATTCCTTTGAATCCTGCTTCCTGAACAATTTTAGCACTCAAACCATCATGGGCTTCCATAATAAATTCAGTTTGTGCTGATTTTAGCATTTGTTTAAACTGTGTTGTCTTTTTCAATTTTAATTCCTTCCGAGTTCAAGAAAGTTAACCTAGATACCAGCTAAGTATCTATTTAAAAATCTTATTTTTTATTATCAAAATTTGCAACTGTAGTTAATATTATTTCCCCTATTTCTTTTTGCGAGTCAACTGTTTGTGCCCCAATGTGCGGAGTAAGAACCACATTTGGCAAGGCAGCTAAAGGAGAAATTTTCCCTTCACCTTCATTAACATGTACATCTGTTGCCGCGCCTCTTAATCTATTTCCCTCCGTTAATGCTTTATATAAAGCCGGCTCATCCACAACTCCACCGCGTGCAAGATTCATAATATAAGAACCAGTTTTCATTCTATTAAGTACTTGTTCATTAATTAATCCTCTTGTTGTATCATCAAGTGGAACATGTATGCTGATATAATCTGAGGTTGTGATAACTTCATCAAATGTTGTAATACGAATTCCTAACTTCTTCATTTCAGCAGCGTATTCCTCTGAATAATCTGATTTAGCCAGACATCCGATGGCATTCATACCCCATGCTGCACCCATCATACCGAGTCGTGATCCGATATTGCCACAGCCAACAATTCCTAATGTTTTACCAGTCAATAAATATCCATTCAATTCACCTTTGGCAAAGTGTCCCTTCCTAATAAGTGAATCAGCCTTCAATAAATCTCTAGACAGAGCTAACATGAAAGCGAAACTTAATTCAGCAACTGCTTTTGCCCCGGGCTGAGGAATGCGTACTAATTGAAGCCCTCTTTCGTTAACATAGTTTATATCAATATTATCTAATCCTGAGCCAGCACGAATTAATAGTTTAAGATTAGAACCTTGTTTTAATACTTCAGTTGAAATTTTAACACCACTTCTGAAAATTAAAATTTCTCTATCTGTAATTGCTGACCTGAGTGTCTCTTCAGAAGCATTAAACGCACAGACGACATCATTTTTTTCTTTTAATTTATCGATGGCTGCTTTATTTATTGAACTTGCTATGAGAATTTTCATTTCGTTTCCTTATTGATTTTCTAAAAGAACCTAGAATTAACAATTATTATTCCAAGTAAATCGATATAATTGGATACTATTTAATACTAAAAATAGAATTTTAAGAGAATTGTTTCAAACTGATAAAAAATTTGTAATCAATTATCCAATGTATTTATAAATTAATCCACTTATGCTTTTTAATACAGAGATTGGGAGTTTTCCAAATATAGTATTATGAAAACCAGTTGTATTTGTTCTCTTTTGAATGAAAGCTTTTTTATTAATGGAGTAAATGTAAGTATTGATGATTTTTTCGGTTGTACCCCATCCAAGTTTATATCTTCTTAAACCCTCATTTTCAAATTCTGTTCTTCCAAAATGGAATGATTTAAATTTTCTCTCATTAAAATGCTTAATTGCTTCCCACATAACTAAATTATTTGGTCTAAAATTTTGAAATCGTTCATCAGAAGCACCATACTTATAATATGCTTTTTCTCCAAAGTTGAAATAAATTGCGCTGGCTACTATCTCATTTTTATGTTTTGCAGAGATAATAAAAGCTTTCTTTTCTTTTATTAGATTATTAAATATTTTAATAAAAAAAGAATAAGGCTGAGGCGGTAATCCGTGTTTTTTTCTTGTAACACAATTTAATCTATAAAATTCTTCCAATGAATTTAAATCAAAATCGATACTTGTTTGAATTCCTTCTTTAATTGCTTTTTTTATATTTCTTCGTGTCGGTTCACTAAATCTCTTAAATACTTCTTCTTCTTTTCCACCAAGTTCGAGTATATGTTCATAATAAGAATATGCAGATTGTTCATCCTTAAAATATTCTTTACCTCCCCTAATTTCAAAAGATTGAATTTTTTCTTTTTCACAAAAAGAAATTAGAAAATCAATAAGCGGTTTAAAATCATCCTGTTTATAAATTAATGGTTCACAATAATCACTAAATGGTAGTGAGACTAACCTTTTAATTGATATCACATTTTTAACTACCATAAAAGGAATAATTGCCGTAATATCATCTTCAGATTTATTAACAAAATATTTTGGTAAATATTTATAAGAGTCATTAAGTATTTGTGCCCATTCTAAAGAATGAAAAAACGAATAGTCCTTATTCTTAAGAATTAAATCATTCCAATCTGGAATGTTGAGTGGATTTAGAATTTGTACGGAGTTGATAATTAATGCTCTAAATATTAATAAATCATTTTAACATAAAAACTTTGCTGCCTCTAAGGTTCCATATCGAGTACGGAATGACAATTCAACAAAGCTTTACTAAAAATCAATTTTGAGATGTTATTTTTGAGTGATCTCTGCTGGTACTAAAAACTATTTTCTTTTTACTTTTTTCATTACTCTTTCCGTAACCATAACCATACCCATATCTATATCTATAATAATACGAATTTTCTATTGTGGCAGCATTAGCAACAATCCCTTTAATTCTAACATTTGCCTGTCTTAATTCCTGCATACCCCATCGCACAGTTTCTATCAATGAATGATTTGGACGATAAATAATACCTGATTGATTTTCTGCATCGACCAAATTATAACTCGACTCATGAATTACCG
>JBGAWM010000069.1:0-14911 GCA_044227615.1 Ignavibacteriaceae bacterium
CATTTGTCTCCTCAGTATTTTTGTTAAATTTAATATCCTGAGGGGTCATTTGACACTATTTTAAAAGAATCATTTTCCTGCTTTCAACTAAGCTGCCGGTTTGTAATCTATAAAAATAAGTTCCGCTTGGAAGTGATGATGCGTCAAATGTTACTTCATAATTTCCTGTAGATTGTATTTCATTTACAAGCGTCGCAACTTCATTACCAAGCACATCGTATATTTTTAAACTAACAGGATTACTAGTTGCAATTTGATATTTAATCTTTGTGCTTGGGTTGAAAGGATTAGGATAGTTTTGTGATAATTCAAATTTCTCTGGTACACTTACTATCACCTCAACCTCATTTGAATATTCAAAGGTACCATCAAAATCTATTTGCTTTAATCTATATAAATATTTTCCGCTTGCAAGGTTTTCATCAGCAAAAGAATATGATTGTGTTTCGGTAGTAGTTCCATTGCCATTTACAAATCCTATCTTTTCCCATTTTCCTTCTTCACTTTTCCATTTTGCATTTTTTTTCTCAACTTCAAACCCCCGGTTATTAACTTCAGAAGCGGTTGTCCATGAAAGTTCAACTGTAGAATTATTTACTGTGCCTATGAAAGATGACAATTCAACAGGTGTTGGTGAAGATTGTGAATATTTTAATACGGAATAATAGAACATTCCCACAGCATACAAACTCATATCAGCACCAAGCGCAAGACCTTTTCCAATTCCCCCATAGAGATTGATATCCGCAACCCAGGGATTGCTTCCGTCAGAATTATATCTTACGGTTTCTAAACCATGATATGTGGTTCCGCCAGATATCACACCAACATTACCTGTAACATAAATCTCATCTTGTGGTCCGATTAAAGCAAAGGAAGGAAATTCCTCCCAGGTTTGATTTAATTTAAATCGGTTATACCATAAAAGATTTCCAGAAGGATCGAGTTTGACTGTAAGCCAGCCGGGGAATTCCCCTGGTAAGTCACCAAAACCAGTAATTAATATGTTGGATTGAGAATCAATATTCACCAGTCTTCCAAATTCAGAATTACCAAAATCGTAAATTTTTTGCCAAAGCAGATTACCGGAATAATCATACTTTATTAGTCTGATATCATTACTTGTTCCTGTATTAACATCGTAGTAAGAGCCCGTAATAAAAATTCCTCCATTATTATCAACCTTAATGTTTAGTCCGGCCGTACCCATTTCCTCTCTTACCCACTGGCGTTCACCATTACTGTTATACATTACAGTGATTAACCCCCCGCTCTGACCAGTACCAGTTATAAAAAGATTATTTGATTGATCTAATTCCATAGAGGTAGGCGTATGAAATCCACCAGTCTGATCAAAAGTATCAAACCATAATTGAGTTCCATCAGGTGCATATTTAACCGTTACAAAATCGTATGTTGCTGTGTATTGCCATGCTCTACCTGTTACATAGATATTGCCGGATGGATCAACGATTGAACGAACTGTAAAAGCCCAGGTGCCGCTAATTAATTTGCTCCATAATAAATTTCCGTTGTTATCATACTTCAATGTGAGCAGACCAACCTCAACAGGATTGCTGCTGAATGTACGGGCATATCCTGTTACAATTACATTTCCAAACGGATCTACGGATAACCAGGTTGCAGCCGCACCAAGATCCTGGACTGAATAAAATCTCTCCCAGATCAGGTTTCCGTCTTGGTCGTATTTCGTGGTTATAATATTTGTGAAATCGCCGGAATGTCCGGTAACAAAAACATTGTCATTGGCATCCAGTCCGATCATGGCGCCGACAGGGAACCCGGGAAAATTATTTATTACCCATTCCGTATTGACCTGCTGGGCATAAATAAAATTAGCAAATACAATTATTACGATTTGAGCGGCAAGTATTTTTTTCATTTTTTTTACCTTAATTAATTCAAATGTTATTTTACTAAAATCATTTTCTTTACCTCAGTGAAACTTCCTGCCTGTAATTTGTAGAAATAAGTTCCACTTGATAACCCAGAAGCGTTAAATATTATCTCGTAGCTTCCTGCGGGTTTTTCTTCATTCGCTAATGTTGCAACTTCATTACCAAGAATATCATAAACTTTAAGAGTAACATTACCAGATAACGGTAACTGATAACTGATTACTGTATTTGGATTAAATGGATTGGGATAATTCTGTGATAATTCAAATTTATCTGGAAGATTAATAATCACTTCAACTTCATTTGAGTATTCAAAAGTGCCATTAAAATCTATTTGCTTTAATCGATAAAAATATTTTCCGCTTGTAAGGATTTCATCAGCAAAAGAATATGATTGTGATTCAGTCGTTGTGCCGTGTCCCGATATAAAACCTATCTCATTCCATTCTTCATTGCTAAGAGTGGATAGAGAACTATAGAGTTGTTTTCTTTCTAAGCTAAACCCGGAATTATTTGTTTCGGTTGATGTGGACCAAATTAATGTTACGCTGTTTCCGTTTGTGTTTGCGGTAAATGAAACCAACTCAACCGGTACAACAGAACCGGTTACTGTGAGAACAGCAATACCTCTGCCTTTGCAGCTCATCCATAATTCATAACCGCCGGCAATCGCTTTATATTCTAGTTCTCTGATGTTGCTATTAGGTAACCCGCCCCACTGAGGAACACCGCCGGGTGATGACGGAATCACTCCAACATTAACTCCATCATACCAGCAAAGTCCTGCATCTGTAGATGGATATTCGCTATCATACATCAACCAGAGTTTTCCATCAGGAGTAACCAATCTGGGATACACGTGCTCACCAGGAAAAGGCCATCCAAGATCATGTTCAAATGTTGTATATTGTCCAGTGTTGGCATCAAGTCTGATAAGAGTGCTGCCGGTGCTGGTAAATTGCGAGTAGGTTCCAATCCACACAATACCATTATTATCTACTGCTAATTCTGTAAACCACGCGGCAGATCCTGGAAAGTCTCCGATTGACCACGAGAAAGAAGTGTTTCCATCTGTTCGTAAAATTTCATAGTCTGTGGATGCCCAAATTGTTCCCGGTAAAGTTTTGTCGCTAATAATACTTTTACCAGATCCTACTATTGGTACATCAATCCAATCTGGTATGTTTTCATCAAAATATCTTAAATTATAATACTCACCAAGGCTCCATAACCTACCCTGCGAATCTTCCGTAAATCCTTTTGAAGTACTGAATGAATCTTCTAAAGTAAAAAAGTTTGCACCATCCCACGCACGAATTCCATGAAATGTTGGATTGAAAACAACCGTACTATTTGATGGTCTATAATTTATTGCCTGCGTATTATCTGCATCATAAGGAAAAGGATAGCCTAAACCATAAGTGTATTGATTAAACCCAGTCCATCTTTCACCATCAAATTTTTGAAATCCGCCAACTCCTGTTCCGGCATTTCCGGTCATCCAAATATTTCCTTGATCGTCTATAGAAATATCTTCTACAAAATAGTCTATCTGTGAGGTATTGGTTATTCTATAACGCTGCCAATTGCCGGTTGCAGCATCTCGCTTTGCAGCGCCGCCAAGACCGCATACCCAAACATTATTTTGGTTGTCAATATCGATTGAAAGATTAAAATCACCCGGACGCCAGGTTCCAAAATTATTCCATGCAACACCATCAAACATCCAGGATTCTCCTGTAGTAAGAACCATAACTGCCTTTCCGTTTCCAAAAGCTTTAAATGCATCAATATAAAAACTAACATTCGCATAAGGTGGTGTGGGATAAATCCAAACACCATCAGGTCGTTGATATTCCAATGTTTCCCAATCACCGTTTTGAGCCATTCTTAGTGCCCAAAAATTTCCTGTCTCGTCAACACAATCTTTTCCCGGTAAACCAGCCACATCTCCAATAGCAGTGGGCAAATAGTCTGTCAATTGATTTGTTGCACTATTATAAGTGAACACTTGCCCAAAATATGTATCCGCTGACCACACCAGGTAACTACCATCGGGTTTGGGTTGCACAGAAATTCGTGTATTAGATCCCTGCCAATATCTCCACTGATTATCTTCGGGACTAAAACGGACAAGACCACCACTTGTAAACCAGATGGTGCTGTCTGGAGCTAAATCAACATCAAATGTAAATCCTTGCAAACTTGAATTGCTCGGCCCAAAATTTTCTAATGAAGATGCTCCAACTTGAGGATTAAATTTAACTGCCCCGGCATAATTCCCCATCCAAAGATTTCCGTTATAATCTTTTACAATATCTAAAATTTGTACATCGGCATTATCAAATGAACCAAGCACAGGGTAATCAACGTTGGAGTAATTAATCCATTTGTTTTCGCTCTGGATGAACTTTGCAAAACCGCCTTCTCCCCAGCCACCAGTAGCGGCAGCAATATATGGATCTCCATTTTCATCGATCCAAAGCGTAGTAACCTGATCTCCTTGAATTCCAGTATTGCCAGGACGATAATAACGCCAGGAGTAGTCTGTGGTTTGAGCCATTGTAATTGTAATTAATAAAAAAGTGAAGAATAAAAACTGTACTAGATTTTTCACTTAAAACTCCTCTGATATTTTAATTTGTGTGTTATAATACATAAGTTATTAAAAAAGTAAAATAGGGACATGCTGTTTAATGATTAAATTTTGGGCGATACAAAAAAGGCGATCCCTTCGAATCGCCTTAATTGAATATTTACTTTTTACGATTGAATTTTATTTCAACAACATCATCTTTCTAACCTGAACCTGGTTTCCACTTTCTAATTTGTATAGATAGAACCCGGAGCTTAAGCCATTTGCATTAACATCAATCTTATGATTCGCTTTTTTCTAAATACGACTCATCAGAGTTTTTATATCTGTTAAATTATCATCGCAAGTAAAGTATTAACGACAGCGGAATAATTCCGGTTAAGAATTATTCCCCAGCCAAAATTTAATTATGAGAACATTTTAGAAGATAGAGTCATCAGTGCTAAATATTTAGTTTTTCAACTTTAACTTTTCTATTGGTAGAAATTCCTATCAAGCTATAAACAGGACACCAGCTTATGAATGCTGTAAATAAGGGCACAACTCCTACTAACCCCCACCAACTATGATTGTAAATCCCTAAAGCGATTATTAAGACCCCAAGAATAATCCTGATAACTTTATCGACACTTCCAACATTCTTTTTCATTTTCAGATCCTTTATATATTGTTTTTGAATCAATTTAATTTGTGTTAATGAACATAAAACTTTTGAATTATTTGAGCAATGTCATCTTGCGGGTTTGTGTAAACCCGTTAGATTCTATTTTATAGAAATACACACCACTGTTTAAACCAACTGCATCAAAGTTTATTGTGTGCGTGCCTGATTCTTTGAATTCATTTACAAGTGTTTTTATTTCCTGTCCGAGTAAATTGTAAACTGTAAGCTTTATATTTCCTCTTTCAGAAATACTGAATTGAATTTTTGTACTTGGATTGAAAGGATTTGGATAATTCTGTAATAGAGCATAATCAGCCGGTGAATTTGTTTCGTCATCAACAGTCGTAGCTCCCGGCCATTGAATATCAACAAAATTTGCATTGTGAGAAAATGCTGATGTAAAATTACCTGCTGAGCTGTTAAATGTTTGCCTCCATGCGTGATCAACTGGCGGTGCATTGTAGCTTCCATTTCCATTTAGATCAGCATAAAAATCAATATTATAATTTTTATTAAGATCAAACCCGGGTACTTCAACAGTATAGTTTGGAACTAGAATAGCGGGCAAAGAAACTCTCCCGGCTTCTTCCTGATTTTCAACTTTAACAACACGTAATTCAAAGAGCTGCCCAACGTGTGGAGTCATTGCGGTAAAGTTAACAGTCAATAAATATTTCCATTGAATATCTGTGAATGTTGCATTGTGAGTAAATGGAACGTCAACATTTCCGCCCGTATAGTTAAAGCCAATTTTCCATGCATGATCTGTAGGAGGAACATCATAAATTCCATTTCCGTTAAGATCAGCATAAAACTCAATACTGTAATCCCCTGGTTCTGTTAATCCAATTATCTGTACTGGAAATGACGCAGAGGCAATCGCTGGAATTTTTACTCGACCAATTTCTTTTTCAAGTGTACTGTTCTCAAGTTTAATTTCAAGCATTTGTCCAATATGCGGCGTCATTCCAGCAAAATTAATTGTGAGAATGTTTTGCCATTTTATATCAGTGAAGGTTGCGTTATGTGAAAAACTTAAAGTATCATTACCCAAAGCATTGTTTAGTTCCATTCTCCATGCGTGATCAGTCGGTGGTGCATCATATCTTCCGTTACTATTAACATCGGCAAAAAAATCTACAAAATAACTTCCACCAATATCAACAGCGGGCAGGGTAACATTAAAACCTGCTGCCGATATTAAAACAAAAGTCCTATCGGTTTCCTTTAATGTGCTTTTATCCACGAATCTTAGATAAAGATTTTGATTCAGATGCGGCGACATGTTTGAAAAATTAATTGTAACATTTTTGTGCTGAGGTGAACCAATAATACTTGCGGGTAGAATTAATAACAACACCAGCAAGAACGATACAAATATTTTCGTAATCATAATGACTCCTTTTTTATATTAGTTAATCAATTATTTAATGCACCCTGATCGATCCATTTTGCAATACTGTCTATAGTTGCTGCAGGTAATGGTGTTCCATTTAACGGCATCCGTGGATTTACTTCGCCTTTTAATATTTTTATTATTAAACTATTTGCACTATTGCCAGCCTCTACTCTTTTATATTGGGGAAAGAGAACACTTTGCACACCTACCAGATTGTCAAATGCAACACTTGATTCTAATACAAGATTGCCCTGGTTACCTGCTGATGAGTGACATTGCGCCCCAGTACAATTGACAAAAACTGTTGCTCTAATAGCACTAAACTTTGCAAGCGGAATATTACTTGTTGGTGGTGCAGTTGTTTGATCTTCTGAACAGGAAACAAATAATAATATGGTCAGCAGCGTCATAAAAAATCTGATAGCTCTTTGTGTTTTCATCATTTCATTCCATTTGTTTTTTTAATAGTCTTATTAATTTTTAACAAATAAAGGCGATCACTTCGAATCGCCTTAATTGAATATTTACTTTTTACGATTGAATTTTATTTCAACAACATCATCTTTCTAACCTGAGCCTGATTTCCACTTTCTAATTTGTATAGATAGAACCCGGAGCTTAAGCCATTTGCATTAAAGTTAATGCTATGCGTACCTTTTGAAAGATTACCATTTACAAGAGTTTTTACTTCTTCACCAAGGGCATTAAATACTTTTAGCGTTACCAATTGGTCTGCAAGTATCGTAAAGGAAATCATTGTACTGGGATTAAATGGATTTGGATAATTCTGTTCAAGTACAAATTCATCAACAACAACTGGTGCTTCTTCAACTCCGGTTGGTGAGCTTATTTTGGATTGTATCTGTAAAGCAGTTTTGTTTGATGATTGATCAACAACAGCCCAAACAATTACTTGCTGCCCATTTGTTAACTGATTTACGTTTATAAGATTGTAGTTATTATCAATTACAACTGTCTGATTGTTAACGTTATAATTTCCTGTTGGAAGCTGTATTGAAGAACCGTTAACAATCCCTGTAAATCCATTAACTTTGGAAAAATTCATTCCGTCTTCTATTTTTATTCTCAGTGCAAGCAGCGAGCTATCTGCATTACGAATCATTTTCACTTCAACAAACTGGTCAACACTTAAATCACCAAATGTAATTGGTTGATTTGCATGATTTAAGTAAACAGTATTTGAATTTACAAATACAACCAAACCATTAAGCTCAACACTATTTGAATTAACCGCGGTTATTCTTCCAAATATTTCAACGTCTTCATTACCTTCAAGTTTAATTCTGAGTGCTTTTGCGGTTGTTGTTCCTGTCTTTGTTCCTTTAACTTCAACAAGCTGCCCAACCTGAAGTGATGAATAAAGAATTGGGTTATTAAGATGATCAAGAACCGATGTTGTACTATCAACACTAAAGGTAATTCCATTTACAACAAGATATGAAGAGGTTAACTCCGTAATGGTTCCCTTAAGTTCAATTTCAGTTCTTACGAAATCTTCTATCTGGATTCTACCCGCATAGTATGTTCCGTCCTGCTTTTTAGATCCCTTTACTTCCACCCACATTCCAATTGACAAAGCTGCGATTGTTACGGGCATTCTATTATTATCAAGGAAGACTGTGTTTGAATCTGTTGCAAAAGTAATTCCATTTATAGTAATATCGGTTCCAACAATACTTTCAATCTGTGCGGTGAATTCTATTTCACTTCCCGGCATATCTTCTAACTTTATTCTGACTGCTAAGTATGAGCTATCAAGCTGCCTATATGCTTTTACTTCAACTCTGTCGCCAATATTTAAGTCGGCAAAAGTTATTGGCATTCTTTCATTATTAAGAATAACTGTTTGTGCATCTACAAAAAATTCATATTGGCCAAGAACAATACTGTTTGAAGTTTTACTGTCAATAAGCGCTGTAATTTCCAACTCGCCACCATGTTGATTTTCGTCATCCTCGGTTTTTACGCGTAAGGCAAGTAAATCTCCGTTTGCTTGTGCTGCAGCTTTAACCTCTAAAAGTAAGCCAACTTCAATTTGTTCAAATGAAAATGGATTGCCATGTTTGCCCCGATATACTGTATTTGCATCAACATAAAATGTACTGCCGTATATAACAAATGAAACGGCTCCAACCTCAGTAACATATCCGGTAATTTCAATTTCATTTTCATTCCCTGGTCCATCTTCTGATTTTACTCTTGAGGCAAGATAAGTACCATCGCCGCGATTATCAGCCTGAACTTGAACAAGATCATTTAACTGAAAATAAGAAAACGGAACAGGGTCATTTCCTGGACCTCTTAAGTCTGTATTGCCATCAACATAAATTGTATAACCTTGAACAATTAAATAATCAGAACCAAGTTCTGTGATATTCCCGGTTATTTCCAGATCATGTGCTGCAAAAATATTTATGCTGCCTAAAATCATAAGCAGCGGGATAAGTAATACTTTGCTGATATTCAGAAAAGTAAATCTGCGAGATGTTTGAAGTGTGTTCATTTTGTACTCCTTTTGTTTTGTGTTTATTGAATCAATTTATTTTTAATAAACTATCTGTTTAATGATTAAGTGTGTGTGATAACATTAAAGTGACAAAAGAACTTTATTCTTATCTGAGATTGTAGAATAGACCACAGGCTTGAATGATTTGGAAAGAAAGATGTGGGGATAAATGAAAATAAAGAGCCGAAACATTTTATTGTTTCGGTTCTTTAAATAAAGACTAAAATGGAACTACTATTAAAAAGTTACTTCATCAAAGTAATTTTTTGTGATAGGCGCATTGAATTTGCTTCAAGCGAAACAATGTAAACACCCGAAGCTAGTCCATTTGCATTAAAATTAACTTCATTCAATCCTGCGGAAAAGATTTTATTACTGATTTCTGCGACTTCTTCGCCCAACAAATTATAAACCTTAACGTTTACAATCTGTGATGAGGGTATTGAAAATGAAATTGTTGTATTGGGATTAAATGGATTTGGATAATTGGGATACAATTTAATTTCAGTTGGTACAAAATTATTTTCTACTTCAGCATCCGTTAATGTGAATTGTATATTTAAATTATATTGGGATTGATTTTGCGGATTTATTGTAAATATCTCGCTTACGGCATTGGGAAATCCAACTTTTTGTGCTATCAGTTGATATGATCCGTAGGGCAAATTATTAATGTAAAATCTGCCATCTTCTTTTCCGAAGTTGTAAGAATACAGATGGCCATTAGTTAAAGATTTTGCAAGCACTGTTATGCCATCTAGTCCTTGTGCCTCCATAAATGGAAGCGTAATATTTCCGTAAGCACCGCCGCCGCCGTAAGATGAATCTCTTTCTAAATAAAGATTTTTGTTCACTACTGTTTGATTTACAAAAACGGAATCGGCATCCTGCCAAAAAACTGAAGCTGCGTTTTGATTATTAAAATATGTTGGAAGAAAATAATCCGAATAACCCTGGACATAATAATATGTGCTGTCTTCAACATTTATATTATAACTGCCATCTGACTTTATAAATCCTGCGTAAACTGATGAATCGGCAGCTAATAAATCCGGCTTTAATAATGTTGGCGTGTGTGTGCCTTTTCTAACAACAACAACCCCTTTGTTTATAGGAGTTCCATAAACCGAGTCAATTAAAATTCCCGAAACGGATAACCCGGAGTTTTTAATTACAGGAAGCTGGAAATCAACATTAATGGTTTGTCCGGAATCGAGCAGAATGGATTGCGCAAAGTATGGATCTGAGGTATTTCCAGAAAACATTACACGATATCCTTCTTTTTCAGCAGCAACAGTATAATTTCCCGTTGGCAGTTGTAGATTATAATTGCCGGTAAGATCTGTAAATGTAGAATCAAAAAGATAAATGCCGTAATAAAAGAAATAAATTTTCGAGTTTGGCAGTGCAGTTAATACTTCATCAGAAACCGTTCCGGAACAATTTCCATAATCATCGCCAAAGAAATCTATTTTAAGTCTCAGTCTGCTTGGTTCATCGGGATCATTGCTATAAACCCAAACAGTATCTGTAGTATCTGATACCGTTATATTATAAAAATTTGTTAGGGTAATATTTAGTTTTAAAGTATCGCCAGGATTAATAAAAACCGGCAGCTGTTCTGCATTTTCAAAATCTAATCTATAATATGGTTGAATTGTTGAAAGACTATCAATTCTAAGGATTTGATTACCATCATTAATTAGACTAGTATAATCGTATCGATTAAAAATATCTTCAAAAGTAACCCGCTTGGGCTCAATATCTAATCTGGGCTGGGCCAATAAATTAACCGAAAGCCCAAGTATTATAAAAAGTATAAAATAATATTTATTCATAGTCACGAGTTTATTTATTTTAGTACTAATAATATGAAAATAGTGACAAAATAAAGAGAGAAAAAAATCGACTTTTTAACTTTATCCAAAATTGAGCTTGAATCTTTACTTATAGCTTCAAAAGCTGGAGATTCAAATGCCTTTGCTAAGATTTCGGGATACGTGCGGGAAATCTCATACTCATATTTTTTATCCAAACATCGTTCACATAAAATAACAAACAAGGATGATGTGGATGATTTAGCCACAAATGTTTATATCTCATTTGCAGAGCAATATCATAAAATTGATATTATTGAAAACTGGCTGCGCAGAGTGCTGTTCTTAACTTTTGTAAAATGGTACAAACAAAATAATCAACGAAGAACCTTAGAACTAAACGAAGATATTACTGCTGATGATTCAAACCTTAGAACCGACGAAGGTTTTGATGTGAATGCAATATTAAAAGTATTGGACACGCTTAGCGATGAAAAACAGGAGATTGTTAAGCTCCGGTTTTGGGGTGATCTAAAGTTTTCTGAAATAGCCGAGAAGCTCAACAAAAACGAAGCGGCAATAAAAAAAATGTTTTATCGAACAATTGAAGAATTAAAAAATAAACTCGAATAATGTCACTTTTAAATAGTTGTGATTACTAATGGTTATGAAGCACAAAAAGGCATTTATAAAATGAACGATTTTGAAAAAATAATTGATTTACTTGACAAGGATTTTATTACTGAAGATGAAAAACGTCTTCTTGCTGAAATTATTACGAACAATCCGGAAGCAAAAAAGACAAGGGATGTTTATTTAAATCTAAAAGAGTCGCTAAAAAGAGACGGGCATATTGATGAAGAGCTGATGGCTGAATATGTTATGTATAAAAATAATCTTTCATCGGAGGGGTTGATAATACTTCTTTCTAAAACGGTTGAAGATCATATAAGAAAATGTGTTGTTTGTGAAGGTTTATTTAAGGATTTAAATGCGGAATATTGTGATGTTGATTCTTTTGTGAGCCAATCTGTGGTTGAACAGGTTAGTTCAGAAAAACCAGCAAAACATAAACGATTTTTCTTCTTTAATAATTTGGGCTCTGCTAAATATGCTTTTGCTTCGATTGCTACCGTTATTGTTTTATACTTGGGTTTGTTTGCCGTATCATCATTTATAACCCCAGACTATAAAAAATCTTTTATGGATGGTGAAGATTTTTACACCACACGAGGAAGAACATCTGAGTTATTCCAGCGCGGTTTGGATGCTATTGATAGAAAAGATTATGATTCTGCAATTCAATATTTAAATGATGATGTAAAAAACAATAAGGATGATGAGTCGGTATTTTATACACACTTTGTTCTCGGCATCACCTATGTAAACAAAGCCGAACGTGATTTTTTGGGCTTATTTAAATCGTTTAACAAAGATGATGTTCAAAAAGGAATTGCAAGTTTTGAAAAATCAATTGAGCTTAATAACAGCGGAAAGTTTAATAACCTAAAACTTGATGCACATTATTTTATCGGCAAGTCATTTTTAATGATTGATGATAAAATATCCGCAAGACAACACCTAAAATTAGTTATAGACGGCAGAGGCAGTTACTATAAAAAAGCAGAAGAACTCATAAAAAAATTATAATCCGCTTTAATGATTAATGATGATGAAAAAATCTGCAATTATATTTTTTGCTTCGATATTATTGGCTCTGGCAGGATTATTTTTAATTTCCACCGGATTTTTACCAGTCGATGAAACCCAGACCAATCAAAAAACAGATTTAAAAACTCAGTCTGAATCGTTTACCCCATCTTTAGAATTTAATCAAATTGAAAAGGCATTACTTAACCTTTCAAATGCTGCCTCATATTCAGAGAGGATTAATCAATTAACAAATAGTTTTGAGAAAAATTATTTGACAGCCTTCGTTGCAAAAAGAAAAGGCGAATATGAAAATTCATTCAATCTTTTATATTCAATGCTTTTAAGCTACCCTCAATATTATCCATATTATGATGAATTAATTTTCTCGGCAAAAGCTTCGGATAATTTAAATCTGATTCAAAAAATTGTTGAAACCGAAAAATCTGACAATAAATATTATAATTATTTAAGCGCATTGTTTTTCTATCATACAAATCAGTATTCAAAATCAATTGATTTGCTAAAAGATAAAAAGGATTTTGAAGCACTATATCTGCTTTCTTATGCGTATCGTGGAATTGGTGATTACGAAAGTGCTTTATCAGTCATAAGTAAATCCGAGAGCTTGCTGCCACAAGAAAGCTATGAAATTAGTAAGGTGCTTATTTCTAAGGGATCTCTTTATTTGCTTTCCGGAAAATATGATGAGGCAGAAAAATTTTATAAATCGGGTTTAGAATCTGCAAAGTTATCTGGCAATAAAAGAGAATCTGCAAAAGCGTTAGTAAACCTTGCGATACTCGATGATCAGAATGGCAGTGCTGATGATGCTAAACTTAAATTGGATTTTGCATTACAGATCTCAAAAGCATTAGAAGACAAAGAGCTTGAAGCAACTGTTTTATCAGAACTTGCTGTTTCATACACTTACTCCGGCAACGTTGTTGAAGCAAAAAATAATTATGAAAAAAGTTATGAAATATTTAAAGTCTTAAATCACAAAGAAAGGCTATCCAATCTTTGTGCAAACATTGCTTCGCTTTATTCACAAACAGCAAACTACTCGGCGGCGATAGAATATTACAATTATGGATTTGATTATGCCGGAGATAATGTTTTATCTAAAGTATTAAATCTTCGCGGGCTGGGTGATGTTTATGCCAACCTTTCAAATTATTCAAAATCTCTTGAGTACTATAAGCAGGCGAAAGAAATTGCAAGTCAAATAAAAGATATTGCCGCAGAATCTTCGGTTGATGTTAGCATTGGAACGCTCTACTATAATATTAACAAACCAAACAAAGCCTTGCAGATTTTCCTGGAGGCAAAAGAAAAAATTAATTCTGAATCCGATCCGTATTCGGCAGAAGATATTTACTTTAAAATTGGACTGGCATATTCTGCAACTGATAGTTTAGACAAAAGTAATTCTGCCCTAAGCACAGCGCTTAACATTTCGGAATCCATTGGCGACGTTTACTATAAAACATTAATTTCTACCGAAATTGGACATAATTATTATTTGAAAAAAGATTTATCAAAAGCGGAAAGCCTTTTCAATATCGCAATCCGGCTTTCTAAAAATAATGGCTTCAATCAATTGCTTGGATTACAAAATCTTTATTTAGGCAAAATTGAGCTTGCAAAAAAAAATACAGCCGGTGCAATAAAATTTTTTGAATCAGCGTCGTCTTTGGCTGAACAAGAAATGGATTATAATAATGTTTTTGAATCAGAATATTCTATTGCAAATGCTTTGTTGAACCAAAAAAGATTTGCAGAAGCTGAAAAGCATTATTTAAATGCGATAAATCTTTCAGAAAAAATCTCAGAATCATTGGTTAACAATTCAGAAATTCAAATTGCACATTTTTCCGGAATAAATGATTGCTATTCCGAACTTGCAGAATTGTACTTGGATCAGAACAGAAGCGAAGAAGCTTTTGCCATTATTGAAAAATCACACTCAAGAAATACTTTCCAAAATCTGTCTGATTTAAGAATCAATTCTTCCGGAATTTCTAATGATAAACTTAGTAGGTTTTACGACTTAAAATGGATGGTTGAATCCGGTATGTTTTCCGGTAACAAGCTTGCAGAACTATCGTCTGAATATCAAACCTTAAAAAAGGAAGTCGGTAAAACAGAAAAATTACCCCAAGGCATCATCAAGAATTTTAACCTCACAGAACTTCAGCAATATTTAAATAGTGATGAAAATTTGCTGACACTTTTTTTCGGCAAAGAAAACCTTTACTTCTTTATTCTGAGCAAAGAAAAATATTCTGTTGAAAAAAGTTCCTTATCAAGGGAGAATGTGGTTGATCTGGTAAAAA
>JBGAWM010000006.1:0-99606 GCA_044227615.1 Ignavibacteriaceae bacterium
ATACTCAAAATCATATCAATTGTTCTTTGCAGTCTTTTTCCCGCACTTTTTACAGAATCTAAAATAATTTTAAGATCTTCATCATTGCTGGAAATTTCATCAGCGATTAGAGGTATGGATGTTAATATGACATTAAGCGGGGTCCTTATTTCGTGCGACATTTGTGCAAGAAAAGCTGACTTTAGCTTGTCGGATTCCTCAGCTTTATTTAGTGCTTCAACTAATTCTCTTTGTACACGTTTAATTTCCGAAATATCAAGAAGCTGCATTACGTAGTGTTTTACTTTTCCATTTTCATCAAGTACTGAAACTGACTTAACAATTACATGAATTTCTTTGCCTTCTTTTTTTAACAACATTTTTTCTGTGTTTATATCAGCGACAGGATTACCATTCAAATCAAACGCATCATCACTAAATCCTTCAAGGTCATTTTGTTCAAAAAGATATTTAATTGGGATTCCGATAATCTCATCTCTCTCAAATCCAATTGTATCACAAAAAGATCTATTAACACTTATAATTTTCCCTTCAGTAGAAATAATTACAATTCCGATCGGTGCATTTTGAAAAACAAGTCTGAATTGCTCTTCACTTTTTTGAAGTGATACTTCTGCTTTCTTTCTTTGATTGATCTCAAAATTTAATTCAGCTATTTTGTCTTTAAAAACATCATGTAATTTTTTATTTAAACTTTCTACTTCGGATGAAGACTTATCTAACTCAGAAAGTAGAAATCTTACACGATCTTCAATGATTCCAAGTTCATCTTTTTTAAATAATTTTGAATCGTTTACTCCCTGAGATAGGTTTGCCGAATCAAGTGCTTTTAATATTTTGGATAATGGACGGAAAGAAATTGAACTCATGAAGTAAGTAAAGACTATTCCTGCCATTAAAATTGAGAGACTAAAAAGTGCAGTTAATAATTTATTCTTAAAAAGATTTTTAGCATCATCACCGGATTCAAATCCTACATAAATTTTACCCGATGCTTCTTTAGAATTAATTGGTAATTCTACACGATAAACTTTTTCGTCCTTTGAGATTTTATTATCGTCGGATTTAGCAAGAATGTAGAAACTTTTTTCAGCGGCTTCAAGATTAAGTGCGTCTAGTAATTCTCCGGATGAACTTTCGACCACAAGATATACAGCATTGTTTAATTCAAGTACTCTGTTAATGATATCTACGTCAGTAAATTTACCAACTTTAAATATTTGCGGATTCTGTGTAAAAAAGTTTACAAAAACATCAGCTTTGTACTGATATTTATCATTTACCTGTTCCTCAAATTTTTGTGTAAAATAAAAATATATAAACCCGGCAACTATGATGAAGAAAAGGGAGAATTGAATAGTAAGTTTTAACTGAAGTTTTTGTGAACGGGTTTTCATTTCAGCAGATTAACGCCATTTTATTGATAAAAAAAATTGTACTCTCCAGATATTATTCAGCGTTAAATATCAAGTTAAGTGCCGTGTTTCAAAATCAGTAAATGTTCATTTTTTCTCTAATAATCAAATTAATTTAGTCCTAATTTGAGAAAATAATACTGTTTTCCGATAATTTTACTCAAACTAAATTTTATTCATTACTTTAAAAATTTACCGATGTATGATTTTATATCAAATTTTTTCTCGGCACCATTGCGATTCATATACCTTATTTTTCCATAAACAGGTCTCTCAAACCACGGACGATCGTGTACTCCCCCGATCGACCAGGCAATTCCAGTGTAACCATTCGGGTCTCTACCGTCAAGTTCATATTTATCGTTTAAATAGATTGCAATTCTCATCGCTTCTTCCGATGATTTGCCCCACTCTAGAATTTTCTTTGCCCAATACATTCGCATGTAACCATGCATTTTTCCTGTCTTAACCATTTCCATTTGAGCGGCATTCCATAAATCTTCGTGAGTTTTCCCCTGCTCAAATTCCTTTAAAGTATAAACAAATTCTCTCTCATCTTTTCGATGTTCATTGAGTGAAGTTTTTGCCCAATCGTGAAATCCTTCAAATGAATCATAATTTTTATTGTAATAGCAAAAGTTATCAGCCAGTTCCCGGCGGACTATTAGTTCCTCAAGAAAAGATTTTTCAGAGTCCTTGTTTCCATTAATTCTTTGAGTTTCAAGTGCAATGCGCTGAGCAGAGATTTGCCCAAAATGCAAATATGGAGATAGATTTGATTGCCCATCTTTTGTAGGATCATTTCTCAAATTATTATAAACATCAAATTTATTTTTAAGAAAATCTTTTAGTGATTTTATTGCAGCACTCTCTCCGGGTTTTATCCAGTCAACTTCTTTTACATCTCGATTTACTTTCAATGATTTTTCAACTTTAGCCCAATCAATTCTATCCGACGATATTTCACTCTTGCTCATCTTCTTTAATGAGGGAAATTCATCCATGAATTCCAATAATCCTTTATGGATTTTAGGGCGAATTGTATATGCAGCAAATTCTAATTTATCAGATACGAATAAACACGGCACAATATTGTGTGCATCAACTTCATAAAACGGAATTGATATTTTCTTTGCTACATCACGCTTCCAGATTCTTTTAATTCTTAAAGGATCAAAATCCGAGACAATAATTGTAGCGTTAATTTTTTTTAAGAACTCGGGAATTTTTTCCTCGGGTTTACCAGATAACAAAAAGAAAGGAATGTTGTATTGTTTCAATTCTGATTCAACTTCCATCAACCCTTTAAGCATAAATCCGTATTGACGAATGGTAGCTTCAAGAAAATCAGGAACAAGATTAAACATTACGACTAACGATTTTTTCTTTTCTAAAGCAAGCTGCTGCGCAAACATCAAAGCCCAGTTATCGTGCACCCGCTGATCGCGGCTCATCCAATAAACTACCGGTCCGTTAGTCTCATCACCTTTTTGAAGTAATCTTACTCTTTTTTCATTAACCATTTTTGTCAAGTTTCTTCAGATAATTTTCTGCAATCTTTAAATGCTTTTTTAACTTTTCCGTTTCCATTTTATTAAGCTGTACCACCATCATACTCATTCTTGGATTTTTTTCAAAAACTTTTTTATGCTTGTATATAAATCGCCAATATAGAGCATCCCATATTTCACACCAATCTCCCTTTTCAAAATTACTCATTTTTCTAATGTAGTTTGAAGATGAGATATAAGGTTTTGTGCATATCAATCCGCCATCCGCATATTGGCTCATCCCATAAACATTTGGAACCATAACCCAATCGTAAGAATCAACAAACATTTCCATAAACCATTTATAAACTTCATCAGGATGAATTTCACAAAGAAGCATAAAGTTGCCAAGAATCATCAAGCGCTCTATATGATGAGTGTAAGATTTTTCCAGCACGCGAGTAATTACAGTATCAATTGGTTCAATTCCGGTTGAAGCATCATAGAATGCTTTAGGCATTTTTTTATTAAACTTAAAATAATTTGTAGTGCGTTGCTTTACACCTTCAAGCAGATAAACAGCACGCATATATTCCCGCCAGCCAATAATCTGACGAATAAATCCCTCTAAAGAATTTAGAGGCACTTTGTTTTCTCTCGCATATTTTAAGGCTTTATCAACAACTTGTTTTGGTGTTAATAATCCGGAATTAAGCATTGGCGTAAGCACAGAATGGAATAGATAAGTTTCACCATTATCCATTGCATCTTCATAATCACCAAAAAGTTTTAAGCGATTTTCAAGGAAATCATTTAACCAGTCTTCTGCTTGTTCAAATGTAACGGGATAAATAAAGTCTAATCCCGTACCCGGATTATTTGGAAAATATTTTTCAACATAATCAATTGCTTCAAGTTCGTACTCGGTATCATCGGGAAATTTTATTTGTGGTGTTCTAAATCCTTTGGGAAGTTTTTTCCTATTTTCGGAATCAAAACTCCATTTACCTCCAACCGGCTTTTCATCTTCCACTAAAATATTTAATCGTTTTCTCTGTTCGATATAGAAAGATGCCATCAAATAAGACTTCTGCCTTAAAAAATATTCCCTCAAATATTTTTCACCGGATAAGAACATTGGAGATGGATATTTAAAAAATCTTTTCTGCAGCAGTGTTATCATTTTCTGAATTCTTTTTTCAAGAATAAAATCATTAACCTCTGCATAATGAAAAACATTAATTTTCATTTTGTTAAAGAACACGAAAAGATAATTTGACCGGCGATCTTCTTTAAAACTTGAGTATTGAAGATATATTACATCGTAGCCCTGTTGAATCAAGTATTCTTCATAAGCTTTCATCGAAGCGCGATGAAATATTAGTTTCTTTTTGTGAAATCTAAACGGATATCGGACATCACCAAAGAAAAGTGGATCTTCTATCAAAAAAACTTTACGGCTTTTATCTAAAGCGGGATGTTCTTTAAATAGTTGATTCGGAAAGATTAATGTAACTTCTTTAAGCATTGGAATAATTTCTATAATTTCTCATTAAAATGATTAAAAACGATCCGGTTTATAAGTAAATCTAACTTAGAAACGTGAATAAAGTAATATTAGTTCACTTAAATGATTTTAATTAAAAGATGGGAAATTAAGCAGGACAAGATTTTTAAACTTATAATTAGTATAAGCAGTAACAATTTTACTGCTTATACTTGAGCAAATATTTAATATTTAACGCTGCAGCCATAAGGTTTAGAGCTTTGAAGACTAACATTTTTTCCTGCCAATAATTCATCTAAAGCAGAACTAACAAAATTCTTTGCACTTTTAATGTCTGCTATATCAGTGGACGCTTTATCATCAATTCCACCAGCATAAACAAGTTTACCGGTTTTATCTATTATGTACATATGCGGAGTAGTTTTTGCCCCATACATTTTACCAACTTTACCATCAGCATCAACTAAGTATGCTGTAAACTTTGCACCGTGCTTTTTTGATCTTGAATTAATTTCATCATTAGAAAAATTACCTTGTTTCGATTCCGCAGATGAACAAATAGTCAGCCAAACTATTCCTGCCTTCGTATATTTTTCCTGAAGTGTCTGCATATTCTTTGAATTATAGTGTTTCTTAACAAATGGGCACTCGTAGTTAATCCATTCTAACACAACTATCTTTTCTTTAAAGTCATTAAGTGAGTGTTCTTTGCCATTTGAATCCATAAGCTTAAAATTAGGTGCAGGTTCATTTAATTTTGCATCTTGTGAAAATGTAAGTACGCTGAAAAGAAACAAAAACATAACAACAGATTTTTTAATCATTGCACACTCCTTTTTATTATTGGTTATCTATTTAACGATCTTAATAAAATATTATTATATAAGCTCGATAATTGGAACTGTAATTTCATAAGCTTTTTTTAACAGAATATTCTCAATTGCATATTTAATAATTATTATTCCATTAATCGTTTTGGGGTCTGTGACTCTAAACTGGTCAGGTTCTAACAAAATTTCAAAATAATTTTCTTTTAGGGTGATACTCTGTTTAACAGAATTTTTATAAACCCCTGCTTCATAAGGATAAAACTGAATGTTCTTTATAATTTGTTTTTCGTTTTCATTAACAAATATCTTTAGATAAGTATAGTTTGATCTTGTCTCTGCAATAATACTCAGACTTTGATTTTGCATCGGCAGCATCTTTTCAGTGGATTCAAATAAACTTGAAATATTTTTCTCTGCAATAAAATCTTTTGATAATTCTAAATTGATAGCTACCGTAGTATCAAATGCTTTACACTGTTCTTTACAAATCAGTGAGGTAATTTTTGCTGATACAATTAATTCTTTAGAGTTATAATTTTTCGGAACATATAAATCAAATAAAAATAATACTTGATGCTCATATCCATAATTCACAATTTCATCTGAAGAAAATTTTTGAGGAATGGGAAATTTAATTTCCGAGGCAGTTATTTCTTTGGGTAAAGTTAAATCAATTTCGGTTGGTAATCCGCTGTCACCGGGATTTCTCCAGTAAATATGCCAATCATCTTGTAGATTAATCAAAACTCCAAGTGTAATCATAGAATCTTTTTCAGGAGAGTACGAATCAACAACAAGTTTAGCTCCAGCTAGAGGTTTTTTTTGAGCACAAATAGATTGGCTAAGTAAAAAAACTGCGGCTATTATTAAGAAATAAATCGTTGTGTTTTGCTTCTTCATCAAAATAAGTTAGTGTTAATTTTGGTTTGAAGATATAACAACAATTCAATAAAAAAAATTCAAAACGGCTAATTTATTTCTATATCAATCCCAACGGGACAGTGATCTGAGCCCATTACATCAGGCATTATAAAAGCATCTTTAACATTGCTCTTAAAATTATCAGACACAAAAAAGTAATCGATTCTCCAGCCGACATTTCTATCTCTTGCACGCGTTACCTGATCCCACCAGGAATAATTTTCTGGTTCATCATTAAACATTCTGAAGGTATCATGATAATTGTGCGAGAAAAACTTATCCAGCCATTCTCTTTCAATAGGAAGAAATCCTGAAACCTTCGAATTTTCTTTTGGTCTTGCTAAATCAATTTCTTTATGTGCTGTATTAACATCTCCGCAGATTACAAGCTTCTTTCCTTTTTTAACTAACTTATTTGAGTAGTCAAGAAATGCTTCATAAAAATCCATTTTATATTGCAAGCGTTCTTCATTCTTCTTTCCATTTGGATAATAAATATTTATTAAAACAAATTCCTTATATTCTGCAATAATAATTCTTCCCTCATCATCAAACTTTGGAATTCCAAAACCATGCTCAACTTTTACTGGCTCTTGTTTAGTGTAGATTGCAACACCGCTGTAACCTTTCTTAACCGTTGAAGAAGAAAAATAAGATTTGTATCCATTTATGTTTAATAGCTCTTCAGATAATTGTTCAGGCGCAGCTTTAGTTTCCTGCAAACAAAGAATATCAGGATCTTCTGTCAGGATCCAATCAACAAATCCTTTTTTTTGAATGGCGCGGATACCATTAATATTCCAGGAAAGTATTCTCATTTTTTTCATATAAATCCTTTAATCAATTATTTCAAATCTAATTGTAACACTTCTTGTATATGTAACTTTACCGGTAGCTGCTGGCATTTCATATTGTAAAGATGTACTTGAATTAAATGGGTTTGGATACGAGTTATTAGCTTCAACAATCTCTAAAACTGAACCTGTTTTTTTACCAAGATTTTCTGATAGATAAATCGCTTTCTTTTTTGCCTCATCCGTTGCTTTAATTAATGTTTCTTTATGGTGTATTTCATATTTTGAATCACCATATGATGATCTTATATTTTCAAAATTATCCGACTTAGAAAGTTTAGAAACAAGCTGTGAATATTTGGGTATATCTTTAAGAATAAAATTTACGCTCAAACTCGAAACAAAACCTTTAAATATCCTGGTTCTTCTATCAGAATCATTTTCATAATATCTACCTTGCTGTAATGGAGCGATTTGAATATCATTTTTATTAATTCCAACCTGATCGAGTATTTCTAATAACTCGCTAACTACTGAACTAACTTGATCAGCGCTTTCTTCAAAAGTATCCGCGATTTTTCTTATATCCACTGTCCAAATTATTTGATCAGCAGGATATTCGATATTGGCAGTTCCATTTACTTCAATAAAATTTGAAGTTTGCGAAAATGAATTTGATATAAATAAAAATATAACTGCTATTAATAATTTCATAAATAATCCTCCAAACAATAAAACATTTTTAGAATAAAACATATATTATAAACCCCCAACTGATAGCACTAACTAATGTTAAGAAGAGAATTTTTAACGATGTTTTAATTTCTCCATCCTTAAATAAAACTATCGGACCAAAACCGGCGCCGGAACTAAGTCCTGCCATTGTAGCTCCAAGTGATAATCCCGTATGAAGGAAAGCTTGGGCAATTGCAATTGATGCTGCGCAATTTGGTATCAGTCCAAACAAGGCGGTAACTACAATTTCTAAAATCGGATTAACGTTTAATGTTTCAATTATTTCTTCTGAATGAGTAAAAGTAAATAATGAAGCAATCAATACTGTAATTACAAAAACCCAAAAATAAATTCTAAATGTTCTCTTCAAACTGTGTATTGTAATTTCCATATATCGTGTCTTGTGTAGCTCGACATCTATTTCCACAGCGTGAGAAGATTTAACCTCCGGCATTTTGCCTTCATAAAACTTTTTGGATATCAGAAAATCAATTAGATATCCGGAAGTAGCTCCAATCAAAAGTTTCAATCCGAGTATATAAAAAATGTAAATCGCTTGCTCACGATTTGCAATCAACACAGGCAATGCCTCGTCAGATGTTGCAAGATAAGTTGCAATCAATGTACCGATTGAAACTCTTTTTGTTAAGAAAAGCGAGGTTACAAAAACTGACATTCCACATTCAGGAATTAATCCAAGAAGTGTTCCGGCTATCGGACCCATTGGACCGGAAATTTTTAAGAACGAAATTAAATCAAGCTGCTTTGTGTGTGAAAAATATTCTAATGCAAAATAAAGTAAGAACAGAATGGGAATCATTAAATAAGTATCTGTAAAAGAACCTATAATAACCTCGAAAATATTTGTGTAAGTGTGTGAGTGCATTAAAAATGATTGATTAAATGAATGTGCAAAGATAAGAAATTCACTTAACAATCAGACAAATCTGTTTGCTTCACTTAAAATAATTATGGATCCCTTTCAGGTTAAAGATCCATCTCTTCCTCATTGTTTTTATAGACATTAATTGCAGGAATCAGAATGTTATTTCTATTCCGGCGGAGATAAATCTCTGCAAGCCGACTTTTATTCCTTGAGGCCTTCGGCTTGCGATGTATCTTTCGTCAAAAAGATTTTTAACAGAGAAATAAATGTTGCTATTAATATCGGAAATAAGATAACTGGCTGTCAAATCCATTGTGATAAATGAAGGCATCTTACCTGTTTCACCACTAGGTGATGCTTGTGTGGTATTTAATTCATCCGTGAACTGCTCTCCCACATAAGTAGCCGAAATATCCAAACCCACTCCAAATTGAGCGGCTAGTTCAAGCGCCCCGGTAAATGTAAAGTCAGGTGCATAGGGTAGTTTGTTATCCTTTACATTAATCGTTTCACTTCCAACAGTAATGAATCGATCATTGCTGTAAGTTGAATTTACGTAGGTTGAATATGCTGATAAAGAAATTATGTAGTTGGTTCTTAAAAGCTGATGCATATCAAAACGAATTCCAACCTCAGTACCCAAGTGCATTGTCTCGCCACCATTTACTAATCCTGTTCCCGATCCGCCCGAAGATACTGAGACGGGAATTACCTGGTTTGAAAAATCCATTAAAAAACCAGTTAATTCGATATTTAAGGATGAGATTAAATTAGCTCTTAGCCCGAGTTCATAATTCCAGCTTAGTTCGGCATCCAGATTTAACGCTTGTCCATCATTTGTAATTGCATCTTTAATTCTTGGTGGAGCATATCCTCTGTGTACACCTGCAAAAACTGAATAGTTATCTTCAAAATTGTAATTGATACCAAACCCTGGAACAAGAGCAAATATATTATCATTATTTGTAATACTTGTGTCAATATAATTTATTCTGAAAATATCTCGCTCATAAATAAAATTTTCTAATCTAAGACCAGGTATGATTGTAAGATCACGACTCAAAAAAAATCTATTCTGGGCAAAGAGGCTTTGCGCATAGCCAGTTCTTATTTCATCTTCTCTTAAATTACCAGATTTAGCATCAGCTGATTGACCATCTATTCTTTGCTCAAATGCTCTTTCGTAATGGAATCTTATTCCACCGTCAAGTTCATTTCGAATATTTCCAATATTGTAAGTGTAATGAACTCTTGGCTCAACACCAGCCACTTCAAACTGACGATCTCTGTTTGCAGTACTATTTCTCATATAAATAGCTCCACGGGTAACAGAAGTATCTCCCCAAACAACACCTGTTCCATTTGAAATTGGAGTTCTGCTAAAATCTTGACGAAGCCAGTTTCTTGTTGTCGTGTAACCGTAGACTGTTGTTCTGAGAAAAGCATTGTCTGAAAAAAAATAATCATGAGTTAGGTTTGCAGAATATCTTCTTATATCCAGTTCGTCATTCGGAGCAATGATCGTGAAGTATTCTTCATTGTCATACATATTTTGAGTTAATCCAACATAAGTTGAATTTGAATTTTCATCATAGTATGCAAGCTTGATACCTATCCTCGATTTTTCACTAATCTGAAATCCGATTTTTGCTGTAAGATCATTTATATCAAATCTTGTAATTCCAAGTTTGTCAGCTTGTTTGTGCAATATCCCCAGTTGAAATCCAACATTGTCAACAGTAGTTCCGTAACCAGCTTGCCCGGTAAAATAATTACCATCACCACCTCTTAAAGAAAGAGCAAAAATAGGATCGAGTGGTGGATCATTTGTTATATAATTAATAACGCCACCAACTGTTTGCGGACCATATAGAATTGAACCACTGCCTTTTAAAACTTCTACGCTCTTCATTCTATCAATTGCCGGAGTGTAATACATTTCAGGTTCGCCATAAGGTGCGAGTGCAATCGGTACTCCGTCTTCCATCATTAAAACATTTCTGCTTCTGTCCGGATCGAGCCCTCGCATTCCAATGTTTGCTCTCAAACCTGCACCTTCCTCATCAACCACATTTATTCCTGTTACCTTTTTGAACATTTCATTACCAGTAATTGGCTTACTGCTTTTTAGTGATGCCTCTGTGATTATGTCAGCCGAGCCAGGAATGCGATTTAGAAGAGAAGGTTTTCTGCCAATTATATCTACTTGAGGATGTACATAAGTTTTTATGATATTTGTCGTATCAATCTCTAAGAAATTGAGGTGATCAGATTGTTTCAATTGCGCAAAGGAAGTATCTGTGAAAGATGTAATAAAGGAAAGTATAACTGCAAAATAATAGAAGTATTTCATTTGATCCTCATAATTATACAAAAAGCTTATCTAAACTTAGTCTAAATAAGAATATGGGTCAAGTGAAACTAAAAATATTTTTAAAAAAAATTAGCGTTGTATTAATTAAAAGTAATTCTCCAAATCTGTGTTACAAAAAAGGTAATAGTAACACCCATTGCAATTGGAAGTAGTGTTGAGATAACAGTCCACTTTAGACTTTTAGTTTCTTTGTAGATTGTGTAAATGGTGGTTGAACATGGATTATGAAGTAAACTAAACAACATCAAATTTATTCCAGTTAATAATGTCCATCCCCCGGCATGTAAAATAGCCGCGGTATCTGTTACCGAATCAAGCTCAAACATAACTCCGCTATCAACGCCAACTCCAGCTAAACCAAGATTTGCTACCGTTAGCATCAGTATTGTGGGAATGACAATTTCATTTGCAGGAATAGCTATTATATACGCCAACAGAATCACTCCATTTAATCCAATAATAAACGCAAGTGGATTGCTCCAATTAATAAAATGGTTTGATAATGAAACTCCATCAATTGTAATGTTTGCAACTAACCAGATAACCATTCCTGCCGGAACAGCAAAAACAATTGCACGCCATAAAACAAAAATTGTTCTATCAATTAAAGAAGTGTAAAGTGTTTGCAATATTCTTGGTGGACGATAAGGCGGCAGCTCTAAACTAAAAGCGGAAGCTTCACCTTTTAATAAAGTTCTTGATAATCCCCATGAAACAATTAAACTAAAAGCAATACCTAATATTGCAATAAAGACAACAGCAGCGGCAGAAACTATCCCTGCAAGATACGCAGGTGCGGCTCCGCCAATAAAAATTGTGGCGATAAGAATTTGAGTGGGCCATCTGCCATTACATAATGAAAAATTATTTGTGATGATTGCGATTAATCGTTCACGCGGAGAATCGATTACTCTGGTTGCTACAACTCCAGCGGCATTGCAGCCAAATCCCATAGCCATAGTTAATGCCTGCCTTCCGTGTGCGCCAACTCTTTTGTAAAGAGGATCCATATTAAAAGCAACACGAGGTAAGTAACCAAAATCTTCAAGCAAAGTATAAACAGGAAAAAATATTGCCATTGGCGGAAGCATTACGCTTACAACCCACGCCATTGCAAGATAAGCTCCGTCAATTAAGACTCCGCTTAACCACCAGGGCATAAATGAAGCTGTAAAAGTTTTTAATATTGGATGGAATGTATCAACAAGTAAGTTCGCAATTAAGCCTGAAGGAACATTTGCACCTTCAATCGTTAACCAAAAGACAACTGCAAGAATTAAAAACATTATAGGAAAACCAAGATATCTGCTTGTTAATATTTTGTCTAAAGTTCTATCAAGACTAAACGCCGGTTTTTTATCAGGATAGATTACAACTTTACCGGCAATGGATGTGGCATTTTCATAAATGGATTCCATTAATGTATCATGCAAGTTATCTCCAACCTCCCAGCGAAGATTATTTGCAGTTGCTAAAATCGATTCTCGTTTTATGTTATCGTTCATATTTTTCTTTTATGATTTTTCGTGTCTTCGTGATTTTGTGGCAGTTTTCTTTTGCCACCAAAACACAAAAACTCTAAAAACTAAGACTCTATTAAATTTATTGCTTCTTCTTTTTTAAGATTTCCTAAATCTCCACTGCGAATTGCATCAATAATGGTTTGATCACCTTCAAGCAAACGCAAAGCTACCCATCGTAGATTTGGTAAACCCGGATATTGTAATTCTATTTCCCTGCTCAATTTCTCTATCGCAGCATTCAACTCAACTGAATTGGTTTTTAGTCTATATGGTTTACAAATGTACTTTCCAGTTGCAACCTCATTAATCGCATTTAGTAATTCATTCATACCTTCACCCTGTCTTGCTGAGGTTGGAATTACAGGTATTCCCAATTCTTTTGATAATGTCCGCTCATCAACGGTAATTCCATTTCTTTTAGCTTCATCCATAAGATTTAAACACAATACTGCACGATCTGTTATTTCAAGAATTTGCAAAACAAGATTTAAATTTCTTTCAACTCGCGTTGCATCGACAACAATAACAGTTACATCCGGCTGCCCAAATAAAATAAAATCACGGGCAACTTCTTCATCTGTACTTGTTGATAAAAGGGAATATGTCCCCGGTAAATCGACAAGCTTAAATTTTTTCTCATTGAATTCAAATCCGCCTTCAGCACGAGTAACAGTTTTGCCGGGCCAATTGCCTGTGTGTTGTCGTAACCCTGTAAGATAATTAAATACTGTGCTTTTACCTGTGTTTGGATTTCCCGCAAGAGCAACAACAAAATCAAAAGCGCTCATATCAATGCCAAGCTTTTTTAAATTGCCCATATTATGAACAGGACAGTTTGCACAATTATTTAAATCAACACTTGCCATTTTTACTTTTCCTCTTCATTCAATAAGTAAATTTTATCAGTCTGTTGTTTACGCAATGCAACAGATGTACCTCTGACTCTGTATGCAACAGGGTCACCGGTAAAACTTTTTAACTCTGCTTCTATCTTTGTTCCCGGTACAATTCCTAAATCCATTAATCTTCTTCGCTGCTGTCCACGCAATATTTTTGCAATTCCAAGTATGGTTCCTTCTTCACCAATTTTTAATGATGAAAGAGTTTTAAATTTTCCCTCAACCTGCTTTTCAAGTTTTACAACACCAACCGTAATATTCTTTGCTATCAACGGAGACAGCACGCACTCTTCCCCATTTGCAACAAATTTTAATCTCTTGTCAGAAACCTCCATCATTCTGATTTGCATTCCGGGATACAATCCTTCAGCGAGAATCTGGCTGTAAATAGCATGCGGCTCGTCTTCAACATGAATAATATTTCCAAACTCTCCAACTTTCATTTCGGATAAAGTTTTTCCTTTTTTTGTCGGAAGATCACCGGATGCCGAAGGAATAGGATCACCGTGCGGATCAAAAACAGGATTACCTATTTGTGCTGCTAATTGATCTGCCTGTTCTGGCGTTAATTTGTGCTCTAATTCTTCTGCTTTTTGATGCCATTCATTTTCGGTTATGCTTGTTTCATCAGCAAGATACTTTTCCCACAAACGATGAACTCTTATCACTCTAAGTGCATAGGATCTGCCGTCGGATGTCAAATACAATTCGTCTTTTGAAGCAGAAACAAGTCCCATTGATTCAAGTTTTGATATAATATCCGTAGCCTCATCAGGTGATATAGAAAGATTACCGGCTATTCCGTCTAATGAACAAGTGGTGTTATTATATTCGCAGTTGTATAAATATTTTAACGCATCCTCAATAAGAATTTTTTTATTAGCATAATTTGATTTCTTCCAAACCGCAATTATTCCTTTGCCCGGGTAAAATAGCAGCACAAAGATTAGTATTACTATCACTCCAATTATTAACAGCACCAATGGTTCGTTCATTTTAAATCCTACTTTATCTTTTCTACAAAAATGTTTGAGGCAATTTTTTTACTAATATTTATTTCTTTTTTATCGATGATCATTAAAACTGATCCATCATATTCAAGCTTATCTTTTATCAAAACTTCTTTTCCAAGTGTTATCCCGATTTTTGTAACAAAGGATAGAAGATTTTTCACGTCATCATTTACACGAATAACTTTTGCGGAATCATTTTCATTTAATTCGGTTATTGCAACAACAGATTTTGATTTTTTAATTCTGCCATTTTTATCGGGAATCGGATAACCATGCGGATCAACTTCAGGGTATTCTAAAAATTCTTCCAGCAAGTTTATCAATTCATTGGATGAAGAATGTTCTAATTTTTCTGCTTCGTCATGTACTTTATCCCACGGCATTCCAAGTGTCTGATGAAGAAATACTTCCCAGATTCTGTGACGGCGTAACATATTTTTTGCATAAGCTTCACCATCTCCGGTAAGTTTAATGCTTTTGTATTTTTGATAATCAACAAAACCATCACGCGAAAGTTTACGAAGCATATCAGTTACTGCAGCGTTTGAAATTTCTAATTTTGATGCCAGGAGATTTGGTTTGATTTCACCTGAGTCATCAAGATTTCTATAAATTGCTGTCAAGTAATCTTCTTGAGAAATATTATCCATTTAAGTAATTCTAATTATATTTTTAAGTGCGCTTAAATATATTGAATGACAAAATAAAAGGCAAAGGTTAATTCTTTGCCTGCAAATTAAATTACACTAATTCTTTTTTATGTAGGATTCTAAAGCATCAAGTGAATCTAAATATTTAACATTCTTGTATTTTTTAAGAACTTTATCAGAGTTTTCAGCTAATGCCTGTCCGCCAACAACAATTTTCTTGGTGGGGAAAAATTTTGTTAAATGATCAACGACCTCTAAAAATCTTCCAAGATTTAAATATAAACTCCAGGAAAGAGCTATTATTTCGGGATCAATTGTTTTAACAAATTTTACAATCTCTTTATTTGGGACTGATGCACCAAGATAATAAGTCTTCCATCCTTCCATTTCAAAAACATTTGAAACCATTTTTGCACCAATTTCATGAAACTCCTTATCAATACAAGTAACAATGGCTTTCTTCTGAGGTTCTGATTTTCCAACCGGGGCAAAACGACTGATTAATGATTCAACGATTTGTGTTGCCATATGCTCTTCCGGAATTGACATTTTATTATGATCCCATAATTTGCCAATTCTGTAAAGAGATTTTTGGAAAAGTTCTACATAAACATCTTTAAGATCTACACCTTCAGCGATTAAAGTTTGGACCAGATGAGTACATTTTTCTTTATCACCATCTACAAGTGAGTTATAGAATCCTAAAAAGTCTGATTGTTTTATTTCTTTCATAATAATTTGATCTAATAAGTTAGGTATAATCTAATAATTCATTTTTGCAGAAAAAAGTTCCTAAATAAAAATTTTACGGATGTAAAGTCCTAAAAAGTCGTGTTAAGATTCAATACCCTTTCTTGCCAAAACACCTTCCTGATAATAATGCTTAATAACTTTCATTTCCGTAACAAGATCTGCAGCTTCAAGAATTTTATCTGGACAATATCTGCCGGTTAAAATCAACTCTACATTTTCAGGTTTCATTTTCATAAATGTCATAACTTCTTCATCATTAAATAATCCAAAGTGAATTGAGACCAGAATTTCATCAAGAATTATTATATCATATTTGCCGCTTAACATTTTTGCTTTTGCAGTTTCAAGTCCGCGTCTCGCCTTATCCATCTCAACTTTGCTGGGCATTTCTTTACGATAGACAAAATCATCGCCGGCAAATTGTTCAATTGTAATCCACTCACTTAAGTATTCTAAACTTTTTAATTCGTTATATGGATATTCTTTCATAAACTGCGCAATGTAAGTTTTAAGTCCATATCCCGCAGCTCGCACAGCTTGTCCGATTGCCGCGGTTGATTTCCCTTTTCCGTTGCCGGTGTATATCTGAATAAAACCTTTTTCTAATTTGTTCATTTAGTTTTTAGGAAAGTTTGAATGATTGACAAGTCTATCAGCTTGATTAAAATGCCTTCTGTCATGCAAACGAATTATTTCCAAAACATCACAAAAACTTTCTTTAATAATTTTAGCTGCTGGTGATGACATTACATACATATTCAAATCCAAATCTTTAGCAGAGCTAATTAAATTCACTAAATTTGACTGCACTTTATAGAAGTCATCAAAAACATCTTTGCTAAAATTACTTTTAGAAGGCATAAAAACAGGAAATGTCTTTGACTTTTTAATATTCAAAGGATCGACAGCTTTAATTATAAATTTGCTTAACCATCTATGTTTAACTTTAGATTTAGAGTAATCCGTTTTTATTTGTTTAGCTGCAAACTGCTTTTCCATTTCATTCAGATACAATTTATTTGTAACAATTAAGTGATCAATACATTCTGCAATGCTCCAGCTTTCTGCTGATGGTTTCCAGTTGATCTGATCTTCAGAAAGGTTTATAAATTTGCCAAAGTCTTTAATAACAGATTCAGTATCAGAAATAAATTTATCTTTAAGCTGCTGAATAGTTTGCAAAGCAATCCTTAATTGTTTAATCAAAGATTGGAAAGAGTAAACGTTTTTCCAATATCATCTATACCAAGTTTGATATTATAGTTTACTATCGATTTATTTAACCAGGTTAACGGTTCATCAATTGGTTCGCTCCCCTGCTTAAATGTTTTTGTGTGGATTGGAATAAAATATTTTGCACCAATATGTTCATCAGCCATCATTAAAGCTTCTTCTGGGTTGCAATGATTTTTTCTCCATGGCTCATACGCCCCAATGGGAATAATTGCAATCTCAATTTTTTCATTCTTTAATGATTTGAATAAATCATGGTAAGCGGTATCTCCGCCAAATAAAATTTTCTTTCCATCCTTTTCAAGAAGCACCGCATTAAAACTTCTTCCATCACTCATATATCCCTTTGAGCGGTCTTTCTCCCAAGGATAACGCCAGCCGAAATGTCTTACTTCAAGTGCTTTAAACTTTATTCCTTGTAATGTGGTTTCCTCATTCCAATCAATTTCCTGAAGAGATTTCCATTCAAGTTCAGCAATAACATCAGCAGTGTTGTAAGCGGTTATACAATCAATTTCATTTGGGTATCTGCCAACAATTGTAGAGAGTGTTTCATAATCCATATGATCCATATGTGCATGCGAAAGTAAAATAACATCGGGTTTAGGAATTTCATCCACAGTTAATGCTGGATGCGTAAACCTGCTTGGTCCAAATGTCATTCCAAATATGCTAACGCCAACTCTTTCAAATAAAACCGGATCGGTAAGAATAGTTGTCCCGTAAAAATTTATTAGAACGGTTGCGTGTCCGATCCAGGCAATATTTATTTCATCATCTTTCCAATTAGTTGGTTCAGGTTTAAAATTTGGGAATGATGGCGGCTGCTTTGCTTGTATTTTTTCATTTACAAATAAAATTCCTGCCGATGCTAATGAAATATTTCTTAAAAATTTTCTACGGTTCAAATCTGATCCTTTTCTTTGTCTAGCAATAAAACCAATTATTCTTCAAAATAGTTCTAATATTAATATTATCTGAAATTTATCAGAATAAAACCTATTTTTCTACTACAAAAATTTAGAATGAGGCAAATCATGTTTGAAATAATACTTTTACTCATCATTGCTGGAATAACAGGCGGAATCGGGCGGTCATTAGTTGGATTTAAACGCGGAGGATGTATTATCTCAATAGTTGTGGGTTTTATTGGTGCTTACATCGGAACGATTCTCGCACGTGAATTTAACTTTCCGGATTTCTGGTCATTCGAAGTACGAGGAATAAATTATCCAATCGTTTGGTCTATTGTGGGAGCTGCTGTGTTTACTGCTATTTTAAGTTTAATTGTACCAAAGAAAAATTAGCAAATTATTTTCCTTTGATTCTTTTTACTTCATTAACAATCTCTGGTAATATTTTCCCGGCTTCGCCAAAAAATGATTGATCACACAAAGAAGAGATTTCTGTTTCTACAACATTTACTTCAACTATAAAAGAACCTGCGCGCTTTGCGGCATGAACTAATCCTGCGGCAGGATAAACAACAGCAGAAGTACCAACTACGAAAAACATATCTGATAAGACAGATGTATTTTCTCCGCCTTCAAATTGATCTTCAGGAAGATATTCACCAAACCAAACTACATCCGGTCGGATCAATCCCCCGCATTTACATTTAGGAACTCCGTTTGAAAAATCTAATTCTTCGTTATAAAAAGTTCTGCAATTAACACAAAAATTTCTTTCAATATTTCCATGCAGTTCAAAAATATTTTTACTTCCCGCTCTTCGGTGAAGATTATCAATATTCTGGGTTACAACAGTAACCTCCTCAATTAAATCCTGCATTGCTGCTATTGCAATATGCCCGGCATTAGGCTTTGCTTCGTGGATAATTTTTTTTCGATGATTGTACCATTCCCAAACCATCTGCGGATTGCGCATAAATGCATTAAAGTTAGCAAGTTCTTCGGGTTTAAGTTTATTCCATATTCCACCCTTACCGCGGAAAGTCGGAATACCTGATTCGGCAGATATTCCTGCACCAGTAAAGAAAACAATTTTATTTGATTCAGAAATCTTGGTAAGAAATGTTTGATTGAAGTTCATCGTAGTTTTACCACAAAACCTCTCCCTTTTATTCCCTCTCCTTGGTAAGGAGAGGGATAGGGTGAGGTTGGTTACTCGTTTTTAATTTCTTCATAAAGTTTTTTTGCTTCAGCTAAAACTTTATCATCATCTTCATCAACTTTAGGAGCTTTTTCAATTTTCTTTAGTAAGTCTTTTGCTTTATCATATTCATCTTCTTCAACATAAGCTTTAGCAAGCTCAAACATAAACATTCTAAAGTTTGGCTTAAGTTTATTAGCAATTTCTAAATATCTTATTGCTTCTTCAGTATCTCCCCATCCTAGTCCCAGGGGTAATCGGACTAAGTAAGAATTCTCACAGATTTTAGAATGTGTTCTTCCTAAAACGTAATGAGCAAGAGCTTGAACGTAATTACCTCCGTTGCCCAATTGAATTGCTTTTTCACAGTCTTCTTTTACATCATTCACAGTACCCGGAGCTGAAAAAACTCCTTGAAATAATGCTATTCTTCCATTTGCAATAGCCCGGCGCACATAAGTTATCGATTGATTTGAACCTTGTTTTACAGATCTATCCGCATACTCAAAAGCTTTATGGTAAATTTTTTCCTGTTCGTCTTTTTGTTCATCAGTTTTTTCCGGCATCTTTTCGCCGAGATCAACATATGCTCTGCTTATACGCCATAGTACATCCCAGTTATTTGGTGAAAGTTTATCTGCTTTAAGATATACATCCAATGCTTTCTGATGATTATACTCTGCAACAAACTGATCACCCTCTTTTAATAGGTCATCAACTGATTGAGCATAAGAAGCAGCAAACCCAAGGAAAACAAACAGCAGGATTGAGGTAATTTGTAGAAGCTTTTTCATTTTTGTTCCTTTATATATTGGTTTAATCGAACAATGTTTTTTTATCATCGTCTGATTTATTTATTAGATTGTGCGAGTGAATATCTGTTCCGGCGAGAGAAATAAATTTTGTCCAGTTTGATCTCGGTTTGATTTCAGTCGCAATAACATTTTTATATGCGTTTACTTTAGCACTTAGCTCATCTGCCTGATACAATGTAATTGCTTCTAAAGTTTTTGGCACAACAGGGGATGCATATTCAAGCTTACCTTGATGGCTTAAGATTAAATGCAGCAAATTGTTTTTTAAATTTTCAGGAAAGTCGGAAAATTTATTAATCTCTTCATTAACAATCATAGCGGCAATAACAATATGCCCTAGTAACTTGCCTTTGTCGGTGTATTCAAAGACTGGTTCGAAAGATAGCTCTTCAATTTTACCAAAATCATGAAGCATAGCGCCGCAAACCAGAAGATCACGATTTATTTGCGGATGAATGTCACACATCAAATCACAAATTCTAATAATTTCTAATGTGTGTTCTATCAATCCGCTTATATAACCATGATGCCACATTTTGCCCGCAGGTACAGAAGTGTATTTTTCAAATCTTTCATTAGTAAAAATATTTTTCATCAGATTTTTGAGATCACTATCCGCAATCTTTTCCATTCTTGCTGTGAATTCTTTTTTCATCACATTTAAATCACGCAAAGATTTTGGAAGAAAATCTTTTGGTGTTACATCATCACTCTGCTTTGTCAAGCGGATAGCGTCAATCTTAATCTGTGAATTGCCCTGATATTCATCCATCGAGCCATTAATCTTAATTACATCTCCAACAGCTAAAGAATTTTTTATTGATTTAAATCCGGAAGTATCTTCCCAAAGATTTGCTGCAGATGAATAAGATTTATCACCAAGCTCGAGTGAAAGATATTCTTTACCCGCTTTTGTTAATCTGGATTCACATTTTTTTACAAGCAGAAAATGATCGATAGGATCACCTTTTGAAAGTGATGATAGTTCTGATTGGTTTAACATTTTTACGACACTTTGTTTTGTGTTGAATAAAATATTGACTGATTAATAAAATAACTCTAAAAACATCAGTTAATTATATCTGTTCTTCCGATTGAGTAATAAGTAAACTTTAATTCTTTAAGTTTGTCAAGATCATAAAGATTTCTTCCATCAAAAATAACAGGCGCTTTTAACGACTTCTTGATGATATCAAAATCCGGATTACGGAATTCCTTCCACTCTGTAACCACAATCAAGGCATCAGCATCTTTTAATGTTTCATCAGACGTTTCAGCATACTTTATAATATCACCAAGCACAGCCTTTGAAGTTTGATTTGCTTCAGGATCATAAGCTGATACAGTTGCACCGGCATCTACTATAAGTTTTATAAGATAATGTGCCGGGGCTTCACGCACATCATCAGTATTCGGTTTGAATGCAAGTCCCCACATTGCGAAATGTTTACCTCTAAGATTTTCGTTATAGTGTTTGGATATTTTTTTGAAGAAATGCTTTACCTGCTCATAATTAACATCAATAACTGATTTTAATATTTTAAAATCATATTTGTTTTCATTTGCTGTATTAACAAGTGCGTGAACATCTTTTGGAAAGCAGGAACCTCCGTAACCAATTCCGGGAAATAAATATCTTTTACCGATTCTGGAGTCTGATCCAATTCCTAATCTTACATTATCAACCCGCGCCCCTGTTAATTCACAAAGTCTTGCAATCTCATTCATAAAAGAAATTTTCATCGCGATAAATGAGTTCGCAGCATATTTTGTCATCTCAGCGGATTTTTCATCCATAAAATAAACCGGATTTCCGGTTCGCACGAATGGTTCATAAAGCTGTTCCATTACTTTTTTTGTTTTGTCATTACTTGTTCCAACAATTACTCTTTCCGGTTTCATAAAATCTTCAACAGCAATTCCTTCACGTAAAAATTCAGGATTAGAACAAACATCAAAATCAAAATTGGGTGCGTGCTTTCTTATTGCAGCACGGACTCTATCGCTTGTTCCAACGGGGACAGTGCTTTTATCAACAATTACTTTAAATCCAAGATCGGGCTCATCTCTAAACATCAAACCAAGATCATCAGCCACTTTTAAAACATATTTTAAATCCGCGGCACCATCACCGCCCTGTGGAGTTGGCAAGCAAAGAAATATTACTTCGGATTTTCTTACGGCTTCACGTAAATCTGTTGTAAAGGATAATCTTTTCTTAACAATATTTCTTAAAAATAAAACTTCAAGTCCGGGCTCATAAATTGGTATTTGTCCGCTTTTCATTGTTTCAATTTTGTTCTCATCAACATCAACACAGGTTACATTATTTCCGGTTTCTGCAAGACAAGTTCCTGATACAAGTCCAACATATCCAGTTCCGATTACTGCAAGATTCACAAGTTCCTCCGATAATTAATATTTTACTTTAGAAAAATAACTAAACTCTTTTTCAAATTGAATTGACAGGCTTTCGGTAATTAATTAAGCGCCAAAGCCACTTCCCTATTAAATTGTTTTATATCTACAGGTTTTGAAATTATTGATTTGATTCCGATATCACGGTATGTGTTATAAAGTGATTCATCATTTGAATCTAATATGGCAATTATTGGTGCATAATATTTTTTATCACCGCGTAAAATAGATTTAACAAATTGTATTCCGTTCATCAGCGGTAAATCGTGAGAAGATATTATTAGTGAGGGATGCTGTTTTAATACTACGTTTATTGCCTCAAATCCATTATCGGTTCCAACAAATTTAAATTCCGGAAAATTTTCCCGTATAATTTTCTCCAGTTGTTTAAAATCATTTTGATTATGCTCAACCAACAATATTGTGTTTTCTGAACTCGGTACGGTAAAATGAAATTCGCTGCCGACTTTTTCTCTTGAGTAAAACCAAATTTGCCCTTTATGTCTTTCAACTATTTCTTTAACTAAAGATAGCCCAAGTCCTGTCCCTTTTTCTCCACGAGTTCCTCTTGTGCTAAACATCTTTTCAAACTTAAATATCCTTTGATGGTAATTGTCCGGAATTCCAATTCCTTCATCACTTATTACAAATTCTACAAGCTCGTTATTAAATCTATCTGCAGAAATTCTTATTGTCTTCCCATCTTCCGAAAACTTAATTGCATTGCTGACAAGATTAGTTATAACCTGAAGCATTAATCTTTCATCTGCTTCAATAAAAATGGAATCGGGCACGTTTACTTTAATATCGATATTCTTCCTCATTGCAACACCCGTAAGAGCAGAAATACAATTAAAAATTAAACCTTGCGCCTGCACACGATGTGGAACCATATGCATTCTGCCTGTTTGAAGGTTTGACCAATCAAGCAGATAATTTACAAGCCGTAATTGATTGGTTGAGGAATCATTTATATAATTTAAATATTCGGTTCGTTCAGCATCGGATAATGCTGCTTCGCTTAATAGTATTTCTGTAAAACCAAGTATGCTTGAGAAAGGTGCTCTAAGATCATGAGAAAGTATTGATAAAAAATTATCCCGTGCGGTAATTTCGCTTGAGAGATTATTTATTATCTCACCGTAATCACTTTCATTTTTTTTAAAATTAGTTACATCTATTACAAAACCCTTTAAAATTTTCAGATTACCTGCAATTTCTAATTTTAATTGCTCTTTTAACCAAATAATTTTTCCATCCTTACGCTTATAACGATAAAGCAGTTCCAGGCTTGTAACTTTACCGCTCTCTATTTTATGTAATTTCTTTTTTACATCCGTAATATCATCCTCATAAACCATTTCTCTGCCGAGAGAAGGAAGTTTAATAAGCTCTTCCGGGGTATAACCGGTTACCTTTTTTATACTTGGGGAGTAATAAATTTCTAATTTATCATCTTCGGTTTTTAATGAATAGTGAAACTGATCATCAAATACAGCCGCAATTTCATAAAGCACAGAATCTTTTGTTTTATTTATCAGTTTCTTGGCTGTGATGCCGGACAGAAATGAATCCTTAATTTTCTTATCGTTAAGTTTCGGTGTTAAATTGTTCTTTTTACGGTACATTCTATTATTTTTAAAATAATTTCATTAAAAATATACCAATTTACTCTATTGTATGAAACGCTATAAGCTAATCAAAAAGGAACTTTATCAACTAAAAATTGTTTTAACTAATCAATAATTAAAAAAATACAAAAGACATGTACAAATTATCATATATAACAATATTGCTTTTTTTATCTAATTCTTTATTTGCCCAGGATTTTACCGGCGATCTTTACGGAAGAATAATTGATGCTTCTACAAAACAGCCAATTCCTTTTGCAAATGTAATTGTTATCGGAACAAACAATGGTGCGGCAGCAAATGAGGATGGATATTTCACAATTACCGGACTTCCACTAAATACATATCAAGTTCGTGCATCTGTAGTTGGATACAATCCTCAAACCAAAACCGATATTGTAATTCAAACAAGCAAACCTGCGGAAGTAAATTTCCAGCTGGTTCCCCAGGCTATTGAACTTGAAGGTGTAACTGTAACAAGTGATTACTTTAGAAATGATCCGCTTGAAGTTAATAGCATTAGAAATTTTAGTTACGAAGAAATTAGAAGAAGCCCCGGCGGATTTGAAGATGTTATCCGTGCACTTTCCGTTTTACCGGGCGTCGCTCAGGCTGATGGCGGCAGAAATGATTTAATCATTAGAGGAGGTGCGCCGTCAGAAAACCTTTATCTTATAGATGGAATTGAAGTACCAAACATAAATCACTTCGGAACTCAAGGGGCAACAGGCGGACCGTTAAGTTATGTTAATCTGGATTTTGTTCGTGAAACTTCATTTTCAACTGGCGGATTCTCTGCTCTTTACGGTGATAAACTCTCATCAGTTCTTGATATTAATCTTAGAGATGGTAGAGAAGATAGATTCGGCGGTAAAGCAACTATCTCTGCTTCACAATTTGGTTTAAATTTAGAAGGACCTATTACTGAAAAATCAAACTTTATTTTTTCTGCAAGAAGAAGCTATCTGGATTTTATCTTTAAAGCTGCAGACTTTTCTTTTGTTCCCGAATACTATGATGTTTTACTAAAGGCAGATTTTAATCCACACTCCCAGGATGCATTTAGTTTTTTGTTCATTAGTGCTTATGATAATGTAAATTTTTTAAACGATACACAAGAACAGCAGGTTGATAACTCAAGAATTCTTGGAACTGATCAAATACAATATGTTGCTGGATTTACATACAGACATTTATTTACTGATGGCTTTTTTAATATCGCATTAAGCCGTAACTATGTTGATTACGATAGCCAGCAAAGAGACTCTCTGCTTAATCCTATCTTTACAAATAAATCTAAAGAAGAAGAAAATACTTTGCGAGCTGATTTAGTTTTTAAGTTATCAAAATCATCTGAACTAAATTTGGGCGGAACTGCTAAACTAATTGAAGCCGATTATGATATTCTATTCCCAACTTTTATAACCACCTTTGGTGATACTTTACCGATAACAAACTTAACAACTGAGAATAACTATACTAAGTTTGGTATCTACGCAAACTATAATACTTTTTTATTTAACAGATTAACAACCAATCTTGGTGTGCGTTCAGAAATATTTACTGCACTAAATAGTAAGGTTTATTTCAGTCCAAGACTTTCACTTTCTTATGCACTTACCGATTTAACTAACATTAACTTTAGTACCGGAATCTATCATCAATCGCCATCATACATCTGGTTAGAAGCGTTCGAGAGTAATCGGGATTTAAGAATGATTCAGGTTAGCCAATTTGTTTTAGGCTTTGATCACAGAGTTTCTTCAGACGCATTGGTAAAGATAGAAGCTTTTTATAAAAATTATGATAACTATCCAACAAGTACTGTAAGACCTTATCTTGTTCTTGCAAACACCGGTGCTGGATTTTCCGGAAGTGATGATAACTTTTCTTCATTTGGTTTAGAACCTTTAGTTGATGCAGGATTTGGTAAAGCACGCGGAGTAGAGCTTTCCATACAGAAAAAATTATCTGATATCCCTTACTATGGAATTTTCAGTTTTACTTACAGTCAGGCAGATTATACTTCTTTAGATGGAATTGAACGGCCGGGTAGTTACGATCAGAATTGGCTCCTAAGTATTTCCGGCGGATATAAATTTAATGAGTTCTGGGAATTCAGTTCTAAGTTTAGATTTGCAAGCGGCAAACCTTATACGCCGTTTAATTCTGATGGAACACAAAATGTTGCAGACTACAATACACACAGACTAAAATCCACGCACAGTTTAGATGTTAGAGTTGATAAACGCTGGTATTTTTCCGGATGGACTTTGATTACTTACGTAGATATCCAGAACGTTTACAATCAGGATAATCAGAGCGGCGTGCGCTGGGATCCGCAAACAATGTCAGTAGATGAATCATCTTCGATCGGTATTCTTCCAACTATTGGAATAAGTGCAGAGTTTTAGGAAGGCAATTGTACACTGATTTTTATGATCAGTTATGATTAGGACTGATCATAAACTATCTTAATTAATCATAAAGATCAGTGTACAATTGAATTTAAACCACAAACACTTTGGCAATATCAACAAGCAAAGATGGATTGTTCATAAGTGCAGTTGTAAACACTTTGCCAAGCGTTCTTTTTTCGATAGGAATTTTTAAAATTGAATGTGCAATGCTGTTAAACTTATCATCAGAAAAGTTGTATATGCCTTCTTTAATTCTGTTAAAAGTCTCGTGGCGTTTACCAAGTCTGTCCTGCCATGCTTTATCATAAGTTAAGATGTGATCAATTTTATTTTGTTTGATTGCTTCGCCCGCAATTGTTCCCGCAATCTTTCCGCCGATCATTCCGCTTGCAATTCCACCGCCGCTTAATGGATTAACTTGTCGCGCAGCATCTCCTACTAACATAATACCGGGACCAGAAATTTTATCAAGCGTGATTGAACACGGAACTCCGCCCGCAATTTTTGTAAGCACCGGAGCGTTTGGATAATGCTTGTTCATAAAATCATCAAGAAAAGATTGTGCGGATTTTTTCTTTCCGATTAATCCGCTAACACCGAGTCCGATGTTTGCTTTGTTGTGTCCTTTAGGAAAAACCCAGAAGTATCCGTTTGGTGCAACATCTTTTCCAAAGTAAAAGTAAAGTGTATTTTGATCAACTGGAATATTTGCAGCAGTAATCTGCACAGCACTTTCCATATCACGAAAATCGATGTGTGTTTCAAGTCCTGCCCAGCGCCCAACACGCGATTCAACTCCATCAGCGGCAATAACAATTTTAGCGTTCACTTCTTTTTGCTCGCCGTTAATTTCATATTTTACTCCGCTTACTCTGCCATCATCAAACAACAAACCATTAACATAAGCACGAGTTATAATTTCTGCTCCAGCTTCCGCAGCAGTTCTTGCAAGTTCGTAATCAAAAATTCTTCGTTCAAGAACATAACCGGCATCACCAAAATCTATTATCGCTTCACTGCCATCGGGAGCGTTAAAAGAAAACTTACTAATCTTTGCGGCAATCCATTTATCATCACTTGGAATAAATTCTTCTACACCTGCTTTGCTGATTGCTTCACCACATCTAACAGGATAACCAACATCGCGATCTTTCTCAAGCATCAAAACTGAAACACCTTGCTCGGCGGCAAATCGCGCAGCCATACTTCCTGCGGGTCCCGCACCGACGACTATTATGTCATAATTAGTTTTCATTTGGTCTTAGATTTCGTTTTTGTATAACAAGTCCACAGTCTTCAGTGAGCAGTCTTCAATTTAAAATAATAGTATAGAATCATTCATACTTCCCTGGATTTTCAATCATATGGTTTAGCATCTTACCAATTTCTTCTGATCTTTCTTTATACTCTAAATAGATTTGCTTGTTAATGTATTTACAACTCAAAGAAAAGTCTAACCACACTTGAGTTTCAGAATTCTCCATATCACCATCGGTAGTTTTAGAAACAAAATGTGCTGGATATTTTCTTTTGCGATAAGCTTCAGCGATCGATGAGCAAACACTTCTTGAAGATCTACGAATTTGTGAAGTTAAGTTATACTTCTCTTCTTCTGGAAATGATTTAGTTAAATAAAAAATATCCATTGCGAGCTTAAACGCTTTTTGATATACTTTCAAATCTCTAAAAGTACTCATTAATATTGCCTTCTTATTTCTCTAATTGAAGACTGACGACTGTGGACTGAAGACTTATTTTGCAAGAACACCTTCCTTGTTAAACTTAATAACTTCAATCGGGCACGACCATACACACTTAGAGCAATTTGTACATCGTTCATCAATAATAAATATCTCTGCTTCTTTTAGCTCAATTGCATCTTCAGGACAAACACCAACGCAGCATCCGCAGAAATCACACTTATCTGGTAAGATTTCTATCATAAGTTTTCCGTTTTTTGCTTGGCGGTAATTCATATTGCAATTTTAAAGGCACAGACTGAAGTCTGTGCTACGTTAATCTTATATTATTTTTTATGGTTGTTAAGATAAATAACTCTTAAAAGATGAAGTTCATTATAAGAAATTTCGCTATTAAATTTTTCAAAAATATTCCTCATGGATAGCGTTCCGTTTTGATCAAACTCAGCAAAAACTTTTTTCTGTTTGGCTTTATCAATCGTTATTCTTTCCATCAAACCATCTAATCTAACTTTGTTACCTTCATTTGTATATCGTGCAAGATGATTTACTATTGTTTGTTCCTGAACATTATACTCTTCTGCTAACTCAGTAATTGAACTTCCATCGTTATAAGCTTTTGCAACAACTCTATGTCGTGGTTCTTCTATTAAAGATTTTTTCAATCTATAGATCGGCTTCGAGCTTTTTAGATTAACATCATTATTCCTAACATAATTTTTTATAATAGTTAAAAAGATGTTTCCATAACTTTCTAATTTCTTAACACCAACACCGCCAATTCTTAACAATTCATTTTCTGTCTGCGGATAATCGGTTGCCATTTGGATAAGCGAACTATCGGCAAAAATAACAAACGGCGGTATATTTTTTTGATCAGCAATTTGTTTTCTTTTAACCCTAAGCAGTTCAAATAGCTTTTGATCATATTCAATTCCAATTGATTTGAGTTTTCTTTTCCTTACTTCGGATTCTTTTATAATGCCAAAAACTTTTTTATTGTTGAACAAAACATCCGAAGCAGATTGTGATAACTTTAAACTTCCAAACTCATTATCTCTTACAACAATTTCTTTTCTTATAAATTGATGTGCAAGAATCTGCCATTGTTTTTTGCTTAGCTCTTTACCAACACCAAACACGCTAAGTTTATGATGATTGTTACTAAGAATTCTATCAGTGTCGTTTCCAAGCAAAACATCAATAATATAATTTAAACCAAAAACTTCTCCAGTGCGTTTTAATGTTGATAAAAGTTTCTGTGCATAAATCGTAACATCAGTTTTATCGGAATCATCTTCTTCCGCCAAACAATTATCACACATTCCGCACACATCAGTCTTATAAACTTCTCCAAAATAATTTATCAGCGGATGTCTTCTGCAAATTTCTGTCTCAGCATATTTAATCATCGCTTCAAGATGCAGTTTTGCCGAAAGTCTTTCCCGTTCATCTTCCTTTTGATCAATAAAATAATTTATTTTGGAAATATCTGCGTAGCTAAAAAGCAATAGACAATCAGAGCGAACACCATCACGTCCCGATCTTCCTATTTCCTGATAATATGATTCGAGATTTTTTGGTAAATCGTAATGCAGAACAAAACGAACATTGGATTTATTTATTCCCATTCCAAATGCGATAGTGGCAATGATTATTTGGACTTCATCCTTAATAAATAAATCCTGATTTGTATTTCTCTCTTCATCAGACAAACCAGCGTGATATGGTTTTGTTGAATAGCCAAGCTCGGATAAATTTTCGTGAAGACTATCAACTTGCTTGCGTGAAAAGCAATAAATTATTCCCGATTGATTTTTATGTTCATTAAGAAAATCAATAGCTTGTTGAAAAGGTTCGTGTTTGGGAATAACTTGAAGAAATAAATTTTGCCGGTTAAAACTTGCAATAAATTTTTTAGGATGATTAAGATTTAAGTTTTTCATTATATCATCCTGCACACGCGGAGTTGCAGTTGCGGTTAATCCAATACAAACTGCCGATGGAAAACTTTTTTTGAAGTTGCCGAGCTGCCTGTAATCTTTTCTAAAATCATGACCCCATTCCGAAATACAATGTGCTTCATCAACTGTAATACAATCAACTTTAACACTTTTTAGTAAAACACTAATATCTTCTTTCTGCAAAGATTCCGGCGCAAGATAAAGCAGCTTTGCTTTACCCGCTTTTACATTTGCAAAATTTAAATTATAATCTTTTTGTGATAAAGAGCTGTTTAATAAAGCTGTTTCAACGCCAAGTTGTCTAAGCTGCTCAACCTGATCTTTCATCAATGAAATCAATGGTGAGATAACGATTGTCAAACCACTAAACATTAACGCAGGAATTTGATAACACAAAGATTTTCCGCCACCTGTTGGCATTACAACAAGACAATCTTTTTTGTTTACAATACTTTCTATTATTTCCTGTTGAAGAGGACGGAAAGAATCGTAGCCAAATGTTTCTTTTAAAATTTGTTTTGCTTTTTGCATTTGGGATTGTGAATTGTTTAACTCTCCGTGTGTCTCTGTTACTTCTCAGTGGTACTCTGTGTAATAGATTTTTAAATTCTTTCACGGAGGAACACAGAGGTATCACAGAGAACCACTGAGTAGATTTTATTGTTTTTCAAGTTCCTCCCGAACTGATTTTCTTTGTCGTTCTAATTCGTGTTTTTCTTTCATCAACTCGAGTAATCTTTCTTCACTGTCAGCATTTTCCTGCGCAATAACATTTGCAGTTATCTGTAAATCAATATGCATTTGTTTGTACTTAACTAACAAATCAACTGCATATTTTTTTGTTATCATTTCTTTGGTGATTGAAGGATTTAAATCCTGCCAGTTATTGCTAAGCGAATATTTTTCAATCGTAAGCTCGCGTAAATATGATTGAACGTCTTCATCAAACAAAGGAATTAGATCTGCCGGATTTAAACTGCCGCGATTTTCATATTCAAAGTAAACTTTTTCAAAAATCTTTCTGTGAATATCAACAAGAATATCTTCTTCATGAACATTATATGTTATCAGTCCGATTATTTCTTCACTATTTTCAAAAAGTAATCTAATAATTTCCCGCTCTGTATTATAAAAGTGCGGTGGAATAGTCTTTTTTTCACTTGGAATTAAAGTCTCTTGCGGAGCTTCTTCTTTCTTAAAAATTCTTTGAGATTGAATTCTGTTTTGTTTCTTTTGAAGATCAAGTGCCTTATCCAGTTCTGCTTCTAAAAGTTTTTCTCTAAGATTAAACTTTCGTCCAATGTTCCGAATCAAAATATTTCTTTTTAATTCATCATCAACCAAAGCAATTGGTTTTACAAGATCACGAATTGCTTCCGCCATTGTTGTTGGGTCATCAAACATTCCCTGCGCCTCATAGTATGCTGTTTGATATTCAAGAAAATTTTCCGCGCGTTTAATAATTTCATCAAACGCTTCTTTACCAAACTTTGTAACATAAGAATCAGGATCTTCTCCCTTGGGAAGAGTTGAAATCTTAACATCAAAATCACGTTTCAATAAAATCTCAATACTTCGCATAGATGCTTTTATGCCCGCCGTATCAGCATCAAAAAGCAGAACAACATTTTTTGTGTAACGAGAAAGAAGCTGCACTTGATCATCAGTTAACGCTGTTCCGGAAACTGCTACAACATTTTTTACTCCTGCCTGATAGAGTGAAATCAAATCCATGTATCCTTCAACAATAATCGCTTTATCAATTTTTCTAATATCATCTTTAGCGTGTGAAAGTCCGTAAAGAATTCTTCCTTTAACATAGATGATGGATTCGGGTGAGTTAATATATTTTCCACCGGAATCATCCTCGCGAAGTTTTCTTCCGGCAAAAGCAACCACCCTTCCATTTGGAGAAAATATTGGAAAGATTATTCTGCCGGCAAGTTTATCATAAACTCTTCCGTCGTTGTTTCGTCCAATCAACCCGAGCTGTAAAGCTTTTTCAAGATCAATATTTTTTTCTTTAAGAAAGTTTACAAGATTTTCATAACCATTGTGCGCAAAACCCAAACCAAATGAACGCATTGTTTGCACTTTAAGATTTCTCTTCTGAAAATAATTTCTTGCAACTTCTCCATCCGCATCATTTAAAAGATTATTAGAAAAATATCTTGCAACTTCAGTGTTGATGTCATACAGAATTTCCTGCTCAGATTGCTTTTCATTGAAGCCCTCATCATCGTAATTGATTTCAATTCCCTGCTGTTCTGCAATTTCCTGTATTGACTCAACAAAAGATATTTTTTTATAATCCATTAAAAACTTAAAAACATTACCGCCGGCGTGGCAGCCAAAGCAATGGAAAATTTGTTTTTCTTCAGTCACTGTAAAAGATGGAGTTTTTTCTGAATGAAAAGGACACAAACCAATATAATTTTTGCCGCGTTTTCTTAACGGCACATATTCAGAAATTACATCAACAATGCTGACTGAATTTCGAATTTCTTCTATTTTCGATTCGGGGATTCTCATATCCGAAATATAATAAGATTAAGATTCAGGAATTTAAGACTTTCGGTCTGGAGCTAAATATTTTTATATTTGATGAAAGATACTGAACTAAATTAGTAACATTTGGTGTTTTAGAGTTTTGCTGAAAACTTCTTTAGCCGCTAAATCACCAAAGTACTAAAAAACACAAAAGGTATATGCAAAACAACATTACTCAAATCAAAAAATACTGCAACAGTTTAACACAATATTCGCGATATAAAACCCGTGAAGTTAAAATTGGTAATATTCCTCTCGGCGGGAATTATCCAATTCGTATTCAATCGATGACAACAACAGATACAATGAACACAATTGCAACTGTTGAACAGACAATAAGAATGGTTGAAGCCGGTTGCGAGTACGTTAGAATAACTGCACCAAGTATTAACGAAGCAAAAAATCTTGAAGCAATAAAAAAAGAATTGTTAGTACGCGGATATACTGTTCCATTAATTGCAGATATTCATTTTACACCAAATGCTGCGGAAATGGCTGCACGAATTGTAGAAAAGGTACGTGTTAATCCGGGCAACTATGTCGATAAGAAAAAATTTGATTTGATCGAATACAGCGATGCTGAATATCAGGAAGAATTGGATAGAATTAGAGAACGGTTTACTCCGCTTGTAAAAATTTGTAAAGAATATGGTACCGCAATGCGCATTGGAACAAATCATGGTTCGCTCTCAGACAGAATTATGAGTCGTTACGGTGATACACCGCTTGGAATGGTTGAATCTGCTTTAGAGTTTCTAAGAATTTGTGAAGATGAAAATTATCACAACATAGTTTTATCGATGAAGGCAAGTAATACACAAGTTATGGTGCAGGCTTATAGATTGCTTATCAACAAAATGGAAACGGAGGGAATGAATTATCCGCTTCATCTTGGAGTAACCGAAGCCGGCGGAGGTGAAGATGGTAGAATAAAATCTGCACTTGGAATAGGTACTCTGCTTGAAGATGGAATTGGCGATACAATTCGTGTTTCACTAACTGAAGATCCTGAATTTGAAGCTCCCGTTGCAATTGCTATCGCTAATCGATACAAGGGAAGAGAAACTCATACGCCGATAAAGGAAATTATTGAATCACCAATTGATCCATTTGTTTATAACAGAAGAAAAACATTTGAGGTTTTATCAATTGGCGGAAGTGATGTTCCAAGAGTTGTGGCAGATTATTCAAAAAGAAAAATTATATCGCAAAAAGATTTGATGGATATCGGTTATACTTACGATGAACCAAGTGATAAATGGAATCTTTCTGATATTGCTGCAGATCTTATCTATCTTGGAAAAAATGTTTTACCCTTTGATTGTCCAAATGGATTAAAAGCCATTTATGATTTTGAAACATGGAAGAATTTAGTAAACACTTATAACAGTTATCCAATCTTTACTGTAAAAGAATTTCTTGTGTCTGATAAAAAATCGGATGAATTAAATTTTATTTCACTTAGTATTTATGATTTATCAGAAGATATAATTACTAAGATAAAAAATGATAAAACTATTGTGCTGATTTTAGAAACTGAAAACCTACACGGCATGGCAGAGCAACGCAGAGTGTTTTTTGAATTAATTGAAAGAGAAATCAGCAATCCTTTAATAATCAAAAGAAATTATTCGAACATTTCTTTTGAGGATTTACAACTATACTCATCAACAGATTTTGGAGCATTGTTAATTGATGGATTTGGTGATGGTGTTTGGTTATCTGTAAATGATCTGATAAGTAATGCAGAAAAACCCGGAACATATGTTAAAAGTTTTATTAAAAAATCAGAGACAAGAGAAAAAGTTGTAAACCGACTTTTATTTAACATCTTACAGGCAGCACGACAACGAATATCTAAAACAGAATACATCGCCTGCCCATCTTGCGGCAGAACATTATTTGATCTCCAAGAAACCACAGAAATGATTCGCAAGCGAACAGAACACTTAAAAGGTGTTAAAATAGCAATTATGGGGTGTATCGTAAATGGTCCCGGTGAAATGGCTGATGCTGATTACGGTTATGTTGGATCTGGAGTCGATAAAATTACTTTATATCGCGATAAAAACATCGTTCGACGCAATATTCCTGCAAAAAATGCAGTTGATGAGTTGATAGATTTAATACGCGAAGATGGAAATTGGGTTGATCTTTGATTTAAAGCATACAAAAATTGTTTATTTTATCTAATACATATATATTTATAAACCAAATATGAGAAGAATAAATCCGAAAAAATTAAAGTTCCTTGCAAAGACTGACTTTAACAGTCAAAATGCGAAGACCAAAAGTTTATGAGAATGCACCCAAAAGAAAAGTAGGGTGCATTTTTTTTTGATATTATGAGATGTGATAAGATCATTAAAATAATTGAAGACTGGGCACCAAAATCAATCGCCTGGGAAAAAGACAATGTAGGGTTACAAGTCGGATCATTACGACGAGAAGTTAAAAACATTTTAATTTGTTTAGATGTAGATGAAAAGGTTGTTAATGAGGCAAGTCGTAAAAACTGTAATCTTATAATTAGTCATCACCCCATACTCTTCCGGTCATTAAAAAAACTTGATACATATAGAGATAAAAGATCAAGAATAATAGAAAAGCTTATTAAAAAAGATATTACACTTTACTCGGCACATACCAATTTAGATTTTACAAAAGACGGTGTAAGTTTTCAACTCGCAAAAAAACTCAAACTCACAAATCAAAAATTTCTTCTTAATCTATCATCTAATCAAAATAAACTCATTGTTTTTGTTCCTATCAATTATACAGATAAAGTTGTGGAAGCAATGCATTTAGCAGGTGCAGGTATTATTGGTGAATACTCAAATTGCAGTTTCAGAACTAATGGAACAGGCACTTTTAAGGGATCAGAAAAATCCAATCCCAAGGTTGGTGTAAGGGGAAAAATAGAAAGCGTAGAAGAGGTAAGAGTTGAAGTTTTGGTTAATTCATTCGATTTGAATAAAGTAGTTACGGCAATGAAGAAAGTTCATCCTTATGAAGAAGTAGCTTACGATATTTATTCTTTAGTAAATGATAATGTTAATTATGGAATGGGTGTCATTGGTGAATTACAAAAAGCATTATCGGAAAAAGAATTTCTAAACCAGGTTACAAAATCATTACGGATAAAAAATTTAAGATTTAGCCGTGGTTCAAAATCCAAAATTAAAAAAGTTGCCGTATGCGGTGGCTCAGGAACCGATTTGCTTGATACAGCAATGCATCATAATGCGGATGCATTTGTAACTGCTGATGTAAAATATCATACTTTTCAGGATGCTGAGAATGAAATTCTTTTGATTGATGCGGGTCATTTTGAAACCGAAATTCCCGTTTTGGATGAAGTTAAAAGGCGACTTGAAAAATCTTTAATAGATAAAACAAAAGTTTATAAGTATTCGGGTTCAACCAACCCAATTGTTTTTTATAATAATTAAGGAGCTAGAAAAAATTGTATAATAGATTAAAGGTGCTATACCAATTACAACTTGTTGATGATCAACTTGATAAACTTGAAGAGCTGCGCGGAGATTTACCCAATATGGTTAGCTCTTTAGAGAACAGTATAAATGCATTAAAGACTGAAATATCGGAAAAAGAAACATCTCAGAAAGAATCTGTCGAAAAGCGCGCTCAGAATGAAGAAGAAGTTGAAAAATTAAAAGAGAGTCAAAAAAAGTTTAAGGCTCAACTTTATCAGGTAAGAAATAATAAAGAGTACGATGCTTTGACAAAAGAAATCGATCACTCCGATGAGCAGATTGCAAAATTAGAAGCAGAAAATAATGCACTTGCAGATTTAAGCAAGAGTTTATCAGAGCAGATTGAGGAAATAAAACCAAAACTTGATGAACTTCAAAAAGAATTAACAGAGCGAGAAGCAGACCTTAAAGAAATTATCAAGGCAAACGAAAAAGAAGAAGCAGTTTTGCAGGCAGATAGAAAGAAAATTGAAGATCAGATAAAAAAGCCTGATGTTTCTGTATATATGAGAATTCGTAAAGCCAAAAAAGGGCAGGCTGTTGCTACCATTAGAAGATCAGCTTGTTCGGGCTGCCATAATATCGTTCCATCTCAAAGGCAATTAGAAATTAGAAGAAATACCAGAGTTTTTACCTGTGAATACTGCGGAAGAATTCTTATTTCTCAAGAAATCGCTGATCAGGTAGAAGCCTCTTAAATATTATTAAGACTTACTGCTGAATTCATCTTCTAATTTTAGTATATTCCGATCACTGAATTACTCAGTGTTTACATCTTATTATACACAATTAATTAATCTAGTAATTGGCAGAGTTGGTACTAAGTACCGGCTCATTATTAAAGAATAATCTAATAATTCAATCCGGGCAATTGCCTTCCGATTTATCGGGGGGAGGAAAGTCCGAACTTCACAGAACAAGGTGCCGGGTAACACCCGGGAGCTAATGGAGTAATCTATTATCGACTGACAGTGCCACAGAAAATAGACTTCTCCGATTATATCGGAGTAAAGGTGAAAAGGCGAGGTAAGGGCTCACCGTCCCAATAGTAATATTGGGTGCAAGGCAAACCACACCTGAAGCAAGGTCAAGTAAGAAAATCTCCCCGATTTATCGGGGCAAAGTTGTTCGCTTTGGTTGATGCTTAATTGCAGATTGGATTTTCGGGTAGACCGCTTAAGTCTGTTGGTAACAACAGAACAAGACAAATAATTGCCGTCCCGACTTGTCGGGATTACAGAATTCGGCTTACAGGATTGAACTTTTAGATTTGTTCTTATAAAATATAATTAACTCTCCTATGTTATATAAACGTTGGAAAATCAGAGAAGTTGAAGACAATAATTCATTAAAAGAACTTGCTGATTCGCTTAATATCTCTGATATTTTAGCAAAGCTGCTTTTACTTAGAGATATTAAAAACTTTAGTCAAGCAAAGTTTTTCTTCAGACCATCAATTGATTCCTTACACGATCCCTATCTAATGCACGGAATGGAAGCTGCCTCCAAAAGAGTGATACAGGCGCTTACAGAAAATCAACCTATTTGTATCTTCGGTGATTATGATGTTGACGGCACTTGTTCAACAGCTCTTTTATATATGTTTCTAAAAGAACTCGGAGCTAATGTTGATTTTTACATACCGCAAAGATTAACTGAGGGATATGGATTATCTAAAGAAAGTATTGATGTAATTAAATCAACAACTAATGCAAAACTATTAATAACTGTTGATTGCGGGATTACTGCGATTGAAGAAACCGCTTATGCAAATCAATTGGGAATGGATGTAATTATTTGCGATCATCATCAACCAAAAGATGAACTTCCTCCCGCACTTGCTGTATTAGATCCTTTAAAGCCCAAATGCAAATATCCATTTAAATATCTTTCTGGTGCGGGCGTTGCGTTTAAACTTGCACAAGGTGTGGCGGAAAAAATAGGCAGACGCGAGATGCCTTTGAAGTATCTTGATTTGGTTGCTCTTGCCGGAGCAGCGGATATTGTTGCCCTTGTTGATGAAAACAGAGTGCTGGTTAAAGAAGGATTGGAAAGCATTAATAATAATCCAAGACCGGGTGTTCTTGCGTTAATTGAGAGCAGCAGCCTGCAGCCTGGTAATTTAAATTCCGGTCAAATTGTTTTTACCATTGCACCAAGAATTAATGCTGTTGGCAGATTGGGAGATGCAAAACGTGCTGTTGAATTACTTATAACTGACAGCAAAGAAGAAGCACTTACACTTGCAAAAGTTTTGGAGACAGAAAATCACGAGCGTCGAAAAATTGATGTGGATACTTTTGATAATGCTTTACAACTTGTAGAAAGTTCTATTGATCTTGATAATGATCTCGCGATTGTTCTTCACCAGGAAGAATGGCATCCCGGTGTTATTGGTATAGTTGCATCCCGTTTAGTTGAAAAATATTATCGCCCAACTATAATGCTTACCACTATAGATGGAATTGCTAAAGGCTCTGCAAGGAGTATAACTAATTTTAATATTTATGAGGCACTGGAAAAATGCCAGGACATGTTAATCCATTTTGGCGGTCACCAAGCTGCTGCTGGATTAGCTGTGGAACTTGATAAGGTTCAGGATTTTAAAGACAAATTCAATAAGATTGTTAAAGAAACAATAACAGGCGATGATCTTTTTCCCGAAATAATTATCGATGCTAAAATTAAGCTTTCTGAAATCACACCAAAATTTTTAAGAATACTTGATCAGTTTGCTCCATTCGGTCCCGAAAATATGCGCCCAATTTTTCTTTCGGAAGGTGTGGATATTTTTAACACACCAAGATTAGTTGGCAACAAGCATCTTGTGGCTTGTTTTAAGCAAAACGGAAACGACAAGATTTTTGATACTATTGGCTTTAATATGCGTGAATATTTAGATTTGCTATCAGATAAAAAATTAAAAGTGGATATTGTTTATACCATTGATAAGACTGTTAGAGATGGAAGAACTTATCCGCAACTTAGATTAAAAGACTTAAGACTAAATCAAAAAGAAATGCAGGAGAACTCGTAATGTCCGGTCACTCAAAATGGGCAACAATTAAAAGGAAAAAAGCTGTTCTTGATTCTAAAAGAGGAAAGATATTTACAAAGCTTATTAAAGAAATTACAATCGCCGCAAGAGACGGCGGTGATGTTAATGGAAATCCAAGATTACGTTTGGCTGTTGATAATGCCAAAGCTCAAAATATGCCTTTGGATAATATTGAACGCGCCATAAAGAAAGCTACCGGAGAGCTTGAAGGTGTAACTTATCACGAGTTAACATACGAAGGTTATGGTCCAGCGGGTGTTGCAGTATTGGTTGAAGTTGCAACTGATAATAAGAACAGAACTGTGGCTGAAGTAAGACATCTTTTTAGTAAGAATGGTGGAAGTATGGGGGAAACCGGTTCTGTTGCCTGGATGTTCGATAGAAAGGGTGTTATCACTCTTCCTGTTGAGGGGAAAAAAGAGGATGATGTAATGGAAATTATTTTAGAAGCGGGTGCTGATGATCTAACAACTGAAGAAGATTTTTTTGAAGTAACAACAACTATTGAATCCTTTGAAACGGTTAGAAAAAGTTTAGCTGATAAAAAATTTACCATTGAGAATGCTTCACTTCAGTGGATTGCAAAAAACTTAATTGAAGTTAAGGGCGAAGATGCAGAAAAAGTTATGAAGATGATTGAAGGACTCGAGGATCTTGATGATGTTCAAAATGTTTATTCTAACGCAGATATCGTTGAATAATATTTTTATCATTTAATTTAAAACTAATTCATCAATCAGTTATATTAATTCTGAATTGTCATTTCGAAGGAGTCCACGACTGAGAAATCTTATGATTCTATAATAAAAAGATTTCTCCCTTCGGTCGAAATGACACGATATTATCATTACTAATTGTAAAAGTTAAATGATCATTTTAGGCATAGACCCCGGAACAAGAATTACTGGTTATGGAATTATTAAGTATTCCAATAACAGTTTTATAAGAATTGCCGGCGGTACTATTAACCTTCCTGCCAATGAACCAATTCCGCAACGACTTGAAATTATCTACAGTGAAATAAGTAAAATCATTAAAAAATATAAACCGGATGAATTTGCAATTGAAACAGCATTCTATGGAAAAAATGTTCAATCTGCTATGAAGATTGGTTACGCACGCGGTGTTTCAATTCTTTGTGCACTTCATAACAATGTTCCTGCCAGCGAATATTCGCCAAGAGAAGTTAAAAAATCTGTTGTGGGTAAAGGCGCTGCAAGCAAAGATCAAGTTTCATTTATGATTAAAACTTTACTTAATATTAAATCAGAAAAAATTAAAGTTGATGAAAGTGATGCACTTGCAATTGCACTTTGCCATGCATTTAGAATGAAAACTACTGTAAAGAAATCAAAAGATTGGAAATCTTTTATTGATGCTTATCCGGAAAGAGTTATAGGTTAAATTTTATGATCGGATTTTTAACAGGAAAATTAATTTCTTCCAAACCAACACAAATTATACTTGATGTAAATGGAGTTGGTTACTTGGTTAATATTTCTATCAGCACCTTTGAAAAAATTTCCGATAAAGATATTGTTTCGCTTTTCATTCACACAAGTGTTAAAGAAGATTCAATAACTTTGTTTGGCTTTTTTACTCAATCTGAAAAAGAAATGTTTGAGTTGTTAATTTCTATAAGTGGAATTGGTCCCAAAGTAAGCTTAGGAATATTATCCGGAATTTCTGTTGATGATTTGAAAGATGCAATTGCAAATGGAAATGTTTCAAGATTAATTGCCATTCCCGGTATTGGAAGAAAAACGGCCGAGCGTGTTGTGCTTGAATTAAGAAATAAAGTTGATGCGATTAAAGCCGATGGATCAAATAAAATAACATCTGCAAAAGATGAAGCAATCTCTGCCTTGGCAACTCTTGGTTACCAAAGACAACTTGCAGAAAAAGTTGTGCGTGATTTACTTTCTGAAAACGCAAACTATTCTTTGGAAGAACTTATAAGAAAAGCGTTAGCAGGATTGAATAAATAAACTTCTCTGTAGGTCATTGCGTACGAGTCTTCGAGTGCAGCAATTTAAATTCTAAAACAGATTTCTTCATCCCGAAAAAACGGGATTCGTAATGACCATCGAACTAACGGACACCACACTCAAGTTTTACAATTCCATCAAGTTCAGCTTCTAACCTATCGCCTTTTTCAACTTTGCTCACTCCTTTAGGAGTGCCTGTAAAAATTAAATCACCTGCTTCAAGTTTCATTAAAGAAGAAATGTATTGAACAATCTCAACAGGTTTGTGAAGCATTTTATTTAATTGATCTTTTTGTCTGTACTCGCCGTTTATTTTTAATGAAATAGTTTCATCAAGAGTAAGCTGGTGTGAGGATTGTTCTACAAATTCAGATAGCACAGTAGAAGTATCAAAACACTTGGCAATTGTCCATGGATGTCCTTTCTTTTTCAAATCTGATTGAACATCACGTAGAGTCATATCTAGTCCGATTCCATATCCGATAATTGCTTCCTCAGCGGTTTCAGAATCAGCATCTTTAATATCTTCACCAATCAATAAAACTAATTCTGTTTCGTGGTGCATATCATTCGAGAATGATGGATAAACAATTTCATCACCTGAATAGATCACTGATGAAACAGTTTTTAAAAACACAACCGGTTTTTCGTGAATTACATTCCCAAGCTCGTGAACATGTTCAGCATAATTTCTGCCAACGCAAACTATTTTACCAATTGCAATTTCTTTAATGCTGTTTTTGATTTTTATTGTTTTCATAACGCTATGTTTTTTGTTTTTTCTTTGTTGCTGCAGGAAATAAAATGTTGTTTAAAATTAATCTGTATCCCGGAGAATTTTTATGTAAACTTAATTCTGTTGGCGGATCACCAACTGCATGCTGGTAATCTTCTGGATCGTGACCACCATAAAAAGTAAACGTGCCTCTGCCAAAATTTCCGTGAATATATCTAACCTGATCTGTTCCCTGTCTTTCTGCCAAAACAATCACAGAATTTTTTATGAGATTTTTTCTAAACATTGTTGTCTGTCCCATAAACCCTTCAATTACATTAACATGATTCTGGGTTAACATTGTAGGAACAGGATCGTACTTTGCAGAAAAATCAAACAACGTAAAGTAATCGTTCTGCTGTAAACCAATTTCCATTGGTTGAATATCAATATCACTGTATTCATAAATGTAAGGATTCATATCAATCTTAAAATCCTTAAACGCAAATGTTCTTGAGAAATCCAATTTACTTTGTGCGTCAGGATCAGCAGCATCGCCATCAAAAACCGGTGCGCAGATATCAACTTCTTCTGCTGCAAGTGAAATATCATAAGAATCAGTTGCGCTGCACATTGCAAAGAGAAATCCGCCTTGCCCAACAAAATTTTTTATTGTCAGCGAAACTGCTTTCATCATATCAGAAACTTTATTGAATCCATTTTTCTTCGCGTTGTTCTCGTACATTATTTGCTGATCTATATACCATTGTGCATTACTAAAACTTGCGTAAAACTTTCCATACTGTCCGGTAAAGTCCTCGTGATGTAAATGAATCCAATCATATTTTTCCAAGTCGCCACGGAGTATTTCATCATTCCAGATTTTTTCATACTTAACCTTTGCATATTCAAGAGCCAAAGTTACAGCATCATCCCATGGTGCAAATCCTGGTGGAACATAAACCGCAATCTTTGGTGCTTTCTCTAATCGAACAACATCCATATTATTATCTTCGCTTTGAACTTCCGAATAAATCTGTGCTGCCTGACCAAGAGTTATCTGCTCAAAGAAAACCTCTTCGAGTAAACACTCAGAAACGATTTTATCAGATTGATCTATCAAGAAAGCACCGCCTCGATAGTTTAAAAGCCAATCAGCTTTTAATCCATCTTCTAATGCGTGAAAAGTTATTCCATAAGCTTTAAGATGATCTGTTTGTGTAAGATCCATTGGGATTAGAATTTTGTTTTGGGGAAGAATCTGAAATGTAAAGAGAACGAACATTACAGATATTTTGGTAATTATTTTTTTCATTTTAGCATTTAAAAGTCATTGCGAACGACTCTTGGAGTGAAGCAATCTCAAATATCGAGGTAGATTGCTTCTCCCGACAAGTCGGGATCGCAATGACATATCAGGAATAATCAAGCTGATTTAACATCACTCTTTATAAAAATAGGTTCAGCATATTTTTCAACAGCATCTTTTGTGATAATACATTTATCAACGTCTTTTTTATTTGGAAGATCATACATTATATCAATCATAAAATCTTCAACAATGCTGCGTAATGCACGTGCACCTGTTTTTCTTTCCATTGATTTTTTTACAATTGCATCTAATGCAAACGGATCGAACTCTAATTCTATTCCTTCCATTAAGAAAAGTTTTTTATACTGTTTAATTATTGCATTCTTTGGTTCTGTTAAAATGTTACGCATCGCTTCTTCAGTAAGTTGATGTAATGGAGCCGCAACAGGAAGTCTTCCAACTAGTTCGGGAATTAATCCAAATCTTAAAAGATCTTCCGGCTGAATGTGGGAAATTAAATCATCTTCCTTTGTCTTTGCTTTTAGATCTGAGGCAAATCCCATTCTGTTTTCATTAAGTCGTTTTGCAATTATTCGATCAATTCCATCAAATGCGCCGCCAACAATGAAGAGAATATTTTTAGTGTTAAGATTAATCAAACTTTGTTCAGGATGTTTTCTTCCGCCTTTGGGTGGAATGCCGGCAATTGTTCCTTCTAATATTTTTAACAATGCCTGCTGAACACCTTCACCTGACACATCACGTGTAATTGAAGTGCTTTCACTCTTACGCGCAACCTTATCAATCTCATCAATGTAAACAATTCCCTTTTGTGCGCGCTCAAGATTGTAATCCGCAGCTTGTAATAAATGAACAAGTACTGATTCAACATCATCACCAACATAACCGGCTTCTGTTAAAGTTGTAGCATCTGCAATTGCAAAAGGAACATCTAAAGTTTTTGCTAGTGTTTGGGCCAGCAAAGTTTTTCCAACTCCGGTTGGACCGATAAGCAGAATATTACTCTTTTCAATTTCAACATCATCAAGCTCAAAGAACGTTGTGCGCGAGCCAATTCTTTTATAGTGATTATAAACGGCAACGGCTAAAACTTTCTTAGCGCGATCCTGTCCAATCACATATTCATCAAGTGCTTTTTTAATTGTTTCCGGTGTGTGCTGATTCCATTTGCCCTGTTTCTGATTACTGAACGCAGCAAGATTGTTTTTCAAAATATCAACACTGCTGCCGATGCAAATATCACAAATGTAAACATCGGGTCCGGCAATCATACTTCCGACTTCATTTCCATCTCTTCCACAGAAAGAGCACTTTACAATTTTTTGTCCGGGTTTTTTAGACATCGATTATCCTAACTTAATTTTTTCTTTAACTCAATTATATTTTGTCTCGCCTCATCCAGAAATAATGACTTCGGAAATTTAGCAAGCAGACTTTCGTAAGATTCAACAGCTTTTACCGAATCTTTCAATCCATACTGATAAATCTGACCCTGCAAATATAAGGCTTTATCGGCATAAATGTTTTTCTCAGCTTCTTCAACGATCAGTGAAAGATCTGCAATTGCGGCTGAAAATGCATCGGTTGCAATTAACATTTCCGCCGCTCTTAGCTTAGCAATCGAATGAAAAACAAATGCCTGCGGGTTTTGAGACAGCTTTATGTATAAATCTTTTGCTTCGCTAAATCTTTTCTGCTCACTTAAAAATTCTGCTGAACAGTATAGCGATAGGTTAGACGAATCATTCTTTGCGGTGTTCAGTAAGATTGATAACTCAATCGCATCATTTGCAATATTATCCTTTAAATTGTCCACCACTGTCAACAAGTACTTCCTTGCTGATTCAAAATCATTTTTAAATGATAACACTCTAGCAAGCTGATAGTTTGCATAACTTTTATCTTCTACATTTGCACGTGGAAGTTTGAGAACTGATTGAAAAAGTTTTTCAGCATCATCAAGTTTAGCTTGCTGCATTTTAATATTACCGAGTTCAATGAACGCAAGCGATGCAAACTTTGACATCGGATATGTTTCAGTAATGATGCTGAAATATTTTTCCGATTCAATAATATCGTTGCGATAATGAGCAAGCAGAATTCCAATTCTTAAATTCGCTTCTATTGCAACTTCGGAATGCTGATACACTTTTATGATTTCCTGATATGCACTAATCACGGGTTCAATTTCATTCTCATCAACTTTTGCGGGAATGAAGAATGATTTCCACTCCGGATTGGCAGCGTTATACTTTTGGATAAACAACGCCTCCTGGGTTTTTGCATATCCTAACTTTGCAAGAGGAATGTTTTGCTGATCACTGTAATTATCAATTAGAAACTTGTAAACCTCAGATGCAGTTTTATATTCACCATCACGATAAACAAATTCACCAAATGAAAAAAGATCTGCACCGCGTGTGTTCTGCTTTTTATCAATCTCTTTGAAAAGATCAAATGCTTCATCGTAATACTTTTTCTCTATATACAATCTTGCAAGCAGATAAGAGAAGCTTACGTCATCAGATTCATATTTTTCAACAACTTCAATAGTTTCATCAAGGGCATTTGGTTTATTTGAGTATGAAAGAATTTTACTTTCGATCTGCTGATACTGCGAAGGATTTGCTTTGATCAAATCGCAATACTCACCGGCTGCTTCCCGGTAGCGCATTGTTATCTGGTAAAGTTCTCCAAGATCATAAGAATATAAAAACGGATCTTTAGATATTTCCTTTCCACGATTCAAATACTCAATGGCTTTTTCAAAATCTCTTTTTTCAATTGCATAGTTAGCAATTATACGATATGTCATTTGGTTTGTTTTAAACTTCTCCGCTGTTTCATCCCAAACTTTATATGCGTTGTTTAAATCACCCGCTGTGTAATAGGTAGAGCCGAGCATTCCATATAAACTTATATCCTGCGGAGTGATGCTTATTCTTGAATTTATAAGAGCCGCAGATTCATCATACTTTTTTAGCTGAAGGTAAAGCGAATTAAGTTTGTTGAAGTACTGAATATTTGCCGGATCTTTTTTGTTTAACGTTTCTATTATTTCAACAGCTTTGGCAAAATCCCCTTTTTGCTCATAACTTTCAGCAAGCATAAACTGGTTTTGATCCATTGGGCTTTGCTGTGCATAAAGCGAAAAGCTTATCAGAATTATTGTAAGAATTTTCTTTATCATAGCTTAAAAATAGCAATTAAATGCGGGCATTCAAGGGGAGAAATGCGGATATGTTTTGAGATAGCTTTAACTACTTCGGCATAAATGTCATTCCCGTGAAAACGGGAATCCAAGACACTGGGAACAAACTGGATTCCCACTTTCGTGGGAATGACGAACAGGAATATTTTACTTTTATTACATCCTAATAAATAACTTTACGATAACTTAAACATAACCGGAATAGTTACTTCTGCTTTTACAGGTTTGTTGTCTTTAATTCCCGGAGTGAATTTTGTTTTCTTAATTGCATCAATTGCAGCTTTATCGCAATCTGCATTAACACTTTCTATGATTTCTGTTTCTACTACATTACCCTTTTCATCAATTATGGTTTTAACCAAAACTTTTCCTTGAATGCCGGCTTCTTTAGCTGATACAGGATAGACAACATTTTTAATCATTGCCTCGATTCCACCAAGTGGTTCGGGATATTTATCAAGTTTTTCTTTTTGAGCAAATCCGCTAACTACCAAGAAGAGAAAGAAAAATAAAAGTGAATAAATTGTGTTTTTCATATTGCCTCCTTTTTAAAATTAATATTTTAGAACATTTGCTATCTAAGCTTGAACAGAACTGGAATTATTACCACAGCTTTTACCGAATAACCATTTCGTTTAGCTGGTTTAAATCGTATGGACTTAATTGCTTGAACAACCACGCTATCACAATCTTCTGAAAGACTTTTCAACACCTCAATACTTGAAAAATCCCCACTACTACTAACAATTAATTTAACAATTACATCTCCTTCAACTCCAGCATATCTGGCTGATTCGGGATACACAATTAGCTTTCGTAAATTTTCAGATCCACCTATAAGCTCTGGTTGTGTCTCTATAAAACCATTTTGTGCAGTAATACTAACCGTCCATAGAAGAAAAATTAATGCCTGAATTAAATCGCGCATTTTTCAATCCTACTATTTTATCTGAACAAAATCCTTAACTGCTTATTTAAACATATTTTTATCAATGAGTTTACCCGAACTCAAAATCAAGATAATATCATAAGGATTCCCCCGCGGGAGAATCTGTAGTTGAACTATAGTTTTATTTGCGTCTGATAAAATCCATTCATTTAATCTATCTGAGTTCTTTTCAGAAGCCAGTTTTTCTATTTCATCTTTAAGCAATTGATATGTTACTGTTTTTTCTCGACCATCGTTAGTTTTTATTCTTATAGCTATAAAATCGAGTCGGTTATCGTTGAATGTTAAAGCCCAATTTGATGTTGGAACACCATACAAACTTCCTCCAGGAAATTCATAGATTATTGATTTATTATTCTTCTCCTTTACTTCTATCAATTCTTGATAACTATCAAATGGAAACTCCTTTGTTAAAATATTTTTTGTATTCGATAGGTTAGCTCCCCAACTTAAATAGGATAAGATCCTGTAAATAGTTATTTGAGAATCAAGCTTAAAAACTATTGGAATAGTTACTTGCACTTTTACAGGTTTACCATTTTGAGTCCCCGGATTAAATTTTGTTTTTTTAACAGCATCCACTGCCATTTCATCACACCCACCGCCAATACCATTTAAAACTTTTGCGTGAACAACTTTTCCATTTTCATCTATAAATGCCTGTATAATTACTTTGCCTTGAATGCCTGCACGTTTAGCAATTTCGGGATATTTAATTTTTTCCTGAATAGCAAACATTCCACCAATTGGGCCAGGCATATTTTCAACCATTGGTGAAAAATCATCTTCATTAATGGGTGGATTGATTTCAAACCATAATATCATTGGTAATTGAGATTTAACATTTTTGCCGTTCTTTACTCCTGGTTTATATCTCCAGTTTTTAATCGTATTCAATACAATCTGATCTAAATTTTTATCGTTATCCTTGCCTAAAAATATTTTTTCAATGATACCAGTTTCATCTATCATAAACTTATATTCCATTGTCGGTTTACGTTTGGTAGTATCTTCAAATGAATAACTTTTCATATAAATATTAGTAACACTATCTATAAGTTTTTTATCATTTCCTTCAATTAATTGAGGAATTTCTGTAAGCTGATTTGGTGGAAGATAGATTTTATCATAATCTGGAATAATTTCTATTTCGTTATCTTCTTTGCATCCAAATGGAATTACAAAAAGAAGAATTAGAAAAAATAGTTTCGTTTTCATTTTAGCCTCAGCTATTTGGTTTAATAATAATTTCGTTATCAAAAGTTGCACGTACTTCAACTCCCGGCAAACTGTTATAAAGCATTTGTATTGTTTTAGATTGAATAATCATTTGTTGTGAGAGATTATCAACCCGCTCCTGGTAGTTAGAAACTTTAAAGAAAAGATATCCGCTTAAAAACAGCAGTATTAACGCAGCGGCATAAGAAATTGCAGAAAAGATTTTTATGTTAGAAAACATTCCTGTTTTTGCTGCGGCTTTAGAACCAACAGATCTTAAAATTCTTTCTTCAAGTTCAGCAGGAAAATCTTCAGCATCATTATCAACAGCATTTCTTATAACACTAAGCTGTTTAAAATAGTCTCTTGCTGTTTGGTCGCTTGCAAGCAGAGTAAAGAGATTTACTTCTTTGCTTTTTTCAAGCTCACCATCAAAGTAGAGGTTTAACATTTCTAATAATTTGTTTTCGCTCATATATTTTATCTTTCTGTGTTCGTCATTGCGAGTCCTGATTAAGGACGAAGCAATCTGTCAAATTGTTAGATTGCTTCGCTATCCCGACAAGTCGGGATCGCTCGCAATGACGATCATACTAGTTTTGAAATTTTATTTATTAATTTCTGCCGTGCTTTGTACAATCTGCTTTTTACAAGATCCTCATCAATATCCAGCAACGAGGCAATTTCTTTATAACTTAATCCCGAATATTCTTTTAATATAAAAACCTCGCTAAAATCTTCGTTCATAACTTCGAGTTCATTCAAGATCAGTTTCTTTAGTTCCGTGTTTTCTATTTCATCAGCAAGCGAAGTTTTATTTTCTATCTCAAAATCTTCTATATCAATAGCTTCAGTAATAAATTTTTTGTTTTTTGTATTTCTTAAAAAGCTCATCATTTCGTTACGTGCAGTTTTAAACAACCAGAATTGTATGCTCTGTTTGTTGTGAATGTTGTTAAGATTTTCAAATAGCTTTACAAAAACATCCTGCACAATATCATCAGCGCGCATCTTATCTTTTAACATTTTCAATGCGTAATTGTAAATCCTTTTCTTATACCTGTTGAAAAGAATAGTAAATTCAATTATTTGATTTTCTTTCTGCTGCAAAATCGATTTTTATTTCTTATCTAAAAGATGCAAAATATTTTTAAATGTTTCCGGCAAAGAAAAAGTTTTTTGGAATAATTTTTGACCCTATTCCTTAGCTTTTAGTCATTTTATTTAATTTCGAGCTGATATTTGAGATTTAGTAATCTAAAATGATACAATTGTTTCATTAAGATATGACTATCAACTTGGATCTTTACATAGATGATTTTAAAGTTTAGACTATTTAATCCTATTTTTTGAGACAAACTGAGCATAATTTCGTACTAACTAACTATTTCTAAACATTAAAAGGACCAACAAAATGCGTAAACTACTACTTGTACTCATGTTAGTATTCACTTCTTTAATCTATTTTTCTTGCGATACCGCGGAGAATCCAGAAGACCAGAATACAGATATTCCGGGTGATCCAACTGGTGTAACAGTTCCAATTCCTACCAAAAACAATGTACTTCCTTCAGCATCTTTTTCTTCAACTGGCAGCAGAGTAAAATTAAACTTACTTGGCTTAATTGATCCAACAACTAATCAACCATTAACATTAAGTTATAATGCAAGCAATCCGCAAGCATCTAACATTTTTGTCGAAGAAGATGGTATTGTTCAGGGATTAAAAGTAACAAAAGTTGGAACAGGAAATGTTTTAACAGCTGATATAGTTTTTTGTGTTGATAATTCTGGCAGTATGAGCGAGGAAGCAGATTCTGTTGCCGCAGGTATTATTGAATTTGCAAATTTTTTGCAAACAAGCGGTTTGGACGTTAAGTTTGCTATTGTTGGATATTCTGGCAGCGTTAACGGAGGAATAAACTTTACAAATGCTCAAACACTTAGTGCTTATTTGGATAGAGAAACCGGTACTTCTAGAACATATTATTTTGCAGGATCTGATAGTGCTGCTCTGACAGAACGAGCATATAATTTTGGTTATGCTGGTGGTGAAAACGGTGTTATAGCCGCAATATTTGCTGATAGTGTTTACGGCTGGAGAGCTGGTGCACAAAGAGTATTTATCAACTTTACTGATGAACCAACTCAATCTCTTTCAGATGGTACGTGGAACAATGCTATGGGCTGCAGTTTACTAAGTGGAAAAGCAACTGTTCACACTGTTTTCAGTGAAGATTCAACTTATTATACATGGAATAGTTATGACGAAAGACCATGGGAACTTTCAACTTGTACTGGCGGAACAATTAAATTTATTCCAAGCGATGCTTCAGGACTTAATTTAAAAGATTTACCAGTTGCTGGTGCACTTGCAAACAGTTACTTAGTTGAATTTGTAACTGCAAAAACAGGTGTGGCACACGTAGTTAAAGTTACTATTTACACTTCAACTGCTGATGGTGTACAAACGTATAATATAACGTATTAGCATATTTTAGGTTTGACTTTATAAGCCAATCACCCCAAAAGTGATTGGCTTTTTTAATGAGTTCTGCATAAACTAAATCACATCCTTCTAAGTTCTACATTGCTAAACTTCTCATTCTTTGGTACTTTTAACCGTTAAATTCTAAGAAAATGAAGAAAATTTTAATTTTAGGCTCGTCCGGTTCAATTGGTGTTAACACACTTAATGTTATCAGGAATTTTCCTGACAAATTTAGTGTTGTAGGAATGACGGTTAATTCAAGAATTGATGTTTTAGAACAGCAAATAAAAGAGTTTAAACCGGAATTTGTTGTTGTTACCGATGAATCTAAAGCCAAAGAATTACAATCTAACATTGGCAATTTGTGTCAGGTTCTTTCTGGTTATGATGAGCTGCTAAATGCGGCTTCGCAAAGAGATTATGATATTCTTTTAGGCTCTATGGTTGGTTTTGCTGGATTAGCACCAACTCTTGAAGCCATAAAACGTGGAAAACGAATTGCACTGGCAAACAAAGAAACCCTTGTTGTTGCGGGTGAGCTTGTTACAAAACTTGTTTTAGAAAGCGGTGCAGAAATACTTCCCGTTGATTCGGAACATTCTGCAATTTATCAATGTTTGGTTGGTGAAAATCTAAATGAAGTTGAAAAGTTAATTTTAACGGCTTCAGGCGGACCGTTTTTAAATAAAGATAAATCGTTTTTTGACAATGCAACTGTGGATGAAGCGCTTAATCATCCAAACTGGAAAATGGGAAATAAAATTTCCATCGATTCCGCAACGATGATGAATAAAGGGCTTGAAGTTATTGAAGCGCATTGGTTATTTGGATTACCTGTTGATAAAATTGATGTGGTCATTCATCCGCAATCAATAATTCATTCAATGGTTCAGTTTGTGGATGGATCGATAAAAGCTCAGCTTGGTTTACCGGATATGAAATTGCCAATACAATATGCTCTTACATTTCCGGAGAGATTACAGAATGATTTTAAGAGAACAGAATTAGCGGTAATTAATAATCTCTCTTTTTTTGAACCGGATTTTAATAAGTTTGAGTGTTTAAAATTGGCTTCTGAGGTTATAAATGCAGGTGGAACTGCCCCTTGTATTTTGAACGCTGCAAACGAGGTTGCTGTTGATAAGTTTATAAATAGACAAATTAAATTTTCTCAGATTCCGGAATTGATTAGTAAAGCTCTTGATAAAATTGAAAATCATTCTAATCCGGATATTGAAACAATTTTTGAGTGTGATAAAAAAACGAGAGAGTTTGTAAGTAATTTAAATTAGAGGTTTGGTCAATTAGCAATGCACTTAAAAAAGTGTATTATAAAAAGTTTAAAGTCATTTCGAAGGAGTCTTCGACTGAGAAATCTTAAACCGTAAAAGATTCAGATTTCTCCCTTCGTTCGAAATGACAATCAGATAAAAAAAAGTATACATTAGAAGAATAAGGAGTTCCTCGTTACATGGATTATATAATTTATTTCGCGATTACAATTGGCATTTTAGTTTTCATCCACGAGTTTGGACATTTTGCCGCAGCTAAATTAAGCGGAATGCGTGCAGATGTTTTTGCTATCGGGTTTGGAAAAAGATTATTCGGCTATAATAAAAAGTCCGGATTTTCCTTCGGCGAACTTCCAAAAGATTTTGATGGCGAAGGATATACCGATTACAGATTAAGTTTATTGCCTCTTGGCGGTTATGTTAAAATAGCCGGCATGGTTGATGAAAGCGGCGATGTTAGTTTTGCCGATAAAGAACCGCAGCCATATGAGTTTCGTGCAAAACCGGTATGGGCAAAAGTATTTGTTATTACCGCCGGTGTGTTTATGAATCTTATGCTTGCCTGGTTAATATTCTGGGGCGCAAATTTTTTCCAGGGAAAACCAATCACACCCACAACAACTATCGCTTATGTTGAAGACGGAAGTCCTGCTTCGTTAGCCGGATTTGTTACTGGTGATAAAATTTTGAGTGTTAATGGAAAAGAATTCAACAATTGGGAAGATCTTCGTGCAGAAATCCTAATCAATACGCTTGGTGAAGATATTAATGTAAAAGTTTTGCGAGCTGGTGTAGAACAAAATTTGTTGGTGCAAAGAAAACTAATTCCTGATGATGAAACACAAACAATGTTTTTAGTGCCTGAAGGAGTTAAACCTGCAATCGGTGAAGTTGTTAAGGATTCACCAGCAGAAAAAGCAGGAATAAAAACTGGTGATATATTATTAAGTATTAATGGAGTTACACTTCACACAGCAAAACAGACAACAGAAATTATTTCTTCAAATCCGGGAAAAGAATTACAGCTTGTTGTTCAAAGAGATAAAGAGGAAGTAAACATATCTGTAACCCCTGGTGAGGATGCAAAAATTGGAGTAGCGATTGGTCCGGTATTCATGGGCGAATCCAAAATGCGAACCTACGGTGCATTTGAATCAGTTTATTACGGCTGGAAAGATATCGAAAAAATGACCGCATTAACTTTTTCTATGATAGGAAAAGTTTTTACAGGTGATGTTGAGTTTAAAAAAGCGTTCGGCGGTCCGATTAAAATAGCACAGATTGCGGCTAAATCTGCAGACAGCGGAATATCCAATTTCTTATATTTTCTTGCGCTTCTTAGTTTAAGTTTGGCAATACTAAACATAATGCCCTTCCCTGTTTTAGATGGCGGGCATTTGGTGATGATATTAATCGAAGCAGCTATTAAACGGGAAATACCAATTAAGATTAAAATGGCTATTCAGAACACTGGGCTTGTGCTTCTTTTGCTTTTGATGGCATTTATTATTTATAATGATATAATTTCGTTATGAAAAAATCTTTAAATCAAATTTTAAAAGAGCTAAAAGAGATTCTCCCTGAAATTAGAGAAAATTTCTTTGTTGATTCCATTGAAGTGTTTGGATCGTATGCGAATAAAACTCACAACTCAAAAAGTGATGTTGACATTCTAGTTACATTTACAAAAACTCCTGGATTATTAAAATTTATAGAACTAGAAAATTTTATTTCTGATCAGTTAAATCTAAAAGTTGATCTAGTGATGAAAAGTTCAATAAAGCCAGCATTAAAAAATTATATACTGCCTTCCGTAATTCATATATGAAAAAACGAGATCCGATAGTTTATATTTTAGATATGCTTAATTTTTCCAAAAGTGCTTTAACTTTTATTCATGGCTATACTTTTAAGTTATTTTCTGCTGATGAAAAAACATTATTTGCTGTAATAAGAGCGATTGAAATAATAGGGGAAGCCAGTAAAAAAGTACCAAAACCTCTAAAAGAAAAATATTCGCATATCCCTTGGCGTGAAATTGCCGGGATGAGAGATAAAGTTGTTCATGAATATTTTGGTGTGGATAAAAAGGTCGTTTGGCATACTGTCAAAAATGATTTACCAAATCTGAAAAAACAGTTAGAAATAATATTAAAAGATTTGCACCTTGATCAAAAATTGGACTTGTAAATAATTTTACTTCATATGCATTAAATTTATAAGATGACATCTTTCCAAAAGATGTCATCTTTTTACGAATTCTTTCCTCCTATCACATTTCTTCACCATACATAAAAAACATTTCAATTTTCTATCGTACATCCAATAAGTTGCCTCTGCAAACTTAAAACAGATTCCCTTTTATATAGGTTAAGATTATATTTGATATGAAGACCGCAATACTTAATACAAAATTAAATTTTAGTAGTGATATCCCAATAACTAAAACTGATGTTATCGATAACTTGAAAAGGAAAAACTTATATTGGATTTCTCAAACTTCTGGCTGGAGTTTATTTGTAATTGTAAATTTAATTATAATTTCTTCTTTCGAAACGATTCCCCTAAACAGAATATTTCTTTGGATCCTTTTAGGTATTTACGGACTTTTTTTCTCTCATCTTTATCGCATTTACATTAAAAAGAATAACTGGACTAATCTTCCATTAAAAAAAATTGTTCCCAGAATTTTAATAGCAAGTTTTGTTCTGGGATTGATAATATATGTTCCGGTTTTTATTTCTGGTACTTTGCTTGAAGTTGAAAGAAATGTCCAGCATATGACAGCAGCAATAATTTCAAGTATTTTAAATATTACCAGTGTTATTATTGTTTGGTCATTAATTTATTTTGCAATCCATTACTTTGAAAACTCCAAGAAAGCTGAAATTGAAACTTTAATATTCGAGGCCGCTGTAAAAGATTTTGAATTGAAAACATTGAAGGCGCAGCTCAATCCGCATTTTATGTTTAATGCAATGAACAGCATTCGTGCACTAATTGAAGAAGACCCGCAGAATGCAAAGGATGCAATTACAAAATTGTCCAATCTTATGCGTTACACTTTAAAGATTGAAAGAACAGAAATAGTATCACTTGCGGAGGAGTTGAAGACAATACAAGATTATCTTGATCTTGAAAAAATAAGATTTGAAGAACGACTTAATTATAAGATTTGCTCAACACCAGATGCCGACAGAATTGAAATTCCACCGATGATGGTACAAACTTTGGTTGAAAATGGTATTAAGCATGGTATTTCAAAAATTACGCAAGGCGGAGAAGTTAATGTTGATGCAAGAGTTAGTGGTTCATATCTTATAATTGAAATCAGAAACAGCGGGAAGTTTGATGAAGAAGCATTGAAAAATTCCAGCGGTTTTGGTGTTAGTAATACCAAACACAGATTATCTTTGCTTTACGGAGAAAATGCTTCTCTATCTTTAACAAATGAAAACCATAACACAGTTCTTACCAAGCTTAAAATACCAATAGGAGGTTCAAAGCAATGAAAGCATTAGTAATAGATGATGAACGACTCGCGCGAACCGAGTTAATCAGATTATTAGAACCATTTAAAGAGATTGAAATTGTTGGTGAAGCGGTTAACGCCGATGATGCGCATAATAAAATCTCCGAGTTAAATCCGGATGTTATTTTTCTTGATATTCAAATGCCGGGTAAAACAGGATTTGAATTGCTTGAAGAGTTGGACAGCGTTCCTAAAGTTATTTTTACTACAGCTTACGATGAGTACGCATTAAAAGCATTTGAGTATAACGCTCTCGACTACCTTTTAAAACCAATTGAACCAGCACGATTAGAAGAATCAATAAAAAAATTGATTGAGGGCAAACGCAAAGAAAGAACCCGCGAACTATCACAAGAAACATTAACCGCTGAGGACCAGGTTTTTGTTAAAGACGGTGAAAAATGCTGGTTTGTAAAATTAGAAAAAGTCCGATTAATGGAGTCAGAAGGAAATTATGTACGATTATATTTTGATGAGAATAAGCCGCTCATTTTAAGAACCTTAAATTATCTTGATGAAAGATTGGACCGCAAATCATTTTTCCGCGCAAGCAGAAAGCATATCATCAATCTTAAATGGGTTGAGAATATTGAACCGTGGCTTAACGGCGGATTGCTCGCAAAGCTAAAGGGCGGACATAAAATTGAAGTCTCAAGACGACAAGCAGTTAAATTTAAAGAGATGCTGAGTTTGTAAGAATTAGTCATTGCGAACGAGTCTTCTGCCATAGGCATCCCTTTGGGAGAGTGAAGCAATCTGTCTAACTTTGTAGATTGCTTCGTTCCTCGCAATGACTTTGTGAAAAATCTAATTAAACAACTCCCACGCAAAACCAAATCTTATATTACGCCCCGGCATTGGATAATACGGCGTAATATAGTAATCGTTCCCCAAGAGATTTTGCCAGAGAAAATATACTATCGCTACATTTTGAATTTCGCCCGCGAGTGTAAAATCCAATTTGTATGATGATGGAACATCTGTTACTCCATGCTCTCTTGTTAATACATTATTATTCCCGGTATAATGAAAAACAAATCCTGTTTTCAAATCAAGGTTATTATTAAACAGAATACTTGTATAATAAAGTCCGGTTTGTGTTTGAAAATCAGGGACACCATTCAATGTTCCGTCACTATTTGGGGTATAGAAAGAAGAATTGGATTGAAGAAGAAATACTGAGTATTTAAAGTCTAATGTTAATCCTAATCCGGAAAGATTACCAAATTGCCTTGAACTTGTGTTATACACGTTATGATCATTTCTAAAATATCTTACACTCGCCATTATGTTTTCAAATTTAAGTCTAATTGAAGTTTCAATTAAATTGTCGTTGATATCATATCTAGAATAAGGTCTAAAATTTGAATACCCGAAGTAGAACTCTGCAAATTCTGCGGCTTTGTATGTTAAATCGAATCCTATGCTAAAAGGAATGTCATAAAAATCTCTGATTGATGAATCCCAAGTCCATTTATTATAGTATGAACTGAGTTTTCCAAAGACAGATGGAATTAGAGTACTATCGAAAAGTTTTAACGAAACATTTCCTGATAATGAAAATAAATCATAATCCGATGTTGGAATGTTTGAGTAATAAGTTACAGTGTCAACAAACCGTTCTTCCCACCTATTAATTTTCCCCTTTTCATAATCTGCAATTAGTTTAAAATCAATTAGATTATAAGTAAAATCATTTTTAAAGTTTATACCGAATGCTTTGCTTTCAATAAACTGTTTTTGATATGTAGACTTTTGATAGTCATTATACAGATAGAAAAAACTTAAGTCAGTTTTAAAGTTCTCAAATGGCTTAATTAAAAATCTTAATCTTGGCAAATGTGTTAAAGTTTTTAGTTCACCATTGGGATAAATCATTGGCGCGGCTCTGAAATCATATAAAATATCATCAATATTATCAGTAATTGAACGAATGCTATCAACATCAACGCCGCCGCTGTATCCGGCATTATAATCGTTATAATTATATGATGCTATGATGTTAACTGCGTTAGACAATAAATATTTTAGTTTAACTTTTCCCTGCCAGATTGAGTAATCGGTGTTATCATAAGTTCCATCGTAAATTCTATTTGTAATATCAAACGAAGCGATTAGTTTGTTTGTTACAACAGCATTAAAAATTCCATCAAACATCATATCTCTGTTTGTACCTTGATAAAACCGGATTCGGGAGTATGGCTGAATTGAAATAAAATCTTTTGTTATAAAATTTACACTAACAGGATTGTTATATGCACCGTAAAGAAATCCACGAGGTAGAGGAATCATTTCAATCGAATCGACATCTTCGCTTTGTAAAAGATTAAGATTTAATGAATTGGATTGCCGATCGTTATAGGAAATTCCATCCATAAGATAACTAACTGCATCATTACCAACGCCGTAAAGAAAGGTTTCATTTGGCTGTCCGGTAAATCCTAAATTCTTTATAAAGTTAAATTGAGATAATCTTAAATAATCTCCGGTGTACTGATATTCAAGCCTAAGTAGTTCTTTATTAGATGCAATAAAACTTTTATCCGTTAGCGGAGAAGAATATAAGGGAACGATAGAATCCCGTTCTGTTACTATTAATAGAGAATCGCTGGTAATAATGGAATCTGGTTGAATGGAAAGAGTATCGGAATAAATTTTTATATCTGTTGTAACTGAGTCCTGAATTTGGGCTGTAGCAACAATAGAAGTAATAATTATGAGTGCTAAAATATTCCTGAACATATAAAATTAAATCAACATTATTTTATTAAAGATTAAAATAACGAATTAAGATATGCACTTCAAAACTAATTGTTGAGCATAAGACAGTTTATGGATTGATTATACCCTCAATTTATAGGAGTGAACTAAGTGTTAAAATAATTTTTTATTTGGGATTCTTTTCATTTGAAATAAAATATATTTATTTTCGCTTTGTAATTAAACAACATTCATTAATTAAAAGAGAGGGCTATTTATGGCAGTAAAACCAATGACCAAAGGTCAGATTCTTGATCATATGGCAAAGAAGACCGGCGTTACAAAAAAATTAGCTGGTCAGTTTTTAGAAGAACTCGTAGCTTTATCATACAAAGAAGCTAAGAAGTCATTCACATTACCTGGCTTAGGTAAATTAGTTGTTGTTAACAGAAAGAAAAGAATGGGAAGAAACCCAGCCACAGGCGCTACAATGGTTATCCCGGCTAAGAGAGTATTAAAATTCAGAATAGCTAAAGCAGCAAAAGATAACGCTTTATAATCTGAATGAAGATTGTATTTTATAAGCGAAGAATAGAATTGTTCTTCGCTTTTTTTATTTAAAGGTGATATATGAACGATATAATTTATACCATCGAAAAATCTCTTGATGTTTCAGAATTTATCGAAGTACTTAAGAACAGTACACTTGCTGAACGCAGACCCGTTGAAGATGAACAGAGAATTGCGTCAATGTGTATTAATGCTAACTTAATTGTAACCGCACGAATAAACGGAAAGCTTATCGGAGTCGCTCGTTCAATAACAGATTTTGTTTATTGTACATACCTCTCCGATCTTGCGGTAGATATTAAGTATCAGAAAAAAGGTATAGGGAAAAAATTAATTGAAGAGACTAAAAAACAAACACCCCAGGCAAAATTGATCCTTCTATCTGCTCCCGACGCTGTTGATTATTACCCCAAAATAGGAATGACTAAGCATAATCATTGTTACTTTATAGATGATATTAAAGATTTAAAGTAATCCTTTCTTTACGCACTAAATCTTTTTATCTCTTTTAGTAAATTGCCTTTGTAAAAAATTCATTTCGTTATTAAACTGGTTCATCTTTTATAATCATAAAACTCATACATTTTAAGTAGGTTGGAAATGCTAAAAAAGATTTTACTCGTATCATTATTTATCTGTTCGCTCCTAAACGCTCAGCAAATTTATGATTTAATACAACCCGTAAATCTTTTACAGGATGGTAAAACAACTGTTTTGGTTAGTGATTTATTTTATTCGGAAAACTATGATGTTAAGTTCTCATCAAGTAAAAATATAGATGTTACTTATGATGCTTCCAAAAATGAAGTCTCATTTACACCCAAAAATAATTTTTTCGGAATTGAGCTTGTCTCTTTTAACTTAAAGGGAGAAGTCTATCAGGTACCGGTAAAACTAACTAAAAGTCAAAAATATCTTTTCACTTATAAACCGCAAGTTGGTGAGAAACAAGTTAGTTTGTTCGGACAGTTTAACAGTTGGGACAGGCAAAATCTTCCGATGGAAGACACGAATAGTGATGGAGTGCTTGAAGTGGAGATTCCACTTGATCCCGGCAGATATGAATACAAATTTTATGTTGATGGACGGGAGGTTGTTGATCCGGCAAACCCGGATAAAGTTCCCAATGGAATGGGAGATTTTAATTCACTTAGAATAATTGAAGAATCAGCAAAAGATAAAATGTTTCTTCACATTCTTGGATCAGAAAAAACTAAAGATGGATTGATATTAAAATTCTACTTTTCCCAAGGGGATGGCAAGCCAGAAAATGTTGATCGAAGTAATCTTGTGAGTAAAGAAAGTTTGATTACCCTTTTTGATAATAAATTATTTCCCTCTGAACTTATCAAAATAAATGGAAGAGAAATTACTCTAACTCTTAAATCAAAAATGTTAAGCGGCAGTCATACTATCAGACTTGCAGTTAACAGAATGGGTCGATACAGCAACATTCAAACGATTCAAGTCCACGATGGTGTTATTGCGGGTAAATCCGGCGTTCATACTCTAAATGATAACATCATTTACAGCATAATGATAGATCGTTTTAATAATGGTGATAAATCAAATGATAATCCAATTAAACACGATTCACTTTTTACTCCTGCAAATTATCAGGGTGGTGATTTACAAGGTATTATCAATAAGATGGAAGAGGGATATTTTGATAAACTTGGTGTAAATGCTTTCTGGATTTCACCAATTGTTGATAATACAAATAATGCTTATCGCGAGTATCCGGCACCGCATCGCTGGTACACCGGTTATCACGGCTATTGGCCTACTTCATCAAACAAAGTAGAAGAACATTTTGGCGATATGAATCTGGTAAAAAAACTAATAGATATTGCACATAAAAAGGATTCGAAGGTCTTCCTTGATTTCGTTGCACACCACGTACACGAAGAACACTGGATGTGGAAGGATCATCGTGATTGGTTTGGAACTTATAATCTGCCAAACGGAAGATTAAACTTACGCTTATGGGATGAATACCGATTAACAACCTGGTTTGAACCTTATATGCCGTCATTTGATTTCGTCAGTTCTTATGAAGCTCTTGAGTTTATGACAGACAATGCTGTTTGGTGGTTAAAAGTTACTGGTGCGGATGGCTACAGACACGATGCAGTAAAGCATGTTCCAAATGAATTCTGGAGATTGCAGACAAAAAAATTGAAAAAAGAAATTGCTATTCCTCAAAAAAAAGAAATTTATCAGATTGGTGAATCGTTTGGCGGCATTGATATGATTGCATCCTATGTTAACAATGGACAGTTAAGTGCGCAGTTTAATTTTAATCTTTATGATGTTGCAATTCCAACTTTTCTAAATGAAAAAGCTTCATTCAAATTACTTGATTATCAAATGCAAAAAAGTTTTCAGGTTTTTGGATACAACAATCTGATGGGCAATATTATGGATAGCCATGATAAAATCCGTTATATGGCTTATGCAGATGGTGATCTTGAAATTAATGATGGACGTGCCGGAGATATTGCCTGGAACAATCCACCAAAAGTTGATCATCCTTCGAGTTATGATAAATTAAAATTACATCTGGCATACATCTTAACAATTCCGGGAATCCCGATTATCTATTACGGTGATGAAATAGGAATGACAGGTGCTGCTGATCCTGATAACAGAAGAGTGATGCGGTTTGATGATGAGCTAAACCAATATGAAAAACAAACTCTTGAAGACGTAAGCAAACTTATTCATATCAGAAAAGAACACTCGGCTTTACGATATGGTGATTTTCTTACTCTTACAGCAGATGAAAATATTTATGCTTATTTAAGATCAGATATGAATGAACGAATACTTACTATTGTTAATAAAAACAACAACACACAAGATGTTGAGATATTAATTCCGGCAATGTATAAGATTTCAAAAGCCATAGAATTAGTTAGTGGGAAAGAGTTTTCTGTAAACAATAATAGTATTAAGTTAGATGTTGATGGAAGTAAATATTTTATTTTGAAACTGGAAAAATAATAGGAGATACAATGGCTAAACTAACAATCGCTTACGGTGTTATTTTTATTTTAATGGGTTTATATGGATACTTTGGAATCAGCAGTGAAAGCGTTACTGCTCTAATTCCAACTTTTTTTGGAATACCAATGTTGATTTTTGGTTGGATGGCACTAAATGAAAAATATTTAAAACACGCTATGCACGGTGCTGCAGTTTTAACATTACTTGGGTTTGCCGGAACAGTTGGCGGATTATTTAAATTCTTCAAAATGCTTGGCGGTGCAGAAATGGAAAGACCTGCCGCAGTTACGGTACAGGCAATAATGGCTGTAATGTGTTTGGTATTTTTAATTTTAGCAGTTAAATCTTTTATTGATGCACGAAAGAACAGGTTAAAAAGTGAGTAAATTAATTTCAATCCTATTAATAGTATTTATTTTTGTTTCCTGCAGTGAGAAAAAAGAATCGGTAATTCAAAGTGATCTTGAGTTGAAAATGAATAGTATCGCAGAAGATTATGTAAAGCTTGTTTTAAACATCGGGCAGTATGATGCGGATTTTGTTGATGCCTATTATGGTCCCGAGGAATGGCGCTCCGGTTTAAAAACTGATTTACCATTTGACTCAACAGCATATAAAAACTTATCATCAAAAACAGATGAACTTCTTAATGAACTTGAATCACTCGGAGAATACAAAGCTGATGAATTGGAAACACTCCGCTTCAGGTATCTTTACAAACAATTGCTTGCATGCAAAACAAAAATCTTTATGCTAAATGGCTTGCTTCTTCCGTTTGATGAAGAAACAAAAGCTCTGTATGATGCATCTGCCCCAATTCATAATGATGACTTTTTCCAATCAGCAATTACAGAACTTGATAAAATTCTTCCGGGTAAAGGTGATGTTGCAAAAAGATTAAATGATTTTAAAATGAAGTTTGTAATTCCCACTGATAAACTTGAAGCTGTTTTTAATTCGGCAATTAAAGAATGCAGAACAAGAACATTAAATCATATAAAACTTCCTGAAGGTGAATCTTTTAAAGTTGAATATGTAAAAGACAAGCCGTGGGGCGCGTATAATTGGTACAAAGGAAATTTCTATAGTGTAATTCAAGTAAATACTGATTTGCCAATCTTTATCGATCGTGCTGTTGATCTTGCCGCTCACGAAGGTTATCCAGGACATCACGTGTATAATGTATTGTTGGAATCAAATCTTGCAAAAAAACGTAACTGGCCCGAGTTTAAAGTTTATGCACTATTTTCTCCTCAATCTTTAATTGCAGAAGGAACTGCTAATTATGGTATCCCGATGGCTTTTCCCGGTGACGCGAGAATAAAATTTGAAAAAGAAGTTTTGTTTCCGTTAGCAGGATTAAATCCTGAAGAAGCAGATCTTTATTACAAAGTTTTAGATCTGCAAAAGAATTTTAGTTATTCCGGTAATGAAGCAGCAAGAAATTTTCTTGATGGAAAATGGACACGAGAGCAAGCAGTGGAATGGCTAATGAAAAATGCTCTGCGCACAAAAGACAGTGCCGATAAATATGTTTCATTTATCGAGAAGTATAGAAGTTATGTAATCAATTACAATTTGGGAATGGATATTGTAAAAGATTACATCGAACGTAACGGTGGAATAGAAAATAATAAAGGCAAGCGATGGGAATTATTTGAGCATTTGTTATCAACACCTCAAACTCCGAGTGGATTAGCTAAATAATTTCTATATGTCAACCTGTCTGCCTGTGGCGGATTGTTTCTGGTTGTTTAGCAATTTGCCTTAACGTTTTTGTCACACTGAGCGAAGTCGAAGTGTGACCTATTTTAAATAATTACGTAACCGTCATCCTTCGATGGAGTTTATCCCGGTACATCGGGACTCAGGATGACATAATAATGGCAATAAGTTTATGTCACAAAAAATACAAGCAGACGGCACAATAAAATTTTTTATTACAATTATGGGTTTAGTTGTAATTGCAATCGTATTAAAAGAACTTAGCCAGATTTTTATTCCTTTAGTGATTGCAATATTTCTGTTTTTTGTTTTTTCTCCGCTTAACGCCTGGTTAAGTAACAAAAAAATACCAATGCTTGTGATTACTTTGCTCGATCTTGCTATTACATTTGGACTGCTTTATGGAGTAGGAAGAATTGTTGTTGATTCATTTCTGCAATTTGGAGAAGGCTTGCCGGTTTACGGTGAAAAGCTAAGCAATATGGTTCAAAGCACATCCATGGCCTGGGGAATATCAGATCCATTCTTTACAGAGTTTTCTTTTGATCAGCTTCTTGGAAAACTAAACATTCAAAATTTAGCCGGCGGAATATTTTCATCGACTATTTCTTTACTTGGAAACATTTTATTTGTTTTATTTTTCTTTTTGTTTGTTTTATCCGGCAATGAAACAATTTACAAGGCAATTAAGCGAAGATATGTTTTCAAAAAAGTTTCTCCTGAACTAAAAGAAATAAAAGAAAACCTCCAGAATTCAAATGCCACATTGGATGACCAAAAATTACTGGATAAATTTAACAGCGATAGACGTGAACGTGAACAGCAGCTTGAAACAACTTTTAAAAAGATAACAGAACAAATACAGCGTTACATAATTGCAAAGGTTGGTGTTAATCTTATTGCGGGTATTATCACAACAATTGTTTTATCAATCATTGGTGTTGATTTTCCTATAGTGTGGGGATTATTTGTTTTTCTTTTCAATTTTATTCCCACTATCGGCTCTGCGGCGGCACTTGTCTTTCCGGTTTTGTTTGCGTTAGTTCAGTTTGATTCTGTTGGAACAATGATTCTTGTACTTGCTTTAATGGCGGGAATACAAACACTTGCATTTAATGTTGCCGAACCGATGATTCTTGGCAAACGTTTAAACTTAAACCCGTTATTAATTCTGCTTTCAGTTTTATTGTGGGGCTACATTTGGGGAATTGTAGGAATGCTTCTCTCAGTGCCGCTAACGGCAATAATAAAAATTATAATCTCAAACTCCACCTCACCAAATATGAAATTCTTTGAACATTTGATGAGTCAGGAAAAAGAGTGATGTATAATGGAATATGGTTGATGGAAATTTAAAAAGTCATTTCGAATCCGACTTTAGTCGGTGAAAAATCTTTAAGGGCTGTCACAGCCTGTCCCGATAAATCGGGAGTCGCACCGTGACAGAATATATGGAATAATATTCTTGCACTTTATTAATCCGAGCTAAGTTTTCTAACCAACGAGTCTAATTTATCAGCATCGATAAAAACTTCTTTAAATATATCCGCAATCATTTCTTTTGTTATGCGGTTAAAATCTTCTTCACGCGGAAAAACACAAACTCCGCCTAAATCTATTGCCGCAGGACTAACAAGCATTTTACTTTCTTCTTCTGCAAAGAAAACTGCTGGGCGGTGTTTTGCTCTTAAAAATATAATGATCCGCCAGCCATATTCTTCCTCATAAAAAGAAACAAGATTTATCATTGGTTCCTGCTCTTCATTCATCAATTCTGAATAAGTTTTGTAAAATTTATTAAAAGACTTTACAACCAATTCTTTATCTAAACTTTCAATCGAAACAAATTTTCTCAATCCATCATCAATTGCATAAAAAGATAAATCATCATCTTCATAAATCATTTTGCCGTACTCATTCTTTATCAGGTGGAATTCATCATCAATCGTCATAAAAAATTTATTACCCGCCTGAAAATGCAAATGGTCCGGCGCAGAAGCTCCGCACCTTGGTCCGTTATAAATAACCGAATAATGTTTAAAAAGATCTTTGCTCAAATCCAGCATATCAGAAAAAGTATCAATAATCCTTTGCGGCGTGTGCTCTTTATTTGTAATCGTAAAGTGCGTAGGGAAAATTGGAAATGGGTTACAAAGAATTATGTAATTGTTGTTATATAAAATTCCTTTTTGCTCTGCAGGAAGATTTTCTACGCATAAAAAACATTTTCGCTCACTTATAGATTTTGGGTCAACCTTTGCGGATGTAGAAGTCATTCGTCCTGCATTAAACTGTGCTTTTATTTTATATCCATCAAACTGAAACGACTTTGATTTAACAGTCTCCAATGATTTGAATCCCGCGTTAAGCATTGGCCATTGTTCTTTCTGGATTTCAGACAATCGTACCGCAGCATCGGAATAATTGTTTTCTTTAACAAAGCTTAATACTAACTGGTCATCAGATAAAATTTTCATACAACACTATTTTTTATTTATACAAATATTACAGAACTCAATTGTTCTATTCATTATAATTTCAATATCAAATTTTTCAATTACACGCTGTCTTGCAGCTTTGCCAATTTTAGATCTTAGTTTTTCATTGACAATAAGTTGTTCCGTTTTGGCTGCAAGATCATCAGCATTTTTATTCTGGAATAATAAATTAGTCTTCCCATCAACAGCGATATCAAGCACGCCATCAGCATTAGCACAAACCGAAGCTCTCTCCATTGCCATTGCTTCAATAAGCGCAATGCCAAATGCCTCTGCGTGCGAGGGAAAAATAAAAATATCAAAAGCAGAAAGAACATCTGGTGTATCGCTTCTAAACCCTGTAAAAATAATATTCTTAATTCTAAGATTATCTGCCAAGCTTTTTATGCTGCTCGCGTATTCATCCTCACCATGGCTTGCTTCACCAACCACAATAAATTTTAAGTTCTTATATTTTGATGAAAGTGTTTTTGCGGATTGTAAAAATTCTTCGTGTCCTTTACCGGGACTAAATCTTCCGATCATTCCAATTACAATTTCATCTTCAGCAATGTTAAACTCTTTTCTAACTTTATTTCGGTCAGCTTTTGCAGGATCAAATTTTTTAACATCCACGGCGTTGTAAAGCAATTCAATTTTATCTGCTGTTAATGGTGTCGTATCAATAAGATTATTTTTTATAGTGGTGCTTATTGCAAACGCTTTGGTAACTCGCTGATAAAGAAATTTGTGCAGAAAATCTTTTTTAACAATGAACGATCCCATTTGCTTGGTTAAGAATAATGGAATATTAGAAGCGGCTAATTTTAATGCCGGAACAAGAATCCAAAGATCTTTTGATGCCTGGGTGTGAACAAGATTATAATTATTATTTTTTATAAGCGATGCAATATTTAAAATAGCCGCCGGATGCAAATAGCCGGAAGCTTTAACAGGATGAATAATTAATCCTAAATTATTTGCCTCTATCTGCATCCTTGATTCTTCAATACATAAAAGTTCAACCTGATAATTTTTTTCTAACAGCTTACGAATGAAAATGAGTGTAATCATTTCCATTCCGCCCCAGCTTTTTGATAAACACGAATAAAGTATTTTCATTTAATATTGTTATTCTCAGTAAATCTTTTTTAGTTCGGCGCCTTTGAAGTAGTGTGTTGCAATTTCATCAAACTGATAGCCTTGCTCAGCCATTACTGCGGCACCTATCTGGCAAAGTCCTGCTCCGTGTCCCCAGCCTGCACCGCGCAATAAAAATTTTTGTGGTACTCCATCAACTTCACCAAACTTCTCAACAATAAAAGCAGAGCTGTAAAGATGAGTTTCTGAAAGAGTTCTTCTTATCTCCAGTTCTTTGCCAATTATCAATGTCTTTTTGGTTCCAACTATTTTAAGTTTTACGAGGCGGGATGAAAAGCCTCTTTCAACAGGAATCAAATCTTTAATCAATCCAAAATCAATTCCGCTTTTTCTTTTTATAAGATCAGATATTTGCGACTGCGTAAATTCAACTTTCCATCTGTAAAAATCTTTTGTTTCCTGATCATAATCCAACAGAATTTGATTTAATATTTTGGGATCTGTTGTATTACAGAATGCTGGCGGATTTCCCTTAATCCATTTTGCTGCATTTGTTTCTTTAGTAAAATCATCATCAAAATCATCTGCAACAAATTTGTAATCATAAATAGCGGATAAAGATGGATGTTTAACCGGTTCCCACACATTCTCAAACGATTCGGAGATTCCACCGCAGGATTTTGAAAAACGCGCATCAAGAATTTTTCCATCTTCAAGCAGCACCACGCCTGCTGTTTGCTCAACTGCCTTTCTTGCAACCTCGGAAGTCATTTTGGTTACACCCTGATAACGCTGGCAATGATCATCTGCACAGACATCAAAAAGTTTATGGTCCTCCCTATCATACCATCTAATTAATTCATCTTCTGTTTGAAAAACGGTTTTATAATTAGCGTGTTCAGACTTAATTGATTTGGATTTTTCTATCTGCGCAAGCAGCCAGCTTCTCGAAACTACCGCCGTCGCCTTTAACATCTGCATGGAACACTTTGCACTCATTTCAGATGATATTACACTCATTAAATATTTTTCAATTGGAACAATGTTTACAGCGGTGATTTTTCCGTTATCTTTAATCAGCTTTAGTGAATGTGTAAAGCGCTGCTTTTCTTTTCTCTCCCAATGAAACTTTACTCCGATTACAACATCACGAATTAAAAAAGACTCGTTATCCGGTTCCTGTGGTTCAAAAATTATTTCATCAGTTATTTCTATTTTATCTTTGTCGCCTTTGCAAATAATCCGGTTATTAACTAATTCAGCCTCATATATTCCGCTAAAAAAGTGTTTAAACCCAAATGAACTATACTCGCCGTAAAGTTCAAATTTAATTTTTACATCGCTTAGAATTCCAACACTAATTAATGGTTCGCTGTCATATCCTAACATCGGTTTACCTATGCAATTGAATTTAAATAATTAAAAATTTTAGTGGTTAAAATATAAGAATTGTAACGGTGAATATTTCCCCCATTCTCTTTAACTTAATAAAAATGATTTTATATTATTTAAAAAGTATTTTATGAATAAGGAAAAAGAACAAATAGTAACAATAATTGGTTTTCCTATTGATCTTGGTTCAGGAAGGCGCGGTGTGGATATGGGTCCTTCTGCACTTAGGATTGCCGGATTGGAAAACAAACTTAAGCAGCTTGGTTATAAGGTTGAAGACACCGGCGATATTAATATTGAAATAATGGAAAAGCAGAAAATCTCCAATCCAAAGCTTAAGTATCTTAATGAAATTCTGAAGACATCCAAAATGCTTGCTGTACGTGTTGAGAAAGTATTGGAGCAAAATAAATTTCCACTCTGTATCGGCGGTGATCATTCAATGGCTCTTGGTACAATTGCGGGAATATCATCTTACTGCAAAAAAAACAAATTAACTCTTGGTGTAATATGGATTGATGCACACACTGATATGAATACAGATGAAACAACTCCATCCGGAAATATACACGGAATGCCGCTCGCAGCTTCAATGGGTTTGGGCTATCCTGATATTGTTAACCTTTATGGATTTGCACCTAAGCTACTACCTGAAAATTGTGCAGTGATCGCTGCAAGAAGTATTGATCCGCAGGAAAGATTAAATATTAAAAAACTTGGCGTAAGTGTTTACACAATGAGCGATGTAGATAAACTTGGAATTCACAGAGTTATAAGCCGTGTGCTAAAACAGTTTAAGGAAAAAGTTGATCACATTCACGTTAGTTTTGATGTTGACAGTATTGATCCGAATTTTGCGCCCGGTGTTGGTACACCGGTTCCCGGTGGATTAAATTACAGAGAAGCTCATTCACTTATGGAAGCAATTGCTGAGTGCGGCTGTATGTCTTCGTTGGAAATAGCTGAAGTAAATCCAATTCTCGATGTGCGTAACAGCAGTGCTGTATTTGCGGCTGATCTAATCGCATCTAGTATGGGGCAGAGAATTCTGTGATAAGTTTTCGATCAGTTAATTTTTATCTGCTCATAATATTTATTGTGGTAACATTTCTTAGTCTTTTAGGTTTTGTTCCTCTCACTTCTTTGGAAATTGCGGCTTATGCATGCTTACTGTGGGGAATCAGTTTTTTCTATTCGTCATTTCTTAAAAAATACAAAACAGGAATCGCTTTAAGTTCAGTTCTGTTTCTCACAGGTACAATTTTATTCGTTTTCACCCGGTTTGAAATATTAAATTTTGGGAATGTATTTGTTCCTTCGGTACTTTTTATAATTGGAACAAGTTTATTAATTGCAAACTTGTTAACAAAAGCTAATAGTGTTTCAATTATTTTTTCTGTTTTAAGTTTATTTGCGGGAATCTGGTTAGTGATTTCTCGAGGCACAGCAACTTTTGAGCTATACTTATCTTCGGTTTACGCCTTAGCCAAAAATTATATTTGGATAATTTTGTTTTTAGGTGTTATAATCTTCTTGTCATTTAGAAATTTTAAGAAAAGAAATATTGATCATAGTTAGAATTGTTTTCAATATATAAGTTGGAAGTAACATTTTTCTTTAAATCATTGATCTCATTTTCAAGACCATTTATATCTGAACTGAACTTAAAAAACGAAAAAATTAAAAGCGCAGTCAGTATCGCAATTATAACATATGCAATTAAAAGTCCACGTGTCGTTTTTCTTTCGCTTTCATCAAAAGCATTTTTAAGAGAATCAAAATCCTGCTCAAGAGTTTTAAACACTTTTTCGACAACACTTTTCTTTGTCAAATCCGGTTTTTTGTCCGTATCCTCAGAATCTTCAATAGGTTGTATATCCGTGGATTGCTGACTAATAAGCTGTGAAGTATTTTCAGATTCATTGAGAGCTAATTGTACCTCTGCTTCTTGATGCGAGAGCTCTTGTTCATTTAATACCTCATCTAATGGAACTTCTTCAACCTGAGGATAATCAATTTCAGCCTCATCAACTAAAGTTTCAAAAGGTGATTCAATCTTCACATCTTCCTGTAAATTTTCATTTAAAACCCCTCCTCCCTCAATATCTGACAGATGAATTTCATCTAAATTAAAAGTGGTTTCTTCGGGATTTAATGGAGAAGCTAAATTTTCTTCAACGGCTGTTTCTTCGTTCTCAATCTCGATCGGAGGTTCAACGTATGTTTCGGGAATGTTTGTGAATTCATCCGTATTTTCATCAAGTTCTTCTTCAACTTCAAACTTATCTTCTTCAAGAATTTTTTTAATCCTAAGCTGTTCACTTAGTTTAATAAGCTTTAAAGCAACACGATCTTTAAGTTCAGCATCAGGAAGTTCTAATTGTAAAGCAATAGGTAATAGTGAAGCAACATTCTGATATTTACCAAACTCCTCCCACGGAAATAAATGACCTGCATCAATAAACTCATGCATTGCATTGCTATCCTCAGGATCAAGACAGCCAAGAGCTTTTGCTTGAAGCATTCCAATAACTTTTTGTTCATCAATCATTGGGTGCCCTCTTTTGCAAGTTTTCTTTAACACTATCTAGAGCTACCCGTATTTTTGATTTAACAGTTAACAGCGGGATATTCAATTTTTCAGCTATTTCGGATTCAGTTAGTCCATCATAATACGCTAAAGATAAAACGTACTGCTGTGCCTCTGTAAGACTATGAACTGCGGAATAAATTTTTTCCCTGCTGTTAAAAGTCTTATCTAAATCATTTGAAGGGATTAGTGTGGAGATCTTGGGAATTATAAAACTGTTTTCATATTCATCATTATATTCATCAACAATCAATGATTTTTCTCGTCTGCTAAAATCTAAAGCTTTATTTCTGGCAAGGTTAATCAACCAGGAATAAAGATTACTTGAATTAATATCAAACATTGAACTCTTTTGCCAGATTGTTACAAATATATCTGATAGAATTTCTTCAGCAATTTCTTTTTCAATCACTATTCGTTTAACCAAAGTATATAGAACAGGACTATACCTATCATACAAACTTTCTAATGCTTTGGAATCGCGGTTAGAGATTTTTTGAAATAATTCAATATCGGTTAATTGTGAGTCCACTTTTCATTAATAATTAGTTCTAAATCATTTTACTGTTCTAAAAGTATATGTCTCCATCCAAAAAAGCAATTGTTCAATAATATGAAATATCAATAATTATTGATAAGAAAATAAGATTAATACCCGGCAAGGTTGAAGCATTAATAATTCCTTATTAAATTTAAGAGTCAAACATAAAGGAGTGTAACATTGAAAAAACTACTACTGTTTTCTTTTCTGATTCTTGCTGCCTCATTCACATACTCACAGGTGGAGGTAAGTTCAAGATTACAAGATGCTCTTAACAGAGCCAGCGAGAATGATTACATTAAAGTACTCGTTCTTCTTCGTTCACAGGTTGATTTGGCTGCGCTCGATCAGCAACTATACAGCCAAAAATCCTCAATGCAACAGAGAGCTTATCAGGTAATAACTGCTCTTAAACAGAATGCTGAAAGTACTCAGAGTTCTCTAAAATCATACCTGGATAGTAAGCTAGAGTCTTCCGATGTATTTACATACCAGGCTTTCTGGATTTCAAATCTGTTTACCATTGAAGCAAAAACCCAGGTTGTATATGAATTGATGAATAGACTTGATGTTGCAGAGATGGATCTTGATGCTCTTTTGGAATTAGACAAACCCGAAAAAGTTGAAGGTTTTGTTGAAGGAACTGAATCTGTTGAACCCGGTTTAAGAATTATCAATGCACATTTGCTGTGGGCACAGGGAATTACAGGTCAGGGAAGATTAGTAATGGATATTGATACAGGTGTGTTTCCAAATCATCCGGCATTAAATTTTAAATGGCGAGGTAACCACGTTCCAAGTAATCAAGCCTGGTTTGATCCCGCAGGAACAACTGTACCAAGTGACTGTGATGGACATGGAAGCCATACAATGGGAACAATGGTTGGTTGGTCTCCAACAACCGGCGATACTGTTGGCGTTGCTCCGGATGCTGAATGGATTGCAGCAAAAACCATTTGTTCAAGTCCGCATACTTCTAACTCGGTTGCAGCATTTCAGTGGGCAATAGATCCTGATGGAAATCCATCTACAATTGATGATATGCCTGATGCAATAAACAATAGCTGGTATGATCCCGACGTAACAAACGAATGTTCGGGAATTTATAAAACTACGCTTGATGCTGTTGAAGCGGCAGGAATTGCAGTTGTTTTCTCTGCCGGAAACAATGGACCCGGAACATCTACAATTACAAAACCTAAAAACATTAATACTAATAACGTAAATGTAATGTGCACTGCTGCTATTGACGGGGCATCGTATCTTGGCGGAAACACAAATCCAATAGCAAGTTTTTCAAGCCGCGGTCCTTCCCTTTGCGGTGGAACAGGTTCTCTGCTAATAAAACCCGAAGTATCTGCCCCGGGTGTTAGCGTTCGTTCTTCCGGCTCAGCAACAGGTTATACTGTTTTAAGCGGAACATCAATGGCTTCACCACACGTTGCAGGAGCTGTTGCATTATTAAAACAATTTGCGCCAAACTTAACAGGCAAACAAATTCTTGAAGCACTTTATAATACAGCCGTTGATCTTGGTGCCGCTGGCGAAGATAATAATTATGGAATGGGTTTGATAGATGTTTATGCTGCTTTCTTAAGTTTAGGAACACCCGATTCTACAGTTCCGGATCCTATTACTGATTTAAGTGCCGGTTCTCCAACATCAAACTCATTAACGCTTCAATGGACAGTTCCTTATGATTCATCTATGAATGGTGTAACTGGATATGATATAAGATATTCAACATCGGCAATTACAGATTCAACATCTTTTTATAATGCAACACAATTACCTTACAATGCTATTCCGGATACAGCAGGGGCAATTGAATCATATTTGGTTGAGGGGTTGGATTTTGCGACACCTTATTACTTCTCAATTAAATCAAGAGATGTTTGGAGTAACTGGTCAGATTTATCTAATAGTGCAATAGGCACAACATTAGCAGCACCACAAATTTCTGTTGCGCCCGCAAGTATAAATCACATATTAAATCCGTTTGATGTTGTTGTAGATACGGTTACTATTTCCAACGTATCTATTGATCCATCAACATTGGATTTTTCTGTTACACTCGAGAATAATACTTTCCCCGGGGGAGTTGTAAGTGCAAGATTAATCCCTAAATACAATAATCTTGCCGATGTGATAGAAGCATCTTCAAAAGATAATCCGCAAGATGTTGGCGGTATAAGTATTGAAGGAAGCGGCGGACCGGATTTATTTGGTTATAAGTGGAGAGATAGTAATGAACCAAATGGACCACAGTATATTTGGAATGATATTACTTCAACCGGTACTCTTGCAACTACCTGGATACCTACGGGCAGTTTTGATCCTAAAGATGAAGGCTATGCAGGACCATTTCCACTTGGGTTTAATTTCAAATTTTATGGTCAGGAAAAAAATCAAATTTATGTAAGTTCAAATGGATTAATTTTATTCAACACTGTCAGCTCTAATATTTATACAAATGCCCAGATTCCAAGTTCTGAATTGCCAAATGAATATATAGCACCTTTCTGGGATGATCTTGATGGTGTGTCATCAGGAACTGTTCATTATAAACAAGAAGGATCAACATTTATTGTCCAATTTACCGGATGGCATAAATACTCAAACACTGGATCGTTAACTTTCCAGATTGTATTACATCAAAACGGAAAAATTGTAGTTTACTATAACAATATGAATGCAACACTAAATTCCGCAACGGTTGGAATTGAAAATGCAGCAGGCAATGATGGATTACAGGTAGCATATAACGCAAATTATGTTGCAAATAATCTTGCATTAGAATTTGCTGCAGAGCCGGATTGGTTATCGAACGATGTTAACAGCGGTACATTATTTAATGGAAACTCCATTGATGTTGAATTAACTTTCAGAGCAGAAGATTATCCGGCTGGTAACTATTCCATGGATTTTAATGTTGCAAGCAATGACCCTGTAAATTCTCTTGTTACAGTTCCGGTAACAATGGAAATCTCAATTATTCCCGTTGAGTTAACTTCCTTTGCTGCAAGCAATGACAGAAATAATGTTACTCTTAACTGGGCAACCGCTACAGAAGTAAATAACAGCGGATTCCAGATTGAAAGAAAATTAAACGGAACAAATGAATGGACAAATCTTTCATTCGTGTCAGGCAAGGGAACTTCAACAGAACGAAACAATTATTCTTATATGGATAAGGGTTTAACCGTTGGTAAATATTCATACAGATTAAAACAAGTTGATCTTGACGGAACATTTGAGTATTCGCCGGTTATTGAAGTTGATGTAAACGCTCCAAACGAATATACTCTGTATCAAAACTATCCGAATCCATTCAATCCTTCAACTACGATTGAATACTCACTTCCGGAAAAGGCTGATGTTACAATTTCTATCTATACAGCAATCGGAGAGCTGGTAACAACTCTTGTTAATGGAACTATTGAATCGGGATATCAAAAAGTAAGTTTCAATGCTTCTAATCTTACATCAGGTACTTACATTTACCAGATTAAGGCTGTTGGCGCTGAACGTACTTTTGTTGATACGAAGAAGATGATACTAATTAAATAAAGTTGCAGCGCACAAATTATTTGGTGCGAATGTTTTTAAAAGCAAAGTGCAGTAACAGATTCCTGCGCTACATTAAATTAAAGGCACGAGCAATCGTGCCTTTTCTAATTTTTAAAACTATTATATAAAATTACTTTTTAAATACGATAGGGATAGTAACCTGTGTTTTTACTGTTTTGCCTCTTTGTTTACCAGGAGTAAATTTAGCATTGCGTACTGCATCCATTGCAACTTCATCACAACCAGAGCCAATACCCTTAATCGTGTTAACAGATATTACATTTCCGGATTCATCTACAACTGCTTGAACAATTACTTTTCCTTCTACACCAACTCTTCTTGCTATTTCCGGATAAACAATTTTACTCTGCAATCCTTTAATGCCGCCAATCAGTTCCGGCATTTCTTCAACAGCAACAAAGAAAGCAGGTTCTTCTTCGATTACTTTATTTTCTTTAGGAGGAATTATTTTCTCTGTCTTTGCTGCCGCGATTTGATTAGTTTCCTTTTCGTTATCGGTTAAACTACTATTAATATTTGATGCAAATAATGTACTTTCTTCCTTCGTAACAATCTCAGGTAATGTCGGTGTTACAACCTTTGGATTAGTTATCGATTTTTCAGGAACAATAGTTTCTGCTGTTAAAGTATTATTTTCTCCATCAATTTGCAGATTTGCTTCCTGGTTAAGAGTATTTGCTGATTGATCAAAAGCAAAGTTCGATTGATCAACTAAATTTTTCTTTTCAGTAACAGTCGTTTTATTCTCGGTCTTTGCAGGAGACTCCTGAAATTTTAGATAAACAAAGATTGAAGACGCAGCAAGTATTACAAACAAAGCCGCTGAAATTAAAATATTTCTTCTAAGTCTTTTTCGAAGCCTGATAATTTCCTTTTCGTAAGATTCCGCTTCACTTAATACCGGTTCAGATTTATCATCTTCTATTTTATTTAATATTTCATCTACGTTTATTGATTCAGTTACTGTATTTATTGGAAGAGCTTTTTCCGTAACAGATTTTTTTTCTGGAACTACCGTATTTGTCTGAGATCTTAATACTTCTGGCTTCTTATCATTCTCGTTAAAAACAGTCTCTCTTATTTTAAGGTTTGATCTATCATTAGCCGGCTTGATGCGCTCGAATAAGTTTTCTTCTTTTTTACTTTCAGTAATTGCTTTTTCCGGTACTTCAGCTTTCATATTTGGATTAGCTTCAACTGCCCGAGTTTTTGTTTCTGCGAGCTTTTCGTTTTTTGCTTCTAATCTGCTTGATATGATATCTTTTTTAATGGGTTCGTTTTTCTTAATCTCTGCAACTGGTTTTGCCTGAACAGTTGCAACGGGTCTGGTTGGACTTATTTTCTGCCCCTTATCAACAAAAATATTGCTGTTTCTAAAATCTTTTGGCGGTATGTTCGTTTTTATTTTTATATCAGATTTTTCTTCAGCAGGTGTTAATTGTTTATCTTCAACTTTATTTTCTTCTCTTCCAGCAACAGAAGTTGGTTTTTGTAATTCCTTTGTTAAATCATTGGCTTTGCTAATCGCTTCATTTTTTACAGCGGCAGGTGCTGCAGGTTTATTCAATAATGTTTTTTCATTCTTATCTACAAAAACGCTGCTTCTAAATTCTTTGGGTGGTTCGTTGGTTTTAATTTTTATATCAGACTTATCAACAAATGGCGCAACCGGTTTTTCTAAAATTTTCTTTTCATCAATTGATCTGACAGGAGTAATCAATTTATTTACAACAGGTCTTTCCTCTTTCTTGAATAGTTCCTTTAAGTTAATACTGCTGTTAGGTATTAGTCTGTTCTTAACAGCTACTTCCTCTTTAGCTATTGCAGGTTTTGATTCTTCAATGACTATTGAAGGGTCATCGTTTTTAATTTGCAAATCAGATTTAATGGTATCAGCTGGCGTAGTTTGATGAGGTGTGCTTTCTACTTTTGCTTCTGCTGGTATTGTTTTTTTATCAGTTACTGATTCTTCTTTTTTATCAACCAAAACATTTGTCTTTTGCCTGCCAGGATTATAATCCTTTAGTTTAACATCACTACTTGTTCTTGTATAAGCAGCGGGTGTTTGAATGTTTGATCCAGTAGTTTCATGTTTTCTTAAAATGCTAAGTTCCTTTGGGTCACGCTCTCTAAATTTTAATTCAAATTCGGGTTTCTTCTTTTCTGGTACTACCGGTTGTTTAGCAACTTCGGGCAGGGGATTGGGAATTGTCTGATGTTGTATTGTTTCCTGAGCGATCTGCTTAACTGGTTCCTGAATTGAGCTGCTCTCTGGCTCTTCCTTTGGTATTTCAGGCGTCATGTCAGATGTGACTACCGGATGATCAACTATTCCGCCTTGTAAAATATTTGTGAATGCACTATTAAGTTCAGTATTAAGATCACGTTCCGGTTTTGCTAGAGTTATAGTTGTAGAAAGTAATGCTGTTAAATTCTGATATTCCCCCAATTCTTTCCATAAAAAATCAGGATTATCATTTCTACTCTGATTAAGTTTCTTTCTTTCATCTAATGAGAGGCATCCCAATGATTCTAACTTAACAAGATTTAAAATCTCTTTGTTACTTGTACTCTGCTCCGCTTTTCCTGTAAATTGACTGTGAAGACTTTCCATTATCCCTAGTATTTTTTGCCTTACAACTGCGGCAGTAACATTTAATCTTTTTGCAATCTCCTCTTCTTCTAAACCCTCAAAGTAGATAAGTGATAAAACTAGATTTTGTACTTCAGTTAGATGATTTTTATATAATTTAATTTTTTCGCCAAGAATATTTCTATCATCCAGATTTATTACATGTATTTCTTGTGAAAGATTTGGAAGAATAATTTCTATCTCATACTCATCAGAATATGCTGGCATTTCTTCACCAAACTTCATTCTTTTTACTTTATCGATAGAAATATTTCTTGCAAGCAGAGTTAGAAATGTAAAAATATTATTACTATTTGTGCTGTAGTGATCAATCCGTTTTAAGAAAACTGAAAAAACATTTATCAGAATCTTCTCTGACAATTTGGGGCTTGAAACTATTTCTTTAATCAAAGAATAAATAGTTGCAGAATAACGATTGTAGAGTTGTACAAATGCTTCTGAGTTGTATCCTACTATCTGAAGCAGCAGTTCACTATCGGATGTTTGTTTATTTTCTGACATTGTGGCAATCATAATTTGTTTACAAGGATAGTTTTTTATGCAATTTTATTGCCAAAACTATATGAGGCAAAACCTTGATATTGCTCAAATAATACAGTTCCTGCTTAGGTGTTTATTTGTTATTTTTACCTTCAAAATTATTCTAAAGGTAAATATGACTTCACGACAAATTCGCCAACAATTTTTAGATTTCTTTAAGAGTAAAGACCACAGAATAGTTCAATCCTCTCCGGTTGTTCCTTTTGATGATCCCACTCTGCTCTTTACTAATGCAGGAATGAATCAATTTAAAGATGTTTTTTTAGGAAATGGTACTCGGGAGTACAAACGCGCCGCCGATACTCAAAAATGTATTCGCGTTTCAGGCAAGCATAACGATTTGGAAGAAGTTGGTCACGATACTTATCATCACACTTTGTTTGAGATGCTTGGTAACTGGTCTTTTGGAGATTACTACAAGAAAGAAGCAATACGCTGGGCTTGGGAATTACTTACCGAAGTATGGAAACTTCCCAAAGAAAGATTATGGGCAACTGTTTACAAAGATGATGACGAAGCCCTTGAACTGTGGAAATTAGAAACTGATATAAATCCAAATCACATTTTAAAGTTTGCCGAGAAAGATAACTTTTGGGAAATGGGTGAAACCGGTCCTTGCGGTCCTTGTTCAGAAATCCACATAAATGTTAGCGATGATCTTGAAAATGCGGAACTTGTTAATGCCGGTTCGCCCGAATGTATTGAAATATGGAATCTGGTTTTTATCCAGTATAATAGAGATGAAACTGGCAAGCTGCATGATCTTCCTGCAAAACATGTTGATACGGGAATGGGGTTTGAACGTGTGTGCGCAGTACTGCAAAATAAAAAATCAAATTATGATACTGATGTTTTTACACCGATTATTGATGCTGTGGTTAAATTTTCAAAAGAAAAATACGATAAAGAAGAAGATAGAATTCCCATGCGCGTAATTGCAGATCATATCCGTGCACTGACTTTTGCAATTGCAGATGGCGCTGTTCCCGGTAATGATGGACGTGGTTATGTGCTTCGCAGAATTTTAAGACGTGCAGCACGTTATGGAAGAAAAATAAATCTAAAAGATCCTTTTCTTTATAAGCTTGTTGATATACTTGCAGAAAATATGGGAGATGTTTTTCCAGAAGTAGTTGAGAAAAAAGATTACGTTAAGAAAATCATTAAAGCCGAAGAAGATAGTTTTAATGCTACGCTTGATCGCGGCATTGAATTATTTAATGACATAGTTAATAGACTTAATAAACAAAAAATAAAAGTCATTCCCGGTGAAGATGTATTTAAACTTTACGATACTTTTGGATTTCCTGTCGATCTAACAAACGTAATGGCACGCGAATTAAATTTTGCAATTGATGAAGATGGTTTTAATAATTTGATGAATGAACAAAAATCGCGTGGACGTGAAGCATCAAAAGATAAGTTCGCATCAATAAGTGTTACATTAAATGATTTGTCTGGTTTTAATTTGGTTGATTCTAATCCAACAATCTTTACTGGTTATGATGAACTAAAAACCAAATCTAAGATAACGGGAATAAAACAAGATGGTGAAAATACTTTGGTGATACTTGATAAATCCCCTTTTTATGTTGAGTCTGGCGGACAGGTTGATGATTTGGGAAGACTAGTTATAGGTGAGAAAAATTTTGAAGTTGTTGATGTAGCTAAGGTTGATAATCATGTTGTACACATTTTAAGTTCTAATAACTTTGATTCGTTAAAAATTGGAAACGAAGTTATTGCAGAAGTTGATGTAGCAAGGCGATGGGATATAATGCGTAATCACTCTGTTACTCACTTTTTACACAAAGCTTTAAGAACTGTTTTAGGAACACACGTGCAGCAAGCAGGTTCTTATGTTGGTCCGGATAGGTTGAGATTTGATTTTACACACTTTGCAAAATTGACTTCAGATGAGCTGCATCAAATAGAAGCGATGGTTAATGAACAGCTTAGAAAAAATTTACCTTTAACACACCATCGAAATACTCCTTTTGATGAAGCAAAAAAGATGGGAGCGTTAATGTTCTTTGGTGATAAGTACGGTGATAAAGTTAATGTAGTTCAGTTTGGGGATTATACTATGGAATTCTGCGGTGGAACTCATGTACATAACTCTTCTGAAATTGGCTTGTTTAAAATTCTCAGCGAATCATCTATCGCAAGCGGAGTTAGAAGAATTGAGGCTGTAACAGGCGCTGGAGTTGAGAAATATATCCATTCACAGCAAGATCATCTAAAATCATTTGAACAAAAGATAGAAGAGCTTTTAGATGCGAAGAAGAAACTTGAAAAAGAAATAGCAGAGTTAAAAACAAAAGAAAAACTTGAGCAGCTCGATCATATTCTTTCCTTATCATCCGAAGAAAAAAAGATTACTATCTACAAGGGTAAAGTTCAAGCAGATTCAATGGATGAGTTAAAATCTTTTGGCGATGAAATGCGCAATAGAATTAAAAGTGGAGTCGGTGTTTTAATAGCCCAAATAGAAGACAAAGTGGGAATAGTGGCAATTGTAAGTGATGATTTAATTAAAGATAAAAAACTTAGTGCAGGAAAAATTGTTGGCGAGCTAGCTAAATTAGTCGGCGGCGGCGGCGGCGGGCGCCCGCATCTTGCAACTGCAGGTGGTAAAGATGTTGGGCAGATTGTTACTGCTCTCTCCAAAGTTGAAAAAATTGTTGGAAGTTTTTTATAAAGTGAAAAATTAACCACTTAGACACTTAGAGCACTAAGAAACACTTAGAAAATGCTAATAACAAAGCAATACGTAAATAGTTTATCTTATAAGGCTGTGGGTTGTGCCATTGAAGTGCACAAGCAATTAGGACCAGGTTTACTTGAATCAGTTTATGAAACTTGTTTTGTGGATGAGTTAATTTCACAGGGATTAGAAGTTAAAAGACAAATTCCCGTTCCAATCATTTATAAAGAGAAAGATCTGGGAACAAATTTAATATTAGATTTACTTATTAATGATTTAGTAGTTGTTGAATTAAAGGCAGTTGATGTGATGATTCCAGTTTTTAAAGCTCAACTTTTATCGTATTTAAAACTGACTGGCAAACCAAAAGGATTATTAATTAATTTTCATTGTGAAAATATAAAGGACCATTTAGTTCCATTAGTTACCGATGTGTTTGCTAAGCTTCCTGACGCTTAGTGAGTCTAAGTGTTCTAAGTGTCTAAGTGGTAAAAAAACTTTTATGTCTAAAACAAAAATTAAATACATCTGTTCTAATTGCGGATATGAATCCTTACGCTGGATAGGCAAATGTCCGGAATGTGAGAGTTGGAATTCATTTACAGAAGAGATTGTTGAAACTTCACCACGCAAAGCAAACATTTCAAAATCAAAATTTAGCTACAACAAAATTTTAGATATCTCTGCTAATGAAGATGACAGAATAAAAACGGGAATAATAGAATTTGATCGCGTGCTTGGCGGCGGAATAATGCCCGGTTCAGTTATACTTCTTGGCGGGGATCCCGGGATTGGTAAATCAACCATAGCAATGCAGGCTTCGGCAAGTATTAAGGAAAAAGTTTTGTATGTAACAGGTGAAGAATCAGAAAAACAAATTAAACTTCGATCCGGCAGATTAAAAGTAAAATCAGATTCGTTTTTTGTTCAAGCCGAAACTGAATTATCAAACATACTTGGGGCAATAAAAGAAATCTCCCCGTCAGTTGTAATCATCGATTCTATCCAAACAACTTACAGAAGCGAATTGGAAAACTCACCCGGAACAATTACGCAGATTCGTGAATGTGCCGCAATGTTGATGGAGGAAGCAAAGAAAAATCATTACTCAGTAATTATAATCGGGCACGTTACAAAAGAAGGGATGATTGCCGGGCCAAAAATTCTTGAGCATATGGTTGATACAGTTTTACAGTTTGAAGGAGAATCAAATCATTCATTCAGAATATTGCGAGCACAAAAAAACAGATTCGGCAGCACAAATGAAATCGGTGTTTTTGAAATGCGCGAAGACGGGTTGCGCGAGGTTACCAATCCAAGCGAGTTATTTTTAAGTGAACGCGAAAAACAAACTCCCGGCTCAGTTGTTACCTCAAGCATCGAAGGAAGCCGACCAATTCTTTTAGAAGTTCAGGCATTAGTAACTCCATCAAATTTTGGTTATCCGCAAAGAGTATCAAATGGATTTGATCAGAAAAGATTATCTATTCTTTTGGCAGTTTTGGAAAAGAGAGCAAATGTTAGAGCTTCTGTGCACAATGTGTTTGTAAATGTTGCGGGCGGTATTCGGGTAATAGAGCCTGCTGTTGATCTTGCCGTTTGTGTTAGTATCGCATCAAGTTTAATTGATAAAGTTGTAGATAATCAAACAATAATTATTGGTGAAGTTGGTTTAGGCGGAGAAATAAGAAGTGTTGGTCATATCGAAAAAAGAATTCAGGAAGCACAAAAACTTGGATTTAAATTTGCAATAATTCCTACTGGAAATTTAAAGGGAATAAAGCAATCTGATGCAATAAAAGTTATCTCAGTTGATAATGTTAAAGACGCAATATCAAAATTATTGTGATTTTTTTATACCAGACCACCCACCCACCTAACCCATAGCAAAACGAGTGATCAGTGTTTTGGACTTAAAAATTACCTAAATAGCATCAAGATGAGACAGAAAGCCCTGTTTAAGGCTTAAAACAAAGGATTAATTTAAATTTTTCTTTGTTTCTTTAAATAATAATATTATTTTATTCCCGCGTCGATCGACGTTTTTTTGTTCAATTAATTAAAGGTTCGTTTCGTGAGTACTAAATTGTTTGTAGGGAGTCTCCCCTGGTCAGCTAGTGACGAAGATTTGCAGACTGCATTTGCCGCACATGGCAACGTACTTTCAGCAAAAGTTGTTACTGATAAAGAGACCCGCAGATCACGAGGTTTTGGTTTCGTTGAATTCGAAACTGAAGCTGAAGCCACTGCGGCTATTCAGGCACTAAATGGTTCTGAACTCAAGGGTCGTAATATCATCGTAAGTGAAGCAAAACCCAAGAAATAAGTTCTGTTTATTTCCTTTTGAGCGCTCTTTTAAGAGCGCTTTTTTTTGCCTTATCCTAAATGTTTATAACAACGGTAAATTCAATCCAACTCTAAAATTATTTCCATCTCTGTAATTCAACTTCCACATAAACTCGAGTTTAAATGGTAATAATCCTTGTCCCAAACCAAAACCAATTTCATAAAATGGATGTTTAAGAGTTTTAACAGGATTTGTTAAAATTGCTGTAGTCTCTGAAGTAATATCTGCCAGAGCAGCATTAAAAATTAATGAGAACATTATCTCCCAGTTTTTTAGTCCGGGAATATTCATTGCTCTAAAAATTTCATCTCTAAAATCGTGAGTAAAATTTAGAGTGATAATTTTGTCGCCAACAATTTCATTTACTTTAAGAGTTCTGAAAGTCTGTGAGTTAAAAACTACATCAATATTTCCGGGCAAAGCATATAGATCCTGATAAGGAGTGGCTCCATCTGTTAATCTACCATAAAAACGAAGGTTCATTGAGGCAGATTTAAATGTTCTAATGAAAGCGAAAGCTGAGGCTTCATATTTTGTAAAATTCAAATCGCTGCTAAGGAAATCCGGATTGGAATATGTTATATCACCGGAAAATAAAATATACGATCTCCCGAGTGATGTTCTTCTTCTAAAATATCCATCTTCAATGTAGTCCCTAAAATCAATATCAAAACCGAGATTTAAAGAGTTAATTCTTGTTTCAAAAATCGAAGGATTTGCCCTGTATGTTTTTTCCTTATTAAAAAAAGAGTAATCAGTATTTACAAATGCGTTGTTATCAGTTTTATTCTTATAGTTTAATCGCAACGTTAAAACAGGTAATACTTCGCCTTCTATTCCAATTTCAATTCCCTTTGAATAGTAGTAATCCCTAAACTCGTTTTTAGCAATTAGTGTAACCAATGTTGATAACAACTCTCCATAATTATCAGACTCTTCAAATAAAACATTAAGTTTATTGAAAGCTCTGAATTTCACTTCCCAGGTTCTGTAATCACCAAGTAAATATCCGGCATTATAATCCTGTTTAAATTTCTTATCAGAAAAACCGTAAGACATTTTTAGTGATGAATTAAATCTTCTGTTTAAAGCATCATCAACGAAAATTCCAAAATCGAGTGCGTGCCCTTCAACACGGGAAAAATGATACATCGAAATTGGGGCGCTTATGGAAAGATTATCTGACAAACTGATCCGTGTATCTAACAGAGAGTAATCATCCCAAAAAGTTTTGGGAGTACTTTCAACACTATCAATTCTATTGTACGCCAATTCTTCTTCCAATGTGTTTGGAATTGTTTGAGTGTTTTTCCAATAAGATGAATCTATATCATCGGCATCCGGAACGACAGTGACAATTGCTTTATCAAAAATATTTTCTGAAATATTACTATTGACAGAATAATTAAACATTATAGTATTCAACTCAAATCCGAACCTTACCAATCCCAACACATTGGCTTTAACAAACAAACGATAATCAACAGGCATAGCAATTCCGTCATATTCATCAAACTGCTGAAAAATATTTACAGTATCAAACAGATTTCCTGTGTTAGCGGCTCGGTTAAGAATCAAATCAACTTTTACTAAATCAAACGTGCTGTCAGCTATGAATATTTTACCGGAAAATCCGGGATCGGACGAATTATCGGGTTCGATATGAATTTGATAAATTGTTTTATCGTTTTGAGCTAAAACATTTTCAATATAATAGTAATAATAATTCAGTGCGTTATCGGAGATAGGACCAGGCAAATCTCTTCCCAGAAAGTTCACATCATTTTCATAAAAATCCTGTATGAGTCTTCCTCCAGTTAATGTATTTATTGATGGAGGAAAATTTGCACTTTGCTTTCTCGCAAGAATAACCGATTTAAATTTATCGGGCTGCTGAAAATAATTCCGACTATGATTTTCAAGAATTCCTGCGATAATTAATTCTGTTGTGTCACTGCCGCCAAGTCCAACACCGATACTATTGTTTCCCGCAGAAATTTCTTCCGTGGTTCTTACAAGTCCTTTTGTATATGCTTCAACTTCATAACTGTTTAGTTTATTATTTCTAATGTTCTTCTTCTCGATAGCTTTTCTAATAATTTCCAGAGCAGGATTTACACCTGGCTTTACAAGAACTTCTGAGAGTACTATTTCGGATTGCAGTAATGAAAAATTTACATCATTTAAGTTTTTATCAACTTCAACGTTTATTGTATCAGAATAATAGCCGATGAATGATGCAACAATTTTGTATGCGCCTTTTTTAAGTTTCAGCTCAAACTCACCATTTACATTTGATGATGTTCCAAGCATTGTTTCAGCAACACGAATATTTGCAAAGCTTAAAGGGTATCGAGAATTTGTATCAACAATTTTTCCCTTAATTGTAAATTGCTGGGCATTTAATATTGAAGTTAGAAATATGAAGTACAATACTGTTTTAATAGTCATTTTATGTTTTTGTATTGGTTGTTGTTACAAAACTAAAGGATTGATGAATTATGAAACTTTTTATTCAAATATAAGGTTTTAATCGATGATTAACGGAAATATTTTTTAATGTTAAAACAAATCTTATTACTATTTTTATATGCAATTTTTATCCAATTATTTTAAGGAAAACAAAATGAAGTTCATAAGCACGGGTTTAATATTATTTCTATTATTTGTTATACCTGCACATCTCAATCTTTTTGCGCAGGAGTCGGATAGTCTAAAAACAGTCGATCCTAATGTTGTTTTAGAAAAATATCTTGAAGCTATTGGCGGAAGAGATGCTCTTGCTAAGGTGCAAGACAGAACTACAATTATGCGCGGTACAGCAATGGGACAAAGTCTTACAATAATTGTAAAACAAAAAGCTCCGAATAAAATGCGTCAGGAAGTAAAGGCTGGAGGCATGGATCAAACAATTATTTTTGACGGCGAAAAAGGAGTTATGAAAGCTGCCACTCAAAAGGTTGATGTAACAGGAAAAGAATTAGAGCAGCTTAAAATAGAAGCTACAATGGAATTGCTTTTGGATTTAGAAAGCTCCGGAATAAAACTTTCTTTTGAAGGAACAGAAAAAATTAATGAGAGAGATGCTCATAAAATTAAAATGACATTGCCTTCTGGTATTAGATGGTTTGTTTATTTTGATGCTGAGTCTGGTTTAAAGGTTAAAGAGCAAAAAGAGATGCAGACTCAAATGGGATTAATTGAACAGGTTGTCGCTTATGATAATTATACAGAGGTTGAAGGAATAAAATATCCTTTCAAACTTACACAATCATTTGGTCCTCAATCTGTTGAAATGACTGTTAGCAGTGTTAAAGTAAATAAAGGTCTTGCTGACGATATTTTTGTTATTTCTGAATGAGAAATAGAAAATATTCGGCTGTTGTTTTTGATTTAGGGCAGGTGCTACTCCGATTTGATTATAAATACTTTGTAGAGAAAGTCAATCGACATAAAGCAGGAATTGGCGAGCAATTTTTAGAATTGTATAAAAATAATTATAACGTTCATCGTGATTTTGAAAAAGGATTGCTTACTGAGGATAAATTTATAAATATAATGCTTGGCTATCTTGATAACTGCATCGATGGAAAAACTTTCTGCAAATATTGGTCGGATATATTTATCCCTGAAGAACAGGTAATTTCACTTCTTCCTTTATTAAAAGAAAATTATAAGCTTTATTTAATATCCAACACAAACTCAATTCATAAAAAATATGGTTATCAAGGTTATGAGTTCTTAAAACTATTTGATAAACTTATACTATCACACGAAGTAAAATTCATAAAGCCTGAAGAGGAAATATATCGTGGGGTTGAAAAAGCATCAGGCTTCCCCTCTGAGGAGCATATTTTTATAGATGACATTTTAGAATATGTTGATGCGGCAAAAAAAATTGGCTGGGATGGAATCCAATTTGTTGGATATGATAATTTGATAAAAAATCTAATGATGAGAGAAATAATTATATAATATGATGAAACGTTTTCACACATCTTATGCTTTATAAAAATAAATATCGAATTGAATCAGCAAGGCTAAAAGAATTTGATTACTCTTCAAATTACTGGTATTATGTCACAATTAATACAAAAAACCACCGTAAATTTTTAGGTGAAGTAAAAGACGGAAAAGTTATTTTAAACAATTTCGGGAAGATTGTTGATGAAGAGTGGAATAATATTTCACAAATTAGATCAGGTGTTGATTTAGATTATTATGTCATTATGCCTAATCATTCTCATGGAATTATTATTGTTAATCAATCCTCAGAATTGAAAACAGTAAAGACGCATCGCGATGCGTCTCTACGAAACGATGTATGTATTAATAGTCTGTCAAACATTATCCGTGGATTTAAAGGTGCAACTACAAAAAGAATTCATCAAGCAGGATGCTTAGAATTTAAATGGCAAGTACGATTCTATGACCATATTATTCGATCCGAAAAAGACCTAATGAGAATTCGAGAATACATCAACTTAAATCCATTAAAATGGAATATTGAAAAAAATAATCCCGAGAATATTTTTGAAGATTAATCAAGAGAAATTTTATGAACGAAGTAATAAACGATTTACAAGGAAGCAGATTTGTATTGGATGTTGATGGGAATGAAGTTTATGTTCTATATGCCGAAGATAAAGGTGCGATTGATTTTTACTCAACATACACCCCACCGCAATTACGCGGACAGGGATTGGCAGGAAAGGTTGTACTTGCTGCTTTTGAATATGCAAAAGAAAAAAACTTAAAAGTAATTCCAAGCTGCTGGTATGTTAGAGTGTTTGTAGAAAAACATTCTGAATATCAAAATCTTGTTATGGGATAAAGTGCAGCTCGCCAAGTTGTACTACACTTAAAAATTGTAATTATCTTAAAATCATCTCTATATAATCTTGTTCAACGTCTTTCGATTTAGCGATACAATTTTTTAAAGCTTTCCAAAGAGTTGAATCAAGTTCAAAAAGATCATAAGATCCATCTTTTATGCGTGTATTAAGAATGCGCTCAACTGGAAATTCATAAATTTGATCGAATACGATCCAGGTATCTTTATCAAAATTGTCTTGTTTAGAATCTACAAAGTAATAATTTTGTTCTGAGTGACAGCCAAGCTGATTTGATTTCCATTTTTGTTGACTTGTTGTTAAGCACGCTAGATATGGTTCGATACCTTGGGGAGTATTGAGAATTATTAATAATTTTTTTTCTGCAGTATCGCCATCTTTAAATGTAAAATTAATAAAACAGAATACATCCCCCGCTTTCATAAACTATCAAGCACCTCTCTATTTTGTTTATCGAATAAGATTTTGTCTCTCACTATATCTGGAGTTAGCGAATTACTTTCGTCATCAAGAGCTAATAAATAATCTATTTCAGCGTTTTTACCCTTCTCTTTAATGGTTTTGTCCCAGGGGGCATTCCTAAGGTGTGTAGCATCTTTCATCAAGTCGCCACGTGCATCATAAAATACTTCAGCAATTCTTTTTAATATCTCAATCTCTCTTTTGGTAAAGATTTTTTCATTAAAATCTTTTTTTGCTTTAATATTAAATTTTTTCTTACCGGTAACTTCATCATAGACTTCTTCCTCGACATAAAGGAATTCTTTTAAATCATCGAGATTATTTTTTGGATCAATTTCCCAATACACATTTGTTGGAACTGGACCTTTCTCCCAAGCTTTATATGTTAATCCAGTTACTGATCTGCCAGTCTCTTTGAAATGCCAGAAATCAAGATAGTACAAAAGTTTCATCAACTTCAGTTTGTAGCAGTGCTTTGTGTTGTTACAGAAGAAGATTATAGCATTAAATAACTTTTCTCTTTCACGAGAAAGTTTCATTTAGGATTTGCCTTGTTTTATTAGTTAATAAGCTGTTTAAATATAATAATAACTGTTAATAAATAGTCAACAATTACTATACCCTATATAATCGATCACAATTCGTTTTTTTTAAGTAAAAATGACGCAAAAGGTATTTTTTTACTTAAATATGTTCTTCTATAAACTCATCACCTGCTATGTTGCGAATTTTTATTTTGAATTTATCTGTTGGCAAAATGTATGTGCCTTTGATTTTATCTTTTATTCCTGCTTTGTCTTCTAAATCGAGATTGCTTTCCCAAATGCCGTCTTTTCTTAATGTGGTATCAAATTGAACGGATTCGATTAGTTCTAATCCGGTTTTGCTAAGTGTTATTTTTTTTGTGGTTTGTTTTTCAGTTTCTTCTCCGTCACCTTCAAAAATAGTTGTTTGTTTTTTTACTTTCTTTGCATTGAACTCGTCTATCTTTGTTTTAAGGTAGCTGCTAAAGTAGCGTTTGATAGAAACCTTGTATTTGTCTTTTTCTTTTTTCACTTCAATATCCGCATTGTCCGGTGGGAAAAGTAAATCACGCTTTGCACCGAGAAGTTCATCGAGGCTGATTAGTTCTACTTTAATTGTTGTGCGTTTGCTGTCGCGAAGTGATTTTTCAAGGTACTTATGATCAATTTCTAAATCTTTATGTGCGTAAATTATTTTTACTGCTTCAACATTATCCTCTGCTTCCAGTTCATAGATTTGTTCGAGGAAAAAGTCTAAAAGCTGCTTAGTAAGTTTCTCCTGTATGCCTACAAACTTAACGGGAACATAGCTGCCGGATGAGGCAGCAATTCCTCCATCCCAAAATTCACCGAGTTCTAGTTCTGTTCTGTTTTTAAAACCATCTATTAAGCTGAATATTTTTTGCTGCGTTTGTGCAGGGTTGCGGAAGAGACGAACTCCGTCGTTTACTTTTAGAACATCAAAATCTGCCTTTGATTCTACAAGCCGGTCCCTTGTTGTTTGGACTGCATTTACACCAATATCGCAGGCAATGAATTTTCTGCCAAGGTCGTTTGCAACTTTTGCTGTTGTGCCACTCCCGCAGAAGAAGTCCGCAATGATCATTCCATCATTTGATCCAGAATTAATAATTCTCTTTAACAATTCCTCAGTCTTTTGAGTTGCATAATTTACATTTTCTGATGCAGTAGGAAGTTGTTGAAACGACATAATATCATACCAAACATCTCCAACTGCTTTCCCTTTCTTTATAATCTCATCAAGATATAATATTTCGCCCCGACCATCAAAATATTTACGACCAGTATTTTCTTCTGTTTTATCAAATCTATCTAAGTACTCTTTTCTATGTGGTTGCTTTTGTTTGTTAAATAACCTTTCATCTGATTTAGAATAATAAAAAATAGTATCGTGTGCCCTTATCCAATTATTCGTTTGTGTCTTATATCCAGATAGAGCAGCATTTTCCCAAACAATTTCTCTTTGAAAATTTTCTTCGCCAAAAACTTCATCTAAAAGTAATTTAACATAATGTCCAATATGCCAATCAAGATGCACATAGATACTTGCCGTTTCACTCATAACTTCTCGTATTGCAAGCAGTCGTTCGTAAAGCCAGTTAAGGTAATCTTCTTTCTGCCAAATATCTCCGTACATAATTTCTTCGCCAATGGAGTTGTCATTGTTTTCGACCTCAGTTTTGCCACCATTACGCAGGTAAATTTTCTTTGCATAGTTTGCACCGCTTGCAAACGGTGGGTCAATGTAAACCAAATCAACTTTTATGTTCTTGCTCTTTAAGTAAGCGCAGGCAGAAAGACAATCACCGTGTATAAGAAGGTTTGTAAAGTCCGCATTAAGTTCTGTTTGCTTATCAAGCTTAAGTTTTGGTTCTTTGTCTTTTTGTCTTACTTGTTCAATAAGTATGGTTTCAAAGAGTTCAACTTTGTCTGGGAATCTTCTGCCTTGAAAGTTGAGAAGCGCCTGCCCCTTAGCGGGGCTTATGTTGTATTGTGTTGGTTTTTTGATTGCCATAGTTTTTTAACGCTTGATTAGGTATTGTAAATATTTGTTAAAGTCTCTCTGTCTTGTGCCTCCTCTTGAACTCACCCTAAATCCCTCTCTTAGAAAGAGAGGGACTTTTAAATCTAACTTTTAAACTCCCCTTCTCTTTTTAAGAGAAGGGGTTGGGGGATGAGTTCACTTATAAATTGTTGATTAGTTCTTTAAATTCCTTTAAATGTTTTTTAAAATCGTTTTTGCCTTCATCTATAAAACACTTGTACGTAAAAAGCGGGTTGTGTTTGATGAAGGTTTCTTCTACAAATTTCTCTTTGTTTTTAAAATCCTGATTGTAATAGGTTTCTGCTTTGGTTTCTATAATAAGTACTTTTTCAATCTCGCCTTTCTCTGCTTCACTTTTGTATTTACCGGGTTTGGAGCGTTTAAGAATCAGGAAGTCGGGTGTATAAATACCAAAGGGAGTTTTGATATAGAAGCCATCTAAATTTCTATCGGAGTGACCGTTGTAATAAACTTCGAGGTCTTTTAGTTTTGCCAGTTTAAGCATTTCATAAATTGCATTGCGCTCAAAGTCACTATCCATTTTATAAGGAACATAGTTAAAGCTAATATTCAATGGGTCTAAGTTATTTGTATCCGGGTCAAAAAAATCTTGTTCCCATCTTTCGGGAAATTTGCTATATCCTTTTGCACTTGATTTATCAAAATCAGGAACGAATTTACCGCCTTCAAAGGAAAGAGGAGCATTTAACAAATTCCATTCAAGCAGTTCAATTTCAACAGGTTCTTCGATTGCTTCTTCTTTGTATTCGATAGTATCTGTAAATACATTAGCAGCATGGCGAATAATATCATCGATAGAAATAAGCGGGTTGTTGCTTATCCAGGATATTTCATTTTGAATGACTGAGAAAACCTGCTGTAATTCTTTTTCGTAAAGATTTATAAGTTCAGTTTCTGTAAACCTTGATAGAAGCATTTTTGTCAAGTCGTAAATAAAATCTTCGAATTCGTATTCATAAATTTCTAAAGCAGTGTTGTATGAATGGTGAACTTCGCTAACGATGCCTGAAGACCCTATTCTTCCTCTTGTTAGTGTTTCGTCATAAGCATAAGTTTTTTTGAAATCTGTCAGAGAATAAGAAGTTAGTGCTGTGCCAAGATCGACAACCGATTTTTTAACTATTGTATATTTAGTATAAACTTGTTTGAATTTAAGTTTTCCGAGTTTTGGTTTACGTACTTTTACTTTTATTACATCTTCAGAGTGAACTTTCAAGTCAGCAATGTTAAGACCATAGTTTTTGTTTAGCTCATCATCAAGAGTTTCATAATTATCTTTTGAAAGATAGATAAGAGCTTTTTCTTTTGATGCATCATCAACCTCACGTAAACACCTGCAAGTTGTTTGGAGAACAAAATTCTTTGTTGTTTTTTGACGGGGCAAAGCAACGGCAGTTAGACTTCGACAATCCCAACCTTCGGTGCCAATAGCAACTAGGAGAATTACTCGTTTATCAGAATAAGGTTTATCGAGATTATTAAAAATGGCTTTACTGTCTTTAGGTATTTCGTACTTTTTATCTTCTTTTTTTACAGACGAATAGAATTTGAATATTTCTTTTTGTTTGCCGTTACGTTTTTCATTGTACCATTCTTCAACAACCGGAAGAATATCTTCGTTAAGTTTTTTTATTGAAGGACAATAAAATGCAATTTTGCTTTTAGTTCCATTGGAATAAGTAAAATCATATTTTGAAAAAAACTCATTCAAAGCATTTTTAATAAAAACAGATTCTTTTTTCTGTTCGCTTATAACTTCGGGTATTTTAAGAAATCTACCAATACCGGTTGAGAGTAAATAATTATAAACAATATCCTGAATCTGATTCAGCTTTATAGCCGAGCCACCAACATCAATTTTGTTTTGTATATAGGGCGTACCTGATAAACCGAGAACACAAACAACATTCTGATGCTGATTTAAAATGTTTACAGCTTGTCTTAATTTTTTTTCACCTTCGCCAGTTGTACCATAAGTGTGATGAACTTCATCGAGCATTACTGTTAAGTGAGGTATTTGAGAAAGTTTTTCTCTAAGGTCGTTTGTCTTTTTTATTTCAGAAGCTTTCAGTTCATCATAAAACGCACTTGAAGGATCAATATAAAGTTGATCATCTTTGGAATAACTTTCCAAAACAACTTTTTCAGCATTGGTGATAAAGACTAAACCTAACTCTTTAGTTTGAGTTAAGCGATTTACTTTTTCAAGGTTTGGATTGTTACCGTGTAGTTTATCTTTTCTTTTAGAGCTAAGGCTATCTAATATTTCTATATGAATTACTTGTTTAAGTTTTTCTGCTTCGTGCGATGGCAGTATCCATTCAGGATTAAAATTTTTAATTGTCTGTAAAGATGGTAGAATAGCTGTCTTAGAAGCAGATGGAGCGAAGACAACGAAGTTATGCGCAAATCTTTTATCGTTTGGGAACAACTTACTAAAGTAAAGATCCAGGTAAACAAAAGCTGCCATCAAAAAAGTTTTACCGGCACCCATTGGTAAACTGAAAAGGAAGTTCGGATATTCAAAGTTGTGTAAAAGTTCGGTTAAAATTTTATCCCAATCGTTGATTAACCCCTTGGGATCGTTGGCAAGTGTTGTCTGGAAATTCTTTAAATCATTATCCTGCGCAAACTGATTAAGAAAGTGTAGTGTATAATTATTTCCAAATGATTGATAGAAATTATAACCTTTGGCTAAATCATCATCATAAAGCAAACCTTGTTTTACGATGTCCGAAAGTTTTTGATTGTTTCCAACGAACTTTAACCAAAGATAAACCTCAATAGCTTCTTTTTGCGGTTCTCTAAGCGGACTTGTTTTAAGATATTTAATAATGCCGCCAACAAGTGAATGGTTGTTTCCCAGTTCCTGTTTAATGAAGGGCTTTACTTTGTTTTGTATTAGCGTAAAAATTGAAAGCATTAATCTGATGAAAACATAAATTGTTGAAACAAAAATAAGAAAAACTTTATCACTAAATCGAGGAATATTTATTTATTGTTCATTTATATTTGCACCAACATTAACTAATCATATTTATTACAATGCAGAAAAAAAATATTTCTAAAGACTGGCTTACACATTTTGAAAAATCAAATCAGCTTGAATCCCCGGATTACGAAAACACTCTAAAGTATTTCCAAAAGTTTGCGGATAACACCCCTTACGTAAAAATTCAAACTATTGGATTAACTCCGCAAGGCCGAGAATTAAAAGTTATAATTGTATCAAAGGATAAAAGCTTTACTCCCGAACAGGTGAAGAAAACCGGCAAAGCAATCGTACTTATTCAAAACGGAATTCATCCCGGTGAAGTTGAAGGCAAAGACGCTTGCATGCTTTTACTAAGAGAAATTCTTATCACAAAAGAAAAACAGAATCTTTTAGATAACACGGTTTTACTTATAATTCCTGTCCTTAATGTTGATGGTCACGAAAGAGTAAGTCCGTTTAACAGACCAAATCAAAACGGTCCAAAGAAAATGGGTTGGCGTACAAATGCTTTGAACCTGAATTTGAATCGTGATTACTTAAAAGCTGATACACCCGAAATAAAATCTTTTCTAAAATTATTTAATGATTGGCTACCCGATTTTATGATTGATAATCACACAACTAATGGAGCTGATTATCAATATCATGTAACTTACGGAATAGAAACACATCAGAATATTGATCGGGGATTGGTAAGCCTGATTGAAAAAAATTATTTACCGTATTTATTAAATAAGGTTGAAAAAGATGGCTATATAATTGGACCATATATGGAGTTTAAATCCGGAACAATTGAAAGCGGGATAGTAGATTTACCGGCACCTCCTCGACTTTCACACGGATACTGTGCAACACAAAACAGAGTGTGTTTGCTTGTTGAAACCCATAGTCTAAAACCCTTTGCCAACCGAGTATTTTCAACCAAATCTATGATGGAACACAGTTTATGTTTTGTAAATGATAATTATCAAGAGATTATCTCACTAAATAATCAGGCAGATAAGCAGACTTTAAAAAATTATCTTGTAAACAAAAAGAAATTCCCGCTCGTGTTAACTGGCAACGGAAAGTTTGATAAATATATTTTTAAAGGATTCGAGTGGTATGATGAGCATAGCGAAATAACTGGATCAACGGTTCGCAAATATACAAACAAGCCAATGGAAATTGAGATACCAATTTTTAACAAAGCAAATTCGCTTAAGAAGATAATTGTGCCGGCTGCCTACCTTATTCCAAAGCAGTTTACAAATGTAATCGAAGTTATAAAAGCTCATCAAATAAAATTCAATCTGGTTAAAGAAAACAGAAGATTAAAAGTCGAGAAGTATAGATTTAATCATGTCCAATTCGCTCAACGTCCTTATGAGGGAAGACAGCTCCCATCATTTAAGTGTAATACTTTTACAGAAACTTTAGAAGTGGAAGCTGGGACTTTAATTATTTATACAAATCAAAGACTATTAAGAGTTATTGTAAATTTACTGGAACCAGAAGCCCCGGATTCATTTATCAACTGGGGATTTTTTAACGCATTCTTTGAGCGTAAAGAATATGCTGAAGCTTATGTGATGGAACCAGTTGCAAAACAGATGTTAAAGAACGATTCCGATTTACGATCTGATTTTTATAAAAGATTAAATGAAGACGAAGATTTTAAAAATAACTCGGGAGAAAGATTGGATTTCTTTTATAAACGCTCACCGTTTTACGATAAGGGTGAAAATGTTTACCCAATAATGCGGCTGATGGGTAAAACTAACATTTGATTTTAATAAAATTAAGTTTAAACTTTCTATAGAAATTATCTAAGTGAAACTAAGTTTTCTAAGTGTCTAGGTGGTAAAATATTTTCTTTACCACTAAGAAAGGAAAAATATCATGTTAACTATACTCTGTATTTCCAGTTACGAAAAAGGTTTTGATTTTATGCGGGAAGCCAAAACACAGGGCTGTCGTGTTATTCTTCTTACATCAAAAAGCCTGGAGAGCGCTGATTGGCCAAGAGAAAGTATAGATGAGATATTCTACATCCCTGATAAAAACAAAGACTGGAACATGCAGGACGTAATTTATGGCGTAAGTTATCTTGCACGCTCCGAACAAATTGATAGAATTGTTGCACTTGATGATTTTGATGTTGAGCGTGCAGCATCCTTAAGAGAGCATTTGCGAATTGCAGGAATGGGTGATACAACTGCCCGCCATTTTAGAGATAAGCTTGCGATGAGAATGGTTGCAAAGGAAAACGGAATTCCAGTTCCGGAATTTATTCATGTTCTTAATCATAAAAAGCTAAACGAGTTTGCAGACACAGTTCCTTTTCCCTATATGATAAAACCTCGCTTACTTGCCGGTTCTTACGGATTAAAAAAAGTCAACAACAAACAGGAAATGTGGGATAGAATAAATTATCTGGCAGATGAACAATCATTCTTTTTGATGGAAAGATTTGTACCAGGAAGCATATACCACGTTGATACAATTATAAATGAAAGAGAAGTTGTCTTTGGATTGGCAAGCAAGTACGGCACTCCGCCTTTTGAAGTTGCACACCAGGGCAGAGTATTTACAAGCCAAACACTTGATAGTAAATCTGAAGAAGCAAAAGAAGTTTTAGAACTGAATAAAAAGACATTAAAAGCTTTAGGTTTACTGCGCGGAGTATCGCATTCAGAATTTATTCGTGCTGAAGACGGCAAACTTTATTTCTTAGAAACATCTGCACGTGTTGGTGGAGCTAACCTTTCATCTCTTGTAGAAGCGGCAACTGGAATTAATCTTTGGGCAGAATGGGCAAAGATTGAAATCTTGAATGGCGAAAAAGAATATAAACTGCCAAAAGTTAAAAATGATTTTGCAGCAATACTTACTTCGCTATCAAAACAAGAATGGCCTGATCTTGATGCCTATAATGATCCCGAAGTTTGTTGGAGATTGAAGAAAGAATATCATGCAGGATTGATTATAAAATCTTCAAGCAAGGAGAGAATAAATCAATTACTCGATGGATATCAAAAACGATTTTACAATGATTTCTTTACTACGGCAAAAATGGGTGAAAGACCCAGCGATTAAAATTCATTTCTGTCACCCTGAGTGGCACTGCCATCGAAGGGTGACTATCTCTTTTTCTAGATGTCTCTAATTTCACACTTTGTAATTAAAATGTAAAACTTTTCTTAATCATATTTCTTCCCTTTCAATTGAATTATTCCAACCATATTATTGTTTTGAAACTAAACGATTAACTAATTATGATTAAAAGAGAAAATGGAAATACTTGTAAAAGAAAACGAATCAAAGCAAAAAGAAATTGCAAATAAAACCGAAGTTCTAAATCAACTTGAAGGCAAAGTTAAAGAATGGATGGATGATCATGTTGATAAAAGAAAATTATGGTTCTCCTCCGATTTTCTTCCCGCAGATGAAAAAATGAATGATGATCAGGAAGCTAACATTAAAAACCTTCGCGATCGCGTACGCGGAGTTAAAGACGAAGTGCGAGTTGCAGTTGCTTTAAATCTTTTAACTGAAGAAGGTTTACCGCACTTTCACAGATTAATTGCTCAGCATCTCGGTGATAGAAGCTTCTGGTCCAAATGGAATAATATGTGGACAGCAGAAGAAGACAGACACGGCGCAGTTATAAGAGATTATGTTCGTGATGCACGATTGTTCAGTTTTCGTGAAGTTGAATTGATGCAATTTCATTATATCGAAAGCGGATTTAATCCTGATTGGGATAAGGATCCATACAAGGTTTTTGTGTACACAACATTGCAGGAACGCGCAACTCAGTTCTCACACAAAAATACCGGTAAACTGGCAGGAGAAGATGAACCATTATTAAACGGTATTCTTAGCAGTATTGCCGCGGATGAAGCAAAGCATTTTACTTTTTACAGAAATGTTTTTAAAGAGGTTCTTAAACTTGATCCAATCAGAGCAATGCTTTCTGCTGCAGATATAATGCCTGCCATAGATATGCCCGGAATTTCAATGCCTAACTTTAGGGATATGGCTGATGTTGTAAGACGAGTTGGAATATATGGTCCGCGTGATTATAAGAAAATTGTTGAAGAGGCAATTAAGTTCTGGGAAATTGAACTAATAACTGGACTGAATGACCTTGCACAAAAAGCTCAGGAAAAAATTCTTTTAATCCCAAAACGATTAGAAAAAGTTGCAGAGTATATTGAACGCCGAACTGAATCAAAAACTTTTAGCTTTGATTTTATATATAACAGAATTTTGGTATTTGAATAACGAATTGTTTGTCACACTGAGCGAAGTCGAAGTGTGACAGAACCTTCTTTCAAAAAAATATTAGACTGTTCTAGAATACTTAGCTGTATCTTCCTTGCGCTCAATGTAACCATCAAAGTTTATTGCAATGTTGCGGATAAGCATTCTTCCCATATTTTTAACTTTTATTCCGCCGTCAGAAATTTCAACAAGATCATCGGCTTGCATTTCTTTTAGGTTGTTTAATCCCCATGCAAAATATTCTTTAAAATCTCTCTTAAACTGATTCTCAATTTTATTAAAGTCCAACTCAAAATCACACATTAATCGCATAATCACTTCTCTTCGCAAGTGATCATCTGCTGTTAATTGATATCCCTTTGCAGTTGGAAGTTTTTCGTTATCAAGTGAGTTATAGTATTCTTTTTCAGTTTTATAATTCTGGGCATAAATATTTTTAAGCTGCGATATTGATGTTATGCCCATTGCGTAAAGATCAGCTCCGGCATTAGTACTGTAACCCTGAAAATTGCGGTAAAGTTTTTTCTCGCGCATTGCAATCGCAAGTTCATCATCGG
>JBGAWM010000070.1:0-14303 GCA_044227615.1 Ignavibacteriaceae bacterium
ATTAAATATGAGTTGGAAAGAAGTGAAAAGAATCGTGCTGAAAATGTAATGATTGTTGATTTGATTCGAAATGATTTGGGAAGAATAAGTGAATTCGGTTCTGTTAAAGTAAAAGATCTTTTTGAAGTTGAAAAGTACGAATCCGTTTATCAGATGGTAAGTACAGTTGAATCGAATCTAAAAAAGAATGTTAGACTTTCTGATGTATTAAGAAATATTTACCCGTGCGGATCAATTACCGGCGCTCCCAAAATTCGCACTATGGAAATTATTAATGAACTTGAAAAGGAAAGGCGTGGTATTTACACAGGATCTATTGGTTTACTTCAAAAAAACAAAATTACATTTAATGTCCCGATCAGAACTTTAACAATTGATAAAAAATTAGGTAATGGAGAAATTGGTTTAGGCAGCGGGATTGTTTGGGATAGCATTGCTGAAGAAGAATACGAAGAAACAAAACTTAAAGGAAAATTTTTAACTGAATCTATTAAACCATTTAATATTTTCGAAACAATGAAAATTGAAGATGGAAAAATATTTTTGCTGGATGAGCATTTGGAACGAATGAAACAAGCCGCTGATTACTTTCTATTTTGTTTCGATAGAAAAAAAATTGTATCGGAATTAAATCGGATTATTAAACAAATTAAAAGAAATAATTACCGTTTAAGAATTGCATTAAATAAATCTGGTAAACTTTCTCATACAATTTCCTTGGTACCACCATTATTAAATGAAGTAAAAGTTATCATCTCAAAAAACAAAATAGATTCTCAAAATCGATTTCAATATTATAAAACAACTAATCGCGATTTGTATGATAAAGAATACAAAAAATATTCTGAACAAGGATTTTTTGATGTAATTTATTTTAATGAACATGATGAGCTTGCTGAAGGCTCAATAACTAATATTTTTATTTACAAGAATGATGTAATCTCAACTCCGCCATTAAATGCAGGAATATTGCCCGGAGTTTATCGCAAAAATTTCTTAAAATGTAACTCGGCTATTCGTGAAAGCAAACTGCATTTAGGAGATTTATTAGAAGCTGATAAAATTCTATTAACAAATTCTGTTCGAGAAAAGGTAGTTGTTAATAAATTATTTATTTATGAGAATGAGTTTATTGAATTTTAAAAGTAGGGATCGGTCTCCTGACCGATCCGAATGGGAAGCAATAAAAAAAGAAAACGAATAATTAAAAGCTTAAAATAAATATTAAGATACCCGGAACGGACGGGAGTCCGTTCCCTACGAAGATTAAAAAATAAAATAACAATAAACGTAGGGATCGATCTCCTGACCGATCCGCTAATTATGCAAAGGGTAAAAAAAATTATTTAATAGATCACAAAAACACACGGAACAGACTGTAGACCGTTCCTTACAAACAAGAATATTTCTTTTATTTTCCATATTTTGCAAACGAATAATAAATCAACTCAGAAATGACAAAATCCATAACAGAAACATCTAAAAGAAAGAAAGAGCATATTGACCTTTGTCTTACAGATAAAGTTGCATTTCGCAGTAAAACAAATGGGTTTGATAAATATGATTTTATTCACAATGCCATTACTGAAGTTGATATTTCGAAAATATCATTTCAAACAAAATTCTTTTCTAAAAAAATAAATTTACCCTTTCTAATTTCCTGCATGACAGGCGGTACTGAGGAAGCAGAAAACATAAATCAAAGGTTAGCTGTTATTGCGGAAGAATTAAAAATACCAATTGGTGTTGGCAGCCAAAGACAAGCACTTGAAGAAAAAAATTATCACGACTCATATAAGATAATTCGTAAAACTGCAAAGAGTGTTCCTGTTCTTGGAAATATTGGAGCAGCACAACTTGTCCAATCAAAAAATCTAACTGATATTTTATCTTTGACTGATATGCTTGAAGCTGATGCATTCGTTGTTCATCTAAATCCATTGCAGGAATTATTACAAGCGGAAGGTGAACCAAATTTTGTGGGCTTGTTAAAGAAATTAGAAAAGCTGGTTGTAAAATCGAAAGTACCTGTAATAGTTAAAGAAGTTGGATCAGGAATTAGCAAAGAAGCTGCAAAAAAATTATTAAATATTGGTGTGAGCGGAATTGATGTTGCCGGCGCCGGCGGTACAAGCTGGGCTGGGGTTGAAATTATGAGAAGTAAATCGGAAAATAATTTTTGGGATTGGGGATTACCCACGTCATATTGTCTGAAAGAGATTTATCCCTTAAAGAGAAAATATAAATTTACTTTAATCGGTTCAGGCGGAATCAATTCTGCGAATGATCTTGCCGTTGCGTTTGCCCTTGGTGCTGATATTGCAGCATCCGCAAGAATTATTTTGCAAACTTTGATGAAGAACGACGAAAATGAAGTAGTCAACTTATTATTAAATTGGTTTGAGTATCTAAAAAAAGTTATGTTCCTAACCGGATCAAAAAATTTAAGTGAACTAAGAAATAAAAAGATAATTAAAAAGGAAGAATTGTTTTGAAACCTGCTGATATGAAAAAATATATATTGTTTTATGAAAGAGAAAGAAAAATTATTGATAAAAAACTTGCTTTAGCATTAAAGGAAAGGACACCATTCTCACTTTACGATCCGGCATCATATATTCTTGAAAGCAGCGGTAAGCGGCTAAGACCATTGCTCGTTTTACTTTCTGCAAAAGCAGTAGGTGGTAAGATTAGTAATTTTTACAACGCAGCTCTTTCTGTTGAGATGTTGCACAATTTTACTCTTGTGCACGATGACATAATGGATAATGCTGATCTGCGGAGAGGTAACTTAACTATCCACAAAAAATATAATTTAAATACTGCGATCTTAGCAGGTGATATACTTGCAGCTGTTGCTTACGAATTTTTATTAAAGGATTGCAAAGTAAATGCAAAACAAGCTTTGGATTCATTCACAAAAGGTTTAGTTGAAGTTTGTGAAGGGCAAAGTCTTGATACGGAATTTGAAACAAGAAAAAATGTTTCACTTCCGGAATACATTAAGATGATTGAGAAGAAAACTGCGGCACTTGCCAGAATGTGCTGCGAACTTGGTGCTTATCTTGCAGATGGAAGTAAGAATGATATTAAAGCGTTATCGGACTATGGAAAATATCTTGGAATAGCGTTTCAAATTCAGGATGATCTTTTAGATATTATTGCAGATAAATTTGAGTTTGGTAAAAGAATCGGCGGCGATTTGATGGAAGGGAAAAAAACATTTCTATTTATCGAAGCACTGGAGAAAGCAAATGGAAAAGATAAAAATGATTTATTGAAAGTTGTGGCAAATAAAGGTATTAAAGAAAATCAAATTGAATACTATAAAAAGCTGTATGAAAAACTTGGTGTAATTGAGGATGCTAAAACAGCGATCCGCAGTTATACCAACAAAGCACTAAAATCTATAGACAAATTATCAAATAAAAGTGAAGTGGAAATATTCTACTGGCTGGCTGATTCATTAATAAAAAGAAATAAATAATGATTGAGAAAACTGTTACGATTGTTAACAAAGCCGGGCTTCATACTCGTCCTGCGGCGACAATTGTTAAACTTGCTGCCAAGTACAAAAGTGAGTTTTATATCTACCGTGATGGAATAAGCATCAATGGCAAAAGTATAATTGGAGTTATGACTTTAGCCGCTGAAATTGGCTCTGAACTTAAACTGACATTTGATGGACCAGATGAACAGAATGCTTGCGAGGAAATAGTCAGTTATTTTGAGAGAGGATTTGATGAGTTATGAAATCATTTAAAGACATTTATAAAAATTCTGAAAATAAAATTTCTGGAATAGCCGCTGCACCCGGAATTGTTATCGGGGAGGTTTATTTATTCTCTAAAGAAAAACTTGAAATTAGTAAAGCTCCAATTACTGATATAGTAGAAGCAATTAATAATTTTCAAGAAGCATTAAAGCAATCCAAAAAAGAGCTGAACAAGATATTTGGAATAGCGCGTGAGAAAATGGATGAAGTTCGAGCCGCCATTTTTGAGGCTCAGTTGATGATTCTTGATGACCCGATTCTGTTAGAGAATATTGAAAAGAGAATTAAAGTTGAAATGATTCAGCCGGAGTTTATAGTTGCAGATGAGATTTCTAAGTATCAGGAACTAATGATAATCTCACACGAATCCTATATGAAGGAGCGTGCAAATGATATTGAGGATATTAAACACAGAATAATCCGTAATCTTCAAAAGAAAAGGTGGCAATCTAAAATAGAGAAGAACTTAATCGTTGTTAGCGAATCATTAAGCCCTGCAGATACTTTACTTTTTTCAAGAAGAGAATCACTCGGTTTTGTTACAGATCATGGCGGATTAACTTCTCACGCTGCAATCATATCGCGATCACTTAATATTCCTGCTGTTGTGGGAACACATAATGCTTCCAAATTAATTAAAGACGGTGATACAATTATTGTTGATGGATTTCATGGTTATATAATTATAAATCCAAATGAAGTACAGCTTAATTTTTTTAATGAAAAACAAAAAAAACTTTTTGAAATTCAAAAAGGACTTGAACAGTTAAAAGATCAACCGGCTGTAACAATTGATGGAAAAGAAATTAATCTTGAAGCAAATGTTGATGTTACCGGCGAGATTGATATTGTTATTACAAGCAATGCTAAAGGAATAGGTTTATATAGATCTGAGCAGATCTTAAATGAGCTTGGATCATTTCCTGATGAAGAAGAACAGACAGATATTTACTCAAAACTTGCATCGAGAATCTATCCCAAGTTTGTAACAATACGGGCATTTGATATAGGCGGCGATAAGTTTAGGTTTAGCGAGTATAAAGAACCTAATCCATTTTTAGGTTTACGAGGAGTAAGATTTTTATTAGAGAATGAAAAATTATTTCGTACACAAATACGTTCTGTTCTAAAAGCGAGTGAAAATAAAAATGTAAGATTTATGATTCCGATGATATCTACATTAGATGAAGTTTGGCGGACTCAAAAAATTATTCAGGAATGTAAATCTGAGTTGAAGAAAGAAAAAATAAAATTTGATAATCAGATAAAAGTTGGAATTATGATTGAGGTTCCTTCTGCGGCAATAATGGCGAAGGAATACGCGGAAGAGGTTGATTTTATAAGCATAGGGACTAATGACCTTATCCAATATATGATGGCTGTTGATCGTGGCAATGATCTTGTATCAAATCTTTATCAGGAATTCAGTCCTGTTGTTATAAGGACAATTGATCACATAGTTAAGGCAGCTAAGCAAAGTAAAATTCCTTTAAGTATTTGTGGTGAGATGGCAGCAGATACTCTTGCAATTCCTTTGCTTGTTGGATTAGGTATGCAGTCATTAAGTATGTCTCCGGGAACAATTCTTTATGCTAAAAGAATTATTCAAGGGTTTGAATTTAAGAAAGCAAAAGCATTAGCTGAAGAATGTCTTCAATCAAAATCAGAAGTGGAGATTCAGAAAAAAGTTAAAAAGTTTTTTGATGATAATAATATTTCAAGAACAAGGAACATTTTATAATTATGGAAATAAAAGACTACGTACAAAAGTACGATCCGCAAAATCAATTTGATGTTTTAGTTAATTCATATCAACAGATTGAATTTGCATGGAATAATAAGTTTAAAATTGGTGGATTTACTTCATCAGATTTATCGAATATAGTAATTAGCGGGCTTGGCGGTTCTGCAATTAGTGCAGATCTTATAAAAAATTATTTAGTTAATGAAATTAATTTACCAATTGTAGTAAACAGAAATTATAATCTGCCAAAGTTTGCCGGTAAGAATACATTATTAATCGCTTCATCGTATTCAGGTAATACTGAAGAAACAATATCGGCATTAAAACAAGCTATTGAACTTGGCTGTAAAATTGTTTGTATAACAACCGGAGGAGAAGTTGAAGCTATTGCCAATTCAAATAATTTGAATTGTGTAAAAGTTCAACCGGGTTTCCAGCCGCGTTATTCACTTGGGTTAAGTTTCTTTTCTCTGTTAAAAGTTTTTCAAGAGTTAAAACTAATTACTGATCAAACTGAAATTGTAGAAAAAATTATTAGTTTATGGAAACAGAAAGGTCTTGAATATTCTGTTAAAGGAAATTATGCATACACGATTGCAGAATCGTTGGTAGGGTTTATTCCAGTTATCTATTCCGTGGCAGACGCCACTAGTGCAGTTGGCTACAGATTAAAATGTCAGTTTAATGAAAACTCAAAGCTTCATGCATTTCACAATGAAATTCCCGAGATGAATCACAATGAAATTATCGGCTGGGAATCTTTTCAAGAAAAAGTATTTCACGCAAAAATTGTAAGCATTGTTGATGAGGCTTATCATCCGCAGATACAAAAACGTTTTGATATCCTTAAAGATTTATTTTCGAAAAGCGGCGCTGAAACGATTACTCTTAGCAGCAATGAAAAATTATTAAAAGTCAGATTACTGGATTTAATTTACTTAGGTGATTGGATATCCTATTACGTTGGAGTATTAAGAGGATATGACCCTAGTGAAATAGACAACATCTATACCCTTAAAGATAGATTGAAATAGTATTGATTATTTCCATTAATGAGCATAGTTGTTAATAACTCAATCTTAATGTTGTTTCAAAATCAAAAAAGTCATTTCGAAGGAGTCCTCGACTGAGAAATCTCTAAATAATTTAAGATTTCTCTCCCGTTGAATCGGGATCGAAATGACAATCTTAATTTTTAAGTAGCCTACAAAATCATAATAAAACTTGGAGTATGGCTAGAGTAAGAAATAATTTATGATTACAGTATTAGATGTTATTAAACTTTCGACAGATTATCTTCAAAAAAAAGGTGTAGAATCCCCGAGAGCTAATGCTGAAATACTGCTCGCTGAAATTCTAAATTGCAAGCGATTAGAACTGTATCTTTCTTTTGATAAGCCGCTTGCAGATAATGAAATTCAGGCATATCGGGAAGCTATAAGAAAAAGGGGATTAAGAATTCCGTTACAATATATTATTGGCAGTGTTGATTTCTACGGATTAAAACTTATTGTTAATGAAAATGTTCTAATTCCCAGACCGGAAACCGAATTACTAGTTGAAAAGATAATTAATGAATCGGATAAATCTGCCAACCTAAATATCCTTGATATAGGTGCTGGCAGTGGAAACATATCGCTGGCACTTGCCAAAAATCTACCTAACTCTAAAATTGCTGCAATTGATATGAGTGAAAGAGCATTGGAAGTAGCAAAACAAAATTCTGAATTGAATTCACTGCAGGATAAGATTGAGTTTAAACATTTTGATATTATGAATGGTGATTTAAACAGTTTAGGTAAGTTTGATTTAATTGTCTCGAATCCACCTTATGTATCTGAAAATGATTTTGAATATCTTGAGCCTGAATTAAAAGTTCATGAGCCAAAAATTGCCTTAACCGATTGTTCTGATGGGACATCTTTTTATAAACACATCATAGAAATTTCAGATCAAATATTAAATATGCCTGGTAAAATTTATTTTGAACTTGGCATGGGGCAATCTTCCATTGTGCAAAAATTGTTTGAGGAGAAAAAATTTACTAACATAACTATCACAAAAGATTATTCTGGAATTGATCGAATAATATGCGGAGTACTTAAATGAGAGCCCTTGTCCAAAGAGTTTCTGAAGCCGGCGTTTATATCTCTAGTGAAAATTACAAAGCAGAAATTAAAAAGGGGATGGTGATTCTGCTTGGGATAAAAACGGATGACAATGAAAGTGATATAAACTTTGTAGCGGATAAGTGTGCTGGATTAAGAATTTTCTCCCAAAGGGATGCCTCCGCAGAGGATGAACATGAAAAGATGAACTTATCATTAAAAGATATAAATGGCGATGTGCTTATCATTTCTCAATTTACACTTTATGGCGATTCACAAAAAGGAAATCGTCCTAGTTTTATAGAAGCAGCAAGACCCGAGATTGCAATTCCACTTTACGAAAAATTTATTAGTAGAATGAAAACAAATCTTGGTGAAGATAAAATCAAAACAGGAATATTTGGGGCGATGATGCAAGTTAAAATATTGAATGATGGTCCGGTTACAATATTAGTTGAATCGAAAACGCGGGTGAATAAGTGAATCCTGTTTTAATGATATTTATTGATGGAGTAGGAATTGGTGAAAAGGACTATGAATTCAATCCTTTCTTTAAGTATGGATTTAAAATATTTAACGAGATATTTAAAGATACACCGCATAAGCAAAACGCGTATTTAGAAAAAGATGGAATGTTTATTTTCCCAACTGATGCAAGGTTAGGTGTTGAAGGATTACCCCAAAGCGGAACAGGACAGGTATCAATATTCTGTGGAGTCAATGCACCAAAGTTTGTTGGAAAACATTTTGGTCCTTTCCCATATTCTACTACAATCCCAATTATCAAAGGACAAAATATATTAAAAACTTACAAGGACCTGGGCAAGACACCGTATTTTATAAATGCTTATCCAAAAGTTTTTTTTGATTACCTTAAATCAGGTAAGACAAGACTTAGCACTACATCCCTAAGCTGCCGATTAACTGGATTAAAATTAAATTCGGTTACTGAACTTAGACAATGCAAAGCACTTACCGCCGAAATCACAAATGAAAGATGGAATCGTAAATTAAAATATCAGCTTAAAGTTATAAGTCCGGAAACAGCGGCAAGAAGATTGCTGAGAATTGCGGGCAAGCAGGATTTTACTCTATATGAGTTTTTTCACACAGATCATTTAGGACACGGAAGAATTGCTGATGAGTTTGAATCAATTTATAATAATCTTGATAGATTTTTGTTTACAGTTTTAAAAGAGCTTAAGAAAGATGAAATAACATTAGTGATTTGTTCAGATCACGGAAACTTTGAGGATATTTCGATTAAAACTCATACAATGAATCCGGCATTAACAATTACTGCAGGTAAAAATGCAAAGCAATTAGCTAACAACATAAAAGATTTAACTGATATTAAACCATCAATAATAAAATATTGTACTTGAAAGATTATCCTTTTATAAAATTTACTTTAGCTTTTATTACTGGAATTCTTGCCTCAAGATTATTCCAATTTGATTTACATTATTATCCAATTTTTATCTTCTTCATTGCAATAGTTTTATTGCTCTTAACCAAACATTTTCAATTCCGCATTTACAAAATAATATCAACTGCTGCATTGTTCTTCATGATTATCATTTTTGGTTTGTACATAGCAAAACAAAATGAAATAAGAATTGAATCTCCACTCAATAACTATCAGAAAGAAAAGGATGTACAGCTATATGCGAAAGTTGTTGATGTTGAATTAGAGAGATCTTTTGAAATAGTCTTTACTGCAAGCGTAGATTCAATATTAATGGATAACAAAATATTTACTACAGATGATAAACTGATTTGTAAATTCAGAGGGGATTCACTTCAAAGAAAAAATTTATATGCTCACATAAATGCAGGGAATAAAATATATTTAACCGGCACTTATCAAAAGGGAAGAACCCAAAAGAATCCGGGTGAATTTGATTATGATAAATATCTCAAATCAAATGGAATAACTGGATTATTTATTTCTTATCAAACCGATAGTATTAATATACTCTCAAATCAAAAAAATTATTTTAAAGCATTGCTTCATTCGGTAAGAAAAAAAATTGATAAAACACTTCACGATCTTCACAATCCGCAAACTGCAGGATTGCTTAGAGGTTTAATTCTTGCTGATAGAAGTGAAATTGATTACGAAACAAAAAATGAATTTATTAATTCGGGAGTTGTTCATATTCTTGCCGTCTCTGGATTACACGTCGGGTATGTACTTGTAATATTTATTTTCATCTTCGGAAGATTTAACATTTACCTTCGATCAATACTTACTATATTTGGATTGTTATCTTTTATGTTCTTAACCGGAGTTCCGCCGTCTGTATTTCGTGCAACATTAATGGCAATAATTATCATTTTAGCTTTTCTATCCAATCGAAGTACGAACATTATTAATTCAATCTCCATCGCGGCTTTTATTATACTTCTATTAAATCCGAATGAAATTTATAATCCCGGATTTCAACTTTCGTTTTCTGCCGTACTCGCAATTGGAATTCTTTATCCTTACTTCCAGAAAATGATTTATAAATTACACTTGAAAAAAAAATGGTTCGAGTACATTTTATTATTCTTTGCGGTATCATTAAGTGCTCAAATAGGAACGCTGCCTTTTACACTTGCGTACTTTAGTAAATTATCTGTTGTGGCATTATTTGCAAATCTGCTTGTAATACCTACAGTTGGTGTTATTATAGGTATCGCATTTATTACAGTCTTTTTAGGATTATTCTCATACGGAGCTGCGATATATTTTGCAGTTGCTAACAATTTAATCGCTGGTTTAATGATTGATTTTATAACATTTACAGGCAAGTTGAATTTTTCATTTTTATGGATTAGAAATTACTCTTTGTACGATGCCATAATATTTTATTTCGGCTTAGCTTTGATTTTATTCACACTTAAAAATTCCGAAAAGACAGTTGTTAAAATTTCTTGTATAATAATTTTAATATCATCAATATTTATTTACTCCCGGTTTGATGACAAGCAGCTTTTGGAAAATAATAAGTTAAATGTTTTTATGATAGATGTCGGGCAGGGTGATGCATTCATTATTAAATTTCCAAACGGTAAAACTGCACTTATAGATGCTGGCGAGGCAAATCCTCTTGTTGATAATGGTGAAAAAGTTATTATCCCGCTGCTGGATTATTTAGGGATTAATAAAATAGATTATGGTTTTATATCACATCTCGATTTAGATCATTACGGTGGATTCATTTCATTAATTTACAATAACAGGATAAAAAAAGTTTTCAGACCGCTGCCGGATTCAGGCAGTAAATCAATTAGATTAGAAAAGTTTCTTAAACAAATGAAAATTGAAACGGGTATTTATGACAAATATGCTTTAGATGTTGGAAATGCAAAAGTATATTTTCTAAATGATCCTTACAGTTATTCATATAAAAATTTTTCAAGCAACGATAAAAGCGGTGTGTTAAAAATTGTATATGGTAAAACTTCATTTTTATTTGTAGGAGATTGTGAATATCCGGCAGAATATTTTCTTGCTTCAAATTTTGGAAGTATTCTGGATTCAGATGTTCTAAAAGTCGGGCATCACGGAAGCGCAACAGGTTCTTCAGAAACATTTTTAAAATTAGTTTCACCTGATATATCTTTGGTAAGTGCTGGAATAAAAAATAAATTTGATCACCCTTCAGAAAGAGTAATTAATTCTTTGAAGAAAATAAATTCTTATATATACAGAACGGATCAGCTTGGTGCTGTACTTTTACAATCTGATGGTAAGGAAATTAAACAAGTAAATTGGAAGTAAAAGGATCATAGCATAAGTCAAATTGTAATAAATTATATGTCATGCCCGTGAAAACGGGCACCCATTGTTCCTTAGAAAAAAAATGGATTTCCACTTTCTTCTGGAGGGATACTTGTGGCAACGGGAATGACCATTAGCTTTTATAAATACATTATGTCCAATATTTAATAAGAAAGGCACAGTATGTCAAATACAATTCAAGTGGGAATAATAATGGGAAGCGATTCTGATCTTCCGATAATGAAAGAAGCATCAGATATTTTAAATGAGTTCGGAATTTCAAATGAAATGAAAATCATTTCAGCGCATCGCAGTCCGCATTTGCTTGCAGAATATGCGAGCAACGCTCACGAAAAGGGAATGAAAGTATTTATTGCTGGCGCAGGTGCAGCAGCGCATTTACCCGGAGTTACTGCAGCATTTACTCCGCTTCCCGTTATTGGCGTTCCAATCAAATCTAAATCACTGGATGGATTGGATTCCTTGTTATCGATAGTACAAATGCCATCAGGTGTACCAGTTGCAACAGTTGCCATAAATGGAGCTAAAAATGCGGGCATACTTGCAGCACAAATTATCGGGGCTGGTAATGCAGACCTTCAGAAAAAAATAATTGAGTTCAAAAAGAAATTATCGGAAGAATCAATTCGTAAAAACGAAAAAATCAGATAAGAGTTATACTATCAAGCAATTTTGATGGCCCGTTTGGCATAATATTAAGTATAAAAATTTTGTCAAAAATATTTGTTTTAAAACTTGCATAAAACCTAAATTTTGTCTAAAATCGTTTCGTTAATTCGGTTATATTTAATTTTCGATCTACAAAGAGCATTTTTAAAAACTATTTTATCATCATTTCCTACTAACTGGCATATGAATTTTTTGGTTCTCAACTAATTCTATAACTAACTAATAATTCAGGAGGTTCGTGTATGCAAAAATCTTTTCAAACACTTCTTTGGTGCATCTCTTTTGTGCTAGTCGTATTTACTAGTGGATTTGCACAGGATTCTAAAAGTGGTGATGGCAACAATTTCAGTACTAGCGGTAAATTTGATTCTAAAACAACTGGTCAAATCCCTTTTACTACTGAAGGTATTGTAACCATTACACATTCGACAAGTCAAACTATAGTTACAGGCAACAGCGTATCTTGTAATGCTGGAGGTTTGCACACAAATAATAGTTATTGGCGTGCATTTAATCTTCCTTCTTTCGGTATTTCAGGTCCGTATACTGTAACTGACGTATCAATAGGTGTTGAACAGGCTACAAGCACAAGTGCAAGTCAGCAGGTTACTTGTAATTTGTACACTTCAAGCCAAGTATTTCCTGCAGGATTTCCAGGTTCACTTACTCTTATAGGAACCTCAACAGTTGATGTTACACCCCAGACACTAACAATATTAAATATTCCGGTTTCAGGTTTAGCTCCCGCTGGGTCAGAACTTGTTGTTGAAATATTTACTCCTGATGGCCAAACATTAGGTAATGGGTTTTTCATAGGATCAAATAGCTTAGGAGAAACGGGACCAAGTTATATAAGCGCAACAGATTGTGGTATTTCTGCACCTACAGCCACATCTGCAATAGGTTTTCCTCAAATGCAGATCGTTATGAATGTTACTGGTAATGACGGTGCACCATGCCCGGTAGGTCCGGCAACAAATCCAAGCCCAGTAAGTGGTGCTACAAATGTCAGCATCAATCCAGGAAACGCAACCTGGACAAATGGTGTTGGAACAACTCAAGTAGAAGTATTTTTTGGTCCAGCAGGAAATTCAGTATCTGTATATAGTGGAACACCAATTGAGTCAATTGCAATACCTGGTCCATTGGCTTATGCAACAGATTATGAATGGAAAGTTGTTTGCAAGAACGATACTTGCAGTGGTGCACCAGTAGCTACCTGGACATTTACAACAGAACAAGATCCAAATCTTGCCACTTTATTCTTTGATGACTTTGAAGCTGGCTCAGGACTATGGACTATTTTAAATAATGGTGGTACTTGCGTTTGGACAGTATATACACCTCCTTTCCCAAATTTATACACTTTACCATGCGATCCAAATTGTGGAAGTCTTCTTAGTGCAGATTCAGATGAGTGCGGAAGTGGTACAACTATAAATTCTTCTGCAGTTATTGCTTCACCACTTGATATCTCTTTATATTCTCAAGTTGATTTGGAATTCGATCAGGACTTTAATGATTTTGGTGGTCCAGATGAAGGCTATGTTGAAGTTAGTAATGATGGTGGAACAACCTGGAATATAGTTTGGCAGCAAGTTGGCGCTGATTTAAGAAACACACACGAAGTAGTCGATATTTCTACATTCGCTGCTTTGCAGTCTTCTGTTCTTATCAGATTCCGTTCTGTTCAGCCAAGCTGGGATTGGTGGTGGACAATCGATAATGTGAAGGTAACTGGCAGTGGTCTAGTTCCGGTAGAACTAGTATCATTTGCAGCAACCACAAATAACTCAGACGTTACATTAAACTGGTCAACAGCAACAGAATTAAACAACAGCGGCTTCCAGATAGAAAGAAGCAACGGAAGTGCATATGAAGTTGTAGGATTTGTAGCTGGTTCTGGTACAACAACAGAAATTAGAAATTATAATTTCGTTGATCAGAATGTAGCTTCAGGAACATATTCATATAGACTAAAACAAGTTGACTTTGATGGAACATTTGAATACTCAAATGTAGTTGAAGTTGAAGTTTTAGGAGTAAAAGAATTCGCACTTGGTCAAAACTATCCAAATCCATTCAATCCAAGTACAACAATAAACTTTAGCTTGGCAGTAGACAGCAAAGTAAGCTTAAAGATATTTGATGTATTAGGACAGGAAGTAGCAACATTGATAAATGGACAGATGGCAGCAGGAAACCAGAAAGTTT
>JBGAWM010000071.1:0-14188 GCA_044227615.1 Ignavibacteriaceae bacterium
GTTTACCATCAATAATTGTAAATCCATTATTCATAGATGGAACTTTGGAAATACCTTTGAGAATAGCCCAGCTAATTAAATGCGTAAATGAAATTTTACCTTCATTCTTTCTTTGTAAATGCTGGTTGATGATTATTCTATTTTCTTCAAGAAGTTTTACAGCGATTGTTCTTTGAGAGGTTGCAACCGGAATTGTTAAGCTTGAATTCATATTATCAAGTATTCTTTGAGCACTGCCGGCTATTACTTTTACTTCATCATCTTTCCCGGGTTTTGGCATTTCAATATTTTTTGGAAGAGTTAAAAATCCTGTAGTCTCAGTAGTCTTTTCTCCATTCGGTTTATTTTTATTCTCAACATTCCCAAAAAAGTTTTTCCATTGATCGGAAACTTCGTCAGGTTTTTGTTCATATTGTTTATAGAGCGATTCTACAAACCAGGTGTTTGCACCAAATTTTTCTAATTCTTCTTTTTGCTTCTTGGTTAATTTTTCGGGTTTCATTTTTGTTTAAATGGATTTTTGTTTACAAATTCTATTAAGTTTATTTTTCTGTTAAACAATTCTTAAACTATATAATTTATCGATTCTAATACGCTCGGATTTAGTGCCGAAAATATAAGACTTTATTACAAAAAAACTATGCAAGAAAACAATGAATTAAAAAATTTGCGTCTCAATTATGAGCGCGATCAATTACTCGAATCAAACGTAAGTAAAGATCCTTTCAATCAGTTCAAAATTTGGTTTGATTTAGTTGTAAAAGCAGAGGTAATTGAGCCCAATGCAATGACGATTGCTACATCTACAAAATATGGAATTCCATCTGCCAGAATGGTTTTACTTAAGGGGTTTGATGAAACCGGATTTACCTTTTTTACAAACTATGAAAGCAGAAAAGGGAAAGAGCTTTTAGAAAATCCTCTTGCATCTTTACTTTTTTGGTGGAGAGAATTTGAACGTCAGGTTAGAATAGAAGGTAAGATTGAAAAAATCAGCAGAAAAGAATCTGAAGAATATTTTAATCTTCGTCCTTTAAAAAGTAGGTATGGAGCATTGTCCTCAAATCAAAGCGAAATTGTTAAGAATAGAGAAGTATTAGAAAAGAGATTTTCTGATTTAGAAAAACAATTTGGAGAGAATCCACCGACTCCAGAAAACTGGGGCGGATATAAGTTGCTTCCGAATAAGTTTGAATTCTGGCAGGGAAGACGAGACAGATTGCACGATAGAATTTGTTATGAAAAAGTTAATAATGATTGGAAGATTTATAGGTTGCAGCCTTAAAGGATTTTATCTCAATAATCTTTCTTGAAGAATTTTTTGAATGTCTCGTCTGCCATCAAGAATAAATTGAATGTGTACTTCTTTTTTGACGATTCTATAAATTATTCTATAATGTCCAAGATTCACTTCAAGAATTTCATCAATGTTAAAATTAGTTAGTTCGGGAATTTTATGTCCCCTTTCTGCAAACTGTTCTAGTTCCAAACATTTACTTTGTAGTTTATCAGTAAGAGTTAATGCAGCAGATTTTGAATCATTGAAGAAGATATATTGATATATCTCAAAAAGATCATCAAGTGATTCTGGACTAAGAATTACCTTTAGTTTCACTATGTTCCTTATTGAATTTATCAATTTTCTTTTGAAGATCGCTAAATGCTTTTTTAATTGGTTTAGCCTTTCCTTCTTTAATTGATTTTGTGCTTAATGCTAGTAGTTTAAGCATTGCTAAAGTTTCCTGTTGTTTTTCATAAACTTTAATATCTTGCAAAATAGCCTTAGCTTCACCGTTATGGGTAATTAATATTGTTTTATAATTTTCAGAAACATCACGAATAACTTCTGATGCGTGTGTTTTAAGGTAGCTTATTGGTCTAACTGATTCACTTAGTTTCATAATTTTTCCTAAATAATTTTGACCAAAATATAGACCTTTAATAGGTCTAAGTCAATTTTAAAATACCACTCTAAAAACTAAACTTTGTTTTAATAAAATCTGAATTTGAAATTAGTGTTCTTACTGTAATTGCTGTCATAATTATAATTCCGCCAATGATAGCATAAAACGATGGCACCTCTCCATATCCAATAAAAACCCAAATTGGATTTAGCACCGGCTCAAACATCGAAATGATTGAAGCTTCAACAGCTATAATTCTTTTTAATCCATAACTAAAAAGTGCGTATGCAAATGCAATCTGGAAAACCCCCAGAAAACTTACCATTACAAAATCCTGTACTGAAATAGAATTCATATCAGTTATAAATGGAATGCAGATCAGCGCAACAATTACATTACCATAAAAGATTGAAGACTCGCCGTACTGAGGCTCATTTTTTTTCATTCCCAAAAAGAATGCTGCAAAGGCAACTCCGGCTAATAATGCTGCAATGTTTCCCTTAATATCGCCTGGAGTTAAATCACCCATAAAAAATAAAATCATTCCCAAAAAACAAACCACAATTGTAATAATGTTTATTCTTTCCCACTTTGTTTTTGTTAGCAGAGGTTCAAAAATCAAAACATAAATCGGTGCAGTTGATTGCAGAAATATTGCATTAGCGGCTGTTGTGGTTTTTGTTGCAATCACAAATAATATTAAAACCGCTGCGTATGCAAAAGAATTGAGTAATGCTAAAGAGTTTAGTTTTAAGATTCTTTTTCTAAACATTAAAGCAAATACAACTGCTGCTATTGCGCAACGAAAAAATGAAAGCTCCATTGAATCCAGAGAGATGAGTTTGATGAAAAGTCCGCCTGAACTCCATAAAATCGCTGTCAGGAAAACAGCAAGAATTCCTTTGTTATGTTCTGATATGTTGTGCATTAAAAAATTATAAACATTACTGAATTTATTTTAGTATGACTAAATTACAGAAAAAGAATTAATAGAATAATCAGATCATTAATTAAATGAAGTATCTCTATAATCCGCCAATAATTTTAAAGAAAATCTTTAGTGATTTTAGCTGGAGTACAAATAATGGAAAAGTTCTATTAACTTTTGATGACGGACCAAATCCAGACACGACAGAAATAATTCTAAAAAAACTTTCTGAAGAAAAAATAAAAGCATTATTCTTTTGTGTTGGTGAGAATGTTCAAAAATATCCGGAATTAATTCATCAAATTAAAAATGAAGGTCATTCTTTCGGAAATCATACTTTTAACCATAAAATACTAAATAAAATTTCTGATGAAGAAAAAGATTATCAGATTTCATCAGTTAATAAAATCTTTAAGGATCAATTTGATATCAATCTTAAATATTTTCGTCCATCGCATGGCAGATTCCAACTATCAACTTCATCATTAATGAAAAAACATAATTTAAAAAATATAATGTGGTCATTGCTCACATATGATTATAAAAATGACTTATCAATCGTTAAATTTGCTGTTGAAAAATATCTTAAACCAAATTCGATTATAGTTTTGCACGATAGCAACAAATCAAAAAATATTATCTCGGATTCAATCAGTTTTATAGCAGATGAAGTGGAAAAAAGAAATTATCAGTTTGGAGAAGCCGAAGAATGTTTGAACTGATATTTCTCTTTATAATGATTGGATATTTCTTTCAATCATTCATTTTTATTATCGGGGCAAGAAAAAAGTTCCCAAGAATATCTGATGATAAACTGCCTACAGCAACAATCATTGTTGCCGCAAGAAATGAAGAAGAAAAGATTCTGCGAACACTTCAATCACTTGATAAACTTGAATACCCTGAAGGCAAACTTCAGATTATGATCGTTGATGACCAATCAACTGATTCAACTGGAAAAATTATTGATGATTTTATAGCAGGCAAAACCAGATTTCAAAAAATCACAACTGAAGAACATCACACAAAGCTTATTGGTAAGATGCGTGCACTAGCGTATGCAATTAAGGAAGCAACCGGAGAAATTATTCTAACCACTGATGCTGATTGTGAAGTAAAACCACTTTGGGTTAAAACGATTTGTTCGCATTATGAAAAAGATGTTGCGCTTGTAAGCGGAGTAACAACTCAAACTTCAGAACAATGGTTTCATGGAATGCAGGCAATTGATTTTGTATATCTTCTTACCGCTGGTGCCGGAACAACAAATTTAAATGTTCCAATTTCCTGTATCGGAAATAATATGTCATTCAGAAAATCTGCATACGATGAAGTTGGTGGATATGAAAAACTTCCGCACAGCGTTACTGAAGATTTTACTTTGATGAATGCAATTTACAATCTTAAAAAATACAAAGTAATTTTTCCTGTTGAATCAGATTCACTAATCACTTCAATACCTTGTCGTTCATTAAAGAGTTTAGTCCATCAAAAAAAACGATGGGGAGTTGGCGGACTTGGAGTTCCATTTCGTGGTTTCGTGATAATGTTTTGGGGTTTTACAGCAAACCTATTAGTATTATTAACACCTTTCTTTTTCTCGCCTACATGGTTAACTTTGGTTGTGTTTAAAGTTGCTTTGGATTTTTTCCTGCTGTATCCTGTTCACGTAAAACTTGGAATTGCAAAAAATCTAAAGTACTTCTTCCACTTTGAAGTTTACTATTTAATTTATGTAATACTTCTTCCGTTTATTGTTTTACCAAATAAAAAAGTCGTCTGGAAGGGCCGAGAATATTAATGCTTCTTCTCTGCAACTATTACGTTACATATCGATGCAATGCATATTGTGAGTTTTGCCATTTTGGTGATCATACTAATTTTAAAGATACACCTTATGCCAGCTTAGAAGATTTTAAAAATAATGTAACTCAACTTGCCGAACTTGGTGTTAAATTTATTGATCTTACCGGCGGTGAACCTTTACTTCACAAAGATATTGGAGAGATGGCAAAGTTTGCCCACGATTTGAAAATGCAAACAAGTATTACCAGTAATGGATTGTTGTATCATAAATTTGCTGATAAACTAGCTGGGAATATTAACCTGCTTCACTTCTCATTAGATTCACCTGATGAAAACGAACATAATAAGATTAGAAAAGTTGATTGCTACAACTCTGTTTTCAAAAGTATTGAGATCGCAAAATCCCTTGACGAATATCCTGATATACTTTTTACAGTTACAAATGACACTTATAAAAAACTTCCGCGAATGCATGAAATTGCACAGAAGCACGATTTAGTTTTACTGGTAAATCCGGTTTTCTCTTATTTCGGAAATCCTGGCTTAAGCGATGAGGCAACTGATTATGTTGATCAGTATTGTGATGGCAAAATGGATATCTATCTTAACAAAGGATTTATGAAATTAAGAAAAGATGGCGGTAACGATATCAATAATCCAAGTTGCAAAGCTGTTTCCCGTGTTATAGTAATTTCTCCCACTAACGAAATAATTTTACCATGTTATCATTTTAGCAATGATAAAGTCCCGATTGATAAACCGATAAAAGTAATTCGCCAATCAGAAAAGATAAAACATTTTATGAAGATGGAAGGCCGATTTGATTTTTGTCAGGGCTGCACGGTCAATTGCTATTTCGAGCCATCATTTGCTTTTCCTACAAACTTATATGCAATATCAAGTTTAACATCAAAGTTTAAGTACAGTTATAATAAACTGATCAAACAAAAAATTAAAAAGAGATTTATCCAAACATCAAATAAAGAATAAATATCCCATAGGGATGGCAAGCCAGAAATGAACAATGAACAATGAAAAATTAAAAATGTCATTTCGAAGGAGTCTTCGACCTGCCTACCGGACAGGCAGGCTGAGAAATCTGCTACATCATAAAGTAAAAGATTTCTCACCGACTAAAGCCGGATTCGAAATGACAAATAAATCAATCAATTTAATTATTAAAATTCTTTCTGTATTTATTTTAATCCCATCAATATCATTTGCTCAATGGCAGCACGAACTATTTCCATCTGATTTAAACATTCAACCATATACAGCAAACTTTCTTGAACCAAAAGCTGGATTTTTATTTTCATCAGATAGCAATAAAATACGGCTCGATATCTCAACTTCCCGAGATATTGTTAAATGGTTTGATGATAATGAAACAATATCAATTGGTGCTGATCTTTTTACTTTTACACGATTAAGAAGTACAGATAATTTTAAATTTCCTGTCGAAACAATTGATTATTTATTTGGACTTAATGCCGGATACAAAAAGCAAATAGAAGGAAATAGGGAGTTCGGCATAAGGTTTAGATTAAGCCATATAAGTGCTCATCTTGTGGATGGACAGTATAATGCAGAAAATCAAGAATGGCGTGAGGGAAGAGAGCCTTTTGTTTTTAGCAAAGAGTTTATTGAAATATTCCCCTATTACAGAATTAACACATTAAGATTTTATACTGGTTTTACTTACATTTTTCATATTATTCCCGAAGATATTAAAACATTCAATCTCCAGGTTGGATTTGATTATTTTGTAACTAATTTCGGTAATGATGATTTAACACCATTTATAGCCTATGATTTTAAACTTGCGGGCAATGAAAAATATGTCGGCAATAATATATTTTCAGTCGGAGTTAAATTAGGTAAATGGAATAAGGGCGGATTGAGTTTGTATTATACTTACATATCGGGTAAAAGCGTTCATGGGGAATATTATGATATGAATGAAAACTATTCAGCAATCGGATTTAACTTTGAATTATAGTTCCGTAGCACAGACTTAAGTCTGTGTTACAATGTTGAATTCTACACGATATAAAAGAACTAAAAAAACTATGAGTGAATTTTCACAAACTGAACCAAGAGTTTATACTACAACTGCTGCTAAAGAAAAGCGGAAACGAATAAATAGTTATCTAATCCATATTGGATTATTTATTGTTACATTTATTACAACTACTTTAGCTGGAGTTGAATGGACAACCGGGCAACTGCCGCCGTATGAATTTAATATGCTTGCAAAAGGCTTACCTTATTCATTAAGTATTTTGCTGATTATAACTTTTCATGAGTTTGGGCATTACTTTGCTGCTCGATTTCATCGAATCAGAGCCACGCTTCCTTTCTATATTCCATTTCCGCCAATTCCATACTTTATCAACTTTGGTACGATGGGAGCAGTTATCAGAACAAAGTCTCCAATCTATTCAAAGAAGATTATGTTTGATATTGGAATTGCCGGACCACTTTCCGGATTTGTAATCTGTCTTGGAATTTTAATTTATGGATTTACACATGTACCTTCGATAGAATATCTATTAAATATTCATCCGGATTATTTTTCTCCTGATTACGGAAAAGAAGGAATGCAGCTTATTTTTGGTGATTCAATTTTATTCTCTTTTTTTAGGTACATTTTTGCGGATTCAAATTCATTCTTTCCGCCAATGAGTGAAATTTATCATTATCCATATCTTGTTGCAGGCTGGTTTGGATTACTGATTACATCAATGAATATGATTCCCGTTGGACAACTAGACGGCGGACATATTTCTTACACTATGTTTGGGGATAAAAAGCATTCTAATATTTCTGCTATATCAGCAATTATACTTTTAGTTATCGGTTTTGGAGGGATTATAGATTCGGTGTTAGAGCTTAATATTGGTATTGGCTGGAGCGGCTGGTTATTCTGGGCTTTCTTACTTTATTTTGTGGTAAAGCTTAAACATCCGCCTGTACCTGATACGCTGCCGTTGGATAAAAAAAGGATGTTCTTAGGATACGTAAGTTTTTTTATCTTTGTCATATCTTTTTCGCCAGCTCCACTTATACTTAATTCAATTGGTTGAAATGGTTTTATTTTTACCTTGTTCAAGTTTAGTTATTAGGAAATATTTAATTATATGAAAATAAAAATATTAACAATTCTCTCACTTTTTCTCACTCTCTTTTGGGGATGTGAGCAAGAGTTTGATAATGTGATCGAGAATTATATCCCGGATTATCAGGTCAAATTGGTTGCTCCATCAGATTCTATTCGATATAATCCTTTAGATTCATTAGTGACAATCAGAATTGCTTTCAACTCTACCGCAAATATTCAAAATGTGTATTGTGATGTTTATGCTTCAGATGATTCAAAGTTAAATCCCTCGTCTTTATCTTTATTTGATAATGGTAAGCTGGAAAACGGAGATGATGTTTCAAACGATGGATCTTTTGCAAATAAATTTCCGCTAAGCGAATCTTACCCTAATGGAATTTATAACATAAAATATTTTGTAACAGATAAATCCAACACAACAAAGCAGGTTGCATTAGGCACATTTAAATATGATAACGGTCAGGCTAACATTGCCCCTGTCATTTCTGATGATATTGTTGATCCGGATACAGCAATTGTTACTACAACAACTGTTATACTTACTTCAATAAAGGCATTTGATCAAAACGGATTATCCGATATTGATAGAGTCTATTTTCTAGTTTACCGACCGGATGGAACAACTAATAATAATCAAAATCTGATGTTTGATGACGGCAATTTGGTTTTGCATGGTGATCAAACTGCTGGTGATGGAATTTATTCACTTCTGATTCAAATCAGTTCAACGAATGATAAAGGGACATATAGATTAGAATTTCAAGCAAAGGATCGCGGTGGAAAACTAAGTAACATTATTAATCATTCTCTACTTATACAATGAAAAAATATTTATTTCTTATTCTAAACATTATTGCAGTTTCCAGCCGGATCAATGCTCAGATCTCGCCTGAAAATTATTTTCTTCCTGAAGATGGTAAAACATTAAGTAAAATTAATTCCCAGAATCCTCTAAGTAATACCGTTACAGATATAATAACTATTGGCGATACAGTTTGGCTCGGCACTAGTCGCGGTGTTAGTTTATCTGTTGATGGCGGACAAAATTGGACAAACTTTTACGGGCAGGCAGATTTCGGAACAGATAACGTTGCTTCCATTGGATACAACAACGGAGTTTTTTGGTGTGCAACTGCAAAATCAACAGAAGTTACAGGCGGAAGTACTTTACCTGAAGGAACCGGTTTAAAGTACACAACTAATTTTGGAGCCACGTGGACCAGCATTCCTCAGCCTTTAGATCATCCTGATAGTACAACTGAACAATATGGCATTAATACAATTCAAGCTCTTCCTGTTACCGTAGCTATTCAAAATCTTGCTTATGATATTGCGTTTACCCCAAATACAATCTGGATTGCAACTTTTGCCGGCGGATTAAGAAAAAGTACAGATAATGGACAAACCTGGAAACGTGTTGTTCTACCACCTGATAATTTAAATTCAATCTCACCAACTGATACATTAGATTTTTGTCTTTCGCCCGTTGCAGGAAATTTTTGTGGTGAAGGTAACTTGAATCACAGAGTTTTTTCTGTAATCTCAACCGATAACAACACACTTTACGTTGGGACAGCAAACGGAATAAATAAGTCTACAGACGGCGGAATAAGCTGGACTAAATTTAATGCGCAAAATCAAGCTGAACCCATTAGTGGAAACTTTATTACCGCGCTCGGTTATAATCATTTATCAAATACTGTTTGGGCATCTACCTGGAAAGCAGAAGCTCAATCAGAGTTTTATGGTGTTAGTTCTTCTTCAAACGGCGGACAAAGCTGGAAGACATATTTAAGAGATGAACGCCCCCATAACTTTGGTTTTAAAAATTATGATATAATGATTCCAACCGATAACGGAGTTTTTCGATCCTCAGATGCGGGCTTAACGTGGCTGCTTCCAAATTCAATTGTGGATGCTGAATCTAAAGCATCCTTACGAACCAGTGTGTTTTATGCTGCTGATACTTATCAAAACAAAATATGGTTAGGCTCTGAAGATGGTTTAATTAGTTTACAGGAAACCCCAGGCAAAGTTTGGGAAGGTACCTGGAAGATATTCTTTGCTTCAAAACCTCTTACTGTAAACGATGAAACTTATTGTTATCCAAATCCTTTCAACCCGCGGCAGGAAGAATTAAAAATTAAGTACAGTACCGGCGGTACTGAAGCAAATGTTACAATCCGAATTTTTGATTTTAGTTTTAATTATGTAAGAACAGTAATTCAAAATGTTTCCAGAAATCTTGATCTTGAAGGTACTCCTGAATTTTGGGATGGCAGGGATGACAACGGCAATTTTGTTCCAAATGGCGTTTACTTTTATCGTGTTGAGGTTGGAGAGAATGATGGTGTTTACGGAAAGATATTGGTGATGCAATGAGAAATAAATTTATCTTAATTGCAGTCTCCGTATTTTTCTTTACCGGTTTTTTAATAGCTCAGCCAAAGTTTACAGAGATCAATAGTAAAGTTGGTGCTTTTAGCAGAATGGGCTTTGGTGCACGTGGAATTGGAATGGGCAATGCAATGTCAGCCGTTACTACAGGAAATTTAGTCTCATATTATAATCCTGCGCTGCCATCATTTCAGGAAAACAATTCTTTTCAATCAGGTTACACATTTTTATCACTTGATCGATCATTAAACTTTTTAAGCTTTACTCGTAAGTTCGATTTTTATTCTAAAGTAAATCCAAAGGATACGGTACCACGGGCTACTGCCGGAATTAGTTTCGGAATAATTAACGCGGGTGTTAGCGGAATTGATGGTCGTGATAATAATGGTTTAGCCACCGGAGAATTATCAACATCTGAAAATCAGGTTTTTCTGAGTGTATCAAATCGTTTTTCAAGAAAATTATCTGTCGGTATTGCTGTAAAATTTTATTATTACAAATTGTATGAAGAAATTACTTCTAACGGATTAGGAGTAGACATTGGTGCACTTTATAAGGTAAATGATAATTGGAATATATCTTTAATGATTTCTGATCTAAATAGTGAATATGATTGGGATACCAGTCCAATTTATCAGCAGCAGGGATTAACTTCAATGGATAAGTTTCCCGTTCTGAATAAAATCGGGCTAAGCTATTATAAACCCGAGATAAAACTTCTTGCTGCAATTGAATTTGAAAACAGTAGCGCAGGAACAAATATCATAAGACTTGGCGCCGAATATAATATTTATGATAACTTATTTTTACGCGGCGGGTTTGATCAGTTTAATTTGAGCAATATTGATGCAGGAGTAAAACCATCGCTTGGATTTTCTTACTCAAAACTTTTAGGAGATTGGTTAGTTGGAATAGACTACGCATTTATGATTGAGCAATATTCCTCAAGCGACCGACATATTATCGGAGTTAATATTAATTTTTAATCATAAAAATTTAACAATATGAAAAAGATATTTTTATTTATAATAATTTCTTCCGCTGCGGCATTAGCGCAATCAGCGGGCAATACTGGTTTGTCGTTTCTTAAATACGGATTTGGCGCACGTAACATAGCTATGGGTGATGCTGGAGCTGCACTATCAAACGATCTTACAGGATTGTTCTATAATCCAGCTAAACTTGCATTAACAGATAAATCCGAAGTACTTTTTATGCATAATCAATGGATTCAGGATGTAAGCAGTGAAGTAATTGGAGCCAAGACAATGTTGTGGGGAATTCCATTTGCAGTCGGATTTAATGTTACTTCAATTGATGGAATTGAGTTTAGAGAAATTCCCGGTGAACCTGTTACAACCTTTGATGCCAATTATTTTTATGGAAGCTTATCAACAGGATTTTTTGTTACTGATGATATTTCAGTTGGTGCAGGGGTTAAATATTTATATGAAGGTTTGTTAAATGACCAGGCATCAGGATTTGGTTTTGATTTTGGATTAAACTATTTGCTGCCATACAAAGGATTTACAGCTTCAGCGGTTGTAAGAAATATTGGTTCAATGAATGCACTTAGAAACGAAGAAACAAAACTTCCTGCTGAATTAAGAATTGGTACTGCTTACACATACAGAATGGAAGAAGCAAAATTTGATTTTACAGGCGGAGCAGAATACCAGAAATATTTAGACACAGAAGACAACCACTTTAACTTTGGTGGGGAAGTTTTATACAACAAATTAATTGCCGCCCGCGCAGGTTATCAAACCGGATATGAAAGCCGCGGCTTTACAGCAGGCATTGGTTTGATGTGGGGCGATTTAAAATTTGATTACGCATTCCTTCCATTTTCTTATGGATTAGGAAATGCAAACTTGTTTTCACTTCAGTTTAAGTTTTAAGTAATTATACTTTCTAAAGCCTTACCTTAGGAAGGTTTGGATGGGCTTTTTTAAGGCACGAGCATTCGCGCCTTTTTTATTGTTTAATCTTATCTGTTTTACTACAAATATTCTTAATTTTACATCGAAAATAATTACCAACTATGTTTATTCACTTCACATCCACGCTGGGGCGTTTATGAAATTTTTTTTTTCTGTTTTCTTAATCCTGTTACTCTCATCAATAACGTTTTCTCAAATTTTAAATGAGCAATATTTTAGAGAGAATCACGAAGTTTATTTTAAGTTTTCAATATTAGATCGGACAGAATTAGATACTCTTACCCGCATTATCTCAATTGATAATATTGAAGGCAATAATGTTTATGCTTATGCAAACGAAACAGAGTTCCGTGAATTTGAAAATCTAAACTATCACTACACGGTTTTAACTCATCCCGGAAAATTGATACAACCCGAAATGTCATCTGATATTGAAGGGATAAGAGCGTGGGATGTTTATCCAACTTATGATGCTTACCTAAGTATGATGTATCAGTTCCAATTCAACTATCCCAATCTCTGCAAAATTGTTGATGCAGGTAATACCGTGCAGGGAAGAAAAATTCTATTTGCAGTTATATCAGATAATGTTAATGAGAGGGAGACAGAACCTCAGTTCATGTACACATCATCAATGCACGGTGATGAATTAACAGGGTACGTTCTAATGCTCAGACTAATTGATTCACTGCTAACTTCATACGGAGCGAATTCAAGAATTACAGAGCTTGTTAATAGTGTTGAGATTTGGATTAATCCATTAGCAAATCCAGATGGGACTTACAGAAGCGGTAACAGCACAGTTTACGGGGCAACAAGAGGTAATTATAATAATTATGATCTGAACAGAAATTTTCCGGATCCGATTTATGGTGTTAATGCAAATCAGCAAATTGAAACAGCAAGATTTAGAGCAATTGCTGAAGCAAATAACTTTGCACTCGTTGCTAATTTTCACGGAGGAACTGAAGTTGTGAACTATCCGTGGGATACCTGGACAAATGAATATCCTGATTACAAGCATCATTCCGATGAAGCATGGTACCAATACATTTCACATCTGTATGCAGATACCTGTCAGGCTAATGCCCCTTCTGGTTACATGAACGGTTATGATGGCGGGATAACAAATGGCGGTGACTGGTATGTAATTAATGGCGGAAGACAGGATTATACAAACTACTTTAGATGGGGCAGAGAAGTAACGATAGAAATTTCTGATACAAAGCTTATTCCGTCGGCACAACTTCCCGCACATTGGAATTATAACAGAAAATCTTTAATCAAGTATATGGAAACTGTCTTAAAAGGAGTTAGGGGATTAGTTACAGATACAATCGGAAATCCTGTAAAAACAAAGATTACTGTCCTAAATCATGATGTAGATAATTCTGAAATATATTCAGACTCATCAGGATTTTATTTGAGAATGCTTTCACCCGGTACTTACTCGATACGATTTGAAGCTCCTGATTATTATACCCAAACCATTAATAATGTTGTTGTGAGCTCATACAATTCTCTCACGACTCTTGATGTTGAACTTGTATCTACAATTATTCCAGTTGAGCTACTATCATTTACATCTGAAGTAATTGGTAACGATGTTAGGCTTAATTGGTTGACATCGACTGAAACAAATAATATGGAATTTAATGTGGAAAGGAAACAAGTCAGCAGTCCACAGTCATCAGTTGGCAATCTGGCAAATACTTATTGGGAAAAGATTGGCTTTGTGAATGGACAGGGGACAACTACCGAACCACAAACGTATTCCTTCTCAGATAATGATCTTGATGCTGGGAATTATCAGTACAGATTGAAGCAGATGGATTTTGATGGGTCATACAGTTATTCAAATATAATTGAAGCAGAAATTGTATCTCCAAATAAGTTTGTATTGGAACAAAATTATCCGAATCCTTTTAATCCCAACACAACAATAAAATACTCAATCCCGAATGTCACCCTGAATATTATGACTTAGTCAAGCTGTTTTTAATAATTCTGGGTTTATAGATTTATAGTTTTCAGTATAAGCAGTTCTAGAATTAATAACAGCACAAATTATTTTTAATAGTTTATTTTC